>JBEKYM010000020.1:0-126605 GCA_049510975.1 Acidimicrobiales bacterium
GGGCTACCGCATCGAGGGCGGGCCGGGCCACTGGCGCTGGGTGGCACCACGCCGGCCGCCGGCTGACACCTCTGCGCCGGGCACGCAGGCCCGAGCACCGAGGGCGGGACGACGACGACCGGGACCGTCGGGGCCACCGGCGCCCACCGCCGGCGGGGCCGAACCCGATCCCGGCCAGGAGCAGGGGCGCCTGCAGCTCGAGTGAGGCGCGAAGGCTATCGGCCGGCGCCGGGCGGGCGTAACCGGGTAGGGCGAGCGAAGCCAAGCCAAGCCAAGCCGGTCAAGCAGCGGCCCCCGGGGGCGAGGCCGCCGTCGCGGCTACGCGACGCGCCTACGGCTGTGCCGGCGCCCCGTTCAGGCGCTTGAACATCGAGCGCTGAATCTTGTACAGCTTCGGGAACTCGTCGTACAACCGGTCGTACTCGGCACGATTCGCACGATTCGGCTCGTAGTGCCCGTCCACCTCGACCAGGTCCCGCAGCTCGCCGGCGTCCACCGCTCCGAGTGACATGGAGGCAAACAACGCCGCGCCGCGGATGCCGGCGTGCAGCGGCTCCGCCACACGCTCGATCGTGCGGTCCATGACGTCGGCGTGGATCTGGCACCACAGCTCCGACTGCGCCCCGCCACCGATCATCCTGATGGGATCCAACCGCCGGCGGGCGAATCGATCGCAGGCATCGAGCAGCCACCGGTTGTTGAACGCCACGCCCTCGAGAACGGCCCGGATCATGTCGGCCCGACCCGAAGACAACGACAAGTTGTGCCATCCGCCTCGAGCGCGCCGGTCGTCGACCGGCGATCGCTCCCCGTTGAGCCACGGCGTGAAGATGACACTGCCGGCCCCCGCCGGCGACGCTTCCGCCTCGGCGATGATCTCCGGAAAAGGCGCCGACGACCCGAGCACCTTGTCTCGCATCCACTGCAGGCAGAGACCGCCCGTCTCATGATTGTTGGCGATGAGGTACCGATCGGCCGTCAAACCGGGAACGGCTGCGACCTGCCGGACCGCGTCGGTCTTCTTGTTGGGAATCGGAGCCCCGATCCAGGCGCTCGTCGAGATCGCCAAGTGCGTCGAGTAGTCCGTGACTGCGCCCGCCCCACAAGCCGCCGAGTGCAGGTCGGGCACGGCCGTGACCACACGAACCCCTTCCGGCAGGCCGAGACTGGCCGCGACAGACGGCTGCACCGTGCCGATGACCGACCCCGTCGCGTGCAGCGGAGGCAGCTTCGAGACGACCGACTCGAGCGTCGCCAACTCGACCAGCACGGGGTCGTACTCGAGCACGTCGAGCCGGCGGTTGTCCGTCAGCCACGCCGCCGTCATGGACGCGTGCGATGCCGCCGCAACACCCGTGAAGCGCATCGACAAGTAGTCGATCGGCTCGAGGAACCACCGCGCACGCCCAGCCACATCCGGCTCATCGTTGAGCAGGTACAGGATGTGGCCGATGGGATCGGCCCCGCTGGACGACGGCGCACCGCCCGAGCGCCGGATCCACTGCATCGCCGGCCTGGGTGCGTAGCCGGCGACCGGGCCGCCGATGACCTTCTTCGAGTATCGCCCGCCTCTGCTGTCCATCCACAGCTGGGCGTCCCCAACCGGCTCGCCCGCCTCATCGACGGGAACAGTGCTCGCCCACAGTCCCGTCACGCACACGGCCACGACCGACTCGGCCACGACGGCGCCGGACCCGAGCCCTCGCCGAGTGGCGTCGCAGATGGCCGCCCACCACTCGCCCGCATCCTGCACGGCCCCGGCGGAGCCGATCCAGCGCGTCTCGATCTTCACGTGGTCCTGCCAGGCGACCTTTCCCGCCAGGGATACGAAGCCGATCTTCGGCCCACCTGTCCCAAGGTCGACGGCCAGCACATAGCGATCGGCGCGAGACGACCGGAGCTCGGCGGGACCTTCCAGATTCATGACGCCGAGGCCGGCACGCCGGGCGTCGCCGTCGCGCCCGTAGCCGGCTCCGCAGGAACCGCCTGGTGCCGATCCATCATCTCGGCCATGACCATCCGGATGAACTCGTCTGCCTCGTCGGTCATGCCGCCGGCCACGCCGCCGTAGATCGCGCTCGACGCCGGCACGGCGCCGGCTGCATGCTGCTCGACGGCATAGGCAACCGCCTCGGCCAGGTCGGTGGCAAAGCTCTCGGCAACTCCGGGCGCCGTCTGCGGTCGCGTCACCGCCATGTGCAGCGCGTTCGGGTACTGCTGCCCGTTGAACCGCCAGCCCCGCCTCCGCATGAAATCGTTGATGTGATACACGTCGAAGTCGTCGGAGGTGAAGCTGAACAGGAACGTCGGGTTGCCGAGGAAGCGGAGTGATGGGTGCGAAGCAACGGCCTCCTTCATCGCCGACGCGGTCGAGAAGATCGACTGCGCATACGTCCGATACCCCGACCGACCGAGTTGCACCATCGATGCCCAGGCCGCCGCCAGCAGCCCGCCGGAGCGGGACCCTTCCATCCCCGGGGAGCAGTACTTCCCGCCGGTCCAGTCAGTGAGGAAGAAGTACTGGGAGTTTCGCTGCGCTTTGTCGCGAAAGAGCAGCGTCGAGGTCCCCTTCAGCGAATAGCCGTACTTGTGCGTGTCCGCCGAGATCGACGTCACTCCCGGCACACGGAAGTCGAACGCCGGGATGTCGTAACCGAGCTCCTCCCCGAACGGCAGGATCCAGCCGCCGAGGCACCCGTCGACATGCAGCCCGACGGCGCGCTCGAGAGCGAGCGCACCCATCTCGGCGATCGGGTCGATCGTGCCGTAGCCGTAGTTGCATGCCGAGCCGACGAGAGCGACCGTCTGCGAATCGATGTGATCGGCGATCCATCCGAGGTCGGCCTGTGTGGTCACCGGGTCGACGGGCGCTCGCCGCAATTCGACGCCGAACAGGTGGCAGGCCTTGTCGAATGCCGGATGGGCTGTTTCGGGCTTGATGAGATTCGGTCGCGTCACACCGCGAGACGCCGCCCAGTCCCGGTAGGACAGCACGGCGTGCAGGATGGAGCCGGTCCCTCCCGTCGTCACGAGGCCGGCGGGTGTCGTCCCGTCCACTGCGGAGGCGTGCATGAGGTCCAGCGCCATGGCGATGATCTCGCCCTCGAATCGCGTCTGGCTCGGGCAGATGTCCCTCTGCAACGCGTTGACATGCGAGAACAGGCCGAATGCCTCGTTCATGAAGTCGTAGTGGTCGTGGTCGCCGCAGTACATCGTGCCCGAGCAGCGACCCGACTCCCAGGAGCGGTCCTCGAGCTGGGCCATCTCCCGCAGCTCGGCCAGCACTTCGGCCCGCGGGCGACCCTCCTCGGGCAGGACTCGGTTGACGCCGAAGCGCTCGGCGTAGGGGTACTCGTTGCTCACGGCGCGGGCTCCTCAACAGTTGGGACCTGGGCGGCGGGATCTGGGCCGCCGGTCCAGCATCGCAACTTCCAGGTCCTTGTGTCGAACGAGCCGACGCTACCGAAGCTCAGCCGTGAGCCGCCGCCGAGAGCCGCGCCCGCTTGGCCTGTGCGGTCGCCCGGCCGCGGGACTGCTGGTCGAGGGTCGTCTTGCGCAGCCGCACGCGGTTCGGCGTCACCTCCACGCACTCGTCCTCGCGGATGAACTCGAGCGCTTGCTCGAGAGACAGGTGCCGCGGCGGGATGAGCCGCACGAGCTCCTCGGCCGTCGACGACCGCACGTTGGTGACCTTGCGCTCCCGTGTGGGGTTCACGTCCATGTCCTCGGAACGGACGTTCTCCCCGACGATCATCCCTTCGTACACCTCGACGCCCGGGGCGACGAAGAGGGCGCCTCGGTCCTGCAGGCTGAACAACGAGTACATCGTCGTCACGCCCGTGCGGTCGGCGACGAGCGACCCCGTCGGCCGCATGCGCAAGTCGCCGAACCACGGTTCGAAACGCTCGAACACATGGTGAAGGATCCCGGTCCCCCGCGTCTCGGTGAGGAACTCGGTGCGAAAGCCGATGAGCGCCCGCGCCGGCACGACGTACTCGAGTCGCGCCCAGCCGGTCCCGTGGTTCACCATCTGCTCGAGGCGTCCCTTGCGCACCGCCACGAGCTGGGTGACGACGCCGAGGTAGTCCTCCGGCACATCGATGGACACGTGCTCGACCGGCTCGTGCAGCTTGCCGTCGATCACACGTGTGACCACTTGTGGCTTGCCGACTGTCACTTCGAAGCCCTCCCGCCGCAACACCTCCACGAGCACCGCCAGCTGGAGCTCCCCGCGGCCCTGCACCTCCCAGGCGTCGGGGCGCTCGGTCGGGAAGACCCGCAGCGAGACGTTGCCCACGAGCTCTGCGTCGAGGCGGTTCTTCAGCAGGCGGGCCGTGAGCTTCGTGCCGTCGCGTCCGGCCAGGGGCGACGTGTTGATCCCGACGGTCATCGACAGGCTCGGCTCGTCGACGGTGAGCACCGGCAGCGGACGCGGGTCGTCGGGGTCCGCCAGAGTCTCGCCGATCGTGACGTCGGCCAGGCCTGCGACAGCGAAGATGTCGCCGGGCCCGACCTCGTCGGCGTCGATGCGCTCGAGGCCCTCGGTGACGTACAGCTCCGTGATCCGAACGTTCTGGATCGTGCCGTCATGTCGGCACCATGCCACCTGCTGCCCGCGGCGCAACGAACCGTGCAGCGCGCGGCAGAGGGCGAGGCGTCCCACGTACGGCGAGGCGTCGAGGTTGGTGACGAGCGCCTGGAACGGGTGATCGGGGTCGAACGTCGGCGCCGGGATGTGGTTCCGAATGGTCTCGAACAACGGCTCGAGATCGGTGCCTTCCGTCGCGACGTCGAGGGAGGCTCGGGCCGCCTTCGCATTGCAGTAGACGATGGGAAACTCGATCTGTGCTTCGGTCGCATCGAGGTCGAGGAACAGCTCGTACACCTCGTCGAGAACTTCCTTCGGCCGAGCGTCGGGCCGGTCGATCTTGTTGATCACGAGCACGACCGGCAGTTCGAGGGCGAGTGCCTTGCGCAGCACGAAACGCGTCTGCGGCAGCGGGCCCTCGCTGGCGTCCACGAGCAGCAGCACGCCGTCGACCATGGCAAGCGCCCGCTCCACCTCGCCGCCGAAATCGGCGTGGCCGGGCGTGTCCACGATGTTGAGCTTCATCCCGCCATGGCGCACCGCCGTGTTCTTGGCGAGGATCGTGATGCCCTTCTCACGTTCGAGGTCCATCGAGTCCATGACCCGCACGTTGACCTCCTGATTGGCCCGGAAGACACCGGACTGCCACAGCATGCCGTCGACGAGAGTGGTCTTGCCGTGGTCGACGTGGGCGACGATGGCGAGGTTGCGGAGATCGGAGCGCGAAATCATGTCAGTAAGAAACCCAGGGGAAGAGGGGCGACCAGCGGATCCGCTGCTCCTCACCAGCTTACCGACTCGCGACTACGACTGAGGCGATTCCAGTTCGCCGAAGCCCTCACGGCCGGCGAGGGGCTCGAGGACGGTAGCGGTGACGACGCCCTCCTCGGGGTCCGCCGCCGACGGCAACAGGGGTGCCGGCAGCCGGTCTGCGGGCGATCGCGTCGCTCCGACGTGCGTACTGGTCGCCCACGCAACCTCGTCGAGGGCGTTCGGTGCGGTCGGGTCGTCGACCGCCGGGAGTGAATCCCAGGACACGAGCTCGGTCGATCCCGCTGGCGAGGTATCGGCGCCGTGTGCGACCGCTGCCCTGAAGGCCTCAGCTGGCAGGTCCGGTAGGCATGAAGCGCCGGCGAGGAGGCCAGGGTCCCCGAACCGGCTCTCCGGCGCCGGCCGCGCGTCGTGCATCGACGACGACTCCGGCGCCGGCGGTGCTTCGGGCGTGCCGGCGTAGAGGCCGAGCGCCCGGCGGCTCGCTGCATCCAACTCGAAACGCTCCGTCGGCAACTCGCTGACCAGGCCATCGTGGCGGTGACGATCGAGTGCACGCCGGCGGCGCGCATGGTGGTGCCGGCGGCGCACCGGCTTGGTCAGACGCCGAATGGCCGCCAACGGTCCCCTGCGGTGCTTCCGCGACACCCGCTCAGCCGTCCCGGTCCGCCAGGCCTACCGGTCCCACGACGACCCCTGCGAGCCGCCCGAGGCGGTGCGACGACCAAGATCCGCCGCCGTGACAAGGTCGGGCAGCCGGATGGCAAGGCGGTAATAGGTCTCCATCGGCCCGATTCCGTCGGTGGGAGCAGCGTGCCGGAATTTCGGGCCGTATGCGCCGAATTCCGGGCGGTAGCCGTATTTCCGCAACAACTGGGTCACTCGGCCGAACTCCTTGACGACAGTTTGTTCGTACGCTGGTGGGATTTTATAGCCACTCTCCTGCCAAATCCCGTAATCAAGATCCGCCATGATCCGACCGGAGCCGGTCGCGTGCGGGTTGACGTACAAGTGGCGCCACGCAGTCTTCCGAAGTCCGTCGGCGATACGGGCGGGCAGCTCTCCCGTCAACTGGGCTGCTTCATCCAGCAGCTGGGGATAGGAGCCTGCCGACTCGAGTGTTTGGGTGCGGTGGACGTCGCCGGCGACGGCGGTTTCTATGGAGCTTTGACACCATTTCTGCGCCCAGGTGCCAAGAACGTCTTCAATGACGAGGGCGGCGGCGGCCATCGCCGACAGGTGCGCCTGGAGAACTCGGACCGCTTCGGAATCCGTGCCGCCAGCTGTGAATTCCTGCATCTCATCTCCTCGCCCACCAGAACGGTGAAGAACGCCCGCCAGATGACAACCCTACGCCACCATTGATGTGTGACGTTGCAGCCCTCGTGCCCGCCGGTGCCCAGCCGCGTTCTCGCCCAGCTGACAGACTGAGGCATGCAGCTCGATCGCTGGTACAACGCCGGGCAGCCGCAAACGCTGCAGCTCGCCCAGATCCTGCTCTACACGAACGCCGTGTTCGAACTGCTGCAACTCGTGCTGTCGGGCGGGTTCTTGCCGGTGGGTGCCGGCAGCCTGTCGGTCTTGATCATCACGTTTCTGTGGGTCTTCGTGTTCGTCGGCCAGGTCGCCGCCGCCCTCGGGATCGCCAACTCCCGGAAGCTCGGTTACCGGCTCGGTCTCGTCGTTGCCTTCATCCCGGTCGTGTTGCAGCTGTACGTGTTCGTGCGATACCGCGTCCTTGCTGTCAGCCTGTTCAACCTGCTGTTCGAGGTCGCTCTCATCGCCTCTCTCGTTCATCCGCAGAGCCGCGACTATCAGCGGATCTGGTTCAAAGGAACAGCGAATCGTCCGCGCCGGCGGGCCTAAGATCCAAAGATCGCACACGGGGAGGTCACATGAGGGCACATCGAAGCGATGATGGCAGGTCCCGCACGCCGTGGCGCCGGGGGGCACTGGCGCTCGCCGGCGTGGCGGTCGCGAGCTTCACCTGGTCCACGGCCGCCGGAGCGGCGCCGGCCCGGCCGGCGACCGGGGCGGCAAGCCTCACGGTCTCGAGCACGTTCCCGAAAGTGTCGGGGGACACGCTCGTCCTCTACAAGTACGCCACCGACAACTACGACCTCGCCAAGGTGTCGGGCAGCGTTTCCGGGTTGACCGGGAGCCCGCTGCTCGAGCTCGAAGGGACCTGGTTCCCCTTCACGAGCCCCGCCAAGGTCCTGACGAGCGAGACGCTCAAGCTCTCGGGCGGCAAGGCGTCGTTCAGCTTCGATCGCACCCCCTCGTCCGCCACGAAGTATTTCGTCACGGTGCTTGCCAGTTCGGCGCCTGGGGCACGCACGGTGGCGACCTCGAACACCGAGGAGGTGTACGTCTCGGTGGCCACCACGTACAACCCCACGAAGGCGCCGGCGTGCGCTCGCCCGACGTGCACCATGAAGTTCACGCTGACGACGTATTTCCCGCCAGCCGACGCCACCCAGGAGGAGGCGAAGTACCTCTACTCGTACCTGGGCCTCAGCCTCAACGCCAAGGAGGAGCCGCCGCCGCCGACGGAGATCAAGCGGTACGCCTTCAACGTGCACAAGTCCGTGGACCCAACGACTGGGGTCGTGACGGACGTGTTGAGTTTCTCGTTCTCGATCGGCAACGACGGGTACAACTTCGCCTGGGCGGTGTGCGCCATCGACACCCTCACCAAGGACGGCCTCGGGCTGCCGACGCCACACAACTGCGGCGACGCCACGATCCCGTACCCCATCCCGAACAGCGGATATCTCGGCTAGCCGATTCGAGAGCGCCGGAGCAACAGCAGACGTGAAGGTTGATGCGTCAACAACGCGCCCGGCGTCGGTATGCTGGCACGCATGATCGAGGACGACGCCGAGACGAACCTCGGTCCGCCAGCGGCCGCCTGTGCTCCGCCGACCGGGTGGCTGAACGAGCGTGAGGATCGAGCCTGGCGGCGCTTCCTCGCCATGCAGGTGCAGCTTCAACGGGTGCTCGGCAAGGAGCTGCAGCAGGCGACCGGGCTGTCGCACGCCGATTACGCCGTGCTCGTCCACCTGTCCGAAGCCCCCGAGGGCCGGTTGCGGCCATTCGAGCTCAGCGGTCTCGCCGAGTGGGAGAAGAGCCGTCTCTCCCACCACCTCACTCGCATGGAGCGGCGAGGCCTCGTCGAGCGACAGGAGTGCCCCTCCGACAGTCGGGGCGCGTTCGTCGCCCTGACCGACGCCGGCCGATCGGCCATCGAAGCGGCGGCTCCGCTGCATGTGGAGCAGGTGAGGCGTTGGTTTCTGTCGGCGATGACGTCGGAGCAGCTCGACGTCCTCACGGAGATCGCCGACGAGGTGCTTTCCGGACTGGAGCCGATCGAGGCCGGTTGTGCGTCGGCGGCCGCCTCGGAGCTCGGCGCCTGGGTGGCCGCGGAACCCGATGGCGAGGCGCCTTCGTGCCCCGCCTCGCTCACCGTCCCGGACTGAGCGCCGGCGCACGTCGAGACCATGGCGGAACCGCGGGCCGCGGGCCGCGGGCCGCGGCCCGCTCGACGAGCGGGGGCTGTGCCGAGTTCGCACAACCCCCGCTCGCGGCGGGTGCTCGCTCGGCCAGGGGCCCGTACTACACACAGGTCGCTATGCCGCCAAAGTCGACCCGTATCCGGTTCCCGCGCTTGCCTCTCGCCGAGCGAGCCCTCGACACCGAGCTGCTCCGCCCCCTCCGCCAGGGGCGAATCGGACCAGACCGTCGGGCCCGGTCCTCTCGCAGCTCAGTGCCCGAACACCAGCTTCTGCACATCCGGCCAGGTGAACACCATGTCCGTCGGCAGTGCGCCGCAGTCGTTGACGAAGATCTCGGTGATCGACGGGCTGAATTCGACCTTCGAGGTTGCCTCGCCCACGCCCATGAGAATGTTGATCTTGGAGCCCGCTGGGCAGAAGTTGGAGTTCTCCCAGTCGAACAGGACGTTCTTTCGATGGCCCCAGCATGCGGCTGCGTTCGACTTCGTGCAGGACGAGTTCGGCGAGTTGAGGCCGTCGTCGTACATCCAGAAGTAGTCGGCTCCCAGTGCATTGGCGGTGCCTTCGGCCCAGTTCGAGCCGTAGGCCGTGGCCTTGCCACCGGTCGTGAGGTGCAGCGGGAGCGAGGTGCTCGGGTCCGTCTGGCCGGAGGCACCCTTGGCCGCGATCGCGTCCAGCTGGGCGGTGATTCCGGCCATGGGAGGAAGCCCGCGGGCCGTCCGCTCGATGTCGGCGATGGCGAAGATCTGCTCGACCGCGCTGAGCTTGTCGAAGGCCTTCAAGTTGAAGCTTCCGGGGATCGCAGCCAGCGGCTCGGTCTTGCGGGCGTTCGCGATGGCACGAAGAATCAGCGCGTTGCAGGTGGCGCTGTCGTTGGGCTGAGCGACGCCGCAATCGCCGGAGCTCATGAAGTCCGGGCTGGGAGCGACCGAGTGCGGAAGGGTCATCTTCACGCCTCGCGGGAGCACGACGGCACCCGCCGTGGTGGCGGCTCCGAGCATGCTGGCCGTGACACCGACCGTCACCAGGGCGGCGAGCGTCGCCGAGCGGACGATTCGACGAAGTACACGGCCGCGAGTCATACCCCGTTTATCGGCCCTCGTGAACGCTGACTGTAGTGGTTCGCGCGCGCATCGTGACCGGAAGACAAAGCGCGTCACGACGCCTAATGATTCGGTACGCTAACTATATGGAAGCCGAACAAGTAGCCGAGCGAGCCGAGCGAAACGCCCTCGGCGCCGGCCGCATCGCTGCCTGGATCGCCCGCCAGGTGGAGATGAGCCTGGCCGAGAGCGATCTGTCGCTCTCGCAGTACCGCGTCCTCGGCTTGCTCAGCGAGGAGATGTCCCTCCCATCCTCGCTGGCGGCTCGCCTCGACGTCCGCCGGCCGAGCATCACGGCCGTCGTCGATGGGCTGGTGAGCAGGGGCCTTGTCGTTCGGAGCCACGCCGAGGACGACCGGCGGCAGGTCACTCATGGCATCACGGAGCAAGGTCGGGCAGTGCTGAAGGCAGCCGATGACGCCGTGGACGCCCGCCTCGTCGCCATCGCCGGCTACCTCGATGACGAGGCGGAGTCGGCCCAGGCCATCGGCGCCCTGGCCCTGTGGGGCAAGGCGCTCATCAACGTTCGACATGCGAAGCTCGCCGCTCGATGAGGCTCACGCGTAACGGCGCCAGCTCTCCCGCCGCGCCCGACCAGCCGCTCCCGGAGGCCTCTGACTCGCGTCCCGCCGCCGGCGGCGCCCACGCCGGCGGCAACGGCACGCCCGCGGGCAGCGGCACACTCGCCGGCGGCGCCCACCGCGTCGTGCACGCCGGCAGCAACGGCCGCGCCCATCCCCAGAACGCCGGCTCGGACTTCGTCCCCATGGCGGTGAAGTCGAAGTACGCCGCTCCGAAGTCCACCATCGACCCGGACGCATCGAAGAGCTGGATGCGCCGTGCGTGGCCGATCGCCGCTACGCACAAGGTCGGGTTCCTGACGGCGATCATCCTCTCGTTCGTCGGCCTCGTGCTCCAGGTGACGGTCCCGGACCTGCTGAACAAAGCCGTCGCCAACTCGATCCAGGCGCACACCGTGCCCCTCCACTTCTACGTGTGGTGGATCCTCGGCCTGGCCACCGTCGCCGGCGTCACGGGGTACATCTCGCGGCTGTTCCTCTACAAGACGGCGTACCGGATCGAATTCGACTTCCGAAACATCATCTACGAGCACCTCACGAAGATGTCGTTCTCGTTCTACGACCGAGTGCAGTCAGGTCAGCTCATCTCGCGGGCGAACTCCGACATCCGCTCGGTGCAGATGTACATGACGTTCGCGCCGCTCATCCTCGTGCAGTGCTCGATCGCCCTCGTGGCCTTCGGGTTCATGCTGTCGATCAACGTCCCGCTCGCCCTCATCTCGATGGTGACGATGCCCTTCGTCTACCTCGTCGGCGTGCAGATGCGAAAGTCGCTCTTCCCGGTGTCCTGGCTCATCCAGTCCCGGCTCGCCGACGTCGCCACGATCGTGGACGAGAACGTGAACGGCGTGCGCGTCGTCAAGTCGTTCGCCGCCGAGGACCAGCAGCTGAAGGCGCTGTCGCGGGCGGCCACGAAAGTCCAGTGGGGCTACGTCAAAGACGCCGACCTGCGGGCCCGCTGGACCCCGGCCATCCAGAACCTCCCGCAGATCGGTCTCGTGCTCGTGCTTCTCTTCGGCGGTTGGATGGTGATCCACAACCCCCGTGACGTCGGCAACATTCTCGCCTTCAACGTCTATCTCCTCATGATGCAGGCGCCGTTCATGATGCTCGGCATGCTCATCATGATGGGCCAGCGTGCGGCAGCCTCTGCCTCGCGCATCTACGAGATCCTCGACGAGCGCTCCGAGATCGTCGACCGGCCCGGCGCCGTCGACCTCGTCGACTGCACCGGCGATGTCACCTTCGATCACGTCGACTTCGCCTACCCGGGCGAGGATCGGCCGCTCGTGCTGGCGGGTTTCGACCTGCATCTCGACGCCGGCGAGACCGTTGCCCTCGTCGGCCGCACCGGCTCCGGCAAGTCGACGGTGGCGCGCCTGCTCACCCGCGCCTACGACGTCACGGGCGGCGCCGTGCGGATCGACGGCCACGACGTGCGGGACGTGACGGTCGAGAGCTTGCGGGCCCACGTCGGCGTCGTGCTCGATGAGCCGTTCCTGTTCTCCGTCTCGATCCGGGACAACATCGCTTATGGGCGCCCGACGGCCGATCTCGCCGACGTCGAAGCGGCCGCCCGCGCCGCCGGCGCTCACGAGTTCATCCTGGAGCTGCCCCTCGGCTACGACACCGTCGTCGGCGAGCGGGGCTACACCCTCTCCGGCGGCCAGCGCCAGCGCATCGCCATCGCACGCACACTGCTCGTCAACCCGCCCGTGCTCATCCTCGACGACGCCACGAGCGCTATCGACGTCCAGGTCGAGCAGCAGATCCACGACGCCCTCCGCCAGCTCATGGAAGGGCGCACGACGCTCGTCATCGCCCACCGCCTCTCCACCATCAGCCTCGCCGACCGTGTCATCCTGCTCGAGGGTGGGCGTGTCGTCGCCGACGGCACCCATGCCGAGCTGCTCGAGACTTCTCCTCTCTACGCCGAAGTGCTCGCTCAGGTGGACGCCGAGGCCGAAGCCGAGGCCGAGCTCCTCCGCGCCCAGCCCGCCACGGCCTCCTTCAGGCCGACGCCGACGCGAGACCTGGCGCCTCCGACGATGCCGGGCGGTCTCCTCTCATGATGTTCGGCGGCGGCGGAGCGCCGATGGGACGGCCGGGGGCGGCGCCGGGTCTTCCCTTCGGCGGCATCCCCTCTGAGCTGCAGGCCGGAGTCGACCAGCTCCTCGCCGAAGAAACCACCCACCCCGACCCCACCCTCTCCTTCTCCCAGCTCCCGTCGGCCGATGAACAGCGCCGCCTCACGCTCTGGCGACTGCTCACCCAGTACCCGGGCATGCTCTGGCTGGCGGCCATCCTCGTCGTCGTCATCGCCGTCGCCACCCAGGCAGGGCCGTCGATCACCGAGTACGCCATCGACCACGGGATGACCCGCCCGCACGACAGCCTCACCGTCGTGGTCGTGGCGGCCGCCGTCTACCTCGTGGCCGTCGTCATCAGCGCCCTCGCCCAGCGGGCGCAGGTGAAGGTCACCGGTCGCCTCGCCGCCTGGGTCATGAACGACCTGCGTGTCAAGGTGTTCACGCATTTGCAGCGGCTGTCGTTGGGTTTCTTCACGGCGGAGAAGGCCGGCGTCATCATGAGCCGCATGACGAGCGACATCGAGAACCTCCAGCAACTGCTGCAGGACGGTCTCGCTCAGTTCGCCATTCAGGGCCTCACCATGGTCGTGATCACGATCCGCTTGTTCACCTGGAACGTGCGGCTGGCGTTCATCACCGTCGTGCTGATCATCCCGATCCTCACGGTGATGTCGCTGTGGTTCCGGATCGCTTCGGAGCGGGGCTACGACAAGGTGCGCGACGGCATCGCCAACGTCCTCGCCGACCTCTCCGAGAGCCTGCACGGCGTCCGCATCGTCACCGCTCACAACCGCCAGCGCCAGAACGTCATCCACCACCGCAACGTCGTCGGCGAGTACCGCGATGCCAACGACTACACCGCCCAGATCAACGCCGTCTACGGGCCGGGCACCCAGATGCTCGGTGTGCTCGGCCAAGGTGCGCTGCTCGGCATCGGCGGCGACATGGTGCTGCGCGGGAGCTTGTCGCTCGGGGTGCTGGTGGGTTTCTTCTTGTATTTGAACCGCTTCCTCGCACCCATCCAGCTCCTCGTGCAGCAGTACAACACCTACCAGCAGGGTCAAGCGTCCGTGTTCAAGCTGCGCGGGCTGCTCGAGACCCCTCCCGAGGTACCCGAGTCAGCCGATGCGATCGAGCTGCCGGACATCGACGGCGAGATCGTCTTCGAGCACGTGTCGTTCGGCTACGACCCGGCAGTGCCGGTGATCCATGGCGTCGACTTGCGCATCGCCCCCGGCGAGACGGTGGCCTTCGTCGGATCCACCGGTGCCGGCAAGTCGACGCTGGCGAAACTGATCACGCGCTTCTACGACCCGACGGAAGGCCGAGTCCTCATCGACGGCTACGACTTGAAGACGGTGACGTTCCAGTCGCTGCGGCGCCAGCTTGGCGTCGTGCCGCAGGAGCCGTTCCTGTTCGCCGGCACCGTCCGGGACAACATCGCCTTCGCGCGGCCGTCGGCGTCCGACGACGAGGTGGACGAAGCCGTGCGCGCCGTGGGGCTCGTGGACGTCATCGAGCGCTTGCCGAACGGGCTCGACTCGGTCGTGCACGAGCGCGGGCAGTCGCTGTCGTCAGGCGAGCGCCAGCTGCTCGCCCTGGCGAGGGCGTTCCTCGCCCACCCGCGTGTCCTCGTGCTCGACGAGGCCACGTCCAACCTCGACCTGCAGTCGGAGACGAAGATCGAGGCGGCGCTCGACGTCCTCCTCGAGGCCCGTACTGCCGTCCTCATCGCTCACCGGCTCTCGACGGCCATGAAAGCCGACCGCATCGTCGTCGTCGAAGGCGGCGAGATCGTCGAATCGGGTACTCACGACGCACTCGTGGCGGCCGGGGGGCGCTACGCCGAGATGTACTCCACCTGGGTGCGACAGGCCGAAGGCACGAGCGACGGCCACGCCGGCGCCGGCGCCGGCGCTGCTCTCGCCTGAACCTCGTCGCGCCAGCGACCCGCCCGGTGCGGTGTCAGTGCCCGAAGACGAGCCGCTGCACGTCGGGCCAGGTGAAGACCATGTCGGTCGGCAAGGCACCGCAGTCGTTCACGAAGATCTCGGTGATGGCAGGGCTGAAGTCGACCTTCGAGGTCACTTCGGCGACCCCCATGAGGATGTGCACTTGCGAGCCCCGCGAGCAGTAGCCCGGGTTCTCGTAGTCGTCGAGGGTGTTCTTGCGGTGCGCCCAGCACGCCGACTGATCGGCCTGCGTGCAGCTGGCGTTGGGCGAGTCGAGGCCGTCGTCGTACATCCAGTAGTAGTTCGCCCCCATGGCGTTCGCGGTGCCCTCGGCGAAGTTCGCACCGTAGGTGGTTGCCGATCCGCCGGTCGTGAGGTGATAGGGCAACGAGATCGAGGGATCGATCTGGTGGGCGGCGGCGTTCGAGGCAACGGCGTCCAGCTGAGCGGTCATGCCCGCCATGGCCGGCTCACCGCGGGCGGTGCGCTCGATGTTCGCGATGGCGAAGACCTGCTCCGACGGTGTCAGCCGGTCGAAGGCCGCCAGGTTGAAACTGTTCGGCATCGGCGGCAGCGGCTCGTGGGTCCGGGCGTCGTCGAGCGCCTTCAGGATCGTCCCGTTGCAGGTGGCCGAGTCGTCAGCGACGCGGACGCCGCACACGCCCTCCCGCAGGAAGACCGGGTCCGGGGGGATCGAGCGAGGAAGGGTCATCTTCACGCTATGGCCCTGCTTGGCGGCGGCGCCGGCGGCGGCGGACGAGCCCAGCACGCTGGCGACGGCGGCCGTGACAAGCCCGGCGGACGTGACCAGACGCCCGGTGCGACTGCGTGGCATGTCACCAGTATCGGTTGAGCGCGGGCGAAAGTGGTGGACCTTCGCAGAAACCTGCGGGTAGCTGCCGGTGTGGCTACGGTCAGCCGGCAGGTGGGAAGAGCTTGATCCCCCAGGCCTTCTCCATCGGTGCCACGAGCGCTTGCGCCAGCAGGTCGAAACCACCAGTGGCGAGATGCACGCCATCAGGGTCTCGCAGCAGCACGGTCTGGCCATGGACAACGAGCGAGGAGGTGTACTGCCCCTGCGGCGTGGCCAGCACGGGCCAGGATGAGAAGTACGTCACACCGGGGTGTTTTGTCGCCTCCTGGGCGTAGATGGCGTTCAACTGCTGCATCTCGGAACTGAAGCCGGCGCTCTCCATGATCGGCATGCCGACCCAGAGGACTCGGACCTTGGCAGCGACGGCCTCGCTCATCATGTCGGCCACCCTCGACCGGTAGACGCTGAACCAAAGGGGGGTGCCGTAGGCGACGGCCTCCCCATTCACATCGAAACCCTGAGCGTCGTTCCCACCGAGAAAGATGACCACCGCACCCGGGTGGTACTCCTGGAGGAGCGCCTCCAGCCTGGCCGGCCAGTTGTAGTAGTCGGGACGGGCAAGGCCGGTGTCGCCCACGGCGTCTTGCTCGATCTTCACGTAGGGGTCCGTCGCAAAGACGTCGTCTCCGAGACCGAACCCCAGGTCCATGCCCAAGGAGTCGCCGATCTCCACGATGGTGAGCGGCTGGGCCGCAGTGGGCTGAGGCAGCGGCGCCTCCATCGGCGACGTCGTCGTGGTGGTCGTGCTCGTGCTGTCGTGCCCCGGCTTCGTCTTCACCGTGGTCTTGCTCGTGGTCGGGCTGGAGGAGCCTCCGCCGCCGCTCGTCGTCGAGCCGCAGGCAGCGAGCCCGACTGCGGCGGCGCACACGACGAGGACGGCGACACGAGGGGTCCGAAAGGCGAATGGCACCAGACAGATCTATCAAGAAGCAAGGCGCGTTGGGGGGCACCGACAAGAATCTGCCACGCCACGGACGCTCAGGCCCTCGGTGAGGCGAAGCGCTACCTCACGCTTCGATGACCGTGCCGGCGGGCGGCGGGCGCCTCAGCGGAAACGGCGAAAGTCCGGAGGGCGCTTCTCTGCAAACGCCTGCACGCCCTCGTTGCCCTCCTCGCCGTGGCCGTACAACTCGAGCCCGTCGAAGGCGAGGGTGGAGATGCCGGCGATGTGATCGGTGTCGGCGTTGAACGAGTGCTTCAGGAACTTGATGGCTGTCGGCGAGTACGAGCCGATCTTTCTTGCCCAGGCCCGCGACGTCTCCATCAGGTCGGCGGCCGGAACCACCTCGTTGACCAGTCCCCAACGCTCGGCCGTGGCGGCGTCGTAGCGGTCGAGCAGGAACCAGATCTGCCGAGCGCGCTTCTCCCCCACCACGCGGGCCAGGTACGCCGAACCGAACCCGGCGTCGAACGAGCCCACCCTCGGCCCGGCCTGCCCGAAGGTGGCGTGGTCGGCCGCCACGGTCAGGTCGGCGAGCACGTGCAGCACGTGGCCCCCGCCCATGGCGACGCCGTTGACGGCGGCGATGACGGGTTTCGGGATGTCGCGCATGATCCGGTGCAGGCGTTCGATCTCGAAGGTCCCCCACTCGGTCTCGCCGTAGCTGCCCGTCTCGGCTCGCTCCTTCACGTCGCCCCCGCTGCAAAAGGCCCGATCGCCGGCGCCCGTGAGGATGACGGCCGCAACCCTCGGGTCCACCCAGGCGTGTTTGAAGGCGGAGATGAGCTCGTCGACCGTCCGGCCCCGGAAGGCGTTCAGACGCTCCGGCCGGTTGATCGTCACGAGCGCGTAGGTGTCCTCCTCGACGGAGTAGGTGATGTCGGTGAACTCGTCGATGCGCATGGCAACCATCTGAGCACGTGCCGGCCTAGGTTGGCGGTATGCGCTTTGCCTTCAAGACCGCCCCTCAGAACACCACCTGGCCGGACATGCTGGCGGTGTGGAGGGCTGCCGACGACATCGAGGTGTTCGAGTCCGGCTGGACGTTCGATCACTTCTACCCGATCTTCTCCGACTCGACTGGCCCATGCCTCGAGGGTTGGGTGACGCTCACGGCGCTCGCCCAGGCGACGACACGTCTCCGCCTCGGCACGCTCGTCACGGGCATCCACTACCGGCACCCGGCGGTGCTGGCCAACATGGCGGCGACGCTCGACATCGTCTCGGGCGGCCGGCTGGAGATCGGGATCGGCGCTGGATGGAACGAGGAGGAATCGGGCGCCTACGGCATCCCGCTCGGCAACGCTCGTGAACGGAGCGACCGCTTCGAGGAGGCGTGCGAGGTCCTCGTCGGGCTGCTGAGCGACGACACGACGTCATTCGCGGGTACGTACTTCCAGCTCACCGATGCCCGCTGCAGCCCGCCACCCCTCCAACGACCACACCCCCCCATCTGCATCGGCGGGAGCGGTGAGCAGCGGACGCTGCGGACGGTGGCGCGCTTCGCCCAGCATTGGAACTTCGTGGGGGGCACCGTGCCGGAGTTCGTCCACAAGCGCGAGGTCCTGCACGAGCACTGCGCCTCCGTCGGGCGGGATCCCTCCGAGATTCTCCTGTCCAGCCACGTGCCCTTCGACGGCGAGGCGAAAGCGACGGCGGAGCGAGCCGCCGAGCTGGCCGAAGTAGGCGCTGGGCTCGCCATCGTCCAGCTGCGGCCGCCGCACACGCCGGCGGTGCTCGAGCCGCTCGCCGAAGCCCTCGCCGAGCTGCGATGAACTTCCGCGATCTCCTGCTCGACAGTTTCGCCCGCATCCGCGAGGCCTACGACGACGTGCTCGACGGCATCACCGATGAGCAGCTCGAGTACCGGAGCGACGCTGACGCCAATTCGATCGCCTGGCTCTGCTGGCATCTCACTCGCATCCAGGACGACCACATCGCCGGCGCCGCCGGCCTGCCGCAGGTCTGGACGTCGCAAGGGTGGCAGGAGCGTTTCGGGCTGCCCCTCCCGCCGGAGGATCACGGCTACGGGCATGGCAGCGAGCAGGTGGCGGTCGTGAAGGCATCGGCGGAGCTGCTGGCGGGCTACCACGTAGCCGTCCACGCCCAGACGGTCACCGTGATCACGGCGCTGACGGAGGCCGATCTCGAGCGCATCGTGGACGAATCCTGGGATCCGCCTGTCACCTTCGGCGTGCGGCTCGTCAGCGTCATCGCCGACGACCTCCAGCACACCGGTCAGGCGGCCTTCGTGCGCGGGCTGGCCGAGCGGAGCTGACGTCCCGACACGCCGGCCCTAGGGCGCCGGAGAAGCGAGACCGACGGCGGACATCGCCCGACGGTAGGCGACCGCAACGGCGTCGAATTTCAGGTGGATCTCGGCGGTGATATCGAAGGGCACCCGCTCCGGGCGCTGCGACTCGACGATCCGGCGATCCTGCTCGAAGATGACGTCCTCGAACCGGCGGATCGTGTCGTCGTCCGCCTCGAGGTCGTAGTTGCGCGCCACGAAGAGCCAGCCGCGGCAGTGGTCGGCGTCGACCGGCTGCGAAGCGAAGAAGTACACCATGGCCGACTCCCCGCCCCAGCCCAGGCGAAGGAGCAAGGTGTAGGGCAGGTGCACCTCGTAGTGGCTGCGGCGAGTCGGGCGCTCGCGCTCCTCGTTGGCAAAGATCGGGAACTCCTCGCTGTTGGCAGCTTCCGGCCGAACGATGTCATAGGAGAGAACGTGACCCGCCGTTCGCACGGAGTAGTCGGGCACGACGGGTCGCTCCGGGTCGCCCAGCAGCCCGGGATGGACCCAGGGAAAGTGTCCGAAATCGGTGAAGTTCTCGAGCTGCCTGGACGCGTCCGCCTCCCAGTCGTACGGGCCGCACGGGACCGCCCGCCAGCTGCCCGACGCTTCGGGTGCCAGCTCCGGGACGTCGGGCAGGTCCCATCGGGGCGGTTCCAAGGCCACCCAGATCAGTCCGTGCCGCTCGGTGCACCCGAAGGTCGTCACACAGGCTTTCTGGGGGACGCGATCGGGTTGCTCCAATTGAGGGATGAGCCTGCAGCGCCCGGTGCCGTCGTAGCGCCACCCGTGATACGGGCACACGATCTCGTCGCCCGATACGCGCCCGAGCGACAGGGCCGTGCCTCGGTGGATGCAGACATCGGTCATCGCTCGGGCGACTCCGGCCGAGTCACGCCACACCACGACCGGCTCACCGAGCAGCGTCACCGCCACCGGCTCGACGGCCACGTCGGCGGCGAACGCAACCGGGTGCCAGCAGGATGCCAGCGGGCCGAGCGCGGACGGGCCGGCGGTACCGGAGGCGCTCGCATCGCTGACTCGCATACCAGGCGAGCCTACGCACCCTTCGCCGGCCGCTCCGTCGACCCATCGTGGCGGTCGGCCCGGCGTGCGACCCGACCCGACCCGTCGCCCCGTCATAGGCTTGCGGCATGACGACCCACCTGCGTCCGATGGAAGACGAGGAGCTTCAGGCGTGGATGAAGGATCAGCGCGAGCACTACATCGAGGACCGCATCGGCACCGGTGAGCAACCCGAGGAAGCCGAACGCATTGCCACGGAGCAGTACGCCATGCTGTTCCCCGAAGGCAAGCCGGCGCCCGGTCACTTCCTCTCCCGTGTCGTGGACGGCGACGAGCCCGTCGGCTGGCTCTGGATCGGTCCGCGCACGCCCGCTCGCCCCGATGCGTACTGGGTCTGGGACGTGGTCATCGAGGAGGCACACCGCGGTCGCGGGTACGGGCGCGCCGCCATGCTGCTGGCCGAGGAGCAGGCGCACGGTGCCGGCGCCACCGAGATCGGCCTGAACGTCTTCGGTTACAACGCCGTCGCCCGCGGCCTGTACGAATCGCTCGGGTACGAGACGACGACGCTGCAGATGCGCAAGGAGCTCCCCGCCGGCAGCTGAGAGGCGCCGCTGTTAGAGCCGGCCCTGGCGCGGGTCGAGCGCCGCTCCGACCTTCTGTCCCATGTAGTTGAGGGCCATGATCGTGATCACGAAGACGATCATCGGAGCGAAGGTCAGCTGCGGGGCGGTCGTCAGCTGCTGCTGGCCGGTGGCGATCATGTCGCCCCACGACAACGAGTTCGGAGGCCCGAGCCCGAGGTAGGCAAGGGCGCCCTCGGCCAGGATGGCGATCGAGGCGCCGATCGCCGCATAGGAAGCGATCGGGAGGGCGACGAGGGGCAGGATGTCACGAACGAGGATGCGGCGCGGCCGCGCTCCGAGCGAGAGCGCCGCCAGCACGAAGTCACGCTGCGACACCGCCAGCGAGGTGGCGCGGGCGATGCGGGCGTAGGCCGGTATCGACAACAGGGCGATGGCCAAGATGACGTTGCCGAGGCTCTGCCCGAGGAAGGCGACGAAGGCCAGCAGGAGGATGAGGCCGGGCAGCGTCAGGAGAACATCGGTCACCCACACGACGGCGACGTCGATGGCTCCCCGATAGAAACCCGCCAGGATCCCGAGACCCCCGCCGATGACGAGCCCCACCAGCACCGAGGAGAAGCCGATCAGCATCGAGATGCGTGCTCCGGCAACGACCTGGCTGAACAGGTCGTGACCGATCAGGTCGGTGCCGAAGAGATGGTGCCAGGACGGGCCTTGGTTCGGCGGACCAGCCAGGACCTGGTTGGGGTTGTCCAGTGGCAGCACGTTGTCAAAGATGGCAGCGAAGATCACGAGGGCCATCCAGCCCGTCGCCAGCCAGAAGCCGAACCCGAGTCCCTTGCGCGAACCGGCGCCGGGCACGAAGGCCGCCGGCGCCGACAAGGCCGCCAGCCGGAGCGCTTCGATCTCGGCGTCGGCCTCCTCCGTGCCCTCGATGAGGCCGGCGCTCCGGACCGAGGCGGCTTCCTCGGCTGCCTGACGGGCACGAGCGCTGTCCTCGAGGGCTGCCTTCAATCCCTCCTCGGCGCGGCCGACCACGGCGGCGTCCGAAGCCGATCGTTGCCGCCGGCCGCGTCCTCTCGTTTCGGTGTCAGCCGATGAGTCGGGCACGCCGAACCCTCGGGTCGAGCACCCCGTAGAGCGCATCGGTCAGGAAGTTGACAGTCACGAAACCGGTAGCGATGAGGACGACCATGCCCTGGACGATGAGATAGTCGCGTTTCTCGATGGAGGTGACCAGGAGAGTGCCCATACCGGGCAGGGCAAAGACGTTCTCGACGATGAGGGCGCCGGCCAGCAGGCCGCCCACGCTCAGGCCCACGAGGCTCACGAGGGTGAAGCTCGACGGCCGCAAGGCATGGTGCAGCAGCACGTACCACCGCGAGAAGCCCTTCGACCGCGCCATCAAGATGAACTCGGACTTGAGCGTTGCCAGCAGATCGCCCCGGAGCACGCGGGCGAACAGCGCCAGCTGGCCGGCGGACAACACGATCGCCGGGAGCAGGATCGATTGCGGTGTCGCGATGATGGTCGGCGACGTGCTCGTCCCGATGGCGAACCACGTCGACTCCCCGCTGGCAGGAAACAAGTGCACCTTGATCGCCAGCAGGTAGATCAGCACCGGCCCGAGGATGAACGCCGGCAGTGCCAGCAGCAGCAAGGTCGAGCTGGTCGTGAACTTGTCGAACCACCGGTTGGGCCGCAGTGCGCACAGCATGGCCATCGGGACGGCGAGACCGAGCGAGATCACCTCGGCCATGATCATGAGCTCGATCGTCAAGGGGACTCGCTGGGCGATGGCGCTCGTCACGGATTGGTCGCTGATGTAGGACTGCCCGAGGTTTCCTTGCAGCGCATGGCCGAGCCAGACGAAATAGCGGATATAGAGCGGATGGTTGAGACCCAGCTGGTTCGTGAGCTCGGCGCGGGCTGCCGCGCTACCGGCGAACGGCCCGAGGATGGTGTTGATCGGACTGCCGGGAAGCAGGTTCAGCAGGATGAAGCTGAACAGGGTCACGGCGAACACCACCGACAGCATCCGCACGAACCGCCAGCCGACGTAGCTCAACATCGATGCCCCGCAGCGTCGGTTAGCTGCTCAGCCAGAGCTGATCGAGCCACGGCGTGGCGTCGGAGTTGAGCGTGTCCTGTTTCTGGCCGTCGGGAAACACGAAGTCGCCGAGGCCGTGCAACGTCGGTCCGGAGACCAAGCCGTTCGGACCTCGCCCGAGCCAGATGTACGGCGCCTCCACGGCGAACTGGTGCCAGACCTTGCCGTAGGCGGCTTTGCGAACGGCGTAGTTGGGGTTCTCGCGCCCGACCTGGAGCGCCGCGTCGGTGATGGGATCCGACAGCCGGGCGAAGTTCAGCGCCACCGACCCATCGGGGTGGGCGTTCTGCGACAGCCACCAGGTGGCGTCGATGTCGGGGTCGATGTCACCGAACTGGATCCAGCAGTTGGCCTGATAGCTGCCGAAGACGGCGTTGTTGATATAGGTCGCCTGCTCGGTGTACTGCAGCGACACGTCGACTCCCACCGCCTGCCACTCCGCCTGCACGAGCTGCATGGCTTGGGGGTTCGTGCCCGAGCTCGTGCAGCCGAGCGTGAACTTCACGGGACCGGATGTGCCCGTCTGGCTGTGGTAGTCGGCGATGAGCTGTTTGGCTTTCGTCGTGTTCGGCGTCGTCGGATACCCGGACGGCACGTACCAGGGCGAGCCGGGGGCATACGGCTCGGTCACGATGGACCCGAGACCGAGGTCGATGGCGCTGATGATCTGCTGCTGGTTCGTGGCGTACTCGAGCGCCAGCCGGAGGTCCAGGTTGTTGAGGGGCTTGGAATCGGTGTTCAACATGATGAACGCAGGCACGTCGAGGTGCTGCACGTACATCGAGTAGGTCGACTGGGCCTCGAGCTGCTTGATCTGGGCCGCCTCACCGGTGTACATGAACTGGATCTGGCCCGACTGGAGGGCTTGCAGCCGCGTCGTCGGGTCCGTGATGACGTGGAACACGATCTCGTCGAGGTGCGTCACGTTGGGCCGCCAGTAGTTGGGGTTCTTCTTGACGGTGAGCGTCGAGTCCTGAATCCACTGCTTGAAGATGAACGGTCCGGTGCCGATCGGGATGGTCGTGGATGCCGTCTTCGACTCCAGCTGGGCGGGGGCTGCCATGTAGCCGGCCTGGGAGGCGAGCACGGAGGGGAAGGCGACCCACGGCTGGCTCATCTGCACCTTGACGGTCAGGTTGTTGACGACCGTTGCCTTCACCATGGGAAGCAATGCCTGGCCGACGAGCGTGGACGCCTTCCCGAGGGTGAGCTGCAGAGCGACCGCAGCTGCATTGAGAGGTTGGCCGTTCGAGAACTTGATGCCGGGACGCAGACCGATCGTCCAGACCTTGTAGTTGGCGCTGTGCGTCACGGACTTGGCAAGGTACGGCACCGGAACGCCGGCCGAGTCGTAGGCGCAGAGCGGATCGAAGAACGTCTGGGCGACGAAGTAGCCGGCGGCCGCCCACTCGCTCGTGACCGGGTCCCAGCCGTCGGTCTCGGCATCGAGGCCGACTCCGAGAGTGCCGCCGTTCTGCGGCACGAGCGTGGTCGTCGTCCCGGCCGCGGTGCTGGACGTCGTACCACCGGTAGATGTCGACTTGGCACAGCCGGCAGCAATCACCGCCATCACCACCGCCGACACGATCCAGGCGCGCTTGTTCATGTGCTCCCCCTCTCGCGGTGCCCAAGACGCCGCGTCCCACTCCCCATGGTTACGGAATGTTTACCACTTGGATCGGCAGCCGTCCCGGCGCTGCTGCCTGCCGGATCCGGCTCAACCGCCTCCCGCCGGCGAGTCGGTGACGGGGCGCTCGCTGCTGCGCGGCGTGCGCAGCAGCAGGAGGGCGGCGGCCGCCCACACCACCGTCAAGCCGACCCAGACGGCGAACCGCTCCCACGGGTGCAGGCCGCTGCCCGCGTAGGCTAAGTCGTTGGTGGCGGCGAGAGGGGCATAACCGACCCACCCGGTGTAGCTCCCGAGCGACGTGAGCCAGCCCCCGAGCAAGTCGAGGACGACGCCGAGAGCGATGACGACGACGACTCGTTGGGCGCGGTTGAACCGCTTCCTCGACTGTGCCGGCGGTCCTGCCAACTGTCCTCCTTCGTCCCTCCCTCGTCCCTCCCTCGCTGCTGACAGCGCCGGTGGACGACGCGCCCGGGACGCTACCCGTCGGCGCCTGCGGGGCGCCGGGCGTGCGCCTCAGCCCGCTTGCGAGCTGCCCCGCTCGATGATGGCTTGCTTGCGGCGGGCGACTTCTTCCGGGCGGCCGTGGCCGTCACGCAGCCACTCGGCGGCGACCTCGAGCTCGAGGCGCAACGCCTCGCCGGCGCTCAGCAGCGAACCCTCCGCATAGGTGGCAAGGAGCCGCCCGACGCCGGCAGGGTCGTTCCCCGCAATGTCGGCGGCGATCGAGCGCGCCGTGCTCAAGAGGTCCTCGTGCGCCACGACGTGGTTGACGAGGCCCCACGCCAGTGCCGTGGCGGCATCGACGAAATTCCCGCTGGCGCTCATCTCCCGCGCCCGCCGCAGCCCGACGGCTTCCGGCAGCAGCACGCTCAAGCCCCACGCCGGCTGAACACCGACGCGGGCATGGGTGTCAGCGAAGCGGGCACGCTCCGAGGCGATGAGGAAGTCGCAGGCCAGGGCCAGCTCCAGGCCGCCGGTGACCGCAGGCCCGTTGACGGCACCGATCAACGGCTTGCTCCGTCCGGGGAACGGGCCGGGCCGTGGCGGTTTGCTCGACGGGTTCGAGTCGGAGTCGGCACGCAACAGGGCGCTCGAGGTGGCGAGCTCACGGAGGTCCAGGCCGGCGCAGAATGCGGGATCGGCTCCCGTGATGATGACCACGCGTACGTCGTCACGCCGCTCGCACTCGTCCATGACGCCGGTGAGCTCCCGGAGCAGCTCGCGGCTGAGGGCGTTTCGCGCCTCCGGCCGGTTGAGGGTGACCGTAGCCACCCCGCCTTCTGCCTCCAGGACGACGACCTCGTTATTGGGCATGACGCAGTCTGCCCTCCCCGGGAGCCCGACCGGCGCGGTGTCGACGACTGGCATCGCCCGCTCCGTCCGACGATCCGTGCCAAGGTGTACCGGTGCAGGTCGGCCTCACGGAACCATCGACGCCGGGCACGGGCGAGGGCGCCCGGTGACCGTGTTGCTCGACGGGGCTTCGCTCCGTCTCGAGGATCTCGTCTCGATCGCCTCCAGGGTCCAGCCCGTCGCCCTCGCGGCCGGTGTCCGGCAACGGATGCAGGCCCACCGTGACGTCGTACTCGAAGCGCTCGCTCGTGGCGACCAGGTCTACGGCCTCACGACCGGGGTCGCCGAGCGCAAGCGAGTCCGGCTTGCCCGTTCGGATCAGGCACGCTTCAACCGCTCGCTCCTCCGCAACCACCGGATGGCGCAAGGGCCTGCGGCGCCGCCCGAGGTCGTCCGAGCCGCCATGGCCATCCTCGCCAACTCGTTCGCCAAGGGCGTCGCCGGCGTGCGGCCCGAGCTTGCGGAGCTGCTCGTGACGGCGTTGCACGAAGGCGTCGAGCCCCGCGTCCGCACGCTGGGGTCGGTCGGACAGGCCGATCTCGGACCCCTCGCCGACATGGCCGACTGGCTGGTGGATTGGTCGGGCTTCGAGCTGGCAGAAAACGAAGGCCTCGCCCTCATCGACACCAACGCCTTCTCGACCGCCTGTGCGGCCCTCGCCGTCGCCGGCGCCGAACAGCTGCTCGACGCGCTCGAGGTTGGTGCCGCCCTCGACTTCGAGGGTTTCGCCGCCAACGTGAAGGCGCTCCATCCCCTCGTCGCCGACGTGCGACCTTCGCCCGGGCTGTCCCGGAGCCTCGGCAACGTCCGCCGCCTCCTCGCCCACAGCGTGCTGTTCGAGGACGGCGTGGCTCGCAATCTGCAGGATCCGCTGACATTTCGCTGTGTCCCTCAGATCAACGGAGCAGCCCGAGATGCCGTCGCCTACGCGAGATCCACGATCGAGCGCGAGCTGAACTCGTCCCAAGGCAATCCGATCGTCGTGCTCGCCGAGCGGGTCGTCGTGTCGGTCGGCAACTTCGACCCGGTTGCCATGTCGGCCGCCCTCGACTTTGCCCGCATCGGTCTGGCTCCCGCCATCACCTCGGCGACCGAACGCACGGTGAAGCTGCTCCAGCGCCCGTTCTCCGCGCTGGCTGCCGGCCTCTCCGAGCACCCGGAGACGGGGGACGACGGCCTTGCCGAGCTCGCCGTCGCCTCTCAGGCGCTCACGGCCGAAGCGAGGCTGCTCGCCCAGCCGGTCTCCTACGAGCTCGCCAGCACGTCGAAGGCCGAAGGCATCGAAGACCGCACGACGATGGCGCCGCTGTCGGCTCGCCGGCTCGGAGACGTCTGCGCCTTGGCAGCCAGAGTCATCTCCGTCGAGCTCGTCGTCGCCGCACAGGCCATCGATCTGCGCCGGCTCGGACGGCTCGGAGACGGGACGCAGGCGGCCTACGATCTCGTCCGCCGGCTGGCGCCGCCCGGAACTGGCACGTCCCTGCCGGACGATCTGGAAGCGCTCGTCGCCGCCGTGCGCGCCGGCACCTTGTCGTCGATCCTGCAACAAGCGGCACCCGGGTGACCGGCCGGCGCAGCCCCGGCGGGCACAGCGGCGAGCATGACGACAGAGCCCGCCTGCGCACGCCTGGCGGGCGCAGCGACCAGGGCGCCGTGAGAGCCGGCCGGCGCAGCCCGGGCCGGCGCAGCGGCGAGCACGAGCGCGACGCCCCGAGAGGAGCTCGATGGCCCGCTACGTCTTGAAGCGCCTCGGGCTCTCGCTCATCACGTTGTGGCTCTTGAGCGTGCTCGTGTTCTACGCCGGCCAAGTGCTGCCCGGTGATCCGGGACGGTTCATCCTCGGGCCCTTCGCCGCCCACAGTGCGGTAGTGGCACTCGACCGCCAGCTCGGAGTCGACCGACCGCTGCTCACCCAGTACTGGAGCTGGATCAGCGGTTTCGTGCGCGGAAAGATGGGCACTTCGTACGAATTTCAAGCCCCGGTCGCGCCGTTCATCGGCAAGGCCGCCCTGCAGTCGCTGAAGCTCGCCCTCGTCGCCTTCGTGATCGTGGTGCCGCTCAGCATCGCCGGCGGTGTCATCGCGGCCCTCAAAGCCGGCGGCATCGTCGACCGAGTCATCTCCATCGGAGGACTGTCCGGCACGAGCATGCCGGAGTTCGTCTCCGGCATCATCCTGCTCGAGATCTTCGCCGTCGCATTCAAGATCTTCCCGGTGACGGCGACTTCGCCGCCCGGATCCTCGCTGCTCACGCAACTCGATCACTTGATCCTGCCGGCCATCCCGCTCGTGCTCGTCCTGTTCGGCTACATCGCCCGCATGGCGCGGGCCGGCACCATCGAGGCGCTCGATTCGGACTATGCCCGCACGGCAACGCTGAAAGGGCTCCGCCGCTCGGTCGTCATCCGGCGCCACGTCCTGCGCAACTCCCTGCTCCCGACGATCACCGTGATCGCCACCCAGACCGGATACCTCATCGGGGGACTGCTCGTCGTCGAGAAGCTCTTCAACTACCAAGGCATCGGGCTGCTCGTCTACAGCGCCGTGACGGCCAAGGACTTTCCCATGCTCGAAGCCGGCGTCCTGTCGCTCGGCATCGTCTACACCTTTGCGACGCTGGCAGCAGACATCGCTTACTCGCTCCTCAACCCCCGCATCCGCCTCGGAGGCGTCGAGTGAGTCGGGTGAGTCGGGTGATCGGGAGCGACGCCATCCCCGCGCCAGAGCTCAGTCGGCTCGAGCGCTCCGTCCCGCAATCCCCCCGAACGATCACTCAGCAGCTGTTGCGGTCCGTCTCGTTCCTGAGCGGCTCCGTCATCGTGCTGTTCTGGATCGTCTGTGCGATCTTCGGAACCAGCATCGCCCCGCACAACCCGCTCGCCCAGCAGCTGCTGGCGACGGACGCGGCGCCTTCGGGAGCGCACCTGTTCGGCACCGATCCCCTCGGCCGGGACATGTTGTCGCGAGTGATCGTCGGCGCCCGCGACATCCTCGTCATCTCATCGGTCGCCACGGTCCTCGGGACGGTTCTCGGGACGGCACTCGGCCTCGTGATGGGCTACTTCGGCGGTGCCGTCGACATCGTCGTCGGTCGTTTCGTGGAAGCGCTCCTTGCGCTGCCCGTCGTCATCGTCGGCATCCTGTTCGTGCTGGCCCTGGGCCCGTCCATCCCCGTGCTCGTCGTCGTGATCGGGTTCGTCTTCGCCCCGCTCATCGCACGAACCGTTCGCTCCGCCGTGCTCAGCGAGCGGGAGCTCGACTACGTCGCCGCCGCCCGGTTGCGAGGCGAGAACGCCCTCCACATCATGTTCGTCGAGATCCTCCCGAACGTCCTCCCGCCCATCCTCGTGGAGTTCACGGTGCGAGTCGGGTACGCGGCGTTCACGGTTGCGACGTTGTCGTTTCTCGGAGTGGGGCCGCCTCCGCCGACTCCGGACTGGGGCGCCGACATCGCCGCCAATTACGCCGGCATCTCCGCCGGTTACTGGTGGGAGACGCTGTTCCCGGCACTCGCCATCGCCTCGCTCGTGATCGCCGTCAACCTCATCGCCGATGGGATCGAATCGGTGCTGTCCCAATGAACCGATGAGCACCCCCATGCCCTCCGAGGACGCCCTTGCCGTCGAGCACGTCGACGTCACCTACCGCGTGCGCGGGCTCGGACGCCTGGCGATTCGCGACGTCTCGTTCCGAATCGGCCGCGACGAGTCCTACGGCCTCGTCGGCGAGTCGGGCTCGGGCAAGTCGACGATGGCGGTCGCCGTCGAGCGCTACCTCCCCCGAAACGGCCGCATCAGTTCCGGCACCATCTCGGTCAACGGCCGCGACGTCACGTCCCTCAACCAGGCAGAGCTTCGGGAGCTACGGGCCAAGTCGGTCTCCATGGTGTACCAGGAGCCCGGGCGTGCGCTGAACCCGTCGATCCGCGTCGGCAGGCAGGTGGCTGAAGTCTTCGAGATCGCCGGCGCCCACCGCCAGGAAGCGACCGAGCGCGCAGCCGCCATGCTCGCCAAGGTCCAGATCTCCGACGTCTCCCAGGTGATGCGTCGATACCCGCATCAGCTTTCCGGTGGCATGGCTCAACGAGTGGTCATCGCCATGGCGCTCGCCAAGGACCCCGCCCTCCTCATCCTGGACGAGCCGACGACGGCACTCGACGCCACCGTGGAGGCCGAGGTCCTCGATCTCGTGTCCGGACTGCGAGCCGAGTTCTCGTCGTCGGTGCTGTTCATCAGCCACAACCTCGCCGTCATCGCCAAGATGTGCGACCGGGTCGGCGTCCTGTACGCCGGCGAGCTCGTCGAGGAGGGGCCGGCGCGGCAAGTCTTCGAGCAGCCGCGCCACCCGTACACCGTCGGGCTCCTCCGCTGCATCCCCCGCGGAGGTCAACGCAAGGAGACGGGTCGGCTGGACACGATCCCTGGGTTTCTTCCTTCGCCGGGACAGGACGTCGTCGGGTGCATCTTCGCTCCCCGCTGCGGCCTCGCCGACGACCGCTGCCGGTCCGAGGCGCCGCCCATGACCGATCTCGGCGGCGGCCGCCGTGTCGCCTGCTTCCATCACGACCGGGCGGGCTCGCTCCCCCGCTCGACACCGCTCGAGCTGACCACGGCCAAGACGGCGGAGGCCGACGTGATCGTCCGCCTCTCGTCGGTCTCGAAGACGTTCACGGCTCACGGTGAGCACGTGAAGGCGCTCGTCGACATCGACCTCGATCTGCGTGTCGGCGAGACGCTCGGACTCGTCGGCGAGTCGGGCAGCGGGAAGACGACCTTGGCGCGGGTGCTCCTCGGCCTGACCGCGCCCGATCCCGGCTCGGCCGTCGAGCTCGGCTCGGCGCCGGCATCGTCCGACGTGCGCAAGCGGACCCGCCAACAGCTGCAGGCGCTCCAGATCGTCTTTCAGAACCCCGATTCGGCGCTCAACCGCCGGCACAGCGTTCGGCGGCTCATCGGCCGCTCGGTCAAGAAGTTGGCCGGTCTGTCGGGGGCCGAGCTCAAGGCCCGCGTCCTCGAGCTCATCGCCGCAGTGCGGATGGAGGAGCGGCACCTGCCTCTGCGCCCGAGCCAGCTCTCCGGCGGTCTCAAGCAACGTGTCGCCATCGCCCGCGCCTTCGGAGGGGCGCCGAGCGTCGTGGTGTGCGACGAGCCCACCTCGGCCCTCGACGTCTCGGTGCAGGCGGCCATCCTCAACCTGCTCGTCGACCTCCAGCTCAACGAGCGGGTCAGCTACTTGTTCATCTCGCACGACCTCGGGGTCGTGCGCTACCTGTCCGACCGCATCGCTGTGCTCTACCTCGGTCGACTCATGGAGGTGGGGCCGTCGGAGACCGTCTTTGCCGGTCCTCACCACCCCTACACCGAAGCGCTGCTGTCGGCCGTGCCCCGCCTCGACGGCGCCGACCGCCAACGAATCCGCCTGCAGGGTGAGATCCCAAGTGCCGCCGAGCCACCGCCCGGGTGCGTGTTCAACACGCGCTGCCCGCGAGTGCTCCCCGGTGGGATCTGCGCCGATGTCGAACCGCCGCTCGTGGAAGTCGAGCCCGGTCATCTCATGGCGTGCCACATCGAGATCGGGGAGCTTCGCCGCCTGCAGGCCGGCGACACGGCGACGGCGACGGCGACGACGGCGGCGGCGGCGGCGAACCCGCCCGCCGGCGGGCGCAACCTCGACTGAACCGCGATTGAACCTCGAAAACAAGGTCTCTCGCCTACACTCCGCCTCAAGGAACCCGTAACGTTCTCGTAGTATGTCAGTATTGCTATGGATTTGATGGTATAAAGGGTGGTCGCTGCTCCGGATTCCCTCCCGGGGCAGCCACAGGGACTAGGGGTACGCCATCATGGACATCGACCAGCGCACGCTCGGGCAGCTTCGGCGCAACACTGGTGAAGTCGGTAACCACGTCATCGACGAGTTCACGGCCGGGCATCTGTCCCGCCGCGAATTCCTGCGGCGGGGAACGATCGTCGGCATGTCCCTCCCGCTCCTCGGGGGCATCCTGGCTGCTTGCGGCAGCTCGAGCAGCACTCCGACGACGACCAAGGCGGGCGGGGGTGGCTCCTCGGGCGCCACGATCAACGCCGGCATCATCGTCCCCACCGGCGACATCAACCCGGTGACGGTGTCGGACCAGGGGGGCCTGGACATGCTCGCCCAGACCGGCGAGTACCTCTGCCTCTCCGACCAGAACCTGAAGCTGCAGCCCGTGCTCGCGACGAGCTGGAGCTCCAACTCCGCCGGCGACGTCTGGACCTTCAAGATCCGCTCGGGCGTCAAGTTCCACAACGGTCAACCGCTCACGGCCGACGACGTCGTCTACACCTACAAGCTGCAATCCGAACCAACCGGCAAGTCGAACGCCCTCTCGGCGTTCACCGGTGTGCTCACACCGAGCGGTGTGACGAAAGTCGACGCCCAGACGGTGCAGTTCCACCTGGCAGCCCCGAACGGCAACTTCCCGTACCTGTGCTCGTCCGACAACTACAACATGATCATCATCCCGAACAACACCGACCCCACGACGTGGCAGACGAGCTTCGTCGGGACCGGCCCGTTCGTGCTCAAGTCCTACACGGCCAAGTCCGGTGCGACCTTCACGCGCAACGAGGACTACTGGGGTAAAAAGGCGCTCCCGGCCCAGACCGTCTTCACGTTCTACACCGACCAGCCCCCGCAGATCCTGGCGCTGCAGGCCGGCCAGATCGACGTCATCGGCCAGTTCTCGGTGAGCGGCGGGGAAGCCATCCTGACGGGCGACTTCAACGTCATCAAGCTGCACTCGAGCGCCCACCGTGAGCTCTCCATGCGCTGCGACGTCGCCCCGTTCACCGACCCGCGCGTGCGGCGGGCGATCGCCCTGTCCATCAACCGGCCGCAAACCGTCACCGCACTGTTCAAGGGCGAGTCGGACCTCGGCAACGACAGCCCGTTCGCGCCGGTGTTCCCGTCCACGAACACGAGCATCGCCCAGCGCAGCCAGAACCTCAGCGAGGCGAAGTCGCTGCTGGCGGCCGCCGGGCACCCGTCGGGTTTCACGACCCAGCTCATCACCGAGCAGCTCCTCGAGATCCCACAGTTCGCCCAGATCGTGCAGGGCTTCGCCAAGGACATCGGCGTCAACATCAGCCTGAAGATCGAGTCGTCCAGCGCCTACTACGGCGACGCCGTGTTCGGGAAGTCCGACTGGCTCGATGCCACGATGAGCCTGGTCGACTACGGCCACCGCAGCGTGCCGAACGTGTTCCTGACCGCTCCGCTCGAGAGCAGCGGCACCTGGAACGCCGCCCACTTCAAGAACACCCAATACGACACGCTGGCGGCCCAGTACGTGGCCGCCGTCGACCTGAGCACTCAGCGCACCATCGCCGGCCAGATCGAGACCTTGCTGTTGCAGGAGACGCCGATCATCTATGCGTACTTCTACAACTACCTGACGGCAACGGCGAAGAACGTGTCGGGCGTGTACCCCACGGCCATCGGTCACTTGTTCCTCTACAACGCCACGAAGAGCTGAGGCGGTCACTGGTCACGTGAGCTCGTCGCCGTTCGCACCCCTGCTGGAGCCGGGAGACCTCGCCGCCAAGTCGACAACGCCGGCTTCCGGCGCCCGCGTGGCCGCCCCCGTCGCAGCGCTCCCGATGCGGTTTGCGATCGACGACGTCCTCTCGAGGCTCGTTCCGAACGGCACGCTTCTCGCGCCGTCGGCGCTCGGGCGCATCACGGCCGCCCTCGCCGAGCGCCGCGACCTCTGGAGCGCCCTCGTGGTCGAAGATGTCGAGCAGCGCTGGCACCTCAAACTGCACCAGAGCTTGTTCTTCGACGTGTGGCTCCTCGGCTGGCAAGCGAACCAGGAGACCGACTGGCACGACCACGGCGGTTCGGCCGGCTCGTTCGCAGTGGCCGAAGGCGGCCTGCTCGAGCAGTTCCGCCGCTCCGGCAACCGCAGGCTCGCCGCCCGGGAGCTGACCGGCGGTGGCTCGACGAGCTTCGGTCCGACGCATGTGCACAACGTGCGCCACTCGGGAACCGGTGCCTCCCTCAGCATCCATGCCTACTCGCCGCCGCTCGTGGCCATGACGTATTACGAGCTCGGCGCGTTCGGCTTGACCGCCAAAGAAACCCTCGCCGTCGACTCCCCCGAAGGCGCCCGCACACGCAGCCCGGCGCGGCAGGCATCCCGGTCAGGGACCGCCGGCGACGTCCGATCGATCCGCGACCTGCTGGACGAAGTCCGTCACGGGCTCGACCGGGTAGGACCGGAGGTGGCGGCCGTGGAGATCGCCGCCGGCGCCGCCCTCGTCGACATCCGGCCGCCGGAGCAGCGCCTCGTCGAAGGGGAGGTGCCGGGCGCCTTCGTCATCGGACGGAACGTCCTCGAATGGCGTCTCGACCCGAAGAGCGACGCCTCGATCCCGGACCTTGCCCGCTACGACCGGCGGATCATCGTGATGTGCTCGGAGGGCTATGCCTCCAGCCTCGCAGCTGCCACGCTCCGCCAGCTCGGCCTCTCGTTGGCGACGGACCTCGACGGCGGCTTCCAAGCCTGGAAAGCTGCCGGCCTGCCGACCCGCGAACTCGACTAGCGCCTTCCTCGACATCGACCGCTGCGCCTCAGCGGACCCCGCGGGGGCGGAACTGCACGCTGAGACGCGGGCCGACGGGACGAGTCGTCTTCGGTACGGCGTGCTGCCACGTCCGCTGACAGCTACCGCCCATCACGAAGAGATCGCCCCGTCCGAGCTCGAAACGCAACCCGGGCCCCCCTCCGATCGGCCTCAACAAAAAGCCCCGCGGAGCCCCGAGCGAGACGATGGCCACGATCGTGTCTTCGCGAGCCCCGCGCCCGATCGTGTCACCATGCCAGGCGACGCTGTCGCTTCCGTCGCGATACAGGCACATGCCGGCGGTGCAGAGGGGCTCGCCCAGCTCGGCGGCGAAGTGGTCGCTGAGGACGCCGCGAGCCAGCTCCATCACCGGATCGGGCAGCAGCGCCTCCTCGCCGTAGAAACAGAGCAACCGCGGCACGTCGACCATGCGGTCGTACATCCGGCGCCGCTCCGCTTTCCACGGCACGGCTGCTCGCAACCGCTCGAAGACGGTGTCGGACCCAGTCATCCAACCGGGGACGTGCTCGATCCAGGCGCCGGCGCTCAGCTGCGTCCGGCAGAGGTGCTCGCCGAGGTCGCCGAGGTCGCCCAAGCCCGGCTGCTCGACGAGATCCAACAGCGATCCTTGCAACGCCATCATGGCGCCAGTTTAGTCGGAGCCGAACGGGTGTTCGTCGCGGCCGGCGCCGAGCTCTGTGGCGATCGTCTCGACCAGCTCGTCGACCGACGGCTGAGCCGCCATCTCCGCCGCCAGACGCCGGGCGGCCTCCTCGTAGCCCGGGTCGCCGAGGACCGCCTCGATTGCCGCCCGCAAACGGGGTGCGTCGTCCTCGCTGATCCGGTCCATCGCACTCGTCCAACCCGGCGCCGGCTCGACGACAAGCCCTGCACCCGCCCCGGCCACGAGGCGTCCGTTGGCGGGCTGATCGGCGAACAACGGGACGACGACAAGTGGCAGCCCCGCCGCCAATGCGCCGTAGGTCGTACCCGATCCCCCGTGGCACAGCACGGCGTCGGCTTCGGCAAAGACGTCGGCCTGCGGCACCCATTGCTCGACGTGGACATTGGGCGGGACCGGCCCGAGACCGGCCGGATCGGCCGCCCGCCCGACGGTCAGCAGGACCCGCACAGGCAGATCCCGGACGGCCTCGAGGGCGGTGCGGTAGACCCGAACACCGACGGGAAGGCCGCCGACCAACGAACCGAAGCTCACATAGACGAGCGGCGCCCTGCTCGTCCCCCACCAGTCCGGTAGCGGGCCGCTCGCCGCCGACACTTCCCGAAAACGCCGGGTCGATGCAAAAGGCGACGGATCGAGCGAGGGCGGAAAGCGCGTCAGATAGGCGGAGGCGAACAACTGCTGCGCGATGCGTTCGGCGTACGGCTGCAGCACGGGGGAAGCCAGACCGATGCCGCCGGCGTCGATGGCCGCCAACGAGATGGCGACCTGGACGTGGGGCACGGAGCGACGATCGGCGCTGATGGCCACGGCGTAGGCGCAGGTCTCGCGGACGACGAGATGGGGGCGCCACTCGTCGCAGGCACGTTCGGTCGTCGGCAGCATGGCGGCGGTGCACAGGCGGCCGAAGACCTCGCGATCGGCCAGGACTGCGGCCTCCTTCGGCGACGCGTCAGGAAACCGATCCCAGATCGCCGCCAACTCGTCGGCCGGCGGCTCCTCGCCCGCCCAGAACTGGCGCCCGGCGACGGCCGGGACCGCCTGCAGCGACGGAGGACCGACGACGAGCACGTCGTCGCCTCGACGCTCGAACGCGTCGAGGATCGGCACGAGCGGGCCGAAATGCCCGGCGCCGGCGGTCGAGCCCACGAGCACTCGCACGGCGGCGAGCGTAGCGGCGCGAAGCTGCGTCTACGCCGGCTTGCTCCACTCCCCTGCCAGCAGACCGAACAGGACGTCGTCGTAGAAGTGGCCGGTCACCCACGACGCCTGCCGGAGCACACCCTCCCGCACGAAGCCCAACCGCTCGGCGGTCCGGATCATTGCGAAGTTGTCGCTCAGGGTCTCGAGGGCGAGCCGGTGCAAGCCGAGGTTCGAGAACCCGTACCCGCAGAGCACCTTGACGACGTCGGCGCCGAGCCCGCGGCCGCGGAATGCCGGCCGAAGGGACAAGCCGATGTGGGCGCAGCGGTTGTGCAGGTCGATGCCCCACAGCACAGCCTCGCCCGCCAGGGGCTCGCCGTCGGTCAGCTCGACCACCGAGAACGGCGTGAAACCCTCGGCCGGATCGATGACCCGGAACGGCGACACCGGCGAGTCGGCCGCCAGCGGGCGCCACGGGCGGGTGTCGGCCCGCGATCGTGTGATGACGTCGTCGTACAGCTCTGCGTGCAGAACAGCGACGTCGGACTCGGTCCTGGCCCTCAGGGCAACCTTCTCACCGCGCAACATGGCCCTGTTGCTATCGGATGGCGTCCACCCGATCAAGCCACGGTCGCTCGGTCCACCCTTGCCTGGGGCCGGTGTTCACGCCGGGCGGTTCGAGGAGGTCCGCGTGGCGCCCCTCAGTCTCGGGTGTTCGGCCCGGGCTGCGGCGCGGTCCTTCCGGCCGGTGCGTGTTCGGCCAGGCTGCGGCGCGGCGGGCCCGGCTGCGGCGCGGCGCACTTCAGTCTCGCCTGGCAACGTAGAGCGTCTGCAGCGCTCGGCCGGCCACCCCGGACTGGTCGGCCAGCACCGTCTCGGCCATCCCGCTCCCGTTCGGCTCGATCGTCGTCCGACTCCCGAGCAGGATCCACTCGCCGATCGGATCACGAAACAGCACCACCGTCAGATCGACGTTGATGAAGAGCCAGGATCTCGCGTCCAAGGCGGAGCTGACCCCGCTGCCGGAGTCGGCGACAAGGACGGCCCGACAGAACGCCGACATGGTCTCGCCGGCGACAAGCTCGATACGCGGGCGCGCCCAGACGTCTGCCGGACCCAGCTCGGCGAGGGAACCCCGGCCCGAGCGCCACTCGATCGCCGAGAGATAGCCCTCTGTCCCGAACCCCCCGAGGTCGCTCGGCGCAAGCTCCTCCCCCACGGGTGGCAGCCGGTAGTCATGATGGTGTGCCGGCGGACCCGGGGCACCGGCGCGCTCGACCCTCCAGCCAGACGCACGCGCCACCGGGTCTCCGCCGGCAGAAACGACGGCATCTATCAGCGTCACGCGGCGACCTACTCGCACGACCTTCGTGCTCACCACGAGCTCTCCGATTGGGACAGGCCGCAGGAGGTCGACGCAGAGGCGAGCCAAGCGCTGGGTCGGCTGCGGCTCGCATGCCTCGATGGCACGAGCAAGGAGCGCGCTCGGCGGCCCGCCGTGCTGGCTGGACGCGTCCCAGGGCCCGGCCGTGGACGGCAGCGCCAGCCAACGTCCGCCCCCGAGGTCCTCGAAGAACGAATCCACGGGGCCGGACCCTACCGGTCGGTTCGCGGGCACTCGCCCGATGCTGGCGCCCCAGGACCGGAGAGGAGCGCCTCAGTAACATCGATGGCGCCCTTGCGGGCGGTAGCTGCCTTCTCTCCATCGAAAGGCGCCGGTCATGCTCACTCCGCCCGTACTGATCATGGCAGCGCCGGCAAGACCGTACGTCGAGACCCACCCGATCGGAGCCGTGTGGCTGGTGGTGTGGCTTGGCACGCTGTGCATCGAGCTCGCCGGCGCCGGCCGGCTCAGAGCCGAAGCGACCAAGCGGGACCGAGGCAGCCAACTCGTGCTCCGTGCCTGCGTCATTCCGGGGGTCGTCCTCCTGCTGCTCTCGCCGAAAATCGCCCCGGCCGCGCAGATACGTCCACCGCTCGTCTCGGTGATCGTCGGGATCGTGATCTTTTCGGCGGGCGAGGGCCTCCGGATGTGGTCGAAGGCCATGTTGGGCAGGTACTTCACCTACTCCGTACAGACGAGCAGTGACCAGCCGGTGATCACGAGCGGCCCCTACAAGGTGCTTCGCCACCCCTCCTACCTGGGCATGCTCCTCCTAGCGATCGGAGCCGGCGCCGTCTGGGGCAATTGGCTGGGGCTGGGGGTGCTGACCGTGTTCACACTCGCCGGGGTGATCTATCGCATCTCGGTCGAGGAGCGGGCGCTGCTCGACGAACTCGGCGAGCGCTACGCCACCTACGCCAGCCAGCACAAGCGCTTGATCCCATTCGTCTGGTAGCGCCTCGGCCACGCCCGCTCGTCGTCGAGGCGGGCCAATGTGTCGTCAGGCCGGCTCGCTACGAGGCAGCGGCGGCGCTTGCTCGAGCCGCCCGGTCGCGGGCGACCTCGTCGCTCGCTACGAGGCAGCGGCGGCGGTGGCTCGAGCCGCCCGGTCGCGGGCGACCTCGTCGTAGGACTCGTAGTCGGTGGCTGTGTCGTCGGCGAACTCGAACTCGAGAAGTCCGGCATCGCCCCACTGCTGGCGGAGGTAGCCGTTGTTGGCGTCGAGCAGGCCGAGCTTGCGCACATTGGGGACGAGCTTGGCGAAGAACCCCCGCTGGAAGCCGGCGAACGGGCTCACTTTCATCTTCGAGGCGGCTTGCATGATGTAGGGGACGACTTCTTCGACTTTGACGCCCATGCGGTCCCAGATCTCGGGCGTCGTCGAGCGCGCCCGGTTGCGCAGCGTGTTCTCGACGAGGAACTCCTGCCGGTCCTTCAGCTCTGCCTGCGACAAGCCGCTGTAATACTCCTTCAGCGAGAGCACGCCGAAGGCCACATGGCGTGCCTCGTCCGACATCACGTAGCGGAGCAGCTTGGAAAGCAACGGCTCGGTCGTCCGGCGCAGCATGTCACCGAAAGCGGCTAGCGCCAGGCTCTCGATGACGATCTGCATGCCAAGGTACGCGATGTCCCAGCGACTGTCCTCGATGAGCGCCATGATCTGCGCCTCGAGGAACGGGCTCATCGGGTACGCGCTGCCCACCTTCGTGTCGAGGTACTTGGCGAACACCTCCGTATGGCGGGCCTCGTCCATCGTCTGTGTCGAGGCGTAGTACTTGGCGTCGATCCACGGAACCGTTTCGACGATCTTGGCGGCCACCATCATGGCGCCCTGCTCGCCGTGCATGAACTGGCTGATGTTGGCCTTGAACATCTCGATGCCAAGGGCGGTGAACTCGGCGTCGGTCCAGGATGCGATCGGCGAGCCCGGCTCGGCCGCCGCCGCCCGGATCATCTGCATCCCCGGCGAGTTGTGGTCGACGAGGCCCTCCGGGTCGACGTCGATGCTCCAGTCGAGATCAGTGACGCTGTTCCACTGCGATGCCATGGCCTTGTTGTAGAGGGTCACGAGCTGGGGACGCGACCGCTCGTAATTCCACGTGTAGATCTTCTCCGAATGATCCTGCACGATCTTCACCGAGGCCCGGACCTCGTCGTCGGAGGGCAGCGGACTCGGAGCGCTCATGGCCATCGCACCAGAATAAGACGTCTGCGGGACCCAGACAGCGAGCAGCGCTCGCGGGCCCAGTGACACGGCCGGCACGCCGGCGCGGCGAGGGACTCCGGCGCGCCCACTGGCGGTCACGTCGCCGGCGCGGCGAGGGACTCCGGCGCTCAGCCACTGGCGGCCACCTCGCCGGCGCCCGCGGGACTCCGGCGCTCACTGGCGGTCACGTCGCCGGCGCCGGGGCCTGCGTGAGCACGCCGGCCGCCGGCCGCCTCGCCTGATCAGCGAGTGGCGGCCCTCTTGGCGGCGCGCCCTGGGGCGCCGGCGTTCACCGACCTGGCTGCCACCTTGCCGGTGGAGCGGTGGCCGGACACGTGCGGGACGGCGTGGAGGATGATCTCGTCGAAACCTTCCTGCAGGCACGAGACCAACAGGTCGGGGTCGGTGATTGCCGCCCGGTCGATATTGACGCCGATGCAGCAGTGTCCGACGTGGGAGAGCAGGGCGACATTGAGCGCTGACCCACTGGGCGGCGCAAATGCGTACTGACGCAGGAGCTCGGCGCCGGCGAGGTAGGTGGGTACCGGCAGCCCCGGGACGTTGGTGGCGACGAAGTCGACGTTGCGGAGCATCGAGCCGAACACCTGGGTGACCGCCGGCGTCGGCAAGCCGTTCAGGACCGAAGCGAGCGCGTCGGTCAGCCCCAGAGCCGGACCGTCTCGCCACTCACGCACGAGCCGCGAGATGGCGGGAATCGTCACACCGGGATCCGACGGCTCCAACGGCACCTCGAAACGCACGGGCACGAACCGGTTGCCGCCGGCAGCATCGTGCTCGGACCGGATGCTGATCGGCAGCGTCATCCGCAAGCTCGTCACTCGAGCGCCGTGAGCTTCGTGGTAACGACGAAGACCGGCACCGACCGACGCGATGAAGGCGTCGTTCAATGAGCCGTGTGCCCGCTTCCCAGCCGCCCGCAAGCGGTCGAAGTCGACATCAAAGGCAGCGAAGGAGAAGATGATGCCCCGCGATCGCATGATCGGAGAGAGGGGCTCAGACACCGGAGCCACGAGACGTGCGCCCCAGCGGACCGAGTCGGCAAGGGAACGCGCCGACGCGACCGGGTCCTTGCCGGCCTGAACGGCGGCGCCTGCGAGACCGACCTCCAACCCGGCAGCTCGCCGCCCCGCCCGGGCGAGGGTCTTGATGGAGGCTTCGGCGGCTCGACCGATCGCCGACAGACCGCTCGTGTCGGCCGCCAGCGGCCGCAAGGCGACCAGCGAGGGGGCGCCGGCGAGCGACGGCACCGGCACGACTTTTCTCCGCGGGCGAGCCTCGGTATCGAGAATCTCGAGCGCCAGTTTCATCCCGCCGACCCCGTCGGTGACGGCATGGTGGAACTTCTGGATCAGCGCGGCGCCGTCGCCGACCCCCTCGACGACGGTGAACTCCCAGAGAGGACGTGCGCGGTCGAACTCCGACATGGCTTGCTGGGCGGCGTACTCGAGCACGCTGGCGAAGGTTGCCGGCGGGCTGAGACGCACTCGCCGCAGGTGGTAGTCGAGGTCGAAGGCCTCGGCCATGACCCATGAGGGCGAGCCGACGCCGAGCGGCGGCTCCGCTACGACCTGCCGCATGCGGGGGATCCGAAGGGACGCCTGCAGCATCCGCGAACGCAGCTCCTCCCAGTCGGGCGCCCGGTCGAGCAGGCTGATGGCGGTCACCGTCGAGCGGAGCACGGGGTCGCGCTCGATCCGCCACAGGATTGAATCGGTGGCCGACATCCGGTCGCCAGTGGTCGTGGCCATCTCGTGCGCCTCCTTGCGGTCGTGTGCCGCCCGGAGTCTCCAGGCTGTCGCTCCTCTGTCATCGTCCGCCGGCTGCGGGCCGATGGGAAGGGCCGAAGGTCCCCTCTTGCGGACGCGCCGCCGCCCGGCGGAGCGCGGCAAGCCAGCGACTCGTCAGGTCTTCAGCTGATCAGAGTGGTCACGAGATGCTGACGATCCCCGTGAGGTGAGCGCCTTTCACGGTCATCGTGTAGGGATCGCCGGCGTTGAGAACGGTCCCCTGTCCAGCGCCGCCTCCCGACCAGCTGTACCACGAGCCCAGGTCGAAGACGATGCTGGTGTCACTCCAGCTGACGATGACAAGACCGATGCAGTCGGACCCCGTTCCCGCCTGCCACTGGTTCGAGCTGTTGTCGTTGAAGAAGATCTTGCTGCCGTAGTTGAGGCCGGCGCCGGCGATCTCCGTACAACCGGGAGCGGCACCCTTTCCTGGACCAGAGCCAAAACCCGACCCCGCCACGACGAACTCCGGCGACTCCGACGAACCCGAGATCGTCACGCTCGTGATCGACACCTTCCCGTTCTTCGATGTGGTCTTGTCGGTCAAGGTGACGGTGTTGGCGGGCGTGCCGCAGCAGGCGGCGAGCGGGTCGATGACCGTCGCCGTCTTGAACGAGGACGCACCGTCGTACCACTGGGCGGCATAGGCGTCGTCGTTCCCGCAACTTCCGCCGCCGAACTCGATCTTGACACCACTCGTCGGCAAGCCCCCGAAGCTCCAGTTGCCGTCTGCGTCGGTGCAGCCGCCGCCTGAGATCTCGATCTGTTTCGACGGGTCATACGCCGTCACCGAGACGTCCGGCGCACCAACCCCCGTGGCGGCGTCGAGGACTTGACCGTAGACCGAGCCGCCGTTCTCGAGCTGGAACTGCCCGAGGCTGTTCTGGATGTTGGCGGTCACGCCGAAGGACAACTGACCCTGGCTGGAGTAACCCTGCCCCCCGCCGCAGTCGTAGATGACGGCCTTGTAAGAACCGGCGTTCACGTTCGCCTGCACGATCTCGCCGGTGTTGCCGTCGGTGCCGCTCGGTGCGGTGACGAACTTGCTGGCGCCGCTCGCCGACAGGCAGTACCCGTTCACGAGGAACCCGCTCGGATCGACGACGGTGAGCTGGATGGAACCCGTCCCCGATCCCGCCAGCGCCGGCACGACACCCGCCCCGAGCCCGCCGACGACCGACAGCCCCAGTACCGATATCGCCGCGAGCCCCAAACGACTCTTGATCTTCATGAAACCCCTCCCTCGCGGCGCGTGGGTGCGCCCCGAGGCAAGCCTGCCCGACGCTCGAGGTGTTGTCGTCCGTACTCGAGTACGGAATTCCGTCGCGGTGGCCGAGTCAGTTACCGTGCCACAACTGCGCCAGCTCCTTACGGCTCGACACACCGAGCCGGCGGTAGGCGGCGTCGAGGTGGCTCTCGACCGTCCGGACACCGACGCCGAGCCGCTCGGCGATCTCGAGCGAGGAGTGGCCCCGGGCAGCCAGCCGCGCCACGTCCCGCTGCCGTTTGGTCAGCGAGACACCCGGCAGTGCGGCGCGCAGCGCCGGTGTCTGCAGGCCGCCGGCGTCGGCGGCGATGTCGGCCGCCCGTGTCGCCAGCTGCCGGGCGCGGCTCGCTTGGCCGGAGCGCTGTTCGAGGCGGGCGGCCTGCGCCACGATGTCGGCAACGGGCGCGAGCGCCCCGATGCCGGTGAACTCGTCGGCCGCAGCCAGCAACCCGGCCGTGTCGCGCCCGATGAGGGCGCTGGCGTGATGCGCAGCAGCCGCCGCATAGCCCCCCTCGACCGAGCGGGCCAGAGCGACGGCGTGCCTGGCGGCACGCAAATCACCGATACGGGCACCGGCGTGATGAGCGAGCAACTCCACAGGTCGATCGCTCTGGGCGACAGCGAGGTCACACGCCCGCCCGAGCAGCGCCACGCCCTCCTTGCGTTCCCCGCTTGCCAACCGGATCCACGCCTTCTGCACGAGCTGCTCGGGTCGGAAGAGCTCGAGCGTGCGGTCCTCGGTTGCTACCGCCAGGGCGAGCTGTTCCTCGGCGCCGACCGTGTCTCCCGTCAGAGCGAGCGCCTCGGCCAGACGCAGGTGAGCCGTCGCCGACAGCCCACCGAAGTCGAGCTGATCGAGCTGGGCAGCTGCCTCACGGCAGTATGGGATCGCCTCGAGCGCCCGCCCGGTCGCGAGCACCATCTCCGCCTCGGCCAGAGCGACGATGCCGGCGTTGGGATCCTGCGCGCCGGCAAGCGCCTCGCGGAGATCCGCCACTGCCCGCTTCCCACCCTCGAGATCGCCGGCGAGCCGTCGCAGCCGCACCTCCACGACCGACAGCAGCAGCCGGTAGTTGTAGTCCTGCAAGCGGGCGGCCGAGGCGTACGCCTCCGGCACGAGCCTCAGGGCGTCGGCGACTTTGCCCTCGCCGCCGAGGCCGATCATGGCCGCGCCGGCGGCCCAGCAACGTCCCTCGTCGTCGCTCTGGTCATCGGCGAGCACGGACAACGCCATCGGCAGCGCCTGGCTGGCCCGTCCGGCCGCCGCTTGCATTGCGGCCTGCCGGGCGGCGGTCGACAGGCGATCGGCACGTGGCATCGCTCCGGTGGCGGGCTCGTCCGGCGGAACCGCCTCGCCGCCACCGCTCACGTCCGAAGGACGCTCTCCGGTCATCCACCAGCGCATCCGCGACCAGCGAAGCGAGAAGTACGCGAGCTCTTCGGGTGAGGCGTAGGCGCCGACCGACTCGGCCAGCTCGGTCGCCTCCTCCAAGCGACCTTGCCAGACGAGGGCGTCGATGAGGTAGTCGAAGGCTCTGAAGCCGCCGCCGCGCTCGAGGGCTGCCCGCGCCAAACGCTCGGCGAGGGCGTAGTCGGGCCGGGCAAGCTTGGAGGCTTCGCTGAGCGCAGCGGCGTCGCCTGGCTCCGAGCCCGTCTCCAGACGGGCGACGGCTCGTTGCAGTACGTCTTGGCTCCTGCGGGCGGGCACGCGCTCGAGCATGCGATCGAGCTCGTGGAGTCGTTCGAGCGTTCGCGCCTGGCCCAGTTCAGCGCGCACGAGCTGGGAGAAGAGGGGTTCAACGGAGCGCACGATCCGGCGGCGACCCTGGCGCTCGATCATGAGGAGTCCATGAGCTTCGACGGCGGCAATGGCATCGGTGCCGACCGCGCCGGTCAGCTCGCGAAGCCCGAGGGGCTCTCCGAGGGCGAGCAGTTCGAAGCCCCGGCGAGCCTCCGGACCGAGGCTGCCCAACCTCGACTGCAGCAGCTCTGCGAGACCTTCGCTGCGGGGTACCGTTCCCCGCCACGACCAAATGCCACCGCGCAGCACGAGCGAGCCGCCCGCCGATCCGGCAGCGACGAGCTCGAGGAGCACAGCGGGGTTTCCCCCTGACAGCTCGAGCAGCTTGGCCATCGTGGCCCGCTCGACCGGAGCGCCCAAGCGGTTCTCGAGCACGGCCGCCGTGGCCTCCGACCTCAACGGCGCCAGTTCGACGCGCTCGAGCAGGCCGTCCTTGTTGGCGGCGTGAACGCCGGCTGGCAGGACTTCGCCGGTGCTCTTGGTGAGCAGCAGCGGGACTGCTCGCGGGCGGAGGGCGAGACGGTGCACCACGGCTGCCGAGGCGTCGTCGAGCAGATGGACGTCGTCCACGACGAGCAGCGGAGTGGTCGAGGCCGAGAGTCTCGCCACGACCCGGTCGGCTGAGCCGGCAAAGTCTTCGGCATCCAGATCGGAAGTCACCTCGCCGAGGGCGCCGAACATGAACCGTCGAGCGGACTCCGAGGCCGCCACCCACGTGACGTTTCCGCCGGCTGACCAGACGGCTGCTACCTCGCGAGCCAGGCGAGTCTTGCCCATACCGGCATCACCGGTGACGATCGCTCCGGCGAGGCGCCCGGATCGGCAAGCCGCCAGCACCCGTTCGAGCTCAGCGCGCCGACCCTCCAACGGCTGTGTCCCCGCCTCGATCACTCCCTGCACCCTCCCGAATCGAGCATCACCGTACCGCCCGTGGGGCACCTCCACCGGAGCTCCGGATCGGTCGCCGGCCTCAATCCGGGAGCAAGAGGGCGGCCAGACCCGGTTCCCGACCGAGCAGCACCGCACGCGTCATCGCAGCGGGTCCAAAGCGGTTGCGCACTTCGTCGACGGCGCGATCGAGGAAGCCACCGCCGGCGGCATCGAACGGGAAGCTCAGCTGCAGGGTCGCGAGATCTTCGAGGTTGCAGGCGGCAACGCCGAGGAGGGTGAGCCCGCGCTCGTCGGTCATCGGCCTGGCGGCCGCCAGCAGGTCGCGAGCGGCCCGCAGAACGATGTCGGTGCGCGCCGTCGGGCGGGCGAGGGTGTGCGACCGCGTCGCCCGGGAGAAGTCGTCAAAGCGCATGCGGATGACGACCGTGCGGGTCAGCCGGTCCGCCGACCGCAGGCGCCGCATGACCCGCTCGACGAGCTCGACCACGACGGCGTCGAGCTCCTCGGGAGTCCGGCCCGCTCCGGAGCTGCGGCCGAGGGCGCGCTGCGAACCGATCGAGCGCCGCCGTCTCGCTGCCTGCACGGGCCTCGGGTCCAAGTTGTGAGCGAGAGCGTGCAGGTGATGCCCGGCTGCCGGACCGAGCATCGACACGAGCGTCGACGGCTCCAGCCTGGCAACTTCGCCGACGGTGGCGACGCCGCGCTCGTGCAGCTTCTGTGCGGTCACCCGCCCGACGCCCCAAAGTCGCTCGACCGGCAACGGGTGCAAGAAACCCAGCTCGTCTTCCGGCGGCACAACCAGCAAACCGTCGGGCTTGGCGACGCCGCTCGCCACTTTGGCAAGGAACTTCGTCCGCGCCACGCCGACGGTGATGTGAAGCCCCACCTCCTCGAGGACTCGTTCCCGCAAGCGTCGGGCGATCTCGGTCGGCGTGCCGGCGATGCGGGCCAGACCACCGACCTCGAGAAACGCCTCGTCGATCGAGACGCCCTCCACGAGCGGCGTCGTGTCGGCAAAGACAGCGAACACCGCCTTGCTGGCTTCGTCGTAGGCCGACATCCGCGGCGGCACGACGACGGCGGCCGGGCACAGCCGCCGTGCTTGCCCACCGCCCATCGCGGTGCGGACGCCAAAGGCGCGGGCCTCGTAGCTCGCCGTCATCACGACTCCCGTCCCGACGATGACGGGCCGGCCCCGCAAGGCCGGATCGTCCCGCTGTTCGACCGAGGCGAAGAAGGCGTCGAGGTCGGCGTGCAGGATCGTGGCTTGCTCGTGCACGAACACATGTTCGCACGAAATCGCACTCCCGTGCGCTACAGCGGCGTCCACCTCCCGCCAGGCGCGCTCAGCCACTTGAGGACCTGCCGGCGCGTCGTCGGGCCACGCGCCGTCCACGGCGAGAGGAGGGCTCCGTCGGTGTGGAGTTGGGCGACGTCGGGTTTCTTCGACGTGATGGCGTCGCCCGTGAGCCCGCACCGAACGGCGGTCGGGTCCACGCCGAAGAGCTCGGCGGCGTTCAGGCCGAAGATGCGGGCTTTCAACTCGCTCGTGAGCGCCGGGTACCCGTAGGTGTCCTGGAACTCGGAGGTGATCTGGAACGCCCGCATCGCCATGATCTGCGGCTGCGGGCTCCCGAACCAGATGGCGTCGGTCCCCCACATGACGCGGCGGGAGCCGACCCGTTTGAGCAGCTTGCCGAGGGCGTGGGCGGCCTGATCGGGCATGGTGAGCAGCTGGCGCCACATGGCGGCCGTGTCGACCCAGATGTTGTCGTTGGGAGGAACGCCATGGCGGTCAAGGGCGCTGAGGAGGCTGTCGATCCCGACGGTGGCCGCCGGGTCGTACGGGCCTTCCACGTGTGACGGATCCCAGGCGGCGTGGTAGATGACAAAACCCATGTCGGGGTAGAGCCGCGACACCGCGACGACGTCGTCCGGGTGATTGAAGGCCGGGTCGAAATTCACGAGCGGCAGACCCTTGTGGGCGACGAAGACCTTGACCCCGAGGTCGTGAGCGTGCTGCACCGTCGGCAGACCGATGGCGGGGTTCTCGAGGGAGTACCCCTGCGCCGTCGGGCTCCATGCCGTGTAGACCTTGAAGGCGGAGAGGCGACCCGAGTCAGCTGCGCGAGTCATCTCGTCCAGGCAGGCGCCGAGCGGACCGACGTTGGGGGCGATGACGTTCTGGATGAGCAGCCGGCTGGCGCCCTCATGTGCCAGATCGGCGGTGATCTCCTGAGTTGCCACCGCTTGTGCATACGGCACGGGCGCAGTCAGCGGACCGGAGTTGGGCACGTCGGTGAGCATCGCCATCGTCGTGTCGCTCGCGAGGAAGACATCGTGCAGGTAGGCCGCTCGGTCGACGCAGTCGAGGGCTGGGCGATCGTTGCAGCCGGACGGCAGCATGCCGAGAACGAGGTTCACCGTCTCCGGGGCGTCGTGGACCCACTCGCCGGTCGGCATGACGTGATGAGTGTGAACGTCGAAGATGAATTCGCCGTCTCCGTTGAGCGCCGCTGCACAGGCGTCACTCTCGGTCGGCGGGGGCACGGTATACGTGCCGCCGGGACCTCTGGTGGTCGTGGTCGCCCTGGCGGCGACCTTGGAGCTGGCCGCCGGCGAGCAACCGGCCAGCTCGAACGTCGCCAGAGAAGCCGCCATGGCGCCGGCTCCCTGCAGGAAACGACGCCGATCGATGCCGAGACGGCGACCGCTCGCTTCGATCTCGCCTTCGATCCGCCGCTCCACGGCGGCATCGCAGGGCGCCGCCGCCGCCGGGACGAACTCGCCGTTGGACACCGGCCCAGGTGGCAACGGCAACGGCTCGGCCCTGCCACCGTCCTCGCGGCGCCGCCGGTTGAACCGTCCCATCGAGCGACACGATAGGCCCGCCTCCCGACTTCACTCGGTCGCCCCTCCCGGCCACCGAGCGAGCGACCCGGCAGGCGCGAGCCGGCTGATCTGGTATGCCGTTCTCAGGCAGGGCGCCAGCGGGTGCCTCCGAGCCGAGGAGGGACCATGAAGGTCAGGATCGCCGTGGCGCCAGGGGGCGGAGCGTGGTCTGCCGAGGCGTACCTCTCGTTGGTCGACGGCCTCGAGGAGCGGCGTTTCGACACGATCTGGCTGTCCGACGTCCCGCTCGCCCCGACGGTCGACCCGATCGTCGGACTGGCGACCGCGGCGGGGCGGACTCGGCGCCTCAAGCTCGGTGCCAACGTCGTGCCGATCGGCAGGAACCCGATGTTGCTGGCCAAGGAGCTCGCCCAGATCGACCAGCTGAGCGCCGGCCGGCTCCTGCTCATGATGGTTCCCGGCATCGGGCAGGCCGCCGAGCGGGCGGCCCTCGGGGTGGCGGGCACCGACCGCGGTGCCTATCTGGACGAGGTCGTGCCGCTGTTGCGGCGTTTCTGGTCGGGGGAGGCCGTCGAGCACCACAGCGCTCGCTTCGACTTCCCGGGCATCACCGTTCGGCCCCAGCCGGTGCAGGAACCGCTCGAGCTGTGGCTCGGCGGGATGGGGCCGAAGGCGCTCGAGCGGGCCGGACGGCTCGCCGACGGCTGGCTCGGGGCAGCCCTCACGCCGGCTGAATGCGGGGCGGCACGCTTGCGCATCGACGAGGCGGCGTCCCGCGCCGGGCGCAGCATCGATCCGGAGCACTTCGGGCTCTCCGTCGCGTATGCCCGCCATGAGGCTCCGCCGCAGGCGCTCGCCCAGCTGGCGCAGCGGCGCGGCGACCTCGACCCGGCGCTGCTGCTGCCGGTGGGCCGGGAGTCGCTGCGGGCACTCATCGGCCGGCTCGTCGACGAGGGTCTCTCCAAGTTCGTCTTGCGTCCGGCGTCACCGATGAGCTCGGTTGACGACGAGCTCGACTGGCTGGCCGAGTCGGTCCTCGATCTGCAGACCTGACGGCCCGGTCCGGCGGCGGCGGCGCCGGCGGCGGCTCCAGCAGACGCCCCGCCCGTTCTGGGTGCGTGATAGGGACATATGTGTCCCCAATGTGCACCCAGAAACCCTGGCTAGGAGGGAGTGGCGCCAGCCTCGGGCAGCCCGCCCGGCCCGGACGCGGGCGGATCGGGCGCCGGCGCCGGCTCAGGCCGCCCGGTGCCTCCCACGGCCAGGCCCACGCGGGCAACGACCACGTCGTCCCGGCTGCGCAGCGCCGCCGAGAGGACGAGGTCGATCTGGTTGTGGAGGAGCCGGTAGCGGGCTCGACGCGGAACAGTGACCGGGATGAGGACGACGATCTGCTCGTCGCGTTGCGAGCGCAGGTCGTCGACAAAGGCCACGATCGGCTCCACGACCGAGGCGTACTCGGTGTGCAGGACGCGGAGGGGCACGCCCGGATCCCAGTCCTCCCAGGCCTTCGACAAGGCGGCAGATTGCGAATCAGGGTCATCCTCCTGCGCCGGCGACACCGTGACGGCGATGACTTCGCTGCTGAGCGAGAGCGCCTCGCACAATGCGCTCGAGGTGAGGCGTGAGACCGACGAGACGGGAACGATGACGACGGAGCGTTTCGAGGTGGGTTTCATTGGCCGGGCTCCGAGACCGAGCTCGACGGCCGTACGGGCGTAGTACGCCCGCACCCGGAGGAACAAGAGCACGAAGGCCGGCACCGCCACGACCACGACCCAGGCGCCCTCGGTGAACTTCGTGACGAGAAACACGACCGTCGCCACCGCAGTCACGACCGCGCCGAGCCCGTTCACGGCGGAGCGGTACCGCCAGCGGGCAGGGCGAGTGCGCCACCAGTGCACGACGAGCCCGCTCTGGGCGAGGGTGAAACCCGTGAAGACACCGATGGCGAAGAGCGGAATGAGGCTGTTCGTGTTCCCCCGAGCGATCGCGAGGAGCACGCCGGCGAACAGGGCCAAGGCCCAGATGCCGTTGGCGAAGACCTGGCGATCGCCTCGCAGGGCGAACAGGTGCGGCAGGTAGTTGTCGCGGGCGAGCAAGCTCGCGAGAACGGGGAGCCCGCCGAAGGACGTGTTGGCCGCCAGCGCCAGCACCAGGGTGATCGTGAGCGAGACGATGTAGTACGCCCAGTGCCGCCCGACGGCCATGCCCATGATCTGGCTGAGCACCGTCTGGCCGGATCTTGGCCCGACGTGCCAGCGTCGGGCGAGCTCCGCCAGACCCAGCAGCATCGTGCCGAGGATGACGCCGAGCAGCATCTCGGTCCGTTTCGCCCGTACTGCCCGAGGCTCCTTGAACAGCGGCACACCGTTGGCGATCGCCTCGACGCCGGTGAGCGCGCTGCACCCGGCGGAGAAGGCTTTGAGGACCAGCAGGATGCTGACCGTCTCGACGGCATGGCTCGGCAGCAGGGACCGTCCGGGCTGAGCCACGTGCAGCGCCAACGGATGCAAGAAACCCACCGCGATGATCGCCAGCAGGCCCACGATGAAGACCATCGTCGGCAGCAGGAAGGCACGAGCCGTCTCGCCGAGGCCACGAAGGTTGAGCACGGTCACGACAGCCAGGATCCCGAGACAGATCGGCACGGTGGCGGACGTGAGGCTGGGGAAGGCCGAGGTGAGCGCGCCCACACCGGCCGCGATCGAGACGGCAACGGTGAGCGTGTAGTCGACGACGAGCGACGCCCCGGCGATGAGGCTCATCCCCGCCCCGAGGTTGGCTCGCGAGACGGCATAGGCGCCGCCGCCGCCGGGGTAGGCGTCGATCACCTGCCGGTAGGAGAACACGAGGATCGCCAGCAGGCCCACGATCACGAGGGTGATCGGCAGAACGAGATGGAGGGCTCCGCTGCCGGCTATGGCCACGACGACGATGATGGCTTCGGGGCCGTAAGCGACCGAGGTCAGCGCATCGAGCGAGAGCGCCGAGAGACCTTCGAAGGGCGTAATGCGCTCTTTTGCCATCTCCGAGCCGCGTAGCGGCCGGCCGACGACGAGGCGCCAAGCGGCCGCCAGGGAGCCGCTGCTCCGACGAGGCTCCGGCACCGGGCACGATGCTAGACCGACAGGGGTCGGATGGACCGCTCAGCGTTCCCGGGGGGTTTGACGCAAGGCACGTTGGTGCCCGCCGCCCGTGGCTCCGGCGGGGCCGATCACCGCTCGATAGCATCGCCGGGGCATCAGGCAGCGGGGGGACCGATGGGGGACTCGGACAGTTCGAAGCGCAGGCGGCTTCGACCCGTGCGCGCCCGCTTCGTCGGTCCGCTCGTCCTCACGGTCATCGGCTCGCTCACCGTTGCCTCCCCCCAATCGCTCGCATCTCCGGCCGTGCCGGGGGTGGCAGGACCGACGCAGGCGTTATGGAACGTCCAAGTGTTCCTGCCGAATCTCGCCACCTACCCGCAAGTCGGCTACCGCCTGCCACGACCCTCGGCGGGGCTGACCACGCCGCTGTCGGGGCATGAGACCAACCCACATCCCGTCTCGAGCCTGACGACGATCTCGTGCCAAGAGGTCGGTGCAGAGGCCACCTGTATCGCCCTCGGGACGACTCCGGCCGGAGCGCCGGTGATCGTCGAGACGGACGACTCCGGCCTTCGTTGGACCTTCGGCAAGGTGCCGGCGTCGGTCTCGAAACTCGACGCCGTATCCTGCCCCGCGGCGGACCGCTGCTTCGTTGCCGGCGCCTCGGGCACCGAGCAGTACCCGGTCGTCCTCTCGACCGACGACGGCGGTCGGAGCTGGTCGGTGGTAGCGATCCGCAACGTCGGCACGTTCGCCCACGCTCCGCTCGATACGATCTCGTGCCCAACCACGACGTTCTGCGTCGCTGGCAGCAGCGCGCTCGTCACGAACGCCAAATCCGGCAGCTTCCTCGCCCAGACGCCCCTCGTGCTCGTGATGTCGCGGGGCTCTGACGAGTTCGTGCTGCCGTCGTGGCAGCAGATCGGCTCGTTGTGCTGCCAAGGATCGCGATGGGGCGGCTTTGCCGAGCCGGGCCTTCCCGCCTCGATCGGAGCCATCGCCTGCGGGAGCGAGAGCTCCTGCTGGCTACTCGGCACCGTCGACGCTGGCACGTTGATGTTCCTCGAGAGCACCGATGGCGGCATCGAGTGGAAGCCGGCGCCGGCGGCCACACTCCCGCCCAAGGCTCGCGACTTCAGTGACGGGGGCGCCTACCTGCAATGCCACGACTCACTCCATTGCTGGGGCCAATGGAGCGTCGGCTACGGGCTCGGCGGCGCGACGCCGAACGTTCCGTTCTCGACCTCCAACGGGAACGACTGGGTCTACGAGACCCCACCAAAGGCCGTCAGCACCTTTGCGGCGGTGTCCTGCGTGACGACCTCCGAGTGCGTCGCCGCCGGCGCCGGCATCGCGGAGCGGGCAACTCTGGAGCCTTCGTCATCGGAACGGTGCCCGCACCCGCGACGCTCACCTCGACGCGGCTCCCGCAGTGCGCAGCCGGCAGCCTTCCGGCCATCGGAGCGCCCTGCCGACCGGAGTTCGCCTTGTCGAGCCTCTCGGTGGCACCCACGTGTTGGGGCGAGACCTCGGCGACAACGTCTCCATCGACCCAATCAACCTCGTCCCAGTCAGCTGAACGGCTCGAGGGCGAGTCGCTCAGCATGTCCGGCTCGACCTCTCTCGCGGGGCTCTGGGGCACGCTGAGCGTCACGCCAAGTTGCCGCGGACCGGCATCCGCGCCGGAGACGTCGTCGATCCTCCTGCAAGACCTCGACGGCTCCGCCTGGTTCGAGACCGGCATCCGCTACCTGCAACCGACCGCTGGCCGGCCCCAAGGATCGGACGCCTTCTTCGTGGAGTTCCAGGATGGCGGTCGTGGCGCGTCGCCGCTCTCCTACGCGCCTGCTGGCAGCCGAACTGCCACCACCCCGACCGGCAAGGAGACGCCGTTCACGGACGTCACGTGGTTCGACCCGCTCACTGCGGGCAGCATCGGTGTCGGGCTCGAAGTGGCGAGAGCAAGGAACGGGACGGTCGACTACAGCGTCGATTTCAACGGCACCCCGCCGGCGACGACCGCATCGTCGTCGTTCCCCTTCAGCCGACCCGTATTCGCCTTCAGCTGCCCAGCTTCAAGTGCCGGCAGCGGGGGTGCCTGCGCACCGGCAGCCTCAGGTCTGGCTGGACCGCTCGACACCGTCGACCTGCTCGACAGCGCTCCCTCGGCCGCTCAGATGCCCGGCAGCTGCGAGGTTCCCATGGCATTTGGGTCGCTGCACGTGGAGCAAGCGGGTTGGAAGCCTTTGCCCCAGCCGTCGGTTGCTGTCTCGACCACCGGGAGCACGCTCGCCTGGGACGACGGGCTCGGTGCTTGGACCGTGCCTGCCGCAAGCCTGACCGGGACCGTGCCGCCGCTGTCGCGTCTGGTCCTGTACGCGCAGGACTGGGCCGGCTCCGGGCCGGGTGCAAACCGGCTGCCCGTGTCGGCCTGGTCGGTGCAAGACACCTCCTCTGGGTCCGATTCGTCCTTGACGATGATCGACGAGCCCTGTGACACATGGGCCGGGATCCCGCCGTGACGCCTTGAGCGCCCCGAAGACGCCGGCGCCCGGCAGCGCTGCCTGGTTCACCCGGCGGCGCCAGGCACTGGCCCGGTTCGTCGCCCGGCGCGAGGTCGTGGCCACGATCTCGATCCTCGTGATCGTGGCCGCCCTCGCCTTGTCGCTCGGGCTGCTCGTCGAGACCTCGCGGGCACCGGTATCTGCCCAGGTGCTCGGCCTGGTGCACTCGCAGTCCAGCGTCGACTACGACATCATCGCCCCCGCCTCGGCGCCCATAGCCGTCGTGCCACTCTCGAGCGCTGCGCGAGCGGCGTTGGACACAGCGCCCTCCGGCACGACCTTGCTGGACGGCGAACTGGCCTATCTGTCCACGCCCGGTGATGCGGCCCGTGAGCTGTGCTGGGTGATTGCCATCGACCCGCCACCCGGAACCGTTGTCGGTGCCCACGGGCAGGCAATCAACTACGACGTCGTCGTGGAGGATGCCGCCTCCGGTTACCCACTGGAGAACTGGACGGGCTACTCCCCCATCATCCGACCGGGCGCAACGCAACTCTCCACGATCGCTTCGTCGCTCACGACTCCGACAAAGGCCTTCTCCTCGCCCGGTCTGGTGGCGGCAAACGCCGGGATCACCATCGGGGTGATCCTCTTCATCACCTTCCCTTCGCAGCTGTTCAACCGGAGTTTTGACGAGGCATATGACGACCTCCGAGCGACCTGGGAGCGGCGACTGCCCAAGGCGGAGCAGCTTCGCCGCAGGGTCGTCGCCGGCGGCTCGTCTCGGCGCGACCGATCCGTCTTCATCGGCGTGATGCTGGCCGGGTCGCTTCTCGGGAGCGGCTCTCGCCGTCCGCCTCCACGCCCTCCCGGCCGGCCTCGCCATCGCCGCATTCTGCGTGCTCATCTCGCGTCTGGCCGACTTCCGACCCGGCTACCTCTACGGCGTCGTCTGCGGCGTCGTCTTCGGCACCAAGCTCGGCAAGCACGAGCAGGGGCACGTAGTAGCCCTCTCGGCGGTCACCACCCTCGCCGTCAGTGTGGCTGCCTGGTTCGCCTGGGTCCCGGTGTTGGCCGATGCATCCCGGCCCGGCGCCAGTCTCGTCATCGTCCTCGTCGAGGACTTCCTGGCCGCTGCCTTCGTCTCGGGCCTCGTCGGCACTGTCATCGGCTTGCTCCCTTTCGCCTTCCTTCCGGGAGGCGACTTGATCCGATGGCATCGCGGGGCCTGGGTGGCGACCTTCGCCGTCGCCCTTTTTGGAACGGTTCAGGTCATGCTCCGCCCGGTAACCGGGCCGACTCACCCCGGCGGTGCACCCATCGTCACGGCCGTGCTGCTCTTCCTCGTCTTCGGCGCCACCTCCGTCGGGCTGCGCCTCTACGCCGTCCGCCGGCAGCGAGAGCGTGAGGCCGAGTCGGCCGGCGAGCAGGCCAACACCGACCCGGCACCGGAGTCGGCCGGCGACGCTGACGCTTCACGCGCCACGCCAGGCACGGGAGCGCAGAGCCCCGACGATGTGCCGGTCGTGAGTCCCACCATTGTCGAGCCACCGGACCCGCCGGCGGCCGCCGCGCCATGAGACACGAAGCGAGGCCCGGCCGCCGCTAGACGGTGGAGGCTACGGGCTCCCGCCCGGCACCGACGGCCCCGAGGAACCTCAGTGCCGTGCGGTAGGACCCGACGACACCTTCCTCGCAATAGGCAAGGTCGTGCTCGGCACAGTAGGTCCGCACGATGCGCTGGGCCCGGCGGAGGTTGGGCCGAGGCATCGACGGGAACAAATGGTGCTCGATCTGGTAGTTGAGGCCACCGAACACGAACGTGGCGATGCGGCCGCCTCTGATGTTGCGGGCGGTGATGACCTGGCGCTGGACGTAGGTCATCTTGGTGTCGCGCTCGAGGATGGGCATTCCCTTGTGATTGGGGGCGAAGCTGCAGCCGAGATAGAGGCCGAAGAGGCTCTGCTGGAGCGTGATGAAGGCCAGAGCCCGCAATGGCGACAGGACCCAGAAGACGGCCGTCAGGTAGAGGGCGGCGTTTCCCGCCAGCAGGGCGCCCTCGACGGCGGCAGAGCGGTCGTGGCGCCGTACGAGCGAGTCGACGCTCGAGATGTGAAGTCCGGCTCCCTCGAGGAGCAGCAGCGGGAAGAACAGCCAGGCCTGCCAACGCGCCAGCAGGCGGGCGGCGCCCCGCCGGCGCTCGGCCATCTCGGCGGTGAACGTGAAGGCGATGGCACCCGGGCCGATGTCCGGGTCGCGCTCCAGCTGGTTCGGATAGGCGTGGTGGGCGTTGTGCTTGGGGACCCACCAGCCGAAGCTCAGGCCGGTCAGTGCATTGGCGACAGCGAGCCCGACAATTCGGTTCCACTGGCGCGAGGCGAAGATCTGCTGATGGCCGGCGTCATGACCGAGGAACACCACCTGAGCGAACATGAGCGCCAGGAAGGAGGCGACGCCGAGCGTTGCCCAGGAGTTGCCGACGACGAACAGTGCCGCCCATCCGAGGGCGAATCCCAAGATGGTGAGCGTGATCTTGACGGTGTAATACCAGGGGCGGCGGTCCAACAGGCCGGCACCGCGGATCTGCTCGGACAGCACGCGGTACTCGCTCGGCGCTTTGCCTGTGGTGGTCGTCATCGTCGTCACTTTCCTGGTGGAAACCCGCAATGGGCGCGTCACCAGGGACAGGAGCAACGCCGAGAGAGACCGCTCTCCTCGAAGACTCCAGGGTACCTCCTCGCGGGCACATCCCTCGGCGCGCCCCTGCGCCCGATCAGGGAATGAGCACCGTTCGAAGGCCGGCGACCTCCGGGGCGTTCCAGGCGGCCTCGACGTCGGCCAGCGGGACCGGTCGCACCGAGACTTCGAGGGCCCCGGAGCCGATCGCTTCGACCAGAGAGGGGAGCTCGGCCAGGTAGGCCCCGAGCGATACGGCGCCCTGTCCACTGCCCTGCAGCCGCAGGTTGGCCGATCGGAGGACCACCGACGGCAGCTCGGCCGTGGGGCCGGCCACAGCGCCGATCTGTACCCAGTCCATGGCTCGCCCGCGATCGGCTCGCGCCGTGAGCAGCGCCACCATGGCGGCCGCTGCCGGCGCGCCCCACAAGTAGTCGAGCACGACATCCACCTCGGCAGCTGCTGCCGCCAGGCGAGCGGCCGTGACCGCGGCGTCATCGACGAGACCGACGACCTCATCGGCACCGAGCGCCGGCAGTTGGGAAAGGCGTGCAACGCTCCGGCCGGCAGCCACGACCCGTGCGGCGCCGAGCCGTTTGGCGATCTGCACGGCCATGCCTCCGGCACTGCCGGTGGCGCCGAGGACCAGGACTGACTGCCCCGGCTCGAGGCGAACCCGGCGGCGCAGCGCCACCCAGGCGGACATGGCAGGGTTCATCGCCGCTGCCACCTTGATGGCCTCCGCGCTCTCCGGCAACGGGACGATCCGTCGCAGGTCGACGACGGCCCGGTCCGCCATCGAGCCCCAGGTGTCGTCTGTGGAGACGAAATAGACCCGCCGGCCGTCTGCGAGCCGGCCGACGCCGTCGATGCCAGGGATCATGGGCAGCGTGCCCGTGCTCGTGTAGTGCCTGCCGGAAGCGCCCGTGCGGACCCGCGGGTGCAGCCCGACGGCCAGCACTTCGACGAGCGCCTCGTCCGAGCCGGCGGGCTCCGGGGTGTCGTGCGTCTCGTATCGGGGAGCGTGTTCGAACGATCGAACCACGGCCGCGCGCATGCTCATCGCTCCTGGGCCTCCTGCCTGGCTCTGGCACGGTGCGCAGAGTTAGTTGGTAGCACCATCCATGATAGTTGGTGACACCAACCAGTTTGCCCTACACTGGGTGAGGTGCCCACCAAGCTCGAGCCGGCCCGCCCTGCTCCGCGAGACGGCGAGGCCGACTTGGGCCTCGTGGACTCGCTCGCCCAGTTGAGCTTTGCCGTGCAAGGTGCGCTCGGGCGGATCGCCGCCACCCACGACCTGTCCATCACCCAGACGCGGCTACTCGGGATCCTCCGCGACCGCCGTCCGACCATCAAGGAGCTGGCGAGGCTCCTCCAGCTGGACAAGTCCAGCGTCACCGGCCTCGTCGACCGCGCCCAGGAGCGCCGGCTCGTACGGCGGACGGCCTCTCGAATCGATCGCCGCAGCGTGCACGTCACGATCACCGCCGCCGGCCGGGCTCTCGCCGGCGACGTGGAAGCGGCCTTCGAGGCCGAGATCGCCGTTCTCGTCGCCGATCTGAGCGCCACGCAACGCAGGCGCCTCTCGGCGATCGCCAGTGTCATCGCGGTTGCCGACGCTCGCCGACACGGCATCGACATGCGTCTGGCCGAGCCGGCGCCCGCCGCCTCGGCGGTGGCCAGGCGCAGGTGAGCGCCGGCCATATCGGGCGGATCCCGCAGCAATTTGTGACTTTCGGCCCGGGTCAAGGCCGGTCGGAGCTGTGAAGCTGGAGGCACCGATTCGAAGGAGCCCTCATGAAACTCGCCGTCGCCTCCGTCCATGCCATCGAGATCCTCGACTCTCGAGGCAATCCGACGCTGGCGGTCACGCTCAGCCTCGCTGACGGCACGACGGCTCGGGCAGGGGTGCCCTCGGGGGCTTCCACCGGCGCGCGGGAGGCCGTGGAGCTGCGGGACGGCAACCCCGCCCGCTTCGGCGGCAAAGGCGTCACCGTGGCTGTCGGCAACGTCAACGGCGAGATCGCCGAGTCGATCAACGGCCGAACCTTTGGAGAGCTGGCGGATTTGGACGGAGCGCTGATCAAGCTCGACGGCACGGACAACAAATCGCGTCTCGGCGCCAACGCCCTCGTCGGCGTCTCGATGGCGGCCGCCCGTGCCCAGGCCATCGCCAGCGACCAACCGCTCTGGAGAGTGCTCAACCCTGCCGGTGTCTCCCCGCGGCTTCCGGTGCCGCACTTCAACGTCATCAACGGGGGTGCCCACGCGCCCAACAACCTCGACTTCCAGGAGTTCATGATCGCCCCGCTCGGCGCGCCGAATCTCACCGAAGCCGTCCGCGCCGGCGCCGAGATCTACGGCCGGCTCCGGGGACTGCTGGCGGCCGCCGGCGAGGCGACGGGCCTCGGTGACGAGGGGGGTTTCGCCCCGCAGATCGACCGGCCGGAGGAGGTGCTCGTCCTCTTGACCGACGCCATCGCGGCGGCCGGTTACGAGAGCGGGCCTGCCGGCGTGGCCATCGCCCTCGACCCGGCCGCAAACGGGTTCTTCCACGACGGGATCTACGAGGTGGCAGGAGAGAAGCTCTCGAGCGACGACATGATCAGCCGTTACGAGCAGATCATCACCGACTTTCCCGTGTGGAGTCTCGAGGACGGCCTCGCCGAGGATGACTGGGACGGCTGGGTACGCCTCACCGACCGGCTCGGAGACCGCCTGCAGCTCGTCGGCGACGACCTCATCGTCACGAACCCGGCGATCATCGCCGAGGCCATCGCCCGGCGCGCAGGCAACGCCGCCCTCATCAAGGTCAACCAGATCGGAACCGTCACCGAGACGCTGGCTGCCATGGAGATGTGCCGGCAGGCAGGGTGGCCGCAGATGGTCTCGCACCGCTCGGGCGAGACCGAGGACAGCTTCATCGCCGACCTCGCCGTCGGCTCCGGTTGCGGGCAGTTGAAGAGCGGTGCCCCGGCTCGGGGCGAGCGAGTCGCCAAATACGACCGCTTGATCGAGATCGAGGCGGGCGAACCGCTCCCCTACGGCTTGGCCAGCTGATCATCGCAGCGGTCGGTCGCTCCGGTCCGACGGCGCCCGCCTAGTGCGGGCCAAGGCTCCTCGCCAGCCACGACGAGAGCTCGGCGGGCGGCACGATCTCGCCTGCTGCCTCCGGATCGGCCCGGAGCATCGCCTCCACCCCGCCGGCGGCCAAGGAGCGCTTGGAGACCGTGAGGCGCACCGGGCAGCCGATCAATTCTGCATCGGCGAACTGCACGCCGGGACGTTCGCCGCGATCGTCGAACAGGACGTCGAAGCCGGCCGCCTCGAGTGCGCCCACGACCGGCTCGCCGCCGGCGAGACCTTCGTCGCCGAGGGCGCACACGTGCACGTCGAAAGGGGCGATCGCCGCCGGCCAGACGAGGCCGCGATCGTCATGGTGCTCCTCGGCCACACAGGCGAGCAGGCGCCCGACGCCAATGCCGTAGGAACCCATCACGATGGGTTTCTCCGTGCCGTCCTCGTCGAGGAAGTTCGCCCCGAGGGCGACGGAGAAGTGCGTGCCGAGCTTGAAGATGTTGCCGACCTCGACTCCTCGCTCCGTGCGAAGCGGTGAGCCGCACGTGACGCAGGGCTGGCCTTCGTCGACGGCGACGAGATCGGCGATGCGGTCGGGTTCGTAGTCTCGACCGACGTTGACGTTGCGCAGGTGCCAACCCGCTTCGTTGGCGCCGGCGACGAGGTTCGGGCTGGCGGCGACGATCTCGTCGACGATCACCGTGGCGCGCCCGCCGACGCCGATGGGAGAGGCGTAGCCCGCCACGCATCCGATCTGCTCGATCTCGGCAGTGGTCATCGGGCGCAGTTCGGCCGAACCGAGGACCGCGGCCAGCTTCGCTTCGTTGAGCTGCATATCACCCCGAACGACAGCCACCACCATGCGGTCGTCCGACGTCGCCATGAACACGACTTTGGCGGTGCGCTGGCGCGGCACGCCGAGCAGGTCGCACAGCCGCTCGATCGTCGGCGTATCGGGTGTGGCGATGCGCTCGAGGGGCAGCGCCGGCTCGGCGACGTCGCCCAGCGGGACCGCAGCACGGGCGACTTGCCGGTTCTGGGCGTAGCCGCAGGAGTCGCACAGCACGAGGGTGTCCTCGCCGATGGGGTTCAAGTACATGAACTCCTCGGCGCCGGAGCCGCCCATCATGCCGACGTCGGCAGCCACGGTGAGCACCGGCAGCCCGCAGCGGGCGAAGATCCGCCGGTAGGCATCCTCCAGCCGCTCGTACTGCGCATCGAGCCCGGCCGCGTCGCGATCGAGGGTGTAGGCGTCCTTCATCGTGAACTCACGCGTCCGGATGAGCCCGGCACGGGGCCGCGGGTCGTCCCGGAACTTGATCTGGATCTGGTACACGAGCCGCGGGAGCTGGCGCCAGGACTGGATCTCGGTGGAGGCGAGCGAGGCCACGACCTCCTCGTGCGTCATGGCGAGGACGAGCGGCCGGTCTCGCCGGTCGACGAAGCGGGCCATCTCCGGCCCGATCTTGTCGAAACGCCCCGACTTCATCCACAGCTCGCCCGGGTGCACCACCGGCATCGACATCTCGACGCCGCCGGCGGCGTCCATCTCTTCGCGCAGGATCTGCTCGATCCGGCGCATGACGCGCCAGGCGAACGGCAGGTACGAATAGATGCCCGGGCTCAGCTGGCGGATGAACGCTGCTCGCAGGAGCAGCTGATGGCCGGGCGTCTCGGCGCCGGAAGGCGCCTCACGCAGTGTCACTCCGAAGAGCCTCGACATCCTCATGGCCCAAGGGTAGGGACGCAGCGCACCCGCCGGGCCGCTGCGCGCCGGTGACAGACTGGCGGGGTGCGGATCGTTCTCAACGTTCTCTGGCTGCTGCTGTCCGGGCTCTGGCTGGCGATCGGCTACGCCGCCGCCGGCCTCGTCATGTGCGTGCTGATCGTGACGATCCCCTTCGGCGTGGCGTCGTTTCGCCTCGCCGGGTATGTGCTCTGGCCGTTCGGTCGGACGGTCGTGCGGCGGCCCGGCGCCGGTGCCGCCACCGCCATCGGCAACGTCATCTGGTTCGTCCTCGCCGGCTTCTGGATCGCGGCCGCCCACCTCGTGCTCGGCCTGCTGCTCTGCCTCACGATCATCGGCATCCCCCTCGGTCTCGGCAACTTCAAGCTGGCCGCCGTCGCCGTCGCCCCCCTCGGCAAGGTCATCGTGTCGACACGCGACCCGCGTGCGGCCGCCGGCGTCGTCGGCTTCTAGCGCCCGCATCCTCGGCACGTCCACATTCGGCACGTCCACAGCCGGGCACCTCGGGGCGACGCCGGGCTCGGGGCTGCTAACGCCTCATCCACCGGAGGCGGTCGGTCGCCGCCGCCAGCGAGCGAACGCTGCCCGCTCCCCTCGCTTCGAGATGGGTCGCAAGAGCCAGAAACGCCTGTGCCGTCGTCAAGGCGTCGCCGAGAGCATGGTGGGGGCGGTGAACCGGAAGCCCGAGGTAGGCGGCGAGCTCGCCGAGCGGGAGGAACCGAGGCGGGTGCTCGCCGCGCTCGGCCATGAGGAGGCGACCGAGGGCGTCGGTGTCGATGAGGGGCGTGTGAAGGCTGAGGCCGAGAGCGGCGAACGCCACGGCGAGGAACGCCTCCTCGACCGCCGCCGCGTGCGCCACGATCAGGCGACCGGTGACGGCCTCCACGAGCGGCCACATCGCCGTCTCGAACGGTGGAGCCCCTTCGAGGTCCACCGTGCGGATCCCGTGGATCAGCACGGACGCCTCCGGAGGGGGGCGCCGCGGGCGCACGAGTCCGTAGGACACCCGCCCGGCACCGGCGCGGCCCTCGTCGATCGGGACGGCGCCGAAGGAGATGATCTCGTCGCTCCGAACGTCGAGCCCCGTGAGCTCGAGATCCACGACGCAGAACGCAGCCGACCGCCACGGCGTGCGCCCTGCTGGCAGGGGCGTGTCCGAGTAGGCGGTCTCGACGGGCGTGCGCCCTGCCGGGCCGGGGCGCCGCCTCACCGCACGCCGAGGGCGAGCTCGCTCGAGACGTGCTTCTGCACGGCCGCTACCGCACGGAACGCCTCTTTCAGGTACCGGCGGGTGAGCGCGCTCAGCTCCGCTGGATCGACGAAGTCGTCCGGATCGTCGCCGGCCAGGATCTGGGCGACCTGATGGTCGAGGCGAAGCTCGCAGACGAGCTCGAACGACTCGATGAGCGTGCCGGCGTCGCTCTCGCTGAGCACGCCGGCAGCGGCAGCCGCCCGCAGGCGCTCATCGGTGGAGGCACACGTGACCCCGGCGCTCATGCCCGCCCAACGCGCCAGGTCGACGATCGGCAGGGCGCCACCGTCCTTCAGGTCGAGGCGACCGCGATGCTCACCAGAGTCCTCCACGACGAGCCCACCGAGAAACCCCGTCGGCGGCCGGTGCGACAGAGCGAACCGGGCGAGCTGGCGCAACAGCGCCGGGTAGTGAGGGGCGGTGCGAAACGCCTCGGCCGGTGCCGCTCCGGCCTCCACCCCGAAGACAGAGCGGCTGTCGACGAGGACCGAGACGAGCACGAGGGCCTTGTCCATCGTCGGATCCTCGAGCCACGCCCGCCCCGCCCGCCTCCAGGACGCATCGGACCGGACGAAGAGCGGATCCGAAGCGCTCACCCGGTGGGCGTCGGGATGGGCCCCGCAGCCGACGAGGATCTCCATCGTGCGCTCGGCGAGCGGCCCGAAATAGTCATGAGCCGCCTTCTCGCTCCCCCGGTCGCCGTCGCGTGGCTGGGTGTCGTCGTAGCCCTGGTCGTCGTCGCCTTCGAAGAACACGATCGCCGTGTCCAGATCCGAGCTCGGCAGCGCTTCCCGCCTCGCCTGGCTGCCGAGCGCCAGCCATGCAAAGGGGAGCGGAGGCTGGCCGGTTTCCTCGAGTGCGAACTCGAGCGCTCGTCGTGTCAGCGCGTCCGACACGACCGAGTAGACGGCCTGAACGTCGAGCGATGCGAGGTGGGCGCGATGCAGGCTGACGACGGTCGGGCGGAGCGACGCAGCGGCTTGCTGCAGCTCGGCCACGCTGGCCGCCCGGCTGATCGCCTGGCGGAGCGAGAACGACGAACGGGTCTGCTCAGCCACGAGATCGGAGTCGGCGATGATCCCGAGGATCTCGCCCGTCGGCGACACGACCGGAAAGTGGCGGAAGCCACGGTCCAACATGTCGAGGAGCACTTCGCCGGCGGGACGATCCGCTGCCACCGTTTCCGCCGGCGCCGTCATGGCGACCGAGACCGGGGCGTCCGGCGGGCGCCCCGCTGCCAGCACGCGAGAGCGGAGGTCGCGATCGGTCACGATGCCGAGCGACGACCCGAGATCGACGACCACGGCGGTCGTGCCGGCAGCGCTCATCTGCCGGGCAGCTTCCTGGATGGAGGTGTCGGGACCGCACCGCACGGCCGGCGAGCGGAGGAGCGACCCGACGGGCTGGGTGAGGTGCTCGCGCTCGGCGTCCGCCCGCCGGCTCGAGCGGATGCTGAAACGGTCCTCGAGCAGCGAGCGGGTGAGGTATCGCAAGCTCTCCGGCTGGGCAAAGAGGGCCGAGGCCACATCGAGAGGGATCCGGTAGGTGAGAGTGTCCTCGCATGCACGCGCCGCGAAGCCCGTCGGCAGTCCCGATCGTGCAGCACCTCGACCGATCCGGCCCGGATGACCCGAAGGAACTCGTTGGACCCGGTCCCCTGAGCAAAGATCACCGTGCCCGCAAGGTGGAACTCGACCTCAGCCGCGACCGACGCCTGCTCGACGGCCGTTGCCGGCATCGTGTCGAAGGGCGGGTGCGCTCGCAGGAACTCTGCGACCTCCGGCGCAGCGCTCACGAGCCGGTCGTCACGAGATGACGGCGAGGGCGTCGAGATCGAGAGCGTGGCGGGCGTGGCGATCCGCCATGGTCAAGAACATCTGGTCGCCGCGATCGGTTCGTGCCACGAGCATCGACGCCGCCACCGCCATGACGAGCCCCGACCATGTCCCGCGCCGGTAGTCGTGCCAGCACTGCTCCCAGCCGTAACCCGCCACGCCGGCGGCACCGAGACCGGCGTGATACCGACGCACGAGCCCGTCCTCGACGGCCCGCCGCGCCTCCGGGCGCAGGCCGGCTCCGATGAAGTAGGCCACGTCAGAGAGCGCCGGTCCGTCGGTCACGGTCTGCCAGTCGAGGACCGTCACGCCACCGCCGGCGTCCCCTGCGTCGGCGCCGCCAGTCTCGCCGTCGCCAGTGGCGCCGTCGCCCACCGGGGCCGATTCACCCAGCTCGGGACCACGACGGGAGGCTCCCAGGAACAGCAGGGTAGCCCTCGAGGTGGGCGAAGAGCCCGGCTCCGGCCTCGAGGATGGCGTCGTTCAGCTGAACCTCGTAGCGCTGGCGGAATCCGGCCCAGAGCTCCGGCAGCAGACTGAGCAGGAACTGCTGGCCGAGTGCCTTGTCGCCGTGCAACCAGTCGGTGGCAGCAAGCGACGAATCGCCCCAGCGCGGGGCGTGGAGGTTGACGAGCTCCCGGAGTGCGCACTCGGCCGCCTCGGGCGAACAGCCGGCGATCTGGTCGCCTGCCTGTGCGGGCGCCAGATCCTCCAACAACAGTACGAAACGCCCAGTCTCGACCTCGATGTCGGCATGGAACACCCGGGGCGTGCGAACCGGGAGCGCCGGCGCCAGCTCTTGGTAGAAGCGGACTTCCTTTTCGTAGCTGCGCAGGGCGAGGGCCGTCGCACGGCTCGTCTCGTCCGCCGCCGGCAGCTTGGCGACGAGGCTGCGAGGCCCGTGCGCAGCGCGGTCGTACTGCAGCACGACTCGCGTGCAGTCACACATCTGCCCCGTGCCGATATCGCTCAGCTCGACGGCGACGACACGCTCGCCATCGATCGTGCCCGAGCCGGCGAGGGCACTCGTGAGCCAGTCCGCCGTGAGCTCGGCTGCCGAGTCGAGGATCGGGATCGGCTCGGAGCTCACCGGGGAAGCGTGCCCTCGACGACGGTGGCCGGAAAGAAGTGGTGGTGGCGGGCACCGGTGACTTCGTAGATCGCCGTGCCCTCGCGGCCGTCGTCGGTGCGCACGCGCATCTGGCTCAACCCGCCACGATGAAACGGCTCGTAGGGCTGGTCGAACGAGCCCTCGGCTTCGACCGAGATGCGGCGGCCGCCCTCGAGGGTGAACTCGCACGTGCCCTCGAGGCCGGCCACGGTCTCGCCGTGCTCGCCGTAGGCGGCCGGGCCGTTGTCGGCCCCGGTCCACTCCATCTCGTGGTGGAACGCCACCACGGGCACGGGATCGGACCCGTCGGCGCCCGCCCAGCACCCGTCGGTATAGATGCGGGCACCGTTGGCGAGCTCCCAGTGCCACACGCCGAGGAAGCCGTCTTCGAGCTGGATCTGGAACCACAGCCAGAGCGGGCAACGGCCGTGATCTCGAACACCCCAGGAATGATCACGTTGGCCGACCCAGCCGTCGACCTCGCGGGTGACCGCCCCGCGCGTGAAGCTGCCGCTCCAGACACCCGATTGCAGGATGTGGCTCTGGTCCCAGACGACGTCGTCACCCGCTCGCATGCTGCCGCGGCGCAGGCCGTAGGGTTGCGTCCGAGCCCGGAATGTCAGGTCGACACCGATGGCCGACACCTCGGGATCCGACCAGATGTGCAGTTCTTCGAACGCTCGCACGACCTGCACGCGGGCTCCCGCCACCTCGGTCGTGTGAGGGTCGCCGTCGAAGGGGCGAACGAGGAAGCTCCCGAAGCGCTCGCCCGCCACGCGGCCCATCTGGATCGAGTCGACGATCTCGCGGGCCGGGTAGCTCGCCATCGTGAAGAACACGACGTCGCCAGCGGCGCCCGGTTCATGCACCTCGAAGAAGTAGCTCTCCCGCCAGAAGTCGCTGTGGAGCGCAACCGAGGACAGGAGCTCGGGAAGCTGGTGGACGAACTGCTCGTCCATCGCTGTCGGTCGGGCCATGGCTCACTGTATCGAGGCGCCGCCTACTCGATCGGCGTTACGGGCCGGCCGTCGCTGCCGATCTGGTGGAGGTATTCGGCGATGCCGGTGCCCGTCCGGCCCTCGTAGGTCCAGCGCGTGAGCCCCTCGTTCACGAGCGTGCCGCCACCTTCGCCGAGACGCGCCAGCGGTGCGACCCGCAGCAGGTCGCCGCGTAGCTCGTGGGAGCGGCCCGCCTTGTCGAGGGCCGTCAGGTGCACCACACGTTGGGTGAGCTCGTCGTCGTCGAGCTCGGTGCGCACCTGCCATTCGGCCACGCTCGTGGCCGCTCCGTCGCGCCACACCCATCCGCGGTGGAGGTTGCCGAGCGCGGTGTCGATTCGGATGCCTCCGAAGGCGACGTCGTCGCCGATGTTGATCGAGAACCAGCGCCACATCGTCGGGCCGCCCCACTTGCGCGGACCCCACGACTTGTCCCGGTTGCCGCGGGCTTCGCCCAAGGCGTGCACCACGCCGTCGACGGTGACGGTGCCGGTCCACCGGCCGGCTTGCTCGAGGTGTCCTTTGCCGACCGAAGCGCTCGTCACGCTGGCGGCCCCCTGCTTGTCACTGCCCTGGCCATCGACCCCGATCGCCGGGGTGAGCGCATGGAACGTGACGTCGATGTCGATGTCGGTGGTGGCCCCGTCGCCGAGCTGCGCGGCGGCGCCGGCGCCGATCCGCTGCACGATCGCCGAGCCCTGTCCGGTCAGGCGCCACTCGCGCATGGGGCTGAGACAGTCGTAGGCGATCGGACCCACCTCGAGATGAGTGTCGATCATCTCGTGCTGAGGCCGTTCGGCCCGTAGGTGGGCGACGTCACCGCTCGGGAGCCAGACCGACATGGAGGCGTCGATGGTGCCTTCGTTCGGGCGGATGCCGATTCGGCTGAAGAAACCCGTGTCCACCACCGGGTCATAACAGTTGAAGTAGTACGACTCGCTCCAGGCACCCTCGGACTCGACGGGATGGCTGCGGTCGTGGTGCTCCTCGAGAATCGGCATCAGTCTCCTCAGGGTTCGGGGCGGATGAGCATCAACAAGTCGTACTCGAGCTCGGCCACGCGGCGCCCGCTCGCTGCGAGCACGAGCGAGGGCGACGCGCCCGACTCGAAGGCTTGCGCCTGCAGCCGCAGGACGAGGCACCACCACATCGTGCGGGCGACCTTCCACCAGTGAAAGGCTTCCGGCCGCCACGTCCCGCCCGCCTCCTCGTAGGCCGAGCGCAGATCGGCCACGTTGCCGAACCCGCCGACTTCGAGGTCGTCCCCGAGGAAACGCCAGCACCGCAAACACAACCAGGCGAGGTCCTCCATCGGGTCGCCGACGTGGGCGAGCTCCCAGTCGAGAACCGCCCGCAGCCCGTCGGGGCCGACGACGAGGTTGCCGTTGCGCAGGTCGCCGTGGACGAGCACCGGGCTGTGGGGCTCGGGCTGGCGGCGGGAGAGCCACCGTTGGCCGAGAGCGATGACGGGCGACGGGGGCACCGTCGTCGCCAGCGCGGCCAGGTGATCGGCGTAGGCCTGCGTCGGCGTCGGATCGACGAACCTGCTCAGATCCGGCGGCACGAGTGCGGGGTCGATGCCGTGCAGCGCCCCGAGAGCCCGGCCGCACTGGCGAGTGAGGGTGCGCCCGAGCGAAGGGTTCTCCCCCACGGCCCGCAGGATGTGCCTCGGCACGGTCATCCCGTCCACGCGCCGGCTGAGCAGGAACGGCACTCCCACGTGGCGGCCGTCGCCAGCCGCCAGTGGCTTCGCCACGGGAACGCCGGCGGCGGCAGCCATGGCCACGAGGCTGGCTTCGGACTCGAACGAGATGCTGGCCAAGGCGGAGCCGGCGAGTTGGGCAACGGCCGGCACCGTTGTGTCGCCGCGCACGATGTCGACGAAGACCGTTCGGCGTGTAGCGCCGACGGATGCGGAGCCGGTGACGCGCACGCTCGGAGCGGGCAGACCTGGCTCGGCCTCGGCCAGTGCCCGCGCCAGACCGGTTTCGAGATCGGCACGCGACCCGTCGCTCGTGCGATCGGGTGAGGCGAGGGCCGAGCCCTCCGTCTTCGAGCCGGCGGCGCCGAGGATCACGGGTGCTCCTCGGCGAAGTCGTAGGAGTCGTAGCCGGGCTTGGCGACGGCCAGTTTGTCGCGCACGATGGCAAGCAGGGCGGCGTGGACCGAAGCCTCGTCCTCGACGCAGACCGCTGTGTCGTCGTCGGCGCCGAGCCGTGCGGCCAGCTCGCGCCAGAGCGCCTCGCTCGAGCCGTCGTGGCCGAGGAGGATCGCCAGCCGCCGGCGGCCCTCGGCGTCGGCGGCTGCGCCGAGGGCGACCTCCCGCTGCACGATGCGACAGAGGTTGGCGGCGACCCGGACCTGATGCTGGAGCGCCGGCTCGATGCGAGGAACGACCGACTCCTCCAGCAGGTCGGCGACGGCGCCCAGCAGGTGGCTGGCGTCCGGAGCATCCTGCACCTCAGGAGCCTGCCACAGCCGCCCTGGCGGGCGCGGCCGAAGGCGGGACGGTCGTGCGCCAGATCGTCCCGGATGAAGAGCGCTTCCCGGATCCGTAGAGCTGGCTGAAGACGCGGGTCAGCTGTGCCGAGCCCGGGTACCCGTTCACAATGACGACATAGCTGATCTGCATGGCGGCAAGACCGGTCGTGATCTGGCGATGCTGGGCCGCCGTGAGGACGATACGCGCTGGAGTGGCGGCGGCGTTGACCGTCAGGTACAGAGCCAGGCTGCGGTCGGGCACGGCTTGGCCGAGCCCGTGACCGCCCGGCAAGGGGTGCCAGGCATACCCGCCCCAGTCGCGCCAGCTGAAGCCGGCGAGCGCCTGCCAGGCGAGCGGGGTGCCGTCGAAGAGGCTGCCGGCGGGGAAGACGAGGGCGATCGGGGCCTGGCCGGAGGCCGTCTCGGGGATGTGGGACAGGACCGCCGGGGCGCTCACGGACTCGACGGCTCCGAAGGGCACCTCGCCGGCCACGAGCAGCGGAACGACCATGGCGGCGGCGGCGAGCGCGCCTCCCGCCCCGAGCGCCAATTCGCGCCAGTGCGACGTGATGCGGCGGCGCACGATCGCCGACAGATGTTGCAGGGTGATCATCGCCAAAAGGACGAGCAATCCGTCGGTGATCACCGAGATGCGGATCCACCCGACGTTGCGCATCAGCGGCACGACCTTGGCGAGGAAATAGGCGGGGGCGTGCCAGCCGGACACGCCCGTGTTGCCCGTCGCTCGCAACCTGCTCCCCCACGAGAGCACGAACGACACGACACTCAGACCGAACAACAGGCCGATCACGCGCTGGCGGCGGACGAAGCACAGTGAACCGAGGGCGAGGACGACGACCACCGGCCCGATGAAGCCCACGTCGAAACGGCGCCAGATCGACTCTCCCGGCGGGGCGATGAGAAACCCGTGCCCGGTCGCAGCCGACGGCCACACCGGCGAGGAGAGAGCAGCACCGGGAGCGACAGCGGCGTTGACGTAGGCGACGTGGTCGGCGCCGGCGGCATAGACCCAGAGCGGATAGGCAAGCAATACCAGCGAGATCCCGAACGCCGTGCCGAGCCCTACAGCAGCAAAGCGGGCGTGCGACCTGAATCTGCGCCGGTGGGCCACCGCCAGCGCCGCCAATGCCAGCACGCTGAGCAAGGCGCAGTCCAGCAGGATCTCGGGCGAATTGAAGAACTGCACGACGACGAGGCCGCCAAGCGCCAGCCCATATCGGAGGGCGGAGCCCTCCTGGCGGAGCAGGATCCGCTCGAGCAGCAAGATGAGCAGTGGCGGGAAGAACATCCAGGTGAGGTTGAAGTGGCCGATGGCGTCGGCCTGCAGGATGGCCGGTGTGAAGCCGTAAACGAGCCCGCCGATGAACGCCACACCTCGGCCCATGCGAAAGCGACGCGCCACGTAACACATCGAGGCGGCTGACACGACGGGGGCGGCGATGCAGGCGACGTTGAACGCCGTCAGCGGGGAGGACAGTTCCGTCACCGGTGCAAGCAGGAAGCCTTGGAGGAAGAAGTTCGTGTTCGTGAGCAAGTTCAACCCTTGCGGGGCGAACATGTACCGGCTGACGAACGGGTTCAGGTGGTGAGCGAGTGAGAACGGCAGCCATCCCATGAACCACACGCCCTGGCCGACGTCGCCGAGGTTGAGCCGGTACATGTGAGACGTGATGCCGGCACCGATGAGGTAGTGCCAGCAGAAGATCGAAAGACCGGTGTAGCCCACGACGGCGGCGGCGCCATAGGCCAGTGCGATGGCGGGGCGGGCCGTGTCGTCGACACTGCGATCGGCTGCCACCGGCGAATGGTAGGCCGCCCGTCGCACCGGCCAGGGACGCGAACGCGTCCGGCTGTTCCCCGGGCAACAGGCGTCGAGCCTGGAGGTGCGACCAGCGAGTCCGCCTGGAGGACTCGGCATAACGGGCTTCAACCTGACGCGAGTGACCCTTGCGAAGTGAGGCAAACAGCCCACGGAAATCAGGCTGCTCGGCCCTGGGCGCACCACGGGGCGCGGCCGACACGAAAAGGAGTGCCTCACTCGGAGGCCCGCCTTTGGAGGAAGTCAAATGCGCGTCGGTTCAGCGCGGACAGCAGCGTTCGCGACAGCAGTGTTCGTAGGAGTGGCGGCAAGCCACGGCGGTTTCGGCAGTCACCAGGACAGCACCCCCAAGGCGGCATCGGTCTCGCTCCCGGCCGGCATCGCCGGCGGGCCATCGGCGGCCTTGCTGACCGCCGCCGGCGGTGGCAAAGGCGTCGCCGTCAACCACCGCAGACTCGAGAAGCTGCCTGCGAGCACGTCCTTCTTCCCGATCGCCGTCTGGGACCAGTCGCCGCAGGGCGGCAACGTCCCGGCTCCCTACGCCAATCAGGCTGCCGCTTTCAAGGCGATGGGCATCAACGTGTTCCTCGGGCTCTACGGCTGGCCGGAGAACTACGGCTCGGACAACGGTGAGATCGAGGCCGCAGCAGCCGAAGGCATGTACGTCGTCGCCGGCGGGGACCCTTATTCCGACACGAGCCCCCAGTCGGTCGCCTCCGTTGAGGCTCTCGTCGCCACACTGCCGGCATCCGAGCAGCAGTACTTCGCCGGATACCAGTGGCTCGACGAGCCGGCCGCCTGCAACGGGAGTGGCGAAACGCAGTCGATCGCCGCTCAGATCGCCACCGTCAACAGCGAGGACCCCGGCAAGATCATCTCTGCGAACGAAGGGTCATGGGCTGCCTTCCTGCCCAACAACCTCATGGGTTCGAGCACCTGCCTGACCCAGGCAGAGGCGAACCTGAAGGACGCATCCATGCTGTCGGCCGACGACTACGCCCTCACGGACCCATGGCACTCCAGCCAATGCATCGGGGCGAACTGCATCTACCTCTATGGCCAGGAAGCTGCCAACCTGAAGCACTTCGCCAAGCCGACCCAGCCGGTCTGGGAGTTCGTCGAGACGGGCACGGACGACCTCGGCTACTCCAGCCAGAACGGAGCTTGCGACGCCGCCACGAACCTGTGCGCCAACGGCAACGAGTACCGCGCCACACCGGTGCAGGTGAACTCGTCCGCTTGGGACGCCGTCATCAACGGAGCCCGCGGCATCGAGTGGTTCTGCGATGACACCATCGCCTACGACGCCTGCGCCGGCGGCGGCTCGGACGGCAATCCCGCCGAGGGCGGCTCGACGGTGATCCCGGCGAACCTGACCTATATCGACCAGAACATCGAGGGTTTCGCCTCGGAGCTGAACTCGCCGGACGTCGGCGGTCTGACCGTGTCGTCGTCGAACTCGAGCGTCCCGGTGACGAGCATGCTCAAGAAGGTCGACGGCCAGTACTACCTGTTCACCGAATCCAACCGCGACGGCGCCACGACGGCGACGTATGCGGACCCGGCCTTCGCCAACAAGACGGCCACCCTCGTGTACGACTCCGCAGCCAACTACGACCCGGCGAGCTCCGAACAGGGGAACAGCTTCACGGTGTCGGCTGACGGCTCCTTCACCGACACGCTCGGCACGAGCGCCAACCCCTACCAGGTGAAGGTGTACGAGATCGGAAACGCCGGCGGTTCGAAGCTGGCGGGACCGAACGCCGCTCAGTGCACCCACCAGTGGACGTCGGCCTTCACGTTGACCTGCAAGCAGTAACGCCCGCGCCGGAACCCGGGCTCCACGTCTCGTCGGCTCCGAGGAGCGACGAATCGGCCACCCCCCCTCGATGCCCCCTGAGGGGGGTTGGCCGCGTCAGCGCACGGTGCGCCGCGAAAACGAGCCTGCCCCATTGCACCTCAAGTCAAGCGAGCACTGGACCGATGTAGAGGTCGCAGGGCTCTCTCAGGAGCACATCCTCCCTCATGCCTTTACTCCGACCGTGCGTCATCCCGCTCGTCGCGTTCCTCGCACTGCCAGCGGCGCTCACAGTCCTCGCCCCGTCTGCTTCGGCCTCGCCGGCGACGGGCGGCTCGATCGCTGCTCTGGCTACGGCCAATGTCGGCAAGAAGGCGTGTTCGACCAACAGCCTCGGCGGCAAGGCGTTCGACTCCAGCTGCACCGGGAACAGCGGGCAGCCCGAGTACTGGTGCGCCGACTTCGCCCGCTGGGTCTGGGCGAATTCCGGAGTGCAGGACACCAACTGGGTGAACGCCGCGGCCGGGAGCTTCTACGTCTACGGCCTCGAATTCGGGACGCTCTCGGCGACCCCGGCCGTCGGTGACGCCGTCGTCTTCGACTATTACGGCGGCGGCGTAGCCGACCACGTCGCCATCGTGACGCAGGCGAATGCCAACGGCACGATCGAAACCATGAGCGGTGACTGGAACGGACAGTCGGGCAGCGAATCCCACTTCTCCTCCACATCGCTCGTCGTTGCGAACACTCCCTCCTACCTCGGCGCCGTGGGCTCCATGTCGGGCGAGACCGGCATGACCATCAGCGGCTTCGTCGCCCCCGTCGGCGCCGACGTCGTGCCGGTCATCGGTGGGACGTCGTTGTTCAACGGCCAGAGCCTCACCGCCGGCGAGCGGATGACATCGCCGAACGGCCAGTACAGCCTGAACATGCAGAGCGACGGCAACCTCGTCGAGTACGTCGCCGGACGGGCCCTGTGGGCGACGGGGACTGAAGGCAACGTCGGCGACCACGTCGCCATGCAGACCGACGGCAACCTCGTCGTGTACAGCCTCACGAACACTGCATTGTGGTCCTCCCGCTCCGGCGGCCATTCCGGCGCGTTCGACCTCACGCTCCTCGACAACGCCGGGCTCGTCGTCAGCGGCCGCGGCGGCGCATTGTGGTCACGTCAGCCGCAGACGGGCGTCCTTCCCATGGGCGAGACGCTGCTGCCCGGCGAGCGGCTCGTCTCGCCGAACGGGCTGTACAGCCTGCGGATGCAGCCGGGCGGGAGCCTGGCGGAGTACACGGCCGGCCGAGGCCTGTGGGCCAACGGGACCGACGGAGCCGGCGACCGGGTCGTCATGCAGAGCGACGGCAACCTCGTGGTCTACAGCCCCACGAACCAGCCGGTCTGGTCCTCTCGCACCGGCGGCCGTTCGGGCACGTTCGATCTCACCTTGAGCGACTCCGGCGATGTCGTCCTCTACGGACCGTCCGGCCCGTTGTGGTCCAACCGCGTCTGAGCGCCCTCACAGCAGATCCCGGTGCTTGGCGACGAGATCGTCCAGGGCCTCCCTGAGCAGGCTCGCCTCCGGGCGCCCGGTTCGGCGGGCCAACTTGGCCAGCCGATGGAGCACCGCCGGCGGGTAGTAGCTCGTCTTCAACACCATCCGCTCCTCGACAGCCATCGAGATGCGGTTGCCTCCCTCCCGCTTGGATCGCACGAGGGCGGTATCGGCGGCCGAGAGCAGCTCGTCGGGCGATGCCCCGTGCTGCGGCCGTCCGGCCACGCCGCCGGAGACCGTGATGACCTCACTGTCACCGACGACCCGCCGGGCGGCGTCGAGGGCGACGAGGAGCGCCTCGGGCGGAACGTCGGGCAAGGCGACGGCGAACTCGTCCCCGCGCACGTGGGCGACTACGGCTGAGTCGGGCAAGCTCGACAGCAGCACGCTCTCGAAGCGTTCCAGCACGCTGTCGCCGGCGGCGGCTCCCTCCGCCGCGTTGAGCGGTGCGAACCCGTCAAGGTCGAGCACGGCGACGGCGACCGCCCGGTCCGGCTCGAGGAGGGCGATCTCGCTCTCGAGAGCCGGCAGGCCCAGCGAACGAGCTCGAAACGTGGAGTCCATACGGGACATACAATCACCAAGACGTACGTATGTCAAGCATATGTATATCTGACAGAGTCCTCGCCGGCCTCATTCGTCCCGAGCCTCATGGCCGGCCGCCAGGACGGGCGCGGCCGCAGCATCGGCGACGGTCGCCTCCACCTCGAGGTCGCACTCAGCGCCGGCACACTCGCACACGAAGACCTGGCGCACGCCGTCGGCGGTCCCGCTCGCCCAGGGCCGGCCGTAGTACCCCTGCACCTGCACCACGACGGCCAGGTTCATCTCCCGAAGCAGCTGCCGGCGATCGCCGAGGGTCACCGCATGCGGACCGCCGGCGAGGCCGGCAGAGAGCAAGTGCTCGACCGACGCCATGGTCTCAAGCAGGCCCCTCGAGCCGTCAACCGTCACGCTGGGAAGGCCAAAGGCACGCACATCGGCCTCGGCCCGCCGGCGAAGGAGGCGGTACAGCGCTGCTGGTCCGTCTCCGAGCCGCCGGGCCGTGAACTGCGCTTCCTGGAAGGCCTCGGTCGGCATCAACCAGACGACCCGGGAAGCTTCGACGCCGGCGCCGACGGCTGCCGCCGGCAGCGTAGAGCCCTCGGCCAGGACGAGCGGCGACGGCGGCATGGCCCACAGGTCCTCGAGGACCATCGAACCTCGCTCGGTCTGCAGCGCCATCTCCAGCAAGGCGTTGGCCGGCTGCTCCCAGCGCCGCGAAGGCTCCAGCGACTCGAAGCGCTCGGCCGGGCGGCTCCCGGCCGCCAGGGCACGGTCGCGGTGCTCCCAGGTCCTCGTATCGGCGCTGTACAGCCGCAGGCCGTAACGGCGCGCGATCGCCCTCGCCACCGTCGTCTTGCCCGCGGCCGGCGGGCCGCCGATCCACAGGGAGCCGCCGCCGGCCACGACCGATGACACCTGCCTCATCTCCACCCCCTTTCGCGCCGCCGCCCCTCACCGTGCCACAGTCCCGACGCTCGAGGCCGCCCGTACGCCGGGTGCGGTCCTGATGTCGGTTTCGACGCCACGTCCTATGGTCAAGGGGTGCGCATCGTCAGCGAGCATGAGATCCTCAGCCGTTTCGGCTCCCTGCAGTTGGCCGAGCCGCGAGTCGTCGTGGGCGGGAACTTCGCCACGCCGACCCGCCTCCTGGCCTTGTTCGACACTGCCGTCGAGAGCTACCGGCTGTTCGTCCTCAACGCCCAGCAGGCCCTGCCCGACCGTGAGGGGGTCGTCTACGAGACCCCCTTCGTCGGCCCCGCAATGCGGGGCCGCGGCCATCTCGACTACCTCCCCATGCGACTGTCGCTCGTGCCCCGCCTCTTTGCCGTCGCCCGCCCGCCTGATGTCGTGCTCGTCCACACCTCGGTGCCGAGGGACGGCAAGGTCTCCCTCGGGGTCGAAGTGAACGTCCTCCCGGCCGCAATCGAGCAGGCGAGGGCTCGCGGCGGGCTCGTCGTGGCCCAGTGCAACCCGAAGATGCCCTACACCTACGGCGATGCCGAGCTCGACACCGATGTCGTCGACCTCGCCTTCGAGGTGGAGGAGAGCCTCTTGGTCCCTCCCCGGCGGCCATCGGGCGAGACGACGCTGGCGATCGCCGAGGAGGTCGCCTCGCTCGTCAGCGACGGCGCCACCCTGCAGATCGGCATCGGCGAGGTGCCCGATGCCGTCGTCGCCCTGCTGCAACGCCGCCGCGGCCTGCGCGTCTGGACCGAAGCCATGAGCGACGGGGTGCTCTCGCTCGACCGAGCGGGCGCCCTCGACCGCAGTGCACCGATCACGGCGACGTTCCTCTTCGGCTCGGAGGAGCTCTATGCCTGGGTCGACGGCAACGAGCTCGTCCGGCTGCTGCGGACCGAGACGGTCAACGACCCGATGGCCATCGCCGGCCACGACTCGATGTGCTCGCTGAACGCTGCCCTCCAGGTGGACCTCTGGGCACAGGCGAATGCCAGCTACGTGCACGGGCGCATCCACTCGGGCTTCGGCGGCCAGCCGGACTTCGTCGTCGGGGCGCTGCACTCCCGCGGCGGTCAGGCCATCATCGCCCTGCCGTCGTGGCACGAGAAGTCGGCGACCTCGACCATCGTCGGGCTGCTCGACACGCCGGCGACCTCCTTCCAGCACTCGGCCGTCGTCACCGAGCAAGGCTGCGCCCGCATCTTCGGAAGGTCACAACGCGCTCAGGCGCGCCTGCTCATCGAAGAAACCGCCCACCCCGATGCCCGACCGGCCCTCTGGGAGCTGGCAGGCCGGGTCGGCCGGACCAGCTGAGCGGATCGGGCGCGAACCGGCGGCAACCTGGCCAGGAGGCTGATGACCTTCGCCTCTAGCGGCTTTGCCGCCGCAACGGCCACGATGACCTGACAGGTTCGGTTCGGTCATGGTGGACGGAGCAGCCCGTGCGCAAGGTGATGGTGGCGAATCGAGGCGAGATAGCGGTTCGCGTCGTGAGGGCATGCCGGGACTCGGGACTCGACAGCGTGGCGGTCTATGCCGATCAAGACCGGAATTCGATGTGCGTCCGGCTGGCGGACGAAGCCTTCGCTCTCGGCGGCACGACCCCGGCCACGACCTATCTCGCCATTGACAAGCTGCTGGCGGCCGCCGACCGCTCGGGGGCCGATGCGGTACACCCGGGTTACGGGTTTCTCGCCGAGAACGCCGGCTTCGCCCAAGCAGTCATCGATGCCGGCCTGACCTGGATCGGACCTCCCCCGAAAGCGATCTCCGCCCTCGGTGACAAGACGGTCGCCCGCCAGATGGCAGCTGCGGTGGGCGCACCACTGGCGCCCGGACTCTCCCACCCCGTCCTCGACGTCGGCGAAATCTCCGAGTTCGTGGCCGAGCACGGCCTGCCCGTGCTCATCAAGGCCGCCTTCGGTGGCGGCGGCCGCGGGATGAAAGTCGTCCGTCGCCTCGACGAGCTCGAAGATGCTTTCGAATCGGCCGTGCGCGAGTCGACTGTTGCCTTCGGGCGTGGCGAATGTTTCGTCGAGCGGTTCCTCGAGCGGGCGCGCCACCTGGAGACCCAGTGCCTGGCGGACTCGGTCGGCACGGTCGTCGTGCTCTCGACGCGGGACTGCTCGCTCCAGCGGCGCAGCCAGAAGCTCGTCGAAGAGGCGCCGGCCCCGTTCCTCAGCGACGAGCAGGAGGAGACGCTGTACGCCGCCTCGAAGGCGATCCTGTCGGCGAGCGGCTACGAGAACGCCGGCACCTGCGAGTTCCTGCTTGCGCCGGACGGCATGATCTCGTTCAACGAGGTCAATACCCGCTTGCAGGTCGAGCACCCCGTGACCGAGCTCGTGACGGGCATCGACGTCGTGCGCGAGCAGTTCAGGATCGCAGCCGGCGGCCTGCTCGACTACGGCGACCCGCCTCGCCGCGGCCATGCCATCGAATTCCGCATCAACGGGGAGGACCCGGGCAGCGGTTTCCTGCCCTCTCCGGGCACGATCACGACCTGGCGCCCGCCCTCAGGGCCTGGCGTGCGCGTCGACGCCGGTTACGAGGAAGGCGAGACGTTGCCCGGCGAATTCGACTCCCTCCTCGGCAAGCTCGTCGTCTACGGCGAGAGCCGCCCTGCCGCCCTCGCCTGCGCCAGGCGGGCGCTCTCGGAGTTCCGGACCGGCGGCGTCGCCACCGTGGTGCCCTTCCATCGGGCAGTCGTCGATCATCCGGACTTCTGCTCGGAGCCGTTCGCCGTCCATACGCGCTGGATCGAGGACGAGTTCGACACCGTCATCGCGCCGTACGTCCCGGACGAACCGAGCGGCGGCGAGGTCGGCACACGAACGAGCGGCGCCCTTCGCCGCATCGTCGTCGAAGTCGACGGACGCCGGCTCGAAGTCGGCCTGCCCACCGAGCTGGCGACGCCGAGCTCCGACGCCGGTGACCGGACGGCACCGACCCGCAGGAAGCGAGCCTCGACCGTCTCGGCCGACGCGGCCGCCGGCGACTCGGTCCTCAGCCCGATGCAGGCGACGGTCGTAAAGGTCGTGCACTGCAGCGGCGACGTTGTCGCTCTCGGGGATCCCGTGCTGCAGGTGGAAGCCATGAAGATGGAGCAGGCACTGCGAGCGCCCAAGGACGGCGTCGTCGAAGGACTGACCGTGGCCGTCGGCGAGCAGGTACAACGCGGCCAGGTAATCTGCCGGATCGCCGACGGCGCATGATGAGCTCGTCCCCGGAGCACAACGGACGGTCCGGCCACAGCGGAGGGCTCGCCGCCGACGCCGGCAGCCCCGCCACGACGGCGGCCAAGCTCGCCGGGCTGCTCGAGCGCCGGCGGGTGCTCGATCAGCAGGCGGCGGCGTCGGCTGACCGCCAGCACGGCCACCACAAGCTGACGGCGCGCGAACGCGTCGAGCGCCTCGTCGACCCTGGCACGTTCCGCGAGCTCGACGCCATGGCGCGCACCGAGTCGACTCCGGGCGACGACGGCACCTCCCGTGCCTACGGCGACGGCGTCGTCACCGGTCTGGCGGAGGTGAACGGACGCCAGGTCTGTCTGTTCTCGCAGGACTTCACCGTCTTCGGCGGGTCGCTCGGGCGGGTCTTCGGGCAAAAGGTCGTGAAGGCGATGGATGTCGCCCTCGAGATCGGCTGCCCGTTCATCGGCATCAACGACTCCGGCGGTGCGCGCATCCAGGAGGGCGTCACGTCGTTGGCGCTCTACGGGGACATCTTCTACCGCAACGTGCTCGCATCCGGCGTCATCCCGCAGATCTCGATCGTGGCGGGGCCATGTGCGGGAGGGGCCGTCTACTCGCCGGCGATCACCGACTTCACGGTCATGGTCGATCAGCTCGCTCACATGTTCATCACAGGGCCGGACGTCATCAAGACCGTGACCGGCGAGGACGTGACCTTCGAAGGGCTCGGCGGAGCGGCCACGCACGCCAGCAAGTCGGGCGTCGCCCACTATGCGGCCCGTGACGAGGACGACGCTTTCGACTACGTGCGAGCGATCCTCGGCTACCTGCCTCAGAACCACCTGGCGGATCCCCCTCGGTGGCCGAGCTCGGCCTCTCCGGTGGCGACGGCCGACGACGAACGGCTGAACACCGTCGTGCCCGACTCGGACATGTCGAGCTACGACATGAACAACGTCATCTCCGCCATCGTCGACGACGGAGACTTCCTCGAAGTACATGCCGCCTTCGCCCCGAACATCATCTGCGGGTTCGCACGCGTCGACGGAGCTTCCGTCGGGCTCGTGGCCAACCAGCCTGCCCACCTCGCCGGGACGCTCGACATCGACGCGTCGGAGAAGGCTGCCCGTTTCGTGCGCACCTGCGACGCCTTCAACGTGCCGGTCGTGACGCTGGTCGACGTGCCCGGGTTTCTTCCCGGCATCGATCAGGAATGGCAAGGGATCATCCGGCGGGGCTCCAAGCTCATCTACGCCTACGCCGAGGCGACCGTCCCGAAAGTCACCGTGATCACCCGCAAGGCCTACGGCGGCGCCTACGTCGTCATGGGCTCGAAGCACTTGAAGGCCGACGTCAACCTCGCCTGGCCGACGGCCGAGATCGCCGTCATGGGTGCCGAAGGCGCTGTCAGCGTCGTGCATCACCGAGAGCTCGAAGCTGCGACGGCCGCCGGCACCATCGCGGCCGTGCGCAGCAAGCTCGTCAAGGAGTATCACGACGTCTACGACAACCCCTACCTCGCCGCGGAGCAGGGCTACATCGACGCCGTCATCCTTCCGTCGGAGACCCGCCTCGAGGTGTCGAAGGCGCTCGCCGCCCTCTCGAGCAAGCGGCCTCCACTGTCGACCCGCAAGCATGGAAACATCCCGCTCTGAGGCCGCTCGTGCGGAGGCTTCCCCGCACCCGAGCGATGCCGGGGCCGACCCGGCGCAGCGGTGGGATGTCAGCGGGCGGCCGACGAGCGGCGAGCTGGCGGCGGTGCTGGCGGTGCTGAGCTCGCTCGCACAGGCCGTTGCACCCCGAGGGGCCCTGGCGGGCCCGCCCCGCTCCTCAGCGTGGGTCGGGCGTGATCGGATCGTGGGGCGCAGCCTCGGCCCGGGACCCACTTCCCGATGGGGAGATCCCGGCGAGCCCTGAGCTGCCCAGCGCTCAGCGGTCCCGATTTTCCTGGGCGTCCTCGCTCGCCGACTCACCGTCGACCATCGGCGCCACAGGGACTGAGGTGTCCTCGGGCACGAGCGTCGGCGTGGCGCTGTTGAGGGTCTCACCGCGGAAGAACGACGGGCTGGCGAAACGCATGTAGGCCATCGCCACGAGCCCGACGAGGAGCGATGCGAAGAAGACGAGGAAGACACCGCCTACGTCGGAGTGGGGCGGGAAGGGAAGCTGCCAGGATGTGTAGCTCACGTTGCTCGAGTAGCTCCAGTCCGTCTTGATGCTCCAGATCATCGCCGCGTACAAGATGACACCCCCAAGCGTCGGCATGATCGCCTTCATCCAGAGATCCCGGCGGCTTCGGGTGAGGACCTTGCGGAAGTACCACGTGCAGGCGAAGCCCGTCAGCCCGTAGTAGAAGGCGATCCAGATGCCGATGGCCGTCACCGAGTCGGCGATGACGTACCCGCCCGAGAGGTAGTTCATGACGGCGTACATGAGAATGGAGATGCCGCCCATCGTGAAGGTCGCCACCGTCGGGGTCAGGTACCGCCGGTGCACGTGTCCGAACGAGTCGGGCAGCGCCTTGTAGGTCCCCATCGACAGGGCCGTGCGTGCCGTCGGCAGGATCGTGGTCTGGGCCGAGGCGGCCGCCGAGCTGAGCACCATCAAGAGCAGCAGGTGGGAGAAGACCTGGCCGACGACGGCGGAGCCGAAGACGGCCGTGCCGAGCACCGAGAGGACGTCGGACACGTGAGCCGGGTTCGCGAGCCCGATGCCGGTCGAGCCGACGCCGGCGAAGGACTGCGCCGCCAGCGTCACGATGAAGTAGATGCTGAGCAGCACGACCGTGGAGATGATGCCGGCGAGGCCGGGAAGACGCTCTTTGTCGGCCGTCTCCTCGTTGATCGACAACGAAGTGTCCCAGCCCCAGTAGATGAACAACATGAGGATGAGACCGTCGACGAGGTTCGAGAAGGAATGCCCATGGAGCGGGTTGAACCAGCTGAGGCTCGGCGTGAGGTAGCCGTGGGGAGCGTCGCCGGTTGCCACCCGGAACAGCGCCACGACGGCGAAGACGACGAGCATCACGACCTCGATGGACAACAGGATTCGCTGCACCGTGGCGGAGACCTCGATGCCTCGGAAGCAGATCCAGGTCATGGCAGCCAGCCAGCTGACTCCAAGCAGCAACACCCAGGCGCTCGTCGGGTTGTTGCCGATCCCGTTGGCGTTCACGAGGAGGAAGCCGTACTGGCCGGAGACCTGCGCAAGGCTCGCCATCACGAGCACGTCCGAAGCGATGATGCCCCAGCCTCCGAGCCACCCGATCCGGGGCCCAAAGGCTCGAGTCGACCAGGTGAAGGTCGTGCCGCAGTCCGGGTCGACTTTGTTCAGCTCGCTGTAGCCGATCGAGATGAGGAGCATGGGGATGAAGGCGATGACGGCGATGAGCGGCGAGAGGAGCCCCACGGCGAGTGCGATGGCGCCGAGCGTCGCCGCCAGGCTGTAGGCGGGCGCCGTTGAGGCAACGCCGATGACGACACTGGAAACGAGGCCCAGGGCGCCGGACTTGAGCCCCTTGTCCTTGCGGTCCAGTGTGGTCGGGACGGGGGTAGCGGGCGGGCGGTCGGTCTGCAAGCTCGTCGCCATGTGGGTACCCCTTCCACTAGCAACAGCACATCGTTCCAACCGAAACGTTGCGCCCGAATCGGCAGCAACGGTAGGGACTTTCGGCACTAGTCGTCTGCGCGTGCCGGCCGCACAATCACCGTGAAACTTGCGGTGAGGCGTCAGCGGTCCGACCGCGGCGAGATCCGACGCAATGGACCGTGAAACGTGACATCTCGCCGGGAACGGGAGGCTGTCATGCGTGTGCTCGTTGTCGGTGCAGGCGGCGTCGGGAGCGCTTTTGCTCACATTGCCGCTCGTCGGGGGGTCTTTGAGAAGGTCGTCATCGCCGACGCGGATCTCGGGCGCGCTGAGCGCGCCGCCCAGTCGGCCGCCGACCACTTCTCGGGCGTCAAGCTGGACGCAGCCGACGAGGCCGCCGTTGTCCAGCTGCTTCGGGCCGAGAAGATCGACGCCATGTTGAACGCGGTCGATCCGCGATTCGTCATGCCGCTCTACCGGGCTGCCCTCGAAGCCGGCGTCACCTACGTCGACATGGCCATGTCCCTGTCGCACCCGCACCCGACCGACCCGTACCGCCTCCCGGGCGTGAAGCTCGGCGACGAGCAGTTCGCCCTGGCTCCGGAGTTCGAGGAGCACGGTCTCCTGGCGCTCGCCGGCATGGGAGTCGAGCCGGGACTCTCCGACATCTTCGCCGGCTACGCCGCCGAGAAGCTGTTCAAGTCGATCGATGAGGTGGGTGTCCGCGACGGTGCCAACCTCGTCGTCGAGGGTTACGAGTTCTGCCCGACGTTTTCCATCTGGACGACGATCGAGGAGTGCCTGAACCCGCCGATCATCTGGGAGCAGGAGCGCGGCTGGTACACCACCGAGCCGTTCAGCGAGCCGGAGACCTTCGTGTTCCCGGCAGGAATCGGCCCGGTCGAGTGCGTCAACGTCGAGCACGAGGAAGTGCTCCTCATCCCCCGCTGGGTCGACTGCAATCGGGTGACGTTCAAGTACGGGCTCGGTGACGAGTTCATCGGTGTGCTGAAGACCATCCACCTGCTCGGTCTCGACTCGACCGAGCCGGTCGCCGTCGCCGGCGGCCGCGTGTCGCCACGCGACGTCGTCGCCGCCCGGCTGCCCGACCCGGCAGAGATCGGCCACCTCATGCACGGCCTGACCTGTGCCGGAACTTGGGTGACCGGTGTCGGCCCTGACGACCAGCGCCGCGAGGTCTACCTGCACCATGTCGTCGACAACGACTGGTGCATGGCGAACTACAACTCGCAGGCAGTCGTCTGGCAGACGGCGATCAACCCCGTCGTGGCGCTCGAGCTCATCGAGTCCGGCGCCTGGAAGGGCGTTGGCCTACTCGGTCCGGAGGCACTGCCCCCCGAACCGTTCCTCGACTTGCTGAACGACTGCGGGGCTCCGTGGGCCTGTGAGGAGCGCGTGGCCCACTGAACGGTCCATCTCGTCGGACCACCTGGCCGGGTCGCCTGGGGGCAGGCGATCCGGCCAGATCTCGGCGCTGCCAGATGTCGTCGTCTGGCAGATGTCGTCGTCTGGCAGATGTCGTCGTCTGGCAGATGTCGTCGTCTGGCAGCGCCGGCCGTCAGTTGTCCGGCAGACCGGGTGTCAGATCACCGCTCCGGGCGTGCCGGCATCGGTGACGACGGGTCGCGCGTCGGCTGCCCAAGCCTGCATGCCACCGGACAGGTTGACCGCATCGAAACCCAACCCCGCCAACGCCTCGGTCACGACTCCTGATCGTCCCCCCGAGCGGCAGATCACCACGATCGCTCGGTCACTCGGCAGCTCTGCCAGGCGGGCAGTGACCGAGTTCATCGGGATGAACACGGCGCCAGGAGCATGTCCCGCCTCCCACTCGTCGGGCTCGCGCACGTCGAGCAAGACGGCACCCGACTCGACGAGAGCGGCGGCGGCGGCAAGGTCAAGGTCGGCCACGGCCATCACGGTAGCTGGCCGCCGCGGTGAGCGGGCGAGCACCGAGCGCCACGGTGACCGCCTCCTCGAGGGAGAGCTGCCGCCCCTCCTGTGCCAGGAGCTCGAAGGTGTCGTCACCGAGCTCTGATCGGAGCCGCTCGACCGTGCCGTCGCGCATCGAGGCCTCCATGGCCGCCACGGGCTCGCCGCTGCGTTGACGGGCCGCTTCGGCTGCGCCGTAGAGGCGGGCCGCCGTTGCGGGGTCGCCTGCGTGCACGGTCGCCGCCAGCGCCACGAGGCCGTCGATGGCCACCGGCTTGATCCCGCGGTCGCGCGCCACGGTGACCGCCTCGCTGAACAAGTCGCCGGCGTGCCGGCGGTCGCCGGCGACGTAGTGGACGAGTCCGAGGTTGAAGGCGCCGTAGGCGAAATTGAACCAGTCGCTCAGGTCGCGTGAGACGGCGACGGCGTCGGTCAGATGCACGCGGGCTGCGTCGATACGCCCCAAGTTGAGCTCCAGGTACCCGAGGTTGCCCAGATCGGCTGCCGTACTGGCACGGTTGCCGGCGCGGCGGTAGATGTCCACCGACTCTTCGAAATGCACGACGGCGGCGGCATAGTCCTCGAGGTGCGTCTCGACGGCGGCGAACGCACCGAGTATCGATGCGAGCAACGCATCGTCGCCACATCGGCGGGCGCAGCTGAGCCCTTCTTCGAGCACCAGGAGGGCGGCTTGGGGGTCGCCGAGGCGTACCGTCATGCCGCCAAGGTTGACGAGCGCCAAGGCGCAGAGCCGGTCGTCGCCCTGCGCCCGGCCGATCTCGAGGGCGGCTTTGGCCCGGGCGCGCCCGGCTCGGTAGTCGCCGACGTCGTCCAGGAGAGCGGCCATCATCCCGAGGGCAAACCCGCGCTCGATGGTCGGGCCTTGTGCCTCCGGGCGATCGAGGGCGGCGCCGAGGTACATGAGACCCTCGCTGAAATGCCCATGCCGGGCCCAGAACCTGGCGAGTGCGGTCGCCAGGCGCAGGCCCGGCAGCGGGTCGTCGTCCTCCAAGCTGTAGGCGAGCGCCGCCCGGAGGTTGTCGTGCTCGGTTTCGAGTCGCTGCAGCCAGGACTCCTGGTCGGCGCCGCCCAGCTTGGGCACGGCCGCCTCCGCCAGGGCCAGGAAGTGATCGCGGTGAGCGCCCCGCAGGCGGGACTCCTCGGCTGCACCGCCGTCGGACAGGTGCTCGCCCGCATAGGCGAGCACTGACTCGAGAAGCCGGTACCGGATCGTCCCTCCGCTGTCGTCGGCTTCGACGAGGCTCTTGTCGACGAGCGTGCCGACATGGTCGACGACTTCGTCGACACTCACGAGGTCGCCGGCGGCGACGCCCTCGGCTGCCTCCAAGTCGAAGCCCCCCGCGAACACCGACAATTTCGCCAGCACCTCTCGCTCGCCGGCGCTGAGCAGTTCCCAGGACCAGTCGATCAGTGCCCGCAGCGTCTGCTGGCGAGGCAGTGCCGTCCGAGATCCGCCCGTGAGCAACCGGAAACGCTCGTCGAGACGGGCGTCGAGCTCGTCGAGCGACAGCGCCCGCAGCCGCGCCGTCGCCAGCTCGATGGCGAGCGGCAGCCCGTCGAGCCGCCGGCAGATCCGAGCCACGACAGCGGCGCTGGCGTCGTCGACCACGAAGCCGTGGCGGTGCTGAGCAGCACGGTCGGCGAAGAGACGGCCGGACTCGGAGGCCATCACGTCCGACGCCGCCTCGTCCTCCGGGGCGGGCAAGGAGAGCGGTGGGACGCGGTAGACGACCTCGCCGTCGATCGAGAGCGGCTCGCGACTCGTTGCCAGCAGCCGGACGTTGGCGCACGCACGCAGGACGGCGTTGGCAACGCCGGCAGCTCCGTCGATCACGTGCTCGCAGTTGTCCAACAGGAGCACGAGCGACCGGTCTCCGATCGCCTCGACGAGCGAGTCGAGGACCGGCCGATGTGGTTCGTCGCGGACGCGAAGAACGTTGGCCACGGTGCTCGCCACGATCTCGTCGCCGGCCAGCGGTGCGAGCTCGACGAGCCAGGCACCGTCCGGCGAACCCTCCAGCATCTCGGCGGCGACCTGCAATCCGAGCCGGGTCTTGCCGGCGCCTCCCGGCCCGGTGAGCGTGACGAGGCGCCCGCCGGCGACGAGCTGCTTCACTTCAGCCAGCTCCTCGTCGCGGCCGACGAAGCTGGACACCTGTGCCGGAAGGTTGTTCGGGTGGGCGGCACTGCTGAGCGAGCGCAGTGGCGGGAAGTCGTTCTCGGCTCCCGGCACGCACGCCTGGAACACCTGGATGGGACGGTCGAGATCCTTCAGGCGGTGCTCGCCGAGGTCGAGGAGCCACACGCCGTCCGGCAGGCGGTCGCCGAGGAGCTCGGCGGTGGCGAGCGAGACGACGGTCTGACCGCCGCTCGCCGTCGCTTGCAAGCCGGCCGCCCGGTTGACGACAGGCCCGAAGTAGTCGCCGTCGCGCTCGTCGCAAACACCGGTGTGCAAAGCCATGGCCACGCTGAGCGGTGTTGCTGCCGACCACGGCTCGAGGGCGAGCGCCTGCTGCGAGCTGAGCGCAGCCTGCAGGGCGGCCGATGCCTGCGGGAAGCTGGCACCGTAGCCGTCACCGGCCGCACGGAACACGTAGCCTCCGGCCGCACGGATGGCTGCTTGCACGATCTCGTCGTGGCGGGCGACTGCGGTGCTCATCTCGGTTGGGTCTGCTTCCCACAGCCGGGCGGCCCCGTCGATGCCGGTGAACAGGAGCGTGATCTCGCCGGTCGGCACGGTGGCGGCGCCGGCCTGTGTTGGCCGGCGGTCGCTCGGCATCGACGGCGGAGGCAAGTCGTCGGGCAGATCGGGGTGACACAACCGGAAGACTCGCTCGGGGCGGCTGAGTCCCTTGAGCCGGAACGTGCCGACCTCACGCAGGCTTGCGCCCGATGGAAGGGAGCGGGCAACGAGATCGCGAGTCGTCTCGGAGATGAGGATTTGACCGCCATAGGCCAGTCCCCGCACCCGGGCACAGCGGTTGACGGGCTCGCCGAAGTAGTTGCCGTTTCGGAACACGGCTGCCCCCGTGTGCAGGCCCATCCTGACCGAGAGCCCTTGCGGCCCGCCGCTCCTCGTGGGCACCCCGACATGTTGCAGAAAGCGGCGCTGCAACTCGAGGGCGCACTCGAGGGCTCGAGGCGCTTCTGCAAAGGCCCCGAAGCGGGCATCGCCCTCGCCCTGATCGGCAGGGATCACGCCCTCATGTTCGGTTGCCACTTCGGCGAAGGTGCCGTGATGCCACGCCATCAACTCGAGCATCGAGTCCTCGTGGGTCTCCCACAGCGGCGTCGAGCCTTCGACGTCGGTCATGAGGAACGTCACCGTTGCCCCCGGGGCGTACTCCACCGCATGCAACGTACCGCTCGCACCCCGGTTGCGGTGGCGGGCCGGCTGGCCCGTGGGGCGCTGTGGCGGGCCGGCTGGCCCGTGGGGCGCTGTGGCGGGCCGGCGCCTGCGGGCGGTGGGCCGATCAGCTCGGTGGCATCGATTCGAAGAACGCCGCCGACACGCTCTTCGGCACGACCATGGCCCAAGCATCGAGCACGAGCTCGCGCAGCTCGGTGGGCTCGAGGGCCGCCAAGCGCACCTGCACCCAGTTGTACCGCAGGTCCGAGGTGCTCGGCATGAGGAACTTGGCCGGTTCGGAGGCCACGAGGAGCTCACGCTCCTCCCTCGGGAAGCCAAAGCCCATCACCGTCTCGTCGCGGGAGAAGGCTAGGTACACGAGGCGACCGACACGAAACTTGACCCGGTCTCGCACGAGGACCTCGTAGGACCGCGGCAGGGTTGCGGCGAGCGCCCGCACGTCGTCGATCGTCACCACACCTGCAGTCTGCCCGCGCCGTGGCACCTCCAGTAGCGTCGCCGACGTGACCGACTTCGAGCAGGACGACCTCGACTTGCCGCTCTCCCATCTGGCGCCGCCGGCCAAAGCCAAGCGGGCCGCCAGCTTCGGTGAGGTCGCCTCGCAGTACGAGCGCTACCGCCCCGGGCCGCCGGCGGCGGCCGTGGAGTGGGTGCTGCCGGATCACGTCGAGCGGGTCGTCGACCTCGGCGCCGGGACTGGCGCCCTCACGCGGTTGCTCCTCGGTAAGGCAGACGAGGTGGTCGCCGTCGAGCCCGACGACCGCATGCGGTCCGTGCTCGTCGACCAGATCCCGGCCGCCCGAGCCGTTGCCGGGCGGGGCGAGTCGATTCCACTGCCCGACGCCAGCGTCGATGCGGTGCTTGCGTCGGCGTCGTGGCATTGGATGGACCTCGTTCCCACCCTCGAGGAGGTCGCCCGCGTGCTCGTGCCCGGCGGTGTGCTCGCTGCGATGTGGTCGGGACCAGATCCCGACGGCGGGTTTCTCGTTCAAGCCCAAGCGCTGCTTGCCGAGCAGGGCCGCAGAGACGGCGGCCGACCCGAGGAGCCGCTTCCCGAGGGCACGAGCGCCGCCGATGTCCCCGAGGCCGATCTCGCTGCGCTCGTCCTCGGTGACTCACGCCGGCCGAACCCGCGTCTCGAGATCCCCCCGGGTGTTCCCTTCGCACAGCCTGAGCACGAGGTCTTCGCCTGGGACATCGCCCTCAACGCCGACGAGCTGATCGGCCTGCTCGGCACGTTCAGCTGGATCATCACCATGCCGGAGGACCTCCGCTTGCGAGTCCTGGCCGAAGCCCGCAGGCTGCTGCGGGAGTTTCTCGGCCTCGAGGGAACCGCCACGATCGAGGTGGCGTATCAGGCCGAAGTTTGGCGATCCCGGCGGGCCTGAACTTGGAATGTCTGACCCGTTGATCAGTTAGCTATTGACATTAGCCTAATGGCTATGTAGTCTAGCCTCATGGCTACCAACCACTTGAACTCGACACCGCGTACGGCCTATCTCGCCCGCCCAGGCGGCCGAATCGCCTACGACGTCGGCGGCGACGGCCCGCTCGTCGTCCTCGTTCCCGGTATGGGCGACCTACGCGCCGCCTACCGCTTCCTTGCGCCCGCCCTGCGGGCAGCCGGTTACACCGTCGCCTGCACCGACCTTCGAGGCCACGGCGACAGCGACGCCTCCTTTGCCTCATATGGCGACGCAGAGACCGCCGGCGACATCGCCGCCCTCATCGAAGAGCTCGGTGGCTCCGCCACCATCGTCGGCAACTCGATGGGAGCGGGCGCAGGCGCCCTGGTCGCCGCAGAGGAGCCCCAGCTCGTCCGCGGCCTTGTGCTCGTGGGTCCGTTCGTCCGCGACGCCGAGATGAGTGCTCTCCAGCGCTTGCTCCTCCGAGTCGCCATGGTGCCGGCCTGGGCGGCCTGGTCATGGAAGGCCTACCTGCCCAAGCTGTATGCCGGTCGCCGGCCGGAGGACTTCGGCGAGTACCGCGCCGGCGTCATCGCAAGCCTCCGCCGTCCGGGCTATGCCAAGGCCTTCTCGCTCACGACGCAGACGAGCCATGCCGCCGTCGAGGGGCGTCTGCCGGCAGTCAGCGTGCCCTGCCTGATCGTGATGGGCGGGCAGGACCCTGACTTCCCTGATCCAAAGGTGGAGGCGGACTGGATCGCCTCCACCGTCGGCGGCCAAGTCGTCATGGTGCCCGACTGCGGGCACTACCCACAGTCGCAGCAGCCCGACATCACGACCCAAGCGGTCTTGGGGTTCCTCGAAACGACGAGCCCGCGTGCCTAGGGCCGGGCTGAGCGAGACGCGTGTCGTGGAAGAGGCCGAGCGCATCGCCGACGAGACGGGCTTGGCCCAGCTGACGCTCGCGGCCCTCGCCGAGCGCCTCGGCGTCCGCCAGCCCTCGTTGTACAAGCACGTCGACGGCATGGAGGCACTGCAGCGCAGCATCGCCATACGGGCTAAGACCGAGCTGGGCGAGATCCTCGCCCGGGCGGCCGTGGGTCGCTCGGGCGGTGATGCCATCACGGCGATGTCGAGCGCCTACCGGGCGTGGGCGCTCGCTCACCCCGGTCGCTACGCCGCCACTCAGCGTCCCTCGGCGCCCGCCGACTCCGAAGCGACCGCTGCCGACGCCGCCGTCGTGCAGATCGTGCTCGACGTCCTGTCCGGCTACGAGCTCCGCGACGACGACGCCATCGACGCCGCTCGCGCCATGCGATCTGCCTTGCACGGGTTCGTCACGCTCGAGATGGGCGGTGGCTTCGGACTGCCGGCGAGTGTCGATCGCAGCTTCGACCGGCTGATCAACGGGCTCGTGACGGCGTTCTCCAACTGGTCCGAGCAGGTGGCGGCATCCGGCCGGGGCACCTGAGCCCGACTGCGTGGTGACGCCGGCACGGACGGCCCGTCGGGTCATCCGGCCGGGAGATGGGGTCTTCCGGCCCTGGGCGGTCGGGATCGTCGGCGTCATTCTCATTCGTGGGCGACAGAGCATGTTCGTGTCGCCGAGACCGCTGAGGAGGAGCATCGCCGATGAAGGTGTGGATCGACCAGGAGCTCTGCACAGGCGACGGCCTGTGCGAGGAGATCTGCCCGCCCGTGTTCGTCCTCTGCGATGACGGCTTGTCCTATGTCAAGCAAGGCGACACCGTGATGCGCACGCCCGGCGGCGAAGCCCAGATGGCGATCGTTCCCCCCGAGCTCGAGGACGACGCCAAGGAAGCCGCCGAGGAGTGCCCAGGCGAGTGCATCTTCGTCGTTGCCGAGTGACCCGAGCGTGCCGGCTGCGCGCGCCGGCGGCGCGGGCCGGCGACTACGAGCCGGTCAAGTGCTCCTGTGCCCAACGGCCGAGCTCGTCGAGTGCCGGCCGGAGCGCTTCGCCCCGGGGCGTCAGGCGATACTCGACGCCGACCGGCGGACCGGCGAGCACGGTTCGTTCGATCAAGCCCGCTGCGGTCAGCTCGTTGAGCCGTTCCGACAACATCCGCTCGCTCACGCCGTTGACTTGGTGGGAGATCGCGGTGAAGCGGGCCGGTCCCGACAACAGCGTCCCGACGATCAGGCCGCTCCAGCGCTTCCCGAGCAGAGCGAAGACGGCCGTCAGGAGATCACAGCTGATGGGATCGTGCCTTGCCGCCTCGCGTGAGCCCTGCCTCATGGCGCCGATCTTACAGCAGACTTAAGTTTAGGGGCTTCTGTTAAGTTAGCGAGGACACGAGACGACGGAAGGACATCCACCATGCGCAACTCCGCACTGCTCGGGCTACGCCTGACGCTCGGCGGCTATCTGGCGGTGCACGGCGCCCAGAAGCTGTTCGGCAGCTTTGACGGCCCCGGCCTCGAGAAGGCGGGCGCCGGCTTCGAGCATCTCGGGCTGCAGCCAGGCAAGGCGTTTGCGGCCCTGGCCGGCAGTTCGGAGCTGGCAGGAGGTGTCCTCACCGCCATCGGGGCGGCCTATCCGGTCGGGCCGCTTGCCCTCGCCGGGGCGATGAGCGTCGCCTCCCTCGCCCACCTCGAGAAGGGGCCGATGCTGCAGAAGGGCGGTTACGAGCTGCCAGCCACGAACATGGTTGCCGCCCTCGCCCTCATCGGTACCGGACCCGGCCGTTTCAGCTTCGACCACGCGACGGGGCTCCGGCTCCCGAAGGCACTCACTCGCCTTGCCGTCCTCGGAACGACCGTCCTCACCGTCTACAGCGCCGCCAAGGTCGTGCAGAGCAAGCAGGGTCTCGCCGCGGCGGCAGACGCCTCGGCCGAAGACACACCGACCGAGCCGGCCGTCATCGACGACGACGGGACGGGCACGGACGCCGAGTAGCCCGGAGCAGCCGGCCTGCGGAGCGCTCGGGCCGGGGGCGCGGCGGCGCCGGTCCGAACAGCGACGCGAAGGAGGGGCGCCCGGAGAACCGGGCGCCCCTCTCTTCAGCGGTGATGCTCGTCTACCCGAAGGTGCTCAGGAATGCCGAGCCGTTCGGGGTCCCGATCCCGGTGACGTCGTCGTACCCGGCCGTGACCGAGAGAGACGTGTCGTGGTCCTGGGTGACGAGGAAGTTGAGCCCGGGGCCTTCCGAGAAGACGAGAGCGATCGCCTTGAGCGACGGCGTGACGTCGTGGAAGGCGTCCGTGCCTGCCTCCGAGTACAGCAGCGGGTTGGCAAAGCCGATCGGAGCTGACCGGTACTGATCCGCCAGCGCCAGCATGCCGGCGAACAGCGGCGAGGCCAGGCTCGTGCCACCCCACGTCTGGTGCTGCTGGACGCCGTCAGAGGTGATGACGATCGAGAAGCCCGTGAACGGGTCCGCCAAGGCGGAGACGTCCGGCACCACCCGTGTCGGGCTGCCATAGGTGTCCGACAAGCTGGTCGGGACGACACCGTCCTGATATGCAGGCTCGGCGAAGACGTGGCTCGGGCCACCGCCCGCACCTGCGTAGAAGAAGCCGGGAAGTGCCGGGCTGTACGCAGGCGAGCCGGTCGCCTGGGCGATGTCGTTGCCCCATCCGGTCTCGGAGATGTAGTTGTCCGCCTTGCCGAGGGCCAGTGACGTGCCACCGACTGCGGTCACCCACGGGTCAGACCCTGGGAATGACGGCTGCGTCTCACCGGTCTGGGTGAGCAGGTCCCCATCGTCACCGGACGAGAAGCCGAAGCCGATACCCTCGGCCGCTCCCTGCACGAAGATGGCTTGCTCGGCAGCGATGTGGTTCGGTGGCAGGTTCTCTCCGCCGTTCGACCAGGAGTCGGTCACCTGGTCCGCCAGGTGGTGAGCGACGACCTTGTTGAGAGCGTCGAAGAGGCCGGCGCCACAGTTCTCGCCACCCACGTAGTTGATCGTCGCACCAGGAGCGATCGTGTGGACGGCCTCGATGTCGATCGTCTCCTCGACACTCCAGTCACCACAGAGCCTCTGGTCGTCGAACTTCGACGGGAGAATCTGGTTGAGCTGGCCCGGCTTGAACCCGGGGATACCTTCCTGGCGGCTGAAGGCGTTGGCGTCGGCCACGATCGTGGGCGAGGCGTAGGCGTCGGTGATGGCCACCGTCACGCCGGTGCCGTCGTTGCCAGAAGCGATCGCCGAGCTGACGCCGTAGGCGCCCTCGAGCTGCGTGGCGGTGTACCCACAGATGTAGGTGGGGAACTTGTTCAGGCCATAGGCCTTCGGCATGTGAGCCTGGTGCTGGCCGTAGTAGTGCGAGCAGTCAACCTGCTTGCTGCCCGTGCCGGGCGCGCTCGGCTTGACGGCGGCGCTGACGTCGTCGGGACGCGTCATGAGCGCACCGTCGTCGAGACCCACGACGGCGAGGATGTCCCGTCCGACCGAGGCCGGCGTGCTGAGCGCCGTCGCCGGGGCCACGTAGCGACCGCCCTTGATGGCGTACCACTCGAGCGTCGTGCCGAAGGCCTGGTCGATCTTGGCAACGGTCCCGCTGGCGGCCACGTAACGGTTGTTGCTCGGGACGCCGGTGACGTGGAAGCCACTCGAACGCAGCCACTTCTCGATGGCGCCTACCTGCTTGGCCGTCGGGCTGAAGCGGGCGTTGAACTGCGCCGGCGTGAGGTAGTGCTCGTAGAGGGCGCTCTTCGGGTTGGAGACCTCACTGGCAAGGCGCGTAGCCGCGGCGGCATCGCGCAGGTCGAGGTTGACCTGGAAGCTCCGCGTCGTCGAGCCGGAGACGCGACCGACGGCGTGCGAAGCGGTGGCCCAGGCAGGCTGGGACCCGCTCAGGGTCGTGCGCGGCGATGCGGATGCCAGCGCAGGTGATGCGACGAGCGCAAGTCCCGCCACCAAGGTGACGGCGATCGCAGCTCGCCCGACGGACAGTTTCACGACTTCCCCCTTCGTGTGTGTGTCTCCGGCGACGATGCCGGACGGGTGAGATTACCTCGTGTCGGGGCGGGCACCGTTCAGCGCCCTCGGCGCCGTCGCGCAGCCGATGCGGGAGTCGGCCATTCCGTAATCGAGGTGCCAGGTCTCGTTGAACAGCACGAGACCCTGGGCGAAGCAGACGTCGTCGACTTGGCCGCGCAAGGCTCCGATCTCGCCGGCGAAGGAGCTCACTGCCTGGCTTGGCGCGCCAGCACGTCAGCGCTCGTCCGAACCCTGCGGGCCCGGTCGAGGAGCCCGAAGGACACGTCGAAACCGTGCAACCACTCGTAGTTGTCGACCGCAGTCCAGTGGAAGAATCCGCGGACGTCGATGCCGTTCGCGACGGCACGGTTCACGACCTCGAGCCCTTCCTGCAGGTAACGGGCCCGGGCAGTATCGTCGTCGGTTCCGATCCCGTACTCCGCCACGAGCAGCGGCGTGCCAGGCAGCTCTGCGGCGAGACGCTCGAGCACGAGGCCGAGACCCTCAGCCCAGATGCCGTAACCGAGCGGCGAGCGAGGGGCCTCGGGCGGGTAGGGCACCATATGACCGCCCGCCACGCCGATGGTGGCGTAATACGAGAAACCCAGCAGGTCGAACGACCCAGCCAGGTCCGGCCGGATCACCGGCGGCCGGCCCGGCAAGCGAAGGACTCCGTCGCGGAACAACCCGAGCCCGGCGTCCCAGTTCGCCGCTCGAAGGTTCGCCGCCATGGCGGCGGTTTCGGGCTCGTCGTCCAAGGGAACCTCGCAGGACAGACCGAAGATCGAGGCGACGGGTGCGCCGGTCCGCTTGAGGCGCACAGCTGCCTCGGCTGTCGCCAGCTGAATAGCCTCGGAGACGGCGGCCCACTCATCCCGGTCGTTGTGGCCGGGAGGCCATCCCCGGCCGCGGTAAGCCACCGTCGCGTAGTAATTGGTCTCGTTGACCGGTTGCCAGCCGCCGACAAGGTCGCCGAAGGTGTCGGCGACGAATTCCACGTGGCGCGCCCAGTAGCGCTCTCGGTTGCCATCGGCCAGGAACCCGCCCACCGCCGCGAACCATCGCGGGAGCGTGAAGTGGTGGAGGCACACCCAGGGGCTGACACCTGCGTCGCGAGCCGAGATGAGCACGTTGCGGTAGTGCGCGACCGCCGCAGCGTCATGGACGCCCTCCGCCGGCTCGATCCGCGCCCACTCGATCGAGAGCCGATGGTGGCTCAACCCGAGTGCCGCCAAGAGCCGGAAGTCCTCGGCGAACCGCTCCGCGAACCCGTTGCCGTTCCCCGAAAGCGGCGCGTGCCCGCTTCGTTCCCAGTCCCACCAGTCCGACGAGGCCGCCGCCCCCTCGCACTGGGTCGAGGACGCCCCGGTTCCCCACATGAAGCCAACTGGCCAGTCCACCAGCCCAGTATCGCCGAGGTTCGCCGAGCCGGCGCAAGCTGACCGGGTAGAACAGGGGCGTGTCCCCCACTGCCGACGAGCCGGATCCACCGAGCTCGTCACTGGCCGGACTCAGCCCCGTCGATTCTGCTGCCGCTCTCGCTGAAACGGTGCTGTTCCCCGCCGTCCTCGATACCGACCGGGCGAGTGCCGTGCCGCTCTCGCACCTCGACGCCCTGGCGTCGGCCGGGCTCTACGGTCTGGCGGGGCCGACCGCCGCCGGCGGCCTCGGCCTCGGCCCCGACGAGGCACACGCCGTCATCGAGCACCTCGCTTCGGGCTGCCTGACCACGACGTTCGTCTGGCTGCAGCATCACGCCTCGGTACGCGCCGTCGCCGGCGCCGGCGGCGCCGTCGCGAACGAGTGGCTCCAGCCGCTGTGCACCGGGCAGCGACGCGCCGGAGTCGCCTTTGCCGGTCTGCGCCGCCCGGGGCCCCCGTTGCTCACGGCCGAACACGCCGGCGGCGGCTGGCTGCTCACTGGCAGCGCCCCCTGGGTGACCGGGTGGACGCGGATCGGAGTTGTGCTCGTGGCAGCCCGCGTGCCGGCCATGCCCGAGGCTCCAGTGCTGTGGCTGCTGATCGATGCCGTCGAGGCGAAGGGACTCTCGGTCGAGCGGCTTCACCTGTCGGCGGTCGAGTCCAGCGTCACGGTCACGCTGACCTTCGACGGCCTGTGGGTCGGCGAGGACCGTGTCGTGAACCTCGAGCCTTTCGCCATTTGGCGGGAGCGTGACGCCCAGGGCCTGCGGACGAATGGATCGCTTGCCCTCGGGTTGGCGCGGCGCTGTGCCAGCCTGCTCGGCGAGAGCGCCGGGCGGGCGGTCGAGGATCGAGTCAGTGCGCTCCGTCGCCAACTCGACGGCGCCGGCGCCGAAGTGCTCCCAGGAGCACGAGCTGCGGCCAGCGAGCTCGCCCTCGAAGCGGCGACATCGCTCGTCATCGAGACAGGCGGACGCGCCGTGCTCCTGGACTCGGTCACGCAGCTGCTGGCCCGGCAAGCCGTCTTTCTGCTCGTGTTCGGGCAGACGCCGGCCATCAAGGCCGAGCAGCGGGACCGGCGACGGCGCCCCTGACCACGGGCGCGATGCGGCAGCCGATCGCGAGGATCGTGACCGCCCCGGCGTCAGGTATAGGCGAAGCTGAGCGCGTTCGAGGTGCCGGCTTCGGTCGTGATCGTCACGGTCACGCTCGACGGCGGCCCCGCATGGCTCGGCATGACGACGGTGCACGACGTCTGCCTCGGGCAGTTCGTTCTCGCAGGCTGCCCATCGACTTTGGCGAGTACGAGACCGTTCGGGCTGAAGAAGTTCGTGCCCCGTATGACGACCACGGTGCCGCCGCGTCCTTGAGAGGGCGAGATGGACGACAGCTGAGGCGGATTGCCCGGCGCAAGCGTCGTCGTCGATGAGGTCGGGGGCGAGGTCGTCGTGCTCGAGGCCGGTGCCGTTGTCGTCGTCGCCGCCGGTCGAGTCGACGACGACACTGCCTGTGGCGCAAGCGTCGTCGTCGTATGCGACGCCGGCCGGGTCGGCGGCGGGGTGGTGGAGCGAGGGGGGCTCGCGCCGCCGACGAGCCGCACGGCCACGATGACGGCAACGATGGCCACGACCACGAGCGCCGAGCCGATGACGGCTCGCGGAGGCGGGCGGCGCCAACCTCCGCCACTGGAGCGGAGCGGCGGCGGCCGGCGCGCCGGACCCGCCCATGTCACAGCGTCCTCCGCCGGTGGCGCCGGCGGCACTTCGAATGCGCCGGCTGCACGTCCCACGCCGGCTGCACGTCCCACGCCGGCTGCACGTCCCACGCCGGCTGCACGTCCCACGCCGGCTGCACGTCCCACGCCGGCTGGGCGTCCTACGCCGGCTGGGCTTCCCGTGCCGGCTGGGCTTCGGAGGCCGGCTGGGCTTCCCGTGCCGGCTGGGCTTCGGAGGCCGGCGGGCCCTGGCCCGCCGGCCGGCTGCGGCGCGTCAGCGATCGGCGCTCGAATCTCGATGCGTCGCTGCGGGAGCCGCGTGCCCGGCGGGGCTCCCGGCTGGCCTTGCGACGAACGGTTCGGCAGGATCTTGATCGCCGGCGCACCGACCGCCTCGATACCGGTGGCTTCGCGGGCTCGCCGTACGGCGTGGGCCAAGGCGTCGAGCGCGCGCTGGTCCGGGACAGGAGAGTCCCCCTGCGGTGCGGTCTTCCCGCTCGATCTCCAGCGCCCGAGCTTCACCGTCACACCAGGGTAGGACCCGCGAGCCGGGAGCGGACCGCGACGCTGCGGGCTGCTCGAGGTTCTTCAAGGCCGGTTCTCGCCTGCGCCGCCCGACCACATGCCTCAGAACCAGGTCGTGCACCATGGCGGTCGGTAGGAGCTGAACATGGCCGAGGCTTCCGCCAAGGCGCCCGCCCGATGCTCGTCGAGTCGGTTCGCCTCCGCCAGGGCATGGATCGACGCACCACCGACGTAGATCGAACCGAGCACGCCCACCGGCATGCTCAGATCCGCCGTCGCCGTCGATCGTGTGCACTGGGCTCCGGAGCGTCCGCCCTCGAGCAGGAACCGGCCGGTGGCATAGCCGAGCGGATCGTCGACTTCGATCACGAGCCGTCCCTCCGCGCCGTAGGAGCGCGCCGACAGTGCGGACTCGACGTCCAGCACTCGCACCCAGACGAAGTCGTGACGGGTGCTCTGCTGCACGGCGCGGCCGTCGGCGAGGAGCAAGGAGAGCGGCTCCGACACGGACCGGTTGTCGGCCTCGATCACCGTCATGAGATCGACATCGCAGCAGTGCTGCCAAAGGCGCTGATATGCCTGACTCGTGACCGAGCAAAGCTCCTGCAGCTCGAGGGTGCCCTGGGGGCGCATGCTCTCCCAGTTCTGCTTGCCCGTGTACATGACATAGCCCTCGACGTCGCCTGCAGGCGAGCGGTAGAGCAAGCACTGAGCAAGGCCGTCCTTGTTTCCCGGCACGTCGACGATTTGCAGGCGGGCGTCCCACCAGCGTTCGCTGCGCTTGATCGAGCCGGGCTGGGAAGCCCGGAAGCGCTCGTAGACCTCCGGCGCCTCCCGCCGCATGCGGGTCGCGTCGACCCGCTCGACGCTGCCGAGGCTCGGGCGGCGCCAGCGCACGTCGGAGCTGTGGACCTTGTAGGTCGCCAGCTCGACCGCGGGGCCGTAACCGAAGCGACCATAGATCGGGTACTCGGAGGCGATCAGGATGCCGACCGCCTCGCCCCGTTGCGCTGCTGCCTGGAGGTCGGCCGTGATCATCCGCGTGAGGATGCCCTGCCGGCGATGGGTGGTCGAGACGGTCACGTTCGTGAGGGCCGCAGCCGGCACGCCGGCGGGTCCTGGCACGGTGAGCTCGGTGGCGAACGAACGCAGCGTGGCCACGACCTGACCGTCGTCGAACCCTGCCCAGGTGCGATCGAAGTCGACCTGGGGGGCGAAATACTCGGCGTACCCGTCGGCGATGTCGTGGAAGAACCCAGCTCCCATCGACGATACCCAGTCGGCCAACTCGTGGACCTCGATCGTCCGAACCGTCGCGGTCATGGCCGACGACCCTACCAAGACACCGTCAGGGAGTGGACCTGCGCTCGACGCCGACAGCGATGCCCTCGGCGTCGGCAAAACGACTCGCGACGTCGGTGAAACGGTAGATCGGGGCCACGTCGCCGTTCTCCGACCCGCTGAACACCTCGACAGCACCGGGGCTCTGGAACTGGGCGCCTTTGGCCAAGACGAAGATGTCCGCACTCATCGCGCTCACGGCGATGCCGGTGATGACCTTGCCGGCAAGTCGCGTGGCGCCACCGGCGATCAGCCGGCGGGGCCGAGCGTTGCCCGTGGCACCGGGGCCGAACACTTCGATCCTCGTCCCTGACGGACCGGACACCGCCGCGTCGAGGCAGTGTGTGGAGGTGGAGTAGGCCACCGACACGTGGTCACACGAAGTATCGGTGCAGGCGCCGAGTCCCGTGTTGGGGCCGGAAATCGTCCGCACAGCAGTGTTGCTCCCCGACGGGCCGCCTTCGAAGACCTCGATTCGGTTGCCCGACGGCTCGAGGGCCGAGACGATCACCTGGTTGTGGCTCCCGATCGCGAGGGTATCTGACCAGGGGTCGTAGCCCGTCTGGCCGGTCGGGATCTCTCGAAGGGACTTGACGTGATACAGCCGGTCAGGCACACCTGCCGCACCGGGCGCTGCGACGAAGACGACGGGCGACCCCTCGCCGCCCATGACGTACTCATAGCCGGCGGCGTCCACACCGAGGCTCTCCGAGTCGGGACTGGTCACTTCGAAACTCCGCCGCTCCGTCGCGCCACCTGGTCCGAACACGAGCGTCGTCGCATCCGAGATGAAACCCTGAACGAAGACCTGCGAGGAAGGCCCGACTGCCACGCCCCAAGGGTCCCAGACGATGTCGGGGAGTTGCGGATCAGCGATCGTTTCGACAGGCGTCACCGAGCCGCTCGACGTCGAGACGTAGGCGGTCACCGGCCCGCCATCGGCGTTCGCCACATAGACGAGCTCCCGAGCGTCGCCAGGAACCGGACGTGACGGCGCCGTCCTCGTCGACGGCGCCGTGCCCGCCAGCATCGGAGTCGCCAGCGGCACCGCCAGCGCCACGGCGGCGAGCAGGGCTCGGGACGACATCACGGGCGCGTGCTCAACACGCCTTGGCGACGTTCAACGAATTCCTCGACGGCTTCGCAGAACCCATCGATCTCATCGGCGCCGATCTCGAGCGAGAGCGCCACCATGCCACGCCGAGCGAGATAGAACCCGCCTGCCAGCATGTCGAAGAAGAACAGCTCCTTCAGCCCGCCGTCCGGCTGGATGTCGCTCGCCCGCGAGATCCCCGCACGCTGGAAGTGCACCGTCATCAAGCTGCCAAGACCGGTCCACTGCATGGCGAGATCGCCGGCCGCCAGGTTCAACCGGGACCGCACGGCTTCGCCCCGCTCGAAGAGCTCATCAGCCGCCTCCGGCGTGAAGATCCGCGACAACCCGGCGACACCGGCCGCCATGCTCAACACGTTGTTGTTGAACGTGCCGGCGTGCGGCCAGGCATCCACCCGGCGGGGGTCGTAGCGCTCCATGATGCCGGCGCGACCGCCAAAGGCGCCGAAGCTCATGCCTCCGCCGAGGTACTTGCCGAGGGTCGTCAGGTCCGGCGTGATCCCGAGCCGCCGCTGCTCGCCCCCGCCAGACATGCGGCTCGTCATCACCTCGTCGAAGATCAGCAGTGCGCCGCTCGCCTCGGCACCGGCTTTCAGCGTCTCGAGAAACCCTCCCTCGGCCGGAATGCAGCCGCCCGACCCGAGCATGGGCTCGACGAGGATGGCGGCCAAGTGCTCGGCGTGGTCCTCGATCATGGCGGTTGCCGCCGCGGCGTCGTTGTAGGGACAGATCACCCAGTCGTGAGGGACATTGATAGGGATGCCGCCTCCGGCGAAATACAGAACACCGCCGTGATAAGCGCCGTCGAACACCATGACCGACCGCCGGCCGGTGGCGGCGACCGCCGTCCCGAGCGCCATAAGGTTCGACTCGGTGCCGGAGTTGGTGAACCGCACGAGATCGATCCCCGGGAAGCGGTCGCAGATCAGGCGAGCCAGCCTTCCCTCCAGGGCGCCGTGGCCCCCGAGGTTCCATCCGCCGTCGAGGGCTTCGTCGATCGCCGCCCGGATGACGGGGTTGCTGTGACCGAAGAGCCCGGCCGTGTACTCACCGAGCAGATCCACGTACTCATTCTCGTCGGCGTCCCAAAGACGGCAACCTGCGCCCCGAGCCATGGTGAGCGGGAACGGCTGGTGAAACAGGACACTGCGCGTGTTGCCTCCCGGCATCGCCGCTGCCGCCGCCCGATGCGCGGCCAGACTCGCCGGGTGCGCAGCCGCATAGCGCTCACGCGCTTGCACCAACGCCTCGTCCAATGCGCCTCGACTTGTCGTCGTGGTCATGGCCTGCCTCCCTGAACGCCCTCACTCTATGGGGCTTTCACTCCTCAACTTCGCTCTTGTGCCCCGCTCTGGCGCCTCGCTCTTGTCACCGCGAACTGGCGCTCTTGACGGCGAGTTGGCGGCGTGACGGCTCCCGCCACGTCTGCCACCGACCCTCCGGTAGCATCGCAGCCAAGCTTTGAGGCTGCGAAGGGGGAATCATGGGCAGAGAGCGACGCAACTCGCGGGCACCTCTGCCGAAAGGTGCCGGTGCTCTCGTGCTCGCTCTTGCCGGGCTCGGCGGATTGGCGAGCTTCGCGCCGCCGGCCGGGGCCACGACCGGCATCACGACGTGCACGTTTGCTGCCTTCGAAGCCGCTGTCGCTGCCAGTGACGGCACCGGGGTCCAGTTCCAGTGCAGCGGCACCATCACGGTGCCAACAGACAGCCCGGTGGCGGTCGCTTCCGGGCAGAACCTCTCCATCACGGTCGCCTCCGGCGACAGCGTCATCTTCTACGGAGCGGGCGCCTCGCAGCTGTTCTCGGTCACGGGCGGGACCCTCGACATCACCGGGCCGGGCATGATCCTTTCCGGCGGCCTCAGCGAGGGAGCCGCTGGACACAACGGGAGCGCCGGCTCGGACGGCTCCAACGGAGGGGTCGGCAGCACCGGAAGTGCCGGCGAGGCCGGGGGCACCGGCGGCAACGGTACGGCCGGAGGCAACGGCGGCAACGGGGCTGCTGGCAAGCCGGCCGAAGGGGGCGCCATCTACGTGAAATCCGGATCCGTCACGCTCGACGATGTGACGCTCGAGAACGACACGGCGATCGGCGGTGGCGGTGGCACGGGCGGCCCGGGTGGATACGCCGGTTCCGGTGGCCAGGGTGGTCCTGGCGGTTCCGGGGCCGGGGGCGGCGACGGCGGAAAGGGTGGTCCCGGTGGAAAGGGTGGAAAAGGTGGCGCCGGAGGCAAGGCGCTCGGCGGTGCCATCTACAACGCAGGGTCGCTCACACTCGAGAACTGCATCTTCGCGAGCGACGCCGCCAGGGGTGGCAACGGCGGTTGGGCAGGATCGGCACAGCAAGGCGGCAACGGCGGCGCCGGCGGCGGCGGCGGCAACGGTCTCAGCGGCGCCAGTCCTGGAGCACCGGGCAACCCCGGTAGCCGGGGCGGGAACGCCGGTACTGCCGGCGTGGGTGGCAACGGCGGAACGGCTGGCGCCGGCGGGGTGGCCGAAGGGGGTGCGGTCTACAGCACGGGCTCCCTCGTCTTGACCGGCGGCACTACGACCTTCGAAAGCACGACCGTGGACGGTGGAAGCGGCGGAGCCGGCGGCTCGAGCGGCATGGGAGGCGAAGGCGGCACCGGCGGGCCTGGCGGCATCGGCGGCAGCGGTGCCGGAGGATCTCAAGCAACCGAACCTGGCGACTCGGGCGGTGCCGGAGGAGCGGGCGCTGCGCCTGGCAGCCCAGGTGACCCCACCCCCGGGGTCGCGAGCGGCACGGCTGAGCCAGGCGGTGCCGGCGGTCTCGGCGCCGGCGGGGCGCTCTACGTAAAGGGCACGGCGACCATCGCCGGCGCGGTGTTCGACGGCACCACCGCCAGCGGCGGCGGCGGAAGCTATGGCGGCGACGGAGCAGGACTCGATACCGGCCCGGGCGGCCAAGGGGGGGCGGGCGGATCGGCGGGCGACGGTGGTGGTGGTGGCGAGGGCGACGAAGCTCCCAACGGTCCCGAGGGCGCAGGCGGGGGCAGTGGCGCGGCGGGGACGAACGGCGCAACCGGAGTCGTCGCCGATGCCGGCGCGAAAGGCGGGTCGGGTGGCGTTGGCGAGGGGGGCGCCATCGCCAATGACGGGACGCTCACGGTGTCTGACAGCACGCTCGAGTTCGACTCGGCCGTCGGCGGAGACGGTGGCCTCGGCGGTAACGGCGCCGGTGGCGGCGTCGGCGGCAGCGGCGGTGGAGGAGGCGGCGGTGGCGACGGTATCGAGGGCGGAGACCCAGGTGGCGTCGGTGGCAACGGAGCTGTCGGAGTAAATGGAGCCGACGGGGGCACCGGCGGCAGCGGCGGGGCGGCACAGGGCGGCGGACTCGCCGACCTCACGAGTGCCGGGACGGCGACCGTCACCGACAGCACGTTCACCGGTGACGTCGTTCGGGGCGGCGGCGGATCGTCGGCCGGTAAGGGCGGAGGCGGCGGTTCCGGAGGTGAGGGCGCCAATGGAGGCGGGTCGGCCTCCACGTCCTCCGGCGGAGCCGGCGGTGTCGGTGGCAACGGAGGCAACGGCGCCACCGGTGGCAACGGCGGCGCCGGGGCTGATGCTGTCGACGCATCCGTCTGGCTCGACGACCCCCACGGCAGCTTCAACGGGAGCACCGACACCTGCACTTCGCCGACCTTGACCCCCGGCACCGGTGAGTCGCCAGGCGGAGGTGGAGGTGCCCTCGGATCCGGGAGCGACGGCGGTTACAACGGCGAATCCGGCGTCGAGAGTGCCCACGGCTCGAACGGCAAGGCGGGCAAGGCCGGCAAAGCCGGCAAGAACGGGGCTACGAGCGACAATCCGGCCTGCATCTGACGCGACGGCGCTCCGAGTCTGCACGACGTCGCGTTCGGCACCACAGGCGCCAGGCGCCGAGCCCGAGGCCCTGAGGCGGGCCGAGCGATCGCTAACGGACGGCGTCGGCTCCGGCGGCGTCGACGCGGAAGACCGGGTAGTCCTGCGAGATGGCCTCGAAATCCGCAACCGGCGCATGTCGATCGACGGGGATGTGGGGCCGAGCGCCCGGCACCTTCTCCACGTAGCGCTTGATGATGGCAGCACGCTCGTTCACGGGCACCTCCACGAGCCGGCAACCGACGCCGCGGCGCCGCCGAAGCGTTGCCTGACCGCCGGCGGCGCGTACGTTTCGGACCCAGTTGCAGCCCTCGCCGAGCATCGGGACGAGGTACCACTGACCCTGCCAATCCGCCATCCCGAGCGGGAATCGGCAGACCCGCCCCGAGCGGCGCCCGACCACTTCCAGGGTCACCCAGCGCTCCGGCATCAGCCCCATGCTGAAGACCGCTCCCCACACCTTGGAGAAGCGGCGAGCAGTGGCGTCTCCATGACCTCCCGCATACATCGCCCGCAGCCGGTCGTCGGAATACAGAACCATCGTTGCCTCCCCGCGGATCTTGTTGGCGCCGTCGTATCGGCCACTTGCTGAGAGCGTGCCCGATCGGGGTCCGCCGGCATAGGGTCCAAAGACTCCTTCACGAACGCTCGACCGGTCGGCGCTCGCCCGGCCACCGAAGGCCTCGAGCCGATCAGCGGTGTCCGGGCGTCTCCCCGTGCTCGTAGACCTCGGCCGCCGGTCCGACGACCAGAGGATCGGGCACGTGCACGACGGCGTCGTTGCGGCGCGGGTAGTCGAACTGATCGAGCACGAAGCGCATGGCGCCGAGGCGGGCCCGCTTCTTGTCGTTGCTCTTCACCACGGTCCATGGGGCAAACGCCGTGTCGGTCAGCTGGAACATGGCTTCCTTGGCCACCGTGTAATCGTCCCATCGCCCGAGCGACGCCAGATCGGTCGGCGACAGCTTCCACTGCCGGACCGGGTCGATCCGCCTGATCAGAAAGCGAGTCCGCTGCTCGGAGCGCGACACAGAGAACCACAGCTTGATCAGATGAGTGCCGTCGCCGGTGATCAAGCCTTCGAACACCGGCGCTTGTTGGACGAACAGCTCGTACTCCTCGTCGCTACAGAAACCCATCACCCGCTCGACGCCCGCCCGGTTGTACCACGACCGGTCGAACAGGACGATCTCTCCCGAGGTCGGCAAGTTCCTGACGTAGCGCTGGAAGTACCACTCCCCCCGTTCACGCTCGGTCGGCTTCTCGAGCGCCACCACGGTCGCTCCCCGGGGGTTGAGATGTTCGGTGAATCGCTTGATCGTGCCGCCCTTGCCGGCCGCATCCCTTCCTTCGAACAGGATGACCAGACGCTGCCCGGTGTCCTTGATCCAGTTCTGCAGCTTCAACAGCTCGATCTGGAGCTGCCGCTTGGTCACCTCGTAGTCCGGCCGCGGCATCGTCTCGCGATAGGGATAGCCCTCCCGCCAGGTGTCCACCAGGCGACCGTCTTTCCACCTCAGAACCGGTTCGTCCTCGTCGACGGTCTCGTCGAGGACGAGGTCGTTCAGATGCTCCGACAGGTCGAGGTCGATATCGAGGAGCGCATCGCCGTCGGCGCCACTGGCACTCGTGTCGCCACTGGCACTCGTGTAGCTCGAGATCAGCTCATCGCCCATGGTCGCATATTCACCATCGGCGGAAGCTTGCGCAACCCGCCGGCAACGCCCGAGGCGAGCCTCCTCAGGAAATCGAACCCGTCGGCTCCGCCGACAGGGCCAGCAGAGCAACGTCGTCGACGCGATCCATGCCCATGGCGGCCACGACGCCGTCGCAGAGCTCCTCTCCGTCGCCCTGCGTGAGACTTGCCAGGTCGGCCAGCTTCAACATCTGCGTCTCCAGATCCGACCCTCGGTCCTCGATGACGCCGTCGGTGTACATCAACAGGATCTCGCCCGCGGAGAGGCTGCCGGACCACTCCTCGATCTCCGTCTCCTTGGCTCCGAGTGGGCTGGCCGGACGCACCGGGACGAACGTCGCCCCCGTGTCGGATACCAGCAGGGGCGGCGGATGCCCCATGCTCACCATCGAGAGCCCACCACTGTCGATGTCGAACTGACAGAAGATCGCCGTTGCGATCCGGTCGATGTCGAGGAACTCCCAGCTGCGACGCAGACGTCGGGCGAGATCGGCGGGACCCTTGGCCTGATGGGCAAGCGTGCGAATGGCGCTCCGGAGGTGCCCCATCATGGCGGCGGCGGTTTCGTCGTGTCCTGCCACGTCGCCGATGACGAGGAACAGCTTGTGTCCCGGCAACGCCACGGCGTCGTAGAAATCGCCCCCGACTTGCACGTCCCGCGTCCCCGGCAGGTAGCGAAACGAGAGATTGACGCCGGGGATCTCCGGTAACGACGCCGGCAGGAGGCTGGCCTGCAGGATGTGGGAGGTCCGGTGCTCACGCTCGTATCGGCGCTCCTTGTCCACGACGAAGGCCACCTGCTCACCGAGCTCCTCGGCGAGCGACAGGTCGTCGGCGGTGAAGCGTCGGCCCGACCCCGCCGAGACGAGCGTGAGCGAGCCGAGCACGACCTCGGCGGTCCCGAAGGGCACGGCCATGTACGAGGTGAAACCCAACGCCTTCGTGACCTCGAAATGCTCCAGGTCGCGGCAGGTGCTCCGGAGGAAATCCTCGGTCATCTCCGGTGCCCACAACGACTGGCCGTTGCGGATCACATTGGCGCTCGGATGTGTCCCGGCCGGATCGGGCGGCCATCGCCGGAGCTCGTCAGCCAGAGCCTGCCGTCCCGCATCAGCGTGATGGGCGACCATCCGTCGAAGGCTGCCGTCGTCATCAGTGACGTCGATGAGGCAGAGGTCGCCGAGGGTCGGCACCGCAACGCCTCCGAGGCGCGCCAGCGTCTCCTCGTAGCCCGAGGCGCGCGCGAGCGCCGTCGCCACCTCGAGCAGGAACGTCTCGGCTCGTCGCGCTTTGCGCAGATCGGAGTGGAGCCGAGCGTTCTCGATGGCGACGGCCGAGCGCTGAGCGATCTCCTCGGCGAGGCGGGCAACGATCGGGTCAAAGCTGCGAGAGCCGTCGAGCTGAGCCAGGCTGAGCACGCCGACTCGCTGCCCGGCGACTTCGAGGGGGACGAGCACGACGGAGTGGATGTGGAGTGGAGCAAGCGCATTGGCGACGTCGGCGGAGACGGACGAGGAACCCGCCATCGCCGAGGCGACATCTTCGATCAGCAGCGTTCGGCCACGCACGATCTCGGCGAGGAAGGCGGCCGGGTGCTCGTCCTCGCCGGCAGCACGGATCGCCGCCTCGATCTCGGCGTCTCGGTGAGCGAGCGCTACCCGCCGGAGGCGTCCAACTTCATCGAAGAGGTGGATCGTCGCCAGGTCGGCGAGCTCGGGCACGAGGAGTCGAACGATCTTGGCCAGCGTGACGTTGTAGTCGAGCGACTCGGCGAGCGCCGCCGTCGCCTGGGCGAGGAAGGCGTTGTTGGTCGTGATCCGAGCCTCCAAGAGCCGCAGCCGGGCCCGATCGAAGGCTTGTGCCGCCTGTTCGGTGACGGCCAGGAAGAAAGCTTGTTCGTGCGGCTCGAAGGCTGCTTCGCGATCGAAGCCAAGTGCCAGCACGCCGAGGACATCGTGTTCCACCTTGAGTGGGAGCACGGCGAAACTGCGACCGAACGTGGGCGACGACGCCAGCGCCGGGAAGCTCTGGGCGATCTCGGATCGAGACGTGAGCCAGATCGGCGTGGCACTTCTCACTGCCTCGGGTCCGGGCAGGGCGGCGTCGAGGGGGAGCTCGAGGAACGGCATGGCTGTCTCCGGAGCCGACTCGGCTCGTGCAAGGCGCAGGACCGATCCCGATCGCATCCACAACGTGCTCGACACGAGCCCGCCGCCGAGCTGCGGGCTCACCTCTCGGCTCACTACCTCGCAGACGGCATCGTGGTCGAGATCGCCGGAAAGCGCCGCCGTGATCGTCTGCAGACGGCCAATGCGGTCCGCGATCAACTCGGCCCGTGCCCGCGCCTCGCGCTCGGACTCGAACAACCTCACTCGCTTCATCGCCGCCGCCAGCCGGGCAGCCACGGCCACGAGTACCTCGACGTCGCCGTCGTGAAAATGGGCGAGCTCCCTGCTGGCGGCGTGCAGGACCCCGAGCAGGCGGTCCTCGTCGAGAATGGGCACGGCTGCGACCGACTGCATGCCGCTGTCACGCAGGGCCGGGGAGGCGAGCTCGATGGTCGAGAGGTCGTCGATCACCACCGGCGCTCTCGTCGCGACCACGCGACCAGCCATTCCGCGGCCCGCCGGGATCCGAACCCAGTCGCGGGCCGTCTGCGGGAGACCGACCGAGCCCCGCGCCACGAGGGTGTCTCCCGCCTCATTGGCGACGAGGACGGACACGGCCTCCGCCCCGAGCATGTCCTGTATCGCGATCAGCAACTGCTCCAACAGGTCGTCGAGGGCGATCTCGGTGAGGGCGGCGTCTGCCGCCGCCTGCAGCTCGTCCCACCAGCGGATGGCCGCTTCGGCGGCCGTCTCGGCGGCCGTCTCGGCGGCGCGATCAGCAGCCACTCGACGCCTCAGCCGCTCCAGATCGGGCGGACGGAGGCGAGCCGGTTCCTCTACGCCCACACGCCACTCCCCCAGGTACCTGCCGAATAGGAACTTGCTCCGTCGGCTTGAACCACCGCAACCTCTAGAGGTCCGCGCACGCACTTTAGTGTCGCCGGCCGCCGCACGCTGTCCTCCGTGGCAGGTAGCTGCACAGACACCCGCAAGGTAGGACAGAAGCCCGGAGCGGGGCCGGTAGCGTTCGAGGCATGCCGGACGACGAGTTCCTGCTCTTCGCCGGTTCTGCGAGCCGCAAGCTCGGAAGCGCCATTGCCGCGTACCTCGGGTGCGCTCTCGGTGCGAACGAGACGCTGCGTTTCTCCGAGGGGAACCTCTTTGTCCGCGTGCTCGAGAACGTGCGCGGCCGAGACGTCTTCCTCGTGCAAGGAACCGCCTTTCCCGCCAACGACAACTTCATGGAGCTCTTGTTCTGGATCGACGCTCTCAAGCGCGCCAGCGCGGCGTCGGTCACGGCGGTCATCCCCTACTTCAGCTACGCCAAGGGCGACAAGAAAGACGAGCCGCGCGTGTCCATCCGGGCGCGAGTGTGCGCCGACGCCATCGAGGCGGCCGGCGTCGACCGTGTGGTCACGTTGGACCTGCACGCGCCGCAGCTGCAGGGTTTCTTCAAGGTCCCTGTCGACGACCTCTATGGCCTTCCCGTGCTCTGCGACGCCGTTGCCGCCAAGGGCCTGCCGGATCTCGTGGTGGTTGCTCCGGACGCCGGCTTTGCCAAGAAAGCTCGCCAGTGGTCCGATCGCCTCAGGGCGCCCTTGGCGATCGCCGACAAGCGGCGGGTCGACCACTCGGAATCGGCCGAGATCGTCGAGCTCATCGGATCGGTCGAAGGTCGCACGGCACTCATCGTGGACGACTTCACGATCTCGGCCGGCACGCTCGTCGATGTCGCCCGCGTGCTCGTCGAACGCGGCGCCCTCTCGGTGTACGCGGCGGTCAGCCACGGCCTGCTCGCCGGGCCTGCCATCGAGCGTCTCGACTCGAGCCCGATCGAACGGCTCTTCATGACCGACAGTGTCGAGACTCAGCCGCTGGGCCTTTCGGCCAAGGTGGAGATCGTCTCGGTCGCCGGCCTGTTCGGAGAGGCAATCCGGCGAATCGCTCGACGGGAGAGCATCTCGGTTCTCTTCGAGTAAACCGGCCGTTCGCGCCGCCGTAGCCTCGCCACGCCCCTCACGCGGGAGGCGGCGCCGCCCGCCGGCCGAGCGCAGCCGGATCGATCAACAAGTGCTGGCGAACATCGCCGACCAGGTCCGTGAGGATGCGACGCTCGAGGAAAGCCCACCGACCTTCGACCACGGCGAAGCGATCCAGGTATCGCCCGGCGACGATGGGCTGCAGCACGAGTCCGTCCGCCGCCTGGAGAACCATGAACCGCGAGCGGGCCGCCGCCTCACCCACGCCCATCTCGACGGACACGTTCGTGGTGACATGAGCCGTTCGCGGGGTCCCGTCGGAGTGGATGCGAACGGTGGACGTGAGGACGGCGAGTACGGCGTCACGGCCTGCGACGACGGTGGCGTCGTCCGGGCCGCCGAATGTTGCCGAGGCGAAGAGGTCCGCCACGCCCTCCAAGTCCCCGGCGTCGAGCAGTTCGGCGTAGGAGAAGATGAGGCGCTCGATGACCCTGGAAGCTTCCATTGCGGGACAACGGTAATCACCTCCACCACCGACGGCGAAGGCGCGTGCTCGCAACCGAGACGACGCTCCAACAAGCCGGCCATGACCGGCACGAGGTCAACTGCGATACTCCTGCGGTGGTTCGCGGGCGTCGAGAGGTCGAGCAGGTGGAGTTCAGTGGCGACAAGCCCGCCCAGATCGTCGCGTGGATGGATCGCCTCGCCGGCGCCGGAGACGGCTGGATCAACGTGGTCCCGAAGATGAACGAGGACGACGAGCGGCCGACGTCGCTGGGCTTCTTCACGTTGTTCGGCGGAGGAGGACTCGGCGTCACGATGTGCACATGGATCCCGGCGCCCGGCAGCGAGCGTGATTCCATGCACACGAGCCTTGGGATCACTCACCTCACGGGGCAACGCGCCTTTGCCAGGCTGACCTCGCTCGGGGTGCCCGTTCCGCCCACCTGGGTCGTCGAACAGGATCACCCCCGCCGAGGACTTGTGATTCGCGTACCGGCCGAAGAACCTCATGACGAGGTGCTGATGTGGGCGATGCGTGCGACGGCGGCGCTGAGCGCGCCGCTTCGCATCACCGGCTGGCGGGCCGACATCTACCTCCCCACTCCGTCGTGAAGGCCGCCCGGCTCACCCCTGCTCGAGCCGCACCGTCCGCCATGCCGGTGAGCCGGCTTCGTCGGAGGCGTCGAGGTCCACCTCGGCGATCATGGCAGTGTCGTGCCAGCCCTCCGGGTCGTCCAGGACTTGACGCACCCGCCACTGGCCCGGTGCCTCGGCGAGGTCGAACCATGCCGCCGCACGCGCCTCGGGTCCCGTTCCGATGGTGGCGTGAACCGAGAAGTAGTCATCGAGGACGTTCGACCATCTGGCAGCGTCCAACCCGCCCGGCAGCTCGCCTGCCGCCAGAGCCTCGACGTCGCGGCGGGCGGCCAGCTCCACCCGCCGGAAGGCTGCATTGCGGACCATCACTTTGAACGCCCGGACGTTCGCGGTGACGGGCGGAGGAGGGGTCGCGCCGCCGCTCAGCTCCAGTCCGATCTCCATGACGGCCTCTTCGGCTGAGCTGCTCGCAACCGCTGCCGAGAGGCGCTCCCACTCGTCGATGAGGCTCGAGTCCACCTGGCGAACGAGCTCACCGAGCCACTCGGTTACATCGAGGAGCTCCTCGGTCTTGAGCTCCTCCGGGACGTTGCGAACAAGTCCTCGGTAGACGTTGGACAGATAGCGGAGCACGAGGCCCTCGGAGCGTGTCAAGCCGTACTGGGCGATGTACTCCGAGAACGTCATCGCCCGCTCGTAGAGGTCCCGGGCAACCGACTTCGGCCGAATGTTGTAATCGGCAGCCCACGGATGCGAGAGCCGGTAGGCGTCGAACAGGTCATAGGTCCACTCGCGTAAGGGTTTCGGGTACTCGAGCTTGTCGAGCGCCTCGATCCGTTCCTCGTACTCGACTCCTGCGGCCTTGAGGGCTGTCAGCGCCTCGGTCTTGACGCGGTCGAGCTGGGCCATGAGCACTGGTCCTGGATTGTCGAGCGTGGCCTCGACCACGCTCATGACATCGAGCGGCCACGTCGGGGACTCTGCCTGCAAGCGGGGTACTGCCTCGAGCACGAAAGGGCTGAGCGGGTTGTCGAGGGCGAAGTCCGACTGCAGATCCGAGGTCACTCGGATTCGGCGACCCAGCTCGTCGGCCACCGGGAGGCGCTCGAGCGCTCCGGCGGCGAGGAGCGAGCGGTAGATGGCGATGCTCTGGCGGACGAGGCGGCGCTGCATGGAGCGAGGCTCGTCGTTTCTCGTGAGGAGCGCCGTCAAGGCTGCGCAGCCGTCACCCGGGCGGTCGAGGAGGTTCAGCAACATCGAATGACTGACACGAAGGTGCGGGACGAGAGGCTCCGGCGGCGAGGCGACGAGCCTCTCGAAGACGGCCTCGTCCCAGGCGACGTACCCCTTGGGCGGCTTGGATTTCACGAGCTTGCGCGTCCGGCGGGCATCGCCGGCCACCTTCTTCGTCGCCTGCTCGTTCTCGATGACGTGCTCCGGAGCCTGCACGACCACCAGACCGGCCGTGTCGTAGCCGGCACGTCCTGCCCGCCCGGCGATCTGGTGCAGCTCCCGGGCACTCAGCAGTCGGGACGTCGCACCGTCGTACTTCGCGAGTCCGGAGAGCACGACCGTGCGCAAGGGCAGGTTCACGCCGACGCCGAGGGTGTCGGTCCCGACGATCACCCGGAGGAGCCCGGCCTGTGTGAGGCGCTCGACCAGGCGGCGGTACTTCGGGAGCATCCCTCCGTGATGTACGCCGATGCCGTGGTGCAAGAGACGCGAAAGGGTGCGACCGAAACCGGGCGCAAACCGAAACCCTTCGAGCTCCGCCGAGATGGCCTCCCGCTGGGGACGCGTCGTCACTTGGGCGGAGGTGAGCGCCTGGGCGCCGGTAATCGTCTGGGCCTGGGTGAAGTGGACGACGTAGAGCGGTGCTTGGTCAGCTGCGAGCAGCGATTCGATCGTCTCGTGCAGCGGCGTTCGGCGATACTCGAATTGCAGCGGTACGGGTCGAATCGTTGAGCGGACCACGGCGACGGGTCGGCCGGTCCGGCGCTCCAGTCCTTGCTCGATCGCCCTCGTATCCCCGAGCGTTGCCGACATGAGGATGAACTGGGCCCGTGTCAACTCGAGGAGCGGGACCTGCCAGGCCCACCCCCGATCCGGGTCGCCGTAGTAGTGGAACTCGTCCATGACGACCTGGCCGATGCCGGTCGAAGCCCCACCTCGCAGCGCCATGTTGGCGACGATCTCCGCAGTGGCGCACACGACGGGAGCCGATGGGTTGATCGAAGCGTCGCCGGTCAGCATGCCGACGTTGTCGGCGCCGAGCTGACCGCAGAGGGCAAAGAACTTCTCGGAGACGAGCGCCTTGATCGGCGCCGTATAGAACGAGCGCATGCCAGCGGCCAGGGCAGCAACGTGGGCACCAAGGGCGATCAGACTCTTGCCCGAGCCCGTCGGAGTGTTGACGATGACGTGGGCACCCCCGAACACCTCGAGCAGCGCCTCCTCCTGGGCGGGGTACAGCCTGAGTCCCTCGTCGGTCGTCCACGACAGGAACGTCTCGAAGGCGTCGTCGGGTCGACCGGCGAGCGTGGCGAGGCGGAGGTTGGACGACATCGTCCTCCTACTGTGCCGCACCTCGAGGCGTGCTTGCGGCGCGTTCAATGTTCCGATGTACTGACAATTGTTCGCCACCAAGTGCCCGTGCCGCTGGGACTCTTGGTACCTCGGGGCCCGAGGTCGGGACTTTTGACTCTATTTCGCCGATCCACAAACCTCGAAGATGGTCGTCAAGCAAGCCAAATTCGAAGAAAGGGATGGCACGATGAGACGTCGAGTTTTCGATCTTCTCGCCAGCCTCGGCGGCCTCTTAGTTGCCGGCGTACTGGTGATCGCAGGTGCACTGTTGATGTGGGGCGTGAGCTACACGAACTCCAGCGTTCACAACCAGCTGGCGGAACAGCAGATCTACTTCCCGTCCGCTTCGGCCTTCGCTCACCCGGACGGCACCGAGATCACCGTCGGGATGAGGCCGTACCTGCTGAAGTACGCAGGCCAGGAAGTGCTGACAGGGCCGCAAGCCGAGGCATTCGCCGACCACTTCATTGCGGTCCACCTCTCCGAGATGCCCTATGGCGGCGTCTACTCCAAGGTGAGCGCGGCCGCTCGGGCCGCCAAGCCGGGGTCGCCCGCGGCCTTGAAGTTGGCAGCGCTCGAGCAGACAGTCTTCCAGGGAACGACCTTGCGTGGACTGCTCCTCGAGGCGTACGGCTTCTCCACCCTGGGCCTGATCGCGCTGTGGGCGGGCATCGCCGCCTTCATCTTGGCGGGACTGATGCTGCTCCTCGTCGGGTTCGGCTTCTGGCACTCCCGGCGGGTCAAGGCTGACGCCGAGCTGCTCAGCCATCAGACGGGAAAGAAGTTGGCCGCCTGACGCAAGGCATCTCGGCACCACGACAAAGTCCCGCTCGCCCGGATCGGTCCGGGGGGCGGGACTTTGTCGTTCTCCGGGCTCGTCATGGGTGGTGTGCGAGGCACTGCTCTCATCGTGCTCGGAGCTGTGGATCCCGAACCAGACCGCCGTGTCCTCCCTTGCCATTCAGTACAAGGCGAACGCCGCACGGAGCGTTACGGGTTCCGCCAGGACTGCGATCCCCCACCCGCTTGCGGCGTCAACGGGAGACCGCTTGCCGAATGCGGTCGGCAAGGACCCGGGAGAAGGTGTTGATGGTGAACTGCAACCCGGAGCTGTGCTGCAGGGCCAGCACCAAGCCTCCGGCGCCTCGTAAGGCGGCCAGTCGCTTGTCGGGCACGACGCTCAGCTCCTGCAGCGGGAGCAACTGAGCCAACTTGGCGTGCGACCCTCGCTGCAGTGCCTCGAGCCCCCCGGCGGTGGCCTTCCCCTCGAGCACGGTCGGCGAGAAGAGGCCAAGCTCCTCGGGCAGCACCACGATCAGCACCCGGTGGTTGAGTGTGCCCTGGTAGAGGACGACCGGAATGTTGAACATCAGCGGGATCGTCCCACCCTTGCGAACCGAGCCAAGTGCGTAAGTCTGGACGCCGTGAAAGCTGTACTGCTCTGCGGCAAGAAGGAGCAGGCTCTTCTGGGTCGCGATGGCGTCACCTTACTCCCGCCCCGCCGTCCCGGAGGCGCTTCCTATCCCGAGAGGGCGCTCTCGGCGATCACGGCGTGTTGTGTCGAGTCCCCAACTGCAAAGCAGAGCGATGACGTACACGAGACGCCCGCCAGGCCGGTCAGACTTGCCGGGAGCCCCACCGATGTCCACGTCGTTCCGCCATCAGAAGTGGACACCACGACTGCAGGTTGTGACGGCCGATATCCGACCGCCAGGCAGTCCGAAACGCTCACGCAGGAGACGCCGGTCATGACCCAGGTACCGGACGGCAGGGTCTGATCGGTCCACGTCGCTCCCCCATTGCTCGTGACCGCCACGCTTCCGGCCGCGTCGCCCCCAACAGTCCAGCAATCCGAAGCGCTCAGGCAGGAGATGCTCCCGAGGGGACCGCTGGGAGTCCCGGCCGGCAGGCTTTGTGCCACCCACGTCGCGCCCCCGTTGGTGGTGCCGACGACGGCGGCATCGTCGAGCGGGGTGCCTCCAACGGCCTCGCAGTCCAACGTCGTCACGCAAGAGATCCCGAACAGACCGCTCGTGTCGCTCGGAAGTCTCTGCCGCTTCCAGACAGCTCCCCCATCAGTGGTGGCGAGGACTCCGCCCCCGCCGGGACCGAAGTTGGCCGTCTGGTCGCTCACGACCCAGCAGTGCAGCGCGCTCGGGCACGAGATGCCGTTCGGGGAGATGGACAGGGGGAGCTTCTTCCCGATGCTCAACTCCGACGCGTCGGCTCCGCCCGAGACGGCGGGGTCTTGACCGATCGCACCCGCCGCAGCAGAACCCGCCACCAGAAACGAACCCAGCAGCACCAGGCTGCTGACAGACAGCCGAAACAGCCGGAGGCGCCAGGTCACGCGCCCCTGGAACCGTGCGATGTGATGACCTCGGGGATTCGCGCCGGGGGACGCAGAGAAGGCCGCACGCAAGCGAGGGTAGCTCCTCGGCGATGGCGCACCGCCGAGCCGTGAAGCGATCGCCCTGTCTGCTTGCGCCGAACTACGCAACCTGAGCTGGCAGGCAGGGAGCCCCGCCGGCGCGAACATGGAACCCATGACCGACCAACCGGCCCGCTGGAGCCAGGCAACCATCTATCCCGACATGTGGGCCGATCCCGACGACGACCCCCGCAATAGCGAAGGAGTCAGTCCGGACGGCGAGCTTGCGACGCTGGACGACTACGTCTCTCACTACCGGATGACCTTGCGGATGAAGTGCGACGGACTGGATGCAGAGCAAATGGCCCGCAGATCCGTTCCGCCGTCGACGATGTCACTGCTCGGCTTGATTCGTCACCTCGCCGAGGCGGAACGAGCCTGGCGCAACTGGATCGGCGACGGAGATCCCCTGCCGAAGGTGTACGTCGAGCGTGACGCCGACTTCGACAACGCCGTCGCCGAGCAAGCCGAGGTCGATGCTGCATACTCCGCTCTCGCCCGCGAGCAGGCCGCCACGGACGCCGCTCTCGCCCAACACCCGGATCTGGGCGAGCGGCTGGGGAAGGACGGGATCGCCGTTCGGGAGCTGATGGTGCACAGGATCGAGGAGTACGCCCGCCACTGCGGGCACGCCGACCTTCTCCGAGAGTGCATTGACGGGCGGGTCGGCCAATGACGAGGAGTGCCGTCCCACGGATTCGGCGTACGGCAACGGGTTGGCGGCTGTATGCCGGAATTTCGACGACGCACAACCGCGCCTGACGCGAACGAACCACGGCGGGCGATCTGACGGCATCAGGCTGCCACCAGCGCATCGCGGGCACCTCAAGTCTCGGGACTCGTCACGGTGTAACTGCCCCTGCGGGCAATCGCAGCCCGGTGACCAGCTTGGGCGAGCACGGCTCGCGGCCCGGTTGTTCTGCCTAGCGACTCTCCGTCAGGAGCGCGTAGAGCCCGCCGACAACCGGCCGAGCTCGGTCGAAGACCGGCCAAACGAGCACCTGAGCGCCGGTCGTCGTCCAATACGTATCGCTGAAGGGCACCCGTTGGGGCGTTTCGTTGATGTAACGGGCCATGCCGGCGATCATCTCGTGCGCGACCGGGAAGTCGCTCAGCCACGCCACCGTCCAACCTTGCCAGGCGACCCGTGTCCAGTGCGGCACCGCCGACTCGAAGGGCAGCCCGTAACGTTCCATCTGCTGGCTGTACCAAGCAGCCTGGATGGCGGTCAGGGCGCTCGGGACGAGGTCGGTACCGATGAGGCGGTCGAGGTAAGCGTTGTAGGTCGTGCCCCACGAGCCCTTGGCGCCTTGGGTCAGCTCGAGATGCCTGCCGCTCGGGTCCATCGACAGCGCCTGCCATTTGGGGACCAGTGACTGCGCCGTGCTCGTCCAGTGTGATGCCGCGGTCCCGTCGCCGAGGCGGGCGAAGATCTTGCCGGCAGCCCCGAGGCCGATGATCCCTAGCAATCCGAGGTTGACCGCGTGGTCGAGGCTGTTGATGAAGTCGTCAGCGGTGAGTTGCTTCGGAGGGCTCGGGAGCTGGGTGAGCAACCAACCCGCCCACTGCGACCACAGCGTCTGGTAACGGGCGAGGAAACTCCTTCCCGTAGCCGGGCTCATGCGCTGCGCCAACGCCTCGGCCAGGGCCAGCAGGGCACCGGATTCCTGAACTGGCATCTGCTCGCCCGATGCCGTCGTGGTCGTGCTGGCGTGGCCGTCAGCGGTCGGGTAGAAGTAGCCGAGGTCGTGAGGAGCCCATGGCGCTTGCCACTCGCCTGACGATGCGTAGGACAGGATCGGATCCAGCAACATGGCGAGGAACCCCGGGTCGAGGTAGAGCCAGATCGGGCTGGTGGCCGTGATGCAGTCGACCGTTGAGGTTCCGTTCCCGCTGCCGATCTCTTTGAGAAACCCCCACGTCTGATTGTCGAGCCCGGTGACGAGCTCGCACGCCCCGTAGGCCTGCAGAGCCGCCAAGGTGCACAGCTGGGCGTAGCCGGCTCCGGCCTTTGCGGTGGCAGCGGCGATGATCGAGCGGTCCAGCTCGGCGGCGCGACCCCTTGCCTGCGGAGCGTCTCGGAAGAAGTCGTCGACCATGGCTCCCCACGAGTGCCCCCACTGTCGTGCCCACGCCGGCGGCAAACCGGCACCCATGTACTCGATCACCGGGTTGCGGAGGTGGCCGAGGACGAAGCTCGTTCCGACCGGAGAGCTGACGGCGCCGAGGTCGTGGCTGTAGCCGAACACGACCGGATCGTCGTCGATGGCGCGGAAGCGAGGGTCGACGGTCGACAGGAGCCTTCCGGACTCGGCGAACTGCCTCCTCACCCTCCAGTCTCGACCGGACTGATACGACAGCGCCGATCCGTTTGGAGCCGTCGACCACAGCATCGACCCCCAGGCCGCCATCTGCCCGTGCTCGGTGAAGATCTCTGGACTCGCCAGCTCGATCGTCCAATGGCTCGCGAGGTCGGTCGTGCTCAGCGCCCACTGGATCTCGTCACTCGTGGTGCCCGAGGCCCATCCGCCGGAGATGTCGGCGTAGAGCTGGACGTCGTGGCTCTGGCCGTCGGTGGCGGACACGGTCGCCGTGACCAAGCTGAGCGGAACTGACTGGAGCCGAGGATCGCCCGGCTCGATGGGGCTGAGGAATTCGGCCGTCAGGGACACGCCGGCGGCCGCCAGAGTGAAGACGGAACGGCTGGCCGTGACATGCAGACTCTCCTGGGCCATGTCGGTCATCTCGACATCGCCGGCGAGCGGAGCGCCCGCCCAGACGAAGGGTTTGCCGTCGATCCTGACGATCCCAGCAAGCTGGGTCTCCTGGCCGCTCCAGCGCATGGCCCATGTCCCCGGCAGGGTGTCTCCGGGCAACCAGGCGTGGAGGTACGGCGACCGGACGGCGAGCGGGACAGCCGGTGGCCGAAAGGGTGCGCCGGTCGAAACGATCACAGGTGAGACACCAGGCGTCAGCGTGGTCGAGGTCGGCGTCTCGGCGGTGTGAGGCGCCGTCGTGGAGTCGCAGCCGGCGAGCAGCCCTGCCAACAGACCTGTGGCGGGGGCGGCGACCAGCCCACCTCCAGCGAGGGTCAAGAATCGGCGACGGTCCATGTTCGAACCTGTCAGGACCATCCTCCGTTTCGACAAGCGATAGCCGAGCATACGAGCGGCGGGCGCCATGCTCGGGTCACGCTCGGGCGAGTTCGAGTCCCCGTCGCCGTGGGAAGGCATCGTGCCAGTGCCGCCGAACGCCCGATCTGAAGACAACCCCGGCACCGGTCAGCGTTCAAAGCCGATTCGGCGCCACTCCGAGTCGCACGGCACGCGCAGCAGCATGGAGACGCAGGTCCCAAACAGCCACGATGAGCTCGGCGTCGCCAATGGCCAAGGCGCTCGCCAGGTGAACAGCGTCTGACCCTCGCAAGGCGAGATCGCGGGCCAGCTGGCCGGCGTGGCGTTGAACGGCCAGCGTGAGCTCGACCGGCCTCGTGGCTGCCCAGTAATCCTCCCAGGCCTGTTCGGCTGCTGTGTGGTCGGACGCGTCGAGAGCATGATTTCGCAGGGCCGCCGCAAGGGCGGCACGCACCTCGGGATAGGCCAATCTGCTCGCGACGGCGGCGTCGCATCCGTCCCACAGCTCGGCCGCCAAGTTACTGCCAGCCTCCTCGACGAGCAGCTTCACAAACGCACTCGAGTCGAAGTACACCAGCGCCACGACTCAGCGACGCTGCTCGCTGACCAGCGCGGCGACGGACTGGCGAGCGGGGGCACGAGGGCGCCCAGAAGCAATCGGCCGTTGGGCGCGTGCAGGTCGTGCGATCACACCCTCGGCGCTCAGACGCTCGAGCGTTGCGGTGGCGCTCATGCCGACCAGACGAGCGACCGGCATCCCGCGGTCCGTGATGACGACCTCGTTCCCGTCGCGTGCCTGCTCAAGCCATTGGCTCAGGTGCGCTCGCAGTTCGCTGATGGCGACGTCCATGCGACGAAGTGTACATGAGCCAAGTCACCGGAATGTACTCCAAGTCCTGGCATCAGGAAACGCCCCTCGGTCCACCGACACCCTGCCACGGCGGGGGTAGACGCCGAGCGAATCGGCTTCTATACAGATAGGTGTGGAGTCGCCCATGACGACCGGCCGGTTGCGCACGTACGTCGGGATCGCCCCAGGCGTTGGGAAGACGTATGCGATGCTGCGGGACGGGCGCGCCCGGCAGCGGGCCGGAACTGACGTCGTCGTCGCCTACTGGGAGCGTCACGGACGTGAGGCGACCGCTGCTCAGGTGACCGGCTTGGAGCTGGTCTCCCCCAAGGCCGTCAGCTACCGCGGAGGGACTTTCGAGGAGCTGGACGTCGCCGCGGTTCTCGCCCGTGGTCCGGCCCTGGCGCTCGTGGACGAGCTTGCCCACGCCAACGTCCCGGGCCAGAGCCACGAGAAACGCTGGGAGGACATCGACGAGCTCCTTGCGAACGGCATCGACGTCTTCACGACCCTCAACGTCGCCAACATCGACTCGCTCGCCGGCATCGTCTCCCGCGTCACGGGCGCGCATGCGGCCGAGCCCGTTCCTGACGTCTTCGTTCGGGCCGGTGAGATCAAGCTCGTCGACCTTGCGCCTTCGGTATTACGGCATCGATTGGCCGAAGGTCTCGTCTTTCCCGAGGAACGCGTGGACGCGGCGCTCTCGAGCTACTACCGCTTCGCCAATCTCGCCGCCCTGCAGGAGGTGGTCCGCCTCTGGCTTGACGCCTCGGTGGCCGATCCCGTAGGTGCGTTCCTGCACGCCCATGGTGCCGTCCTGCCCCAGCCATGCGACTGCGTCGTCGTCGGCCTTGAGGGGTCGTCCGCCGACGAATGGCTCATCCGCTATGCCGCCCAACTCGCCGAACTGTCGAACGCGCCCGTCATCGGCGTGCACGTCCGCGACGTCGACAATCTCGGGCGGCCGCCGATCGGCCGACTCGATGAGGATCGGCGACTCCTCCAAGAGCTGCAGGGGACGTTGCTGGAGCTGAGGGCGGACGACACCGCCTCCGGACTGGTCGAGGCAGCGCGCACGGCCGGCGCCTCCCAGCTCGTGATCGGGGCTGGGCACCGTTCCCGGTTCTCACGGGCGTCCAGGAAGACCGTCGTCGCCGCGATCCTCGCAGCCGCTGGCGATCTGCCGGTCCAAGTCGTGAATGTCGGGAAGCCGTCCACCGAGAGCACCGGCAAGCCTCGCCAGAGGCAGCTGGCACGGCGCCGGCCGGCCAGGCGACGCGCCTGACGGCGGAGGCCTGCCACACCAGCAGGCTGGCCTCGAAAGCATCGCCGGCACCCGGACGACTTCCTTCCTCGATCCGTCGTGCTCGCTGGTTCGCACAAATCGTCACGGTGGTACTCTGCGCAGCCAAGCGTGAAGCGACCGGGCAGGTCGAGGTCCGAAAGCAGGTAGGTCACGATGTCATCGGACGGGGTTCTGGCACTGGCCGTCACGACCCAAAATTCACCGACGGTGCTCGGGGGCACCGTGAACGCCGTCGTGAACATCACGGGAAACCCTGACCGCAAGGTCAGAGCGGCCAAGGTGCGGTTGGTCCGGACCACCCTGCACCGGTACACCGACATCGACGTCGTGGCGGGCCATGGCAGTCACGACAGCCTTGTGCACGAAGACGTCGTCGTCACTGAGGTGCCGATCGTGTTCGCCGATGGAAAGGTGGTGCCGGGCGAGCACGTCGTCAGCCTTCGCGTTCCGGAGGACGGTCTGCCCTCCGCGAGCGATCAGGTGAAGTGGTCGGTCAGAGCGATCATCGATCGGCATCTCGGCATCGACGTGAAGGCGGTGGCACCGGTCGAGGTGCTCGTGGGCCCGGAGCGTTTTGCCGTCGAGGCGACCGCCGAAACCCGCTACAACGGTGAGCGTTGCATCGACCTCGAGCTGTCCACCCGCACGTTCCGCCCTGGCGAGACCATCACCGGCAACATCCTCCTCCGGCCGACAAAGGCGATGACGGTGACCAAGCTCGCCGTCTTCTTTGCTGCGACTGTCCCGGCCAAGAAAGGGCTGGAGGCCCAAGTGGTGGCTCCAAAAGTTGTGCTCGATGAGCGTGTTGAACTCCAGGCGGGCGATGCAAAGGACGTTGCGTTTGACCTGACGCTGCCAGACGACGCCGCCCCGACGGTTCGCGGAAGCATGACGACCCCTCCCTGCCATTCCATCAACTCCTGGGATGTTGGAGCCGAGGCGTGGTGCGACCTTTCGGCCGACGACAAGACCGAGACCAAGGGCTTCGTCTACCTCGGCGTCAACGTGTACAACACCGACGTGGGTCCGCCCGGACAACCCTGATACCTGCGGTATCGAGGCGGACCTGTCGAGCCGCCGCTTCGCCGTGTGGTTTCCGCCAACTCCCGACGTGGGTCCCCTGCGCGTATCTGCGAATGCATCCTCGAGGCGGGTTCGGTCGGTGGCCACTTGGAACCAGGTGGATGACGGCCGGCTCTGGGGCGGAGATAATCGGGAAGTGCGGGAGCTTCCGACGGGAACCATCACCATGTTCTTCAGCGACATCGAAGGCTCGACGGCGCTGCTGAGCCGACTCGGTGATCGCTATGGCGAGGCGCTCTCGGTTCAGCGCACCGTGATGCGCTCGGCAATCTCGGATCACCGGGGCCATGAGATGGGAACCGAGGGTGACAGTTTCTTCGTGGTGTTCGAGTCGGCCGCCGATGCGGTCGCCTGTTGTGTCGCCGCGCAGCGCGATCTCGCCCGAAACGAATGGCCGGCCGGCGCTGCCGTCAGAGTCCGGATGGGCCTGCATTCGGGGGAACCGACCCGGCACGAAGACGGTTATATCGGCCTGGACGTTCACCGGGCGGCCCGGATCGCCGCGGTCGCCCACGGCAGCCAGGTGGTGCTGTCCGATGCGACCCGGCGGCTGGCAGAGTCGCAGTTCCCCGCCGATGTCTCCGTACGCGACCTAGGTCTGCACCGGCTGAAAGACATCGAGGCGCTGGAACACATCTATCAGCTCACCGCGAGCGGTTTGCCAGAGCAGTTCCCGCCGTTGAAGAGCCTGGGGGCTCCGACGAACCTTCCGGCGTCGGCGACACAACTCGTTGGCCGGGAGCAGGAGCTGGAACAGATCGGCGCAATCGTTGCCCGGCCGAGTGTGCGGCTGGTCACGCTCACGGGCACCGGCGGGGTGGGCAAGACACGGCTTGCCTTAGCCGCAGCTGCCTCCCTGGAGGCGGCGTTTCCGTACGGCGTCTTCTTCGTTGCCTTGGCGGCCGTCGACGACGCCGGGGGGATGTGGAAGGCCATCGCCGCCGACCTGAACGTCAGCGGGGAGGGTGCCGCAGCCGTCACGGACCATCTCCGTGACCGTCAGGCATTACTGGTGCTGGACAACCTCGAGCAGCTGGACGGCGCTGCCGGAGTCGTGGCCGCGCTGCTCGACGCCGCCCCACGGCTGCTGATTCTCGTGACATCTCGGCGCCCGTTGCATCTCCCCGGTGAGCATGAGCTGCCCATCTCGCCGCTCGAGACGACCCGCGAAAGCGTCCTCGAAGCGGTGGAGGCGTGCGGCGCCGTGCAGCTGTTCGTCCAGCAAGCGACGATGGTCCGGCCGGACTTCGTCATCGTCCAGCAAGCGACGATGGTCCGGCCGGACTTCGTCATGACCGAGGACAACGCTGGCGCCATCGCGGCCATCTGCCGCCGCCTTGACGGTCTGCCGCTCGCCATCGAGTTGGCAGCATCAAGAGTGAAGCTGCTGGCGCCGAAAGCACTCCTCGCCCGTCTCGACGACAGTCTCGGGCTCGCCGCCGCGGGCGTCGGCCGCCCAACGCGTCAGCGAACCCTGCGCTCGACGATCGCCTGGAGCTATGACCTGTTGACCAACGAGTCTGCGGACCTGCTGCGACGAGCAGGGGTGTTCGCCGGTGGCTTCGACTTGGATGCCCTGGCGGCCGTGGCCGTGCCCGATGACAGCCAGGCATCGGGGATCGATCCGCTGGAGCTGCTCGGGGAGCTGATCGATGTCAGCTTGATCACGGCAACTGAGGGAGTCGACGGCGAGCCGCGTCTGAGCATGCTCGAGACGATTCGCGAGTTTGCGCTCGAACGGCTTGCCGAGGCCGGTGAGGTTGAGGAGACTCGCAGCCGGCACGGCGCCCACTACGCGGCACTGGCAGAACAAGCCCGCCAGCAGATGTTCGGCCCTGCCCAGCTGCTGACCCTGGACCGCCTCGAAGCCGAACATGACAATCTGCGCGCCGCGTTGAGCTGGTCGCTCGGAACCCAGGCTGCGGAACCGGCGGATGGTGAGCGCGCAGCCATCGGCATGCGGCTCGTGCAGGCTCTGTTCGCCTTCTGGCACCAACACGGTCACGCGGCGGAGGGGAGGCGGTGGCTGCAGGTGGCAATCGAGCTGGTTTCGGATGAGGGCGGAGCGCCGCTCGCTGGCGTGGCGCACGGACTTGGCGTTCTCCTCACACAGCAAGGCGAGGACGAAACGGCGATCTCACTGTTCGAGCAGAGCCTGGCAATCTGGCGCGCCGCCGGCGACCGGGGCCAGCAGGCCAGAGAGCTCAACAGTCTCGGCGCCACCCACAGCCAACTCGGCAATCTCGATCTCGCCCGATCGTTGCTCGAGGACAGCGCCGCCATCGCCCGCGACATCGGCAGCAACCTCCGGCTCGCCGCCGCCCTGACCAACCTCGGCAACGTGGAAGCCAAGGCCGGCAATCTCGCGCGCGCCACGGCCGTTCTCGAGGAGGCGCTCACGCTCGACCAACAGCAGGGCGACCTGCTCGGCATCGCTCTGGACAAACTCGCCCTCACAGCCGTCAACCTGCGCGCCGGCCGAGCGCGACTGGCCTGCGACGTGTTGAGCTCCACGTTCGACTTCGTCGTCAACGCCGGCAATACGGGATTCCTCACGACAAGTCTGGAGCTCGCCGCTTGCGTCTCTGCCGAGCTCGGCGATGGTCCGCGTGCGGCCCGCCTCTCCGGCTCCGCCGACACGCTCCGGCAGCTGGCGGGAATGCCGCGATTGGAAACCGAAGCCGCACTGCTCGAACGGTTCTTGGCCCCGGCCCGTGCGACAGTGCCACGCCACGAGTGGGACGCGGAGCTTGCTGTCGGCCGCGCTCTCACCCAGCAGCAGGCGATCACACTTCTTCTCACACTTCCTCAAGAATGACCCGGGATGACCACCCACTCGTCGCCGACCGCCCGGGTCGCGCCGATCCCCTGTCGCAGCGGGCGATAACCTCCCGGAACATCCGCGCCGGTACCGGCGCCAACCGTCGGCATGGTGCTGGCCCGCGCCGGATGGGTGCGGACGTCCACGAGCGACAAGGAGCAGATCGCCAATGACCCTCTTCCAAAAGGCCCATGACATTCTCCAGGCCAAGGCGAACAAGGCGCTCGATGCGGCCGAAAAGCCGGACGAGATGATCGATCTCTCCTACGAGAAGATGCTCGACCAGCTCACCCAGGTCCGTCGGGCGCTCGTCGACATCGCCGCCTCGCGCAAGCAGATCGAGCTGCAGGAGCAACAGCTCCAGCACTCGGTCAACCACCTCCAAGACCAGGCGAAAGAGGCGATCGTCCAAGGCAAGGACGACCTCTCGAAGGAAGCTCTCTCCCGCAAGGCCGCTGCCCAGGCCCAGATCGACGCCATGGAGCCCCAGCGCCAGCAGCTGGCCGAGCAGGAACAGGGGCTCGAGCAGACCCTTGCCGCCCTGCAGAAGAAGGTCAACGACTTCCGGACCCAGAAAGAGGTGATGAAGGCGCAGTACACAGCGGCGAAGGCGGTCAGCTCCGTGAACGAGAGCGCTGCCGGCATCTCGAGCACCTTCAGCGACTCCGGGGAGATGCTCCAGCGTGCCCAGGACAAGATCGCCTCGATGCAGGCGCACGCCGGCGCTGTCGACGAGCTGCTCCAGTCCGGAGTGCTCGAGGACGTTGGAGGCACTACCGACGACATCCAGAAGGACCTCGACGAAGCCGGGTCGGCTGCCGAGGTGGACAAGGAGTTCGCCGCCCTCAAGGCCGAGGTAGCCGCCGGCTCGCCGGCACCGGCGCAGCTGCCTACGAGCTGACCGGGGTTTCCCGTCCTACTCGATCCGTCATCCTGAGCGTCTCGACACCGCGCCGCCCGCCCTTTCCTCGGGCGGGATTCGAGAGCTCAGAACTCCCATGGCGTCGTGACGAAGTCGTAAATCCAATACGCGAGGAGCGCCACGACGAGCAGCGCGAGGACCAACACCACGCACGCCCCGACTCTCTGAATTCGTGCGAGACGGCTCCAACCGACGACAGCGCGGCCCGTGGTCACCAGGGCTGTGGTGACCACGACGACAAAGGCGACACCGGCCGTCCACTGCAACCCATCGACCACTCGCACCGACGGCGTCGGGCCGAGGCCACCAAGCTCGCCTGCCAGCCTTACGAATCCGAGATAGCCGCACCCCCACATCAGGGCCTGGCCGACGGTGTTGGCAGCAAACAGCCACCACATCGTGCGCCGCTCGCCCAACAGCTCGGGCATATCTGGCGCTGAGACGGAGCTGACGACCCCGCCGGACATTGCTCCTGACACTTCGACATTGTGACATTTCCTCTTGGGCGCCACGGAGCTGCCCATGCGAGTGCTGAAGACTCCTGTCCGTAAGTTCGGTGACGCATGCCGACTCGGCGCTCAGAATCGGCTC
>JBEKYM010000021.1:0-121729 GCA_049510975.1 Acidimicrobiales bacterium
GCGCAAGATTCCCCACTGCTGCCTCCCGTAGGAGTCTGGGCCGTGTCTCAGTCCCAGTGTGGCTGATCGTCCTCTCAGACCAGCTACCCGTCGTCGCCTTGGTAGGCCATTACCCCACCAACAAGCTGATAGGCCGCGAGCCCCTCCCGAAGCGGTAATCCTTTCCTCACAAGACCATGCGATCTCGTGGGGATATCCGGTATTAGCGGTAGTTTCCCACCGTTATCCCGATCTTCGGGGCAGGTTGCTCACGTGTTCCGCACCCGTTCGCCACTGAATCTTCTCCGGTGTTGCCACCGGATGGACTCCGTTCGACTTGCATGTGTTAGGCACGCCGCCAGCGTTCGTCCTGAGCCAGGATCAAACTCTCCATCGAGATCTCGCACCGAGAAGTTTCCTTCCCGACGCTTTGATCTGGAGAGCCGGCATCGGGGAAACGGTCCCCCTTTGCCGACTGGCATCAGAAACGGAAATTTGTTGTCCGTTTTCCAATGCATTGACTTCTAGCAACCGTGTGCGCTCGAAAGAGCACAGACGGCTGCCCGCACTGATTTTTGGCTGTTCCTTCTCCGTTGTCAAAGAGCGACGGCGGGACACGCTTCCTTACGGAAGGAGGTGCCACCGCGCTCGGCGGGCGATGCTTCCCTGAAGGAAGTGCCCACCTTGAGACCCCCATCCGCAGGCGTTTCGCCTGCCTCGGGGGGCCGGTTCAGAGCAGAAGTCCGCTCTGAGCGGCTCTTGATAGTAACAGAGCCGCGTCTTCTGTCAACTGTAGTCCCCGCTCACCGAAGCGTCCAACTGAGCCCGGAACGGGCTGCAGGGACGGCGGAACGCGGGTTCGACACCGACGGAACCTTGTCAGAGTAACGGGGCGCTCGGAAGGGCCGTGCGGTTTCGGGTGAGAAAGCCGTACACCGGCGCTCTTCACGAAGGCGGCGCTGCTGCTCACCGGGACACGTTCGGGTCGCCCGACACCCAGAACCGCCATGGCTCGGCAACACTTGCGAGCGCCGGAGACAGACCGATGCGGGGCCCGAGGGCGACGTCACTGCCAGCCACGCCGGCGCCGTCGTCGTGCAGCCGAACGGCGCTCGCCGAGGCGAGCAAGTCGACCCCGTCCTGCTCGCGGCTCAAGCCGAGCGCCTGGCACAGCTTGCCCGGGCCCGAGCACAGGTCCCGGTCGGAGCGGGCGCGCGGACGCCGGGAGCGCATCTCGTCGAGACCGCTCAAGGGCGCGAGCGCCCGGAACAGGACGGCACCGGCGATGCCGGCAGGACGGCACACGACATTGCAGCAGTAGTGCATTCCGTAGGTGAAGTACACGTAGAGGTGCCCGGGAGGGCCGAACATGACGCCGTTTCGAGCCGTCTGGCCCCGGAAGGCGTGCGAGGCGGCGTCCTCCGACCCTCGATACGCCTCCACCTCGACGATCCGCCCGGAGACGTCGCCGGCGGTGAGGACCATCCCGAGCAGCGTTGGTGCGACTTCGACGGGATCGCCGGCGAGGAGACGCCGCAGATCCGCGGACTTCAGCGCCGCCAGTGCGCCACCCGCTCGGTGTCTTCCTTCAGACGGGCGGCGAAGCGCTCGAGCTGGACGGCGACGGCCTCCGGCCCCGAGCTTCCGGCCGTACGCCGCCGCCGGAGCGCCGCCACCGGCTCGAGGAGCGTGAGCGCGGCGGTCCCGAACGCAGGGTGCGACTCGATGAGCTCAGCCATGGGAACGCCGCGGTCGATCGACTCGCGAACGAGCGCTCCGACCAGGTCGTAAGCGTCACGGAAGGGCATGCCGGCGGCCACGAGCCACTCGGCCAGCTCGACGGCCGCCATGGCAGCACCCTCGGCTGCGGCCTGCATGCGCTCGGTGTCGTACTTGGCGGTCGCCAGCAGCCCTTCGACGGCGACAAGAGCGAGGCTGACCTGGTCGGCGGCGTCGAAGAACGGCTCCTTGTCCTCCTGCAGGTCACGGTTGTAGGCGAGCGGGAGCCCCTTCAGGGTCGTGAGGAAGCCGACGAGGTGCCCGATCAGCCTTCCTGCTTTGCCCCGAGCCAGCTCGGCGACGTCCGGGTTCTTCTTCTGGGGCAGCATCGAGCTGCCGGTCGCCCAGGCGTCGTCGAGTCGGATGAAACCGAACTCCTCGGTCGAGAAGATGACGATCTCCTCGCCGATGCGCGAGAGGTGGACGCCGATGAGGGCGATGTCGAAGAGCGCCTCGGCGAGGAAGTCGCGATCGCTCACGGCATCCAGCGAGTTCTCGAACCGCCCCGAGAAACCCAGATCGGCCGCCACACCATCTGCGTCGAGCGGAAGGGAGCTCCCGGCAAGGGCGGCCGCACCGAGCGGGGAGACATCCATGCGCTCGAGCGTGGCGAGCAGCCGATCGACATCGCGGGCGAAGGCCCACCCATGAGCCAGGATCTGATGGGCGAGCAGGATGGGCTGCGCCCGCTGCAGATGCGTGTAACCGGGGAGATAGGTCTGACCGGCCTCGGTCGCCCGCCGCTGCAGGGTCCGCTGCAACTCGAGGATCAGCTCGGCGATCCGGCCGAGCTCCTCACGCACGTACAGGCGCAGCGCTGTTGCCACCTGGTCGTTGCGGCTCCGGCCCGTGTGCAGCTTGGCGCCGACGTCCCCGGCGAGCTCCCTCACGCGGCGCTCGATCGCCGTGTGAATGTCCTCGTCTCCCGGGTGGAACTCGAAGACGCCCCGCTCCAGCTCGTCTCCGGCGCGCTGGAGCGCCTCGAGCAGCGTCGTCGTCTCGTTGGGATCGAGGATGCCGACTCGCCCGAGCCCTCGAACGTGCGCCATCGATCCCTCCACGTCGCTCGAGGCGAGGCGGCGGTCGAATGCCAAGCTCGCCGTGAACGCCATCATGTCCTCGGCAGGGGGAACGCCCATGCGAGGCGCCCACAGCGTCATGAGCTGGGCGTCTGTCCGAGAGCGCCCTGACGGGCCGCCCAGGTCTCGATCCCGAGCCCGAACAACCGCACGAAACCCTCCGCATCCCCGTGGCGGAACGAGTCGGCGGCGTCATAGGTCGCAAGGCCGTGGTCGTAGAGGGCCACCGGGCTGCGGCGCCCGACGACTTCGAGACCGCCGCCGGGCGTGAGCCGGAGGCGCACCTCGCCCGTGACGAACCGCTGCGTGCTCGCCATGAACGCCGAGACGGCCTCGCGCAGTGGCGAGTACCAGTGGCCGTCGTAGGCGAGCTCGGCAAAGCGCGGCTCGAGCCGGGCTTTCTCGTGGGCGACGTCGCGCTCGAGCGTCATGCCCTCGAGGTCGAGGTGGGCGGCGATGAGGGCGAGCGCTCCCGGGCACTCGTAGATCTCCCGGCTCTTGATGCCCACACGGCGTCCCTCCACCATGTCGACGCGGCCGAAGCCGATCGAGCCGGCGGCCGCATCGACCCTTCCGATGAGCTCGACGAGCCCGAGCTGCTCGCCGTCGAGGCTGACGGGCACGCCCCCGTCGAAGCCGACGACGATCTCGGTCACCTCGGTCGCCGTCGGCACCGTGCGCGTGTAGATGTCCGCGGGCGGGGCTTCCCACGGGTCCTCGAGGATGCCGCACTCGATGGAGCGGCCCCAGAGGTTCTCGTCGATCGAGTAGATGCGGTCCCGCGAGATCGTGATCGGCAGATCGTGCTTCTCGGCGTAGTCGATGGTCTGCTCGCGGGTCATCCCCCAGGTCCGTACGGGAGCGACGATCTCGAGATCGGGCGCCAGTGCCCGGGTCGCCACGTCGAAACGGACCTGGTCGTTTCCCTTGCCGGTGCAGCCGTGGGCGACGGCGACGGCCCCGAAGCGCCGGGCGGTCTCCACGAGATGCTTCACGATGACCGGCCGTGAAAGGGCCGAGACGAGCGGGTAGCGGCCCTCGTAGCGGGCGTTGGCCGCCAGCGTGGGCACGAGAACGTCGGCGGCGAACTCGTGCTTCGCATCGATCACGACTGCGTCGATGGCGCCGGCGGCGATCGCCCGTGCCGGCAGCGGCCCAAGGTCGCCGCCCTGGCCGACGTCGACGGCGACGGCGATGACCTCGTAGCCGAGCTCGGCTCCGAGCCAGTGCACCGCGACCGAAGTGTCGAGGCCACCCGAGTAGGCGAGCACGACGCGCTTTCCCATCTGATCCGACTCCTTCTCGGCGCCTGGCGCCGTTTCCCTCGACTCGTGGCCGAGCGTAGTGATCTGACTTGCTACGCGTTTCGTCGGGCCCTGCCGGTCCGCCTACAAGCCGGCGATGTCGGCCAGCCGGTCAGCGAGGGCGGCGCCACCACCTTCGACGGCGGCCACGACGAGCACGGTGTCGTCGCCGGCGACGGTCCCGATGACGCCGTCCACGCTCGTCCGGTCGAGTGCCGAGGCCACGACGTGGGCCGAACCTGGCGGCGTCCGCAGGACGACGAGGTTGCCGGAGGACGCCACGTCCACGACCCACTCCCCGAGCACTCGCCGCAGGTGGTCCGTCGGCACGACGTGATCCTTCGGTAGCTCGGCGAGGGCGTACACGGTTCGTTCGAGGCCGGGCACGCGTACCTTCAGGGCCCCGATCTCCTCGAGGTCGCGCGAGACGGTCGCTTGCGTGGCGAAGATCCCCTCGGCGGCGAGCAGGTCGGCGAGCTGCTCCTGGCTCGTGACGGTGTGATCGGAGAGCAGCTGGCCGATGACATGGCGCCGGCGAGCCTTCGAGACCCGCCGGCCGGCGTCGGCGCTGCTGATGCCATCGCCGTCACCTGCCACCGATGCTTCGCTCATGCCGGCACCTCCACACTGTGCTCGTGGTGGAAGCCGCTCGCCTCTGTTTCCAGCATGAGGAACTCGAGCAAGCCACGGGTGGCGTGCATGCGGTTGGCAGCCTGCTGCCACACGAAGCTCTGTGGTCCGCCAAGGACTCCGTCGGTGATCTCCTCGCCCCGGTGGGCCGGCAGGCAGTGCAGCACGATGGCGCTGCTCGAGGCCAGCGACACGAGCGCCTCGTCGACGGTGAAACCCTGGAAGGCACGCCGGCGGGCTGCTTTCTCCTCGTCCTGGCCCATCGACACCCAGACGTCGGTGTAGATGACGTCGGCCCCCTTCACTGCGTCCTGAGGCGAGGTGCAGGACTCCACGAGTGGGTTGTCCGGAAGCGGGGCCGCCTCTTTGTCGCCGAGCCCATAACCGCTCGGCGAGGCGATCCGCACGGAGGCTCCGAGCGCCGTAGCCGCCCCCACGAGGGACCGGCAGACGTTGTTGGCGTCACCTACGTAGGCAACGACGCGCCCTTCGAGGTCGCCGAAGTGCTGCTTCATCGTGAGGACGTCGGCGATCGCCTGCAAGGGGTGCTCGAGGTCGGAGAGGAGGTTGACGACGGGCACGTTCACCTCGGCGGCGTCGAGGGCGGCAGCCATCCGCTCGAGGGTCCCATGACGCTCCACTCGGGCGGCGATGACGGCGTGGTAGCAGGCAAGCGTGCGGGCGACGTCCTCGGCCGTCTCCCGCTTGTCGATGCCGACCTCCTCGCCGCGAATCGTGACAGGGTGCCCGCCGAGCTGGACCACGGCCATCTCGCAAGCGTTGCGCGTGCGGGCCGAAGGATGCTCGAACAGCAGGGCGACGCCGAGACCGGCGAGCACGGGCGACGAAGCGGTGGCGGCCGAACGGGCCAGCACCGCCCGCAGGTCGCCTGGACGGAGATCCGAGATGGTGAGCACGTGCCTGGTCATGAGAGCTCCTCCAGAACGCTGCCGAGAATGACAAGGGCTTGGTCGATCTCGGTCTCAGAGACCGTGAGCGGCGGGGCAAGGCGGATGACGCCCGCCACGGGGGCATTCACGACGAGCCCGGCCCGGAGCGCCGCCGCCACGACCGCTTTGGCATCGATCCCGGGAGCCAGCACCGCCCCGAGCAGCAGTCCCTCGCCTCGCACCTCTGCAACGGCGGGAATCGAAGCCAGCCCCGCCGCCAGCCGCGAGCCGGCGCTGGCGGCAAGCTGCGGGGCGTCGATCGCCTCCATCGCTTCGAGCGTGGCCGCGGCGGCAGCGCACGCGAGCGGCTGGCCACCGAACGTGCTGCCATGATCGCCGGGGTGGAACGCCGCGGCCACCTCCGAGCGGGCCCAGCAGGCGCTAATGGGAAACCCGTTCCCGAGCGCCTTGGCGATCGTGACGATGTCGGGTTGGATGCCGGCGCGCTGGAAGGCGAACCAACGGCCGGTGCGACCGAGTCCGGTCTGAATCTCGTCGACGATGAGCAGCAGGCCGCGCTCGTCGCAGAGATCGCGCACGGCCTTCAGGTAGCCGGTCGGAGCCGGCACGACACCCCCCTCGCCCTGGATCGCCTCGAGGAGGACGGCGGCCGTGCCTGCACGGCTCGTCGCCTCCTCCAGCGCGTCGACGTCCCCGAAGCCCACATGCTCGAAACCCGCCGGCAGCGGCTCGAACCCCACGTGCTTCTCGCTCTGGCCGGTAGCCGCCAACGTCGCCAGCGTCCGCCCGTGGAACGACCCGTGTGCCGACACGACGGCAAACGCCGGCGCCGTGCCCGCAGGTGCCGAGCGGCTGAAGAAACGCCGAGCCAGCTTGATGGCGCACTCGTTCGCCTCGGCTCCCGAGTTGGCGAAGAACACTTTGCCGCCCGCCGGCTCGCCGTCCCCGATGAGCCGGTCGATGGCGTGCCCGAGCGGCTCCGCCAGCTCGTTCCCGAAGAGGTTGGAGACGTGCACGAGCCGTTTGGACTGGCGTTCGACTGCCTCCGCCACCGCCGGGTGGGCGTGCCCGAGCGATGTCACCGCCAGCCCGCAGAGAAAGTCGAGGTATTGCTTGCCGGCGGCGTCCTCGAGGATGGTGCCCCTCCCGCTCACGAACGTCACGGGCGCCGGCGCGTACGTCGCCATGAGGGTGCCCGTCTGCGAAGTCTCCAACGTCATTTCGCTACCACCATGGTTCCGACTCCTTCCGGCGTGAGCAGCTCGAGGATGAGGGCATGCTCGACGCGGCCGTCGAGGACGTGGGCGCTGGCGACGCCGTGCCGCACCGCCCGGGCGCATGCTTGCGCCTTCGGGATCATCCCGCCGGCGATGACTCCGGCGGCGATGAGCTCGCCGACTTCGTCGGCACCGAGCCGGGAGATCAGCGTCGCCGGGTCGGCCGGCTCCGACCGGATGCCGTCGACGTCGGTGAGAAACAACAGCTTCTCCGCCCCGAGCGACTCGGCCACCGCACCGGCCACGGTGTCGGCGTTGATGTTGTAGGCCTGCCCGGCGAGATCCGACCCGATCGTGGCGACGACCGGTACGAGTCCTTCGGCGACGAGCCGGCGGATGATCGAGGAGTCGACCGAGTCGACGTCGCCCACGAAGCCGAGGGACGGATCGCGCTGCGACGCCACGATCAGGCCGGCGTCCTCCCCGGACAAGCCGACGGCGAGCGGCCCGTGCACGTTGATGGCCCCGACGATGTCGCGATTGACCTTGCCGACGAGCACCATGCGAGCGATGTCGAGGGTCTCGGAGTCCGTCACCCGGAGGCCGTCGCGAAACTCCGGCACCTTCCCGAGCCGCTCCATGAGGGCGCCGATCTGAGGGCCGCCGCCGTGCACCACGACCGGCAGCATCCCGATCGATCGCAGCAGCACGATGTCCTCGGCGAAGCGGGCGAGACTTGCCTGCTCGTCTCCGATGGCACTGCCCCCGTACTTCGCCACGACCACCTTGCCGGCAAAACGCCGGATGTAGGGCAGGGCGTCGCAGAGCACGGCCGCCTTCGTGGAGACCGGCAACCCGGCCGCAGCCCGAGACGGGTCGTGGACCGCAACCAGACCGGCCTCGGCCCCGACGCTCGCGCTCATGGGGAGAGTCCGACGAGGGGCAGGCCGGCGGTTTCGTCGAGGCCGAGCGCGACGTTGGCCGCTTGGATGGCCTGGCCCGAGCCACCCTTGACGAGGTTGTCGATCGCCGCCATGACGACCACCCAGCCGGTGCGATCGTCGGCGCGAGCCGTGAGATGGACGACGTTCGAGCCGTAGGCATCCGCCGTCGAGGGCAGGCCGGCCATGACGTTGACGAAGGGCTCGCCGTCGTACCGCTCTGCGAGGCGCTCGAGGAGGGACTCGGTCGTGACCGGCGCCGCCGGCCTTGCATACGACGTCGTGAGAATGCCTCGTGTCATCGGAGCCAAATGCGGCGTGAAGAGCAGCTCGGCGCCGATGACCTGCTCCATCTCGGGGGTGTGGCGGTGGTCGAGCACGCCGTAGGCGACGAAGCGCTCGTTGGCGAGCGGGTGATGCAGGTTCGCCGACGTCGACTTGCCCGCCCCGGAGGTGCCGCTGGCGCCGTCCACGATGATCCCGGTCGGCTCGACGAGGCCGCCGGCGACGAGCGGCTGCAGTCCCACCGCCGCCGCCGTGACGTAGCACCCGGGCGATGCGATCAGGCTGGCGCCGCTCAGCTGGCGCTTGTAGATCTCGGGCAGGCCGTAGACCGCTCTCGGCAGCAGCTCGGGCATCGAGTGCTCCCAGCCGTACCAGCGCGGGTAGGCGCTGGCATCCTGCAGGCGGAAGTCGGCCCCGAGGTCGACGACGAGCGGCACCCGTCCGGTGAGCGCCCCCACGACCGACTGCGACGTGCCGGACGGCAGCGCCACGAACACGACGTCGAGCTGCTCGAGCGGGGCGATCTCGAGGCCGTCGACGACGAGGTGGCGGTAGGCGCGGCCGAGCGCCGGGTAGATGTCGCCGAGAGCGGCTCCGGCCGTCGAGTCCGCTTGGGCGATGGCCACATCGAGCACCGGATGATCGGCAAGCAGCCGCAGCAGCTCGGCGCCGAGGTAACCCGTCGCACCGACGATTCCGCATTTCATGGCATCATTATGCATCCTGGTGCATAACTATGCAACCAACCTCGGGGGCTCGAGGGCCTCGAGGGCTCGAGGGAGCCGGCGGGCTCGGGGGCTCGAGGGGCCGGCGCAGCTGGCGAAGCCGTCAGGCGTCGAGGGCCGCTCGGAACTCCTTCACGAGGGCGGCGGCGCCGTCGGGGCCGCAGCCGTCGAGGATGCGGTGCACGAATGCCGATCCGACCACGACGCCGTCGGCCACGCGGCTGACTTCGGCGGCCTGGGCGGGGGTGGAGATGCCGACGCCGACGAGCACCGGCAAGTCGGTGACGGCCTTGCAGCGGGCAGCGATCTCCGCCGCGCTGGTTGCGAGGTCCGCCCGCTCCCCCGTCACACCCATCAAACCGACGGCATACAAGAAACCCCGCCCCCTCGCGACGATCTCCCGCAACCGCTCAGCCGGTGTCGTCGGTGCCGCCAGCAGAACCGTGGCGACACCGGCATCGTCGGCCTCCACCCCCCATCCGTCGAGCTCGTCGACGGGGAGATCCGGCACGATCGCCCCCAAGATGCCGGCGTCGGCCAGCAGCCGGGCCATGCGTCGGTGCCCCGTGCGGGCGACGATGTTGTAATAGGTCATGACGGCCACCGGGACGGCAACGTCGGCCGTGGCGATCTCGGCGATGATGCCCTGCGCCGTGGCTCCGCCGGCGAGCGCTCGCACCGACGCCGCCTGGATGATCGGACCGTCCATCATCGGGTCGCTGAAGGGCAGCCCGACCTCGACGGCATCGGCGCCGGCGGCGGCCACCGCCTCGAGCGTCGCCACCCAGTCGGAGCCGAGCCCGCCGGTGATGTAGGGGATGAGGAGCTTGCGCCCCGCGTCGCGCTGCTGGCGCAGGCTCAGCTCGAGCGTCTGGCTGGTCATTTGGAGAGCCGTTCCATCACGAGGGCGACGTCCTTGTCGCCACGGCCGGACATCGTGATGAGCACCGTCGAGTCCTTCGGGATGGAGCGGCCGGCCTCTCGCACCACCCAGGCGAGAGCATGAGCCGGTTCGAGCGCCGGGATGATGCCTTCCATCTCGGCGAGGAGCTGGAAGGCGGCGAGCACTTCGTCGTCGGTCGCCTCCTGGTACTCGGCACGTCCGAGCTCGCCGAGGAAGGCGTGCTCGGGGCCGACGCCGGGGTAGTCGAGACCGGCTGAGATGGAGTGGGCCTCGAGGATCTGTCCGTCCTCGTCCTGGAGGAAACGCGACCGCATCCCGTGGACGACCCCCGGGATTCCGTGGTTCATGGCGGCGCCGCCCTCAGCCTCGACGCCCACGAGCCGGGCGCCCGAATCGACGAAACCCGCAAACGTCCCGGCCGCATTCGACCCGCCGCCCACGCAGGCGACGACGACATCAGGGTCGGCGTTCAAGAGCTCTCGACACTGCCGGCGAGCTTCGTCCCCGACGATCCGCTGAAGCTCCCGCACCATGAAGGGATACGGATGAGGCCCCATGACCGAGCCGATGCAGTAGTGGGTCGTGGCGACGGTGGCCACCCAGTCTCGGAGCGCCTCGTTGATGGCGTCCTTGAGCGTCCGGCTCCCGCTCTCGACGGCCTGCACCTCGGCGCCGAGCAACCGCATGCGAAAGACGTTCAGCTCCTGCCGCTCGGTGTCGACGGCCCCCATGTAGACCGTGCACGTCATGCCGAACAGCGCAGCCGCCGTCGCCGTGGCGACCCCGTGTTGACCGGCTCCGGTCTCGGCGACGAGGCGGGTTTTGCCCATGCGTTGGGCCAGCAAGGCCTGACCGATCACGTTGTTGAGCTTGTGGGAGCCCGTGTGGTTGAGATCCTCCCGTTTGAGGAGCACTCGGACGCCGAGACGCTCGCTCAGGCGCCGGCATTCGTAGACGGGCGTCGGTCGGCCGCCGTACTCGCGCAGCAGCCGGTCGAGCTCGCTGCGGAACGACGGGTCGCTCCAGGCGGAATGAAAGGCCTTGTCGAGCTCATCACACGCCGGCACGAGGGACTCGGGCACAAAGCGCCCACCGAATTCGCCGAAGCGACCGGACGGAGATGGCTCCCGCATCAACTCCCCGATGAGGTTCATCACTCTTCCTGCCAGTCGTAGGGACCTTCGAGCAATTCCGGGTCGTACGGCTCTGGTTCCGCCGCACGGGCGGCCTGCACGAAGGCGCGGATCTTGGACGGATCCTTCTTCCCGGGGGACGCCTCCACACCGGTCGAGACGTCCACGCCCCAGGGGTGCACGGTTCGGATGGCTTCGGCGACGTTGGCGGCGTCGAGGCCGCCGGCGAGCACGATGCGGCGACCCTTCGGGGCGCCTTCGGCCAGCCGCCAGTCGAAGACCTTGCCCGAGCCGGGCGAGGGGGCATCGAGCAGGATGATCGGCGCCCCGTACTCGCCTGCTCGCTCCAGCCGGGCGTCGCCGGCGGCAAACGCCTTGATCAGCAGAGGCACACGTACGGCCACATAACCGCAGTCCTCCCGGCTCTCGTGGCCGTGCAGCTGGGCCGCCTTGAGGCCGGCGCCGTTGACGATCTCGACGACTCGTTGAGCCCGCTCGTCGCGGAACAAACCCACCGTCAGGATCTCCGGCGGGAGGCGGCGGACGATCGCCTGCACGGCGCTCGGGCTCATCTGCCGAGGCGACGGCGCGAACACGAAACCCACAGCGTCCGCTCCCATGGCCACAGCGATGAGGGCGTCCTCTTCGCTCGTGATGCCGCAGATCTTGACCCACATCAGGCAGGAACCTCGGGGTGCAGAGGTGCGGTCTCGGAGGGCTCGCCGGCGCGCAGAGCTCGCACCGCGGCTGCCGGATCTGCGCTTCGCACGAGCAACTCTCCTACTAGGACGGCGTCGTAGCCGGCGTCCCACAGCCGGACGACATCGTCGCGGGACCCGATCCCGGACTCGGCGACCTTGACCATAGCGGCGGGCAGGCTCCGCGCAACCTGTTCGGCTCGGGCGGTGTCGACCTCGAAGGTGCGGAGATCCCGCTGGTTGACTCCGATGAGCTCCGCCCCGGCGTCAACGGCGCGGCCGGCTTCGTCGACATCGTGCACCTCGACGAGGGCCGCGAGTCCGAGGTCGCCCGCCAGCTCGACGAAACCGCGGAGCTCGTCGTCACCGAGCGCTGCCACGATCAACAAGACGGCGTCGGCGCCCATGAGGCGGGCGTCGCAGATGTCCGCGGCTGAGATCGTGAAGTCCTTGCGCAGCACCGGCAGGCTCGTGGCGGCCCGGGCGGCGGCCAAGTCTTCGGCCGAGCCGCCGAAATTCGGTTCGTCGGTGAGCACCGAGAGGCAGGCGGCACCGCCGGCCTCGTAGGCCGCAGCGAGCTCACCTGCGTCGAGATCGAGGGCAAGATCCCCCTTGGAGGGGGACCGTCGCTTCACCTCGGCGATGATCGCCGGACCGTCCGGCCGGCGCAGGCTGGCGGCAAAAGGACGCAGCTCTGCGGTCGACAGGCTGGCGCGGGCGCGCTCCACCAAAGCAGTGAGATCACGTCGGTCCTTCGCAGCCTCGGCGCGGTGCCCTGCAAGGATCCCGTCGAGGTACGACGACATAGGGGGAGCCTATCGGTCGCCACGGGAGCCGCCGAGGCCGGGCTGCGCCGCTCGCTCGCTGGCTCGCCGGCTCGCTGGGTCGCTGGTCAGGTCGTCCGCGTCCACTCGCCATGGGCGGGGCGCCCGGCGGTCCTCGTCCGTCGGGTCGCTCCGCGTCCAGTCGGCCGGAGATAGGCCGTCCCGGCGGTGCCGGGGGTCAATCGGTAACGTCTCTCGCATGGACGACGTTCTCTGGCTCGACGCCACCGCACAGGCCGACCTCGTGCGGTCCGGCCAGATCAGTGCTCAGGAGCTGGCGACTGCGGCCATCGCGCGGATCGAGTCCGTCGACGGGGAGCTGAACGCCGTGATCCACCGGCGTTTCGACGAGGCGTTGGCCGAGATCCGGGCGGGCTTGCCCGGCGGGCCCTTCACGGGAGTGCCGTTTCTCATCAAGGACCTCTTCGCCGACTCCGCCGGCGACCCGGCCCATAACGGCAATCGAGCGCTGCGGGACGCCGGCTGGCGAGCCAAGGCGGACTCGTGGCTGATCGCCCGGTACCGGCGCGCCGGCTTCAGCTTCCTCGGGCGTACGAACACCCCTGAGTTCGGCCTCGTGCCCGTCACCGAGCCGCACGCCTATGGGCCGACTCGCAACCCCTTCGACACGAGCCGGTCGCCGGGAGGCTCGAGCGGCGGAAGTGCCGCCGCCGTGGCCGCCGGCATGGTGGCGGTGGCACACGCCAGCGACGGCGGCGGGTCGATCCGCATCCCCGCCAGCATGTGCGGGCTCGTCGGGCTGAAGCCGTCGAGGGGCCGGAGCACGCTCGGGCCCGACGGTGACGAGAGCGGGCTGTCGGTCCAGCATGTCGTCGCCCGCTCCGTGCGCGACACCGCCGCCCTCCTCGATGTCGGCCAAGGCGCCGGCGTCGGCGACATGGTGATCGCACCCGTCCCGAGACGTCCCTACGTCGAGGAGCTCACGGCCCATCCGAACAGCCTCCGCATCGGGGTGCTGGCACACAACCCGGCCGGCGTCCTGCACCCCGACTGCGTCGCCGCCGTCGGCGCGGCCGCCGGCCTGCTCGAGAGCCTCGGGCACCGCATGGCCGAGGAGTACCCGACGATCGACCCGGAGAGCGGGCGTCGTTTCATGGCGCGATGGGCCGTCAACACGCGTCTCCGGGTTCTCGGGCTCGGAGCCCAGCTCGGTCGTGAAGTGGGGCCAGACGACGTCGAGCCCCTCACGTGGGCGATGGCCTCGACGGCGGCGGGCATGAGCGCCGTCGACCTCGGGCAGGCGACCGCGGCCGGCGCTCGTTTCACCCGGCAGTTGTCCGCCTGGTGGGAGGACCACGACCTCTTGCTCACCTCGACGTTGGGCGAGCCGCCGCCGCTCGTCGGCGAGCTCGAGCCGCCGGCCGGCGACCCGTTCGCCACGCAAGCGCACACGGCCTCCCTCGTCCCGTTCACGACGCACTTCAATGTCAGCGGCCAGCCGGCGATCTCCTTGCCGCTCCACCTGAACGACGCCGGCCTGCCGATCGGCATCCAGCTCGTCGCTGCCTACGGCCGAGAGGATCTGCTCATCGCGGTCGCCGCCCAGCTCGAGCAAGCCGCCCCCTGGGCACACCGCCGGCCGGCCTGCTGACGGCACCGCAGGGGCAAGAGCCTCTCGGCCAGGAGACGGCAGAGCTCACGGAGGTCGAGGGCGACAAGGTGCATGAGGTTTCGTGGCTCTAGCACACACAACCTCACGCACCTTGGCGTCGAGCACCACGGCGAGGGCGACGGGCGTCGAGCACCGCTGCGACGGGCGACGCCGCCGGCAAGCACTACGGCGACTACGACGCCGGCAGCCCCGACGGTGAGTTGACGCCAGGACGGACACGCCGGAGCCGGTCTTCGGCGGCGGTGTTCACGATCAGCGGCGAGTGGCACAGCACGAACAGGCCGACGGACATGAGAGCCAGCGCAATGGCGTCCACGGCCAGTATCCCGATGCCGCCGCGGAGGTTGTCACCGAAGAGCCCGACGCCGATCACGATGCTGGCGATGGGGTCGACGATCAGCAGCGACGCCTGCGACGCCGTGATCGGGCCGGCGTGGAAGGCGTTCTGGGCGAAGAAGAGGCCGGCGAGGCCGGCGACGGCGATCCCGTACGTCTCGAAGTGCGTCAGCAGTCCCGATACACCGCCATGGCCCAGCAACACCGTCGTCGCCTTCATGAACGCCGCGCACACGGCAAAGGAGATTGCAGCGGCGGCGCCGTACCAAGCCGACCGCCACGGCCGTGAGCCGACTCGGGCGACGATGAGGCAGACGGCGACGGCTCCCACGGTGGCGATCATCATGAGCAGCCAGCCGACTTGGTTGGGGATGGCGTTGCCGCCTCCTTGGTCCGAGACGGCAAGGAACGTTGCCAGCCCTGCGACCGTGAGCACGACGCCCACCGCTTCGCGCCAGCCCAGGGGGCGCCCGAACCAGACCCGCAGGATGAGCACGAGAAAGATCAGCTCGGTCACGAGCAACGGCTGAACGAGCGTGAGGCCGCCCTTGTCGAGCGCCGTCACCTGGAAGAGAAACGCCCCCGTCATGGAGAGCAATCCGAGCCACCACGTCGGGCGCCTGAGGACGTAGGCCATGAGCTTCCAACGCATGGCGGCGTCAGCTGGGGCGCTCTGGACCCCGATGCGCTCGAAGATCGTCGCGAGGGCGTTGCACAATGCGGCGGCAAGGGCGAGCACGACGGCCATACGGTCGACCTACCCGCTCACCAGCGGGAGCACTCGGATCGCGGCGGGAGCCGTGCCGGCCCGCAGCGCCACGACCGCCTCGGAGGGAACGGCCGTCCCCCGCTTGACGTACGCGAGGGCCACGAAGGCCGCAAAACCAGGCGACCAGGCCACACTCGTCAGCTCGCCGACCCTGCTGCCCTCGAGGAGCAGCTCGTCACCGGGAGCCGGCGTCGAGTCGGGCCGCGACGGCGACCCCGGCGATGCGTCGATGACGACGCCTTGCAAGCGACGTGGCGTGTTGGAGCCGCGAGCATCGATCCGCGCCACCAGCTCCTGGCCCGTGTAACAGCCCTTCGTGAAGCTCACCGCGCGGGCGACGAGCTCGCCGGCCTCCTGCGGGATGGTCCGCTCGTTCAGCTCGCTGCCGAGCTCAGGGACGCCGGCCTCGATCCTTGCCGCCTCGAACGCATCGCCCGCCTCGGACCCGTCGCCCGCCGCCAAGGCCCCGACACGCTCGCCGGCAGCCGGCTCCGCGCCGGCGAAAGCAGAGTCGAGCCCGAGCGAGGAGGCGATCGAACGGGCGAGGGGCCAAGGCCGCGAGTTGGCCGCCGCATCCACGAAGATCACGTCCCGGCCGGTCCAACCGTCCCAGTCCACGTCGACGACGGCCAGCACTTCGGCAAGCGAACCGACGCCGCCGGCGCCGGCGCCGGCGCCCACACCGGCCAGCCTGCCCAGCTCGGCCACGCTCGGAGATGCTGGTCCTCTCACCTCGAGCACGCCCAGAGGCTCCAAGCGTTCGAGATCCGCCTTCACGCGGAGCTTGAACCGGCGGAGGCGGTCGAAGAGGGCGTCGCCGAAGCCGCTCCGCACGTCCAGCAAGTAGCGGTCCAGACCGAGGGACGTGACGCGGCAGGCCGACTCGATCTTGCCCTGCGGGGAGAGCACGAGCGTGTCGATCGACGGCGTGCCGGTGGCGGAATCGGCTGGCGAGAGTTGGGCGAGATCTTGGCTGACCTGCCCTTGCAGCCAGTCGAGGGCGCCGGGGCCGGTGACGAGAACCCCGTCGCGGGGAACGGCTCGCCACGCCGCGCCGGTGCGGATCGCCTCGTAGGTGGTCGCGGCGCGCTCAGCCATCGCCTTGTATAACAGCGCGGCGGGCCGCCAGCTTCCGCGCGCCTGCCACGGCGGCAAGCACGGCGGCCGCCTTGTCGGAGCATTCGACGTCCTCGGCCTTCGGGTCGCTGTCGGCGACGATGCCCGCCCCCGCCTGCACCGAAGCCTTCCCGTCGGGCGTTGCCACGAGCGTCCGGATCGTGATGGCGGTGTCGAGGTTCCCGGAGAAGTCGATGTAGCCGACGACGCCGGCGTACGGCCCGCGCTTGGTCGGCTCCAGCTCGTCGATGATCTCCATGGCCCGCACTTTCGGGGCGCCGGACACCGTGCCGGCCGGCAGCGTCGCTCGCAGCACGTCGATCGGCCCTTTCCCGTCGACGAGCTCGCCCGAGACCTGCGAGGTCAGATGCATGACGTGGCTGTAGCGCTCGACCGTCATGAGCTCGTCGACGTGCTCGGTGCCGAAGGCGACGACGCGCCCGACGTCGTTTCGGGCGAGGTCGACGAGCATGATGTGCTCCGCCACCTCTTTCGGGTGCTCCACGAGCTCAGCTTCGAGCCGGCGGTCGTCGTCCTCGGAAGCGCCCCTCCGCCTCGTGCCGGCGATCGGGCGCGACACCACCCGCCCGCCGAGCAACTGCACGAGGGGCTCGGGCGAGGCACCCACGACCGCCACACCGCCTTGGCGGAGGAAGAACATGTAGGGGCTCGGGTTGACCTGCCGCAGGACGCGGTAGACGTCGAACGGGTCGCACCCGAGCTCGAGGTCGAAACGCTGCGAGAGCACGATCTGGAAGGCATCGCCTGCTCGGATGTACTCCTTTGCCACCTCCACGGCCAGCTGGTAGTCAGCCGAGGAGACGACTCGCCGGACGTCGCTGTCCGGCAATCGCTCCGCACGGTCGGGTGGTGGCAGGAGGGGCTCGGGCACCGGTCGTTCCAGGTCGTTGCGAAGCCGCTCCAACCGCTCGCCGGCGACGTCGTACCTGGCCACCGCGGCTTCCAGATCGGGGGCCCCGCCGGCGGTGCGCCCGACGACGACGTTGTCGACGAGCGTCACCCGCTGCCGCCAGTGGTCGAAGGCGGCGAGCTCTCCGATCACCGAGACGACGGCGTCGGGCATCCCGAGATCGTCCTCGGGCGGCGCGCCGAGGCGCTCCACTTCGCGCACGACGTCGTAGCCGAGGTATCCGACGATGCCTCCGTGCAGCGGCGGCAGCTCCGAGAGCGTCGGTGACCCCAGCTCGGTGACCATGTGCTCGATGGCGGCGAGGATCCCCCGGTCGAGGGGCACGGCGACGGGCAGGTCGCCTTCGACGCTCACCTCGAGGCCGCGGGCCACGAGCGTGGCCACGGGCGAGCGCCCGAGAAAGGAGAAGCGGCTCCAGCGCTCCCCGTGCTCGACGCTCTCGAGCAAGAAACCCTCCCCCTCTCCAACGACCGACCGGAACGCCCCCACGGGCGTGAGGGTGTCGGCGACGAGCTCTTGCCACACGGGCACGACTCGGTGCCGGGCGGCGAGGGCGACAAAGGCGTCCCGATCGGGCGCCATCAGGTGGTGAGCAGGCGGAAGAAACACGACCGCTCGCCCGTATGGCATGCGCCGCGCCCTTCCTGCCTGACGAGGACGAGGAGGGTGTCGCCGTCGCAGTCGTAGCGAACCTCGCGGACGTACTGGCGGTCGCCGGACGTCTCGCCTTTGCACCAGTACTCCTGGCGGCTGCGGCTCCAGAACCACGTGCGCCCGCTCTCGAGCGTGCGGCGCAGCGCCTCGGCGTCCATCCAGGCGAGCATGAGGACCTCACGCGTGTCGGCTTCCTGCACGATCGCCGGCACGAGGCCTTCGGCGTTGAAGGCGACGTCTGCCGCGGTGCCGCTCGCCGTCCCCACCGAGTCGCTCACAGGTAGAGGCCCGTGCCGCCGTCCATGCGCTCCGAAGCGATGGCGTGCACGTCCCGCTCTCGCAGGATCAGGAACTCGTCACCTTGCACGTCCACTTCGAAACACTCCTCCGGGTTGAACAGCACGGTGTCGCCCGCCCGGATCGTGCGCACGTGCGGGCCAACGGCGGCCACCTCGGCCCACGCCAGCCGGCGCTGCACCTGCGCCGTGGCAGGGATGAGGATGCCCGCACGGGACCGCCGCTCGCCCTCCGACTGGGGGAGGTTGACGAGGACGCGGTCGTTCAACATCGTCACGGGCTGCTTGCCGTCGGCGGTCTTCGGCGTCACTTTGGCACTGCCACCGGAGCTCGTGGGAGCTGCCGGCCTGTTCTCATCGGTCTGCACGACGCGCAACGGTACTGCGCGCCGCGGCCTGGCCTCACATGCCGGGTGGACGAACGGCGACGCCGTGATCGGCGAGGTACGTCTTTGCCTCGCCAACGCGGCAGTGCCCGAAATGGAAGAGCGAGGCTGCCAGCAAGCCGTCGGCGCCGCCCTCGATGGCGCCGGCGACGAGGTCGGCGAGCGAGCCGACTCCGCCGGAGGCGATGATCGGGACGCGAACGGCCTCGCTGACCCCCTTCGTCAGCTCGAGGTCGTAGCCGTGCTCGGTTCCGTCGCGATCCATCGACGTGACGAGGAGCTCGCCCGCGCCGAGGCCGGCGCAGGCTCGCGCCCACTCGACGGCATCAAGACCCGTCGGCCGCCGCCCCCCGTGAGTGACGACCTCGAAGCCCGCCAGGCCGGCGGGCCGGCGCCGCACGTCCATGGCCACGACGACGCACTGCGAACCGAACTCCTCCGCCAGCTCGGCCACCAGCTCGGGCCGCGACACGGCGGCGGAGTTGACGGCTACTTTGTCCGCCCCGGCGCGGAGCAGCGCGCGGGCATCGGCGACCGAGCGAATGCCCCCGCCGACGGTGAGCGGGATGAAGACTTCCTCCGCCGCCCGCTCGACGATCCCGATCATGATCGAGCGGTCGTCCGAAGACGCCGTGATGTCGAGGATCACCAACTCGTCGGCGCCTTCGGCGTCGTAGCGGGCCGCCAGCTCCACCGGATCGCCGGCGTCGCGCAGGTCGACGAATTCGACGCCCTTCACGACCCTGCCGCCATCGACGTCGAGGCAGGGGATGACGCGGACCGCCTTCACGGGCTGGTTCCGCACGCCGCCAAGGCGTCGGCGAGCGAGAGTCTGCCCGACAGGAGCGCCCGGCCGACGATGACGCCCTCGAGGCGGCGGCCGCCCGCTGCAAGGGCGGCGAGACGCTCCAGATCCTCCGTCCCGCCGACGCCGCCGGAGGCCACAACGGCCAAGCCGCCGGACTCGAGCACCGTCGCCAGCCCTGCCAGATCGGGTCCGTCGCCCGTGCCGTCACGGGAGATGTCGGTCACGACGACGCCGGCGAGCGGGAGGTCGCTCAGCCCGGCGAGCACATCGGCGACGCTGAGGCCGCTCGACTCCGTCCACCCTCGCACCGCCACCTCGGGTACGCCGGCGACGCTGCGCCGGTAGTCGAGGCCGGCGAGAACGGCGTGAGGCCAACGCTGCGCCAGAGCTTCGAGGATGCTCGGCTGCTGCACGGCGGTTGTGCCGAGCACGACTCGGGCCACGCCGAGGGCAAAGAGCGCTTCGGCGCTCGCCTCGTCGCGCACTCCCCCGCCGGCCTGCACGGGCACGCCCACGCGGCCGGCGATGGCGCCGATGAGGTCCCGGTTCGCCGCTACGCCCGTGAGGGCGGCGTCAAGGTCGACGACGTGCAGGCGCTCGGCGCCGGCGGCCACGTAGCTCTCGGCCACCTCGAGGGGATCGCCATAGGCGGTCTCGCGGTCGAAGTCGCCTTGCATGAGACGCACGCAACGTCCCCCGCGGATGTCGATCGCCGGCCACAGCTCCATGACGGGCTCAACCCCCGCCGCAGAGCGAGGCAAAGCGCCCCAGCAGCTCGAGCCCGGTCGTCCCCGACTTCTCGGGGTGGAACTGCGTGCCGAAGAGCGAACCGCGCTCGTAAGCCGCCACGACGTCGCCCCCGTAGTCGCAGCGCCCAACGACACCGGCCTCGGCCTCGCCACTCGGCACCGGCGCGTAGGAGTGCACGAAGTAGAACCACTTCGGAGCCGGGCCGGCGCCATCGGCGCCGATGCCGAGCAGCCGCGAGGAGCGATCGCCGACGGGCTGGACGAGGTTCCATTGCATCTGCGGCAACCGCTCCGCCGGCGAGAGCGAGCGCACCCAGCCCGGCACCAGGCCGAGGCCGCGGGCCGAGGCATCCTCGTCGGACCCCTCGAAGAGCAGCTGGAAACCGATGCAGATCCCGAGAAACGGCACCCCCCGCCGGACGACGTCGCCGACGGCTGCCTCGAACCCCCCATTCCGCAGCGCCGCCGCACAGGAGCCGAAGGCTCCCACCCCGGGCAACACGACGCCGTCGGCCGCCACGACGTCGTCAGGATCGGCGACGAGCCGTGCGTCCGCACCGACGTGTTGGAGAGCTTTCTCCGCCGAGCGCAAGTTGCCGATCCCGTAGTCCACGACGGCAATCATCGAGACGTCAGAGCGTGCCCTTCGTCGAGGGAACGCCGCCGCCCTCGACCGAGATCGCATCGCGTAGAGCACGGGCGACGCCTTTGAAGGATGCTTCGAGGATGTGGTGGGGGTTGCGGCCGTAGGCGAGCGTCACGTGCAGTGTGACCTTGGCGCCGTTCACAAAGGCGCGCCAGAACTCCTCCGCCAGCTGCGGGTCGAACGGCGGTGAGCCGAGCGGTGCGGAGTCGGCTCCGAGGTCCACCTCGTAGCGAAGGTAGGGGCGCCCGGACAGGTCGAGCGCGATGTTCACGAGCGACTCGTCGAGCGGGAGGCTGGCGGCGGCGAACCTGCGCACGCCGGCTTTGTCACCGAGCGCCTCGGCGAGCGCCTCGCCGAGGACGATGCCGACATCCTCGACCGTGTGATGCGCATCGACGTGCAAGTCGCCGGTTGCCTGCACCTCGAGGGTCGTGCCGGAGTGCTTGCCCAGCTGGGCGAGCATGTGATCGAAGAACGGCAGGCCGGTCGAGACGACCGGAGGCGCGCTCGAATCGAGGTCGAGGCGGACCGTGACGGCGGATTCGGCCGTCGACCGGCTGCGCTGCGACGTCCTGGCCATGGCCGGACGCTAGGCGCGGCGGTGTGAGATCGCCAAGGCGGAGCCGGCGAGCTGACCGCATGCCCCGTTCACGTCCCGGCCGCGCGTGTTGCGGATCGTGACGTTGATGCCTCGCCGGGCGATCTCGTCGCGAAATGTCGTCACTGCCTCGAGCGTGCTGCCGGCGACGAGGTAGCCGGGCGTCGGGTTGAGCGGGATCAAGTTCACGTGAGCGCCGAGCGGTGCCGCCAGCGCCGCCAGTTCGTGGGCGTCCGAGGCGCGGTCGTTCACTCCGGCGATGCAGGCCCACTCGAACGAGATGCGCCGGTGCGTGCGGCGCACGTAGCCCTCGCAGGCTTCCATGAGACTCGCGATCGGGTAACGGCGGTTGACCGGGACGAGCTCGCTGCGGAGCTCGTCGTTGGCGGCGTGCAGCGACACTGCCAAATTGACCTGCAGCGGATCCGCCGTAAGTTTGCGGATTCCAGGCACGATGCCGACGGTCGAGACGGTGATCGAGCGCGCCCCGATCCCCAGATCGGAGTTCAGGCGCCCGATGGCCGATCGCACGTTCGGGTAGTTGGCGAGCGGCTCGCCCATGCCCATGAACACGATGTTGCCGAGTCGCCCCCACCGGTGATCGAGGGCGTAGCGAGCCGCCCGCACGACCTGCTCGATGATCTCGCCGCTCGAGAGCTGGCGGAAATAGCCCGCCTGTCCCGTGGCGCAGAAACCACACCCCATCGCACAGCCCGCCTGGCTCGACACACAGACCGTGACGCGGTCGCGATACCCCATCAGCACCGTCTCGACTCTCGTGCCGTCGGCCGCCGCCAGCAACCACTTGAGCGTGTGCCCGCGGTCGCTCACCGCCTCGTCGGCGAGGGAGAAGGCGGGCGCCAACGCCGGCATGGCGGCCAGCTCGGCCCGAAGGGGGCGCGGCAGCTCGCTCAGCTCCCCCGGCCCGGCCAGGCGCCGGTGGAGGCCGTCCCAGACTTGATCCACTCGATAGGCGGGCTCGCCGGCGAGCAGGGCGGCGATGTCGTCCCGATCGAGGTCGTACCGGCTCACGTGACCGTGGCCGGGGCGATGTCGGCCGTATAGGCGCGGTCGACGTGATCGTCGAAGAAACCCAACGCCTTGTACAGCCCACGCGCCTCGACGTTGTCACGGTCGACGTACAGCATCGCCGTCGGCAGCCCGATTTCGCTCAAGTGGCCGAGGCCGGCGAGCACGAGCTGCTTTCCGAGCCCGCGGCCCTGATAGTCGGGGTTGACGGCGATGACGTAGATCTCGCCCAGCTGCTCCTCCTCGTGCACCTTCGTCCAGCAGAAGCCGGCGAGGTCCTCGCCGACCTCGTACAGGAGGAAGCCTTCGGGATCGAACCAGTCCTGCTGCTCCCGCTCGATCATCGTGTCGAGCGTCCAGAGCCCCTGCTCGGGATGACCGCGAAACGCCCGGTTGTTGACGGCGAGCCACGACTCCTCGTCCTTGCCCGGCCGGAACGGGCGGGTGGCGAGGCTGGCGTGCATGTCCTCGACCGGCAGCTGGCGCCGCATCTGGAACAGGTCGCGGCCGCGCTGCAGACCGGCCGCTTCGGCGACGGCGTCGTCGGCCGGAGTGGGCTTCGGGATCCACACGTGCACGTGACCGCCACCCTGCTGGGCGATCTCGTCGAGGGCCGCCCGCACGAGATCGCTGCGCAGGCCGTGGTCGGGGTTGCGCCAGTCGGGGTGGACGACGTACTCGACCGCCCAGCTGTGCGACTCGCCGCGGCTGATCTGTGCATACCCGATGACGCGGCGGTGCGCCGTCTCCCGGGCGATGAACCCGGCGAACCCGGCCCGCCCGCCCTGGACGAGATCGAGCCACTTGTGCTCGCCGAGTGCTCGGTGGCCGTCGGCGGCCGAGGCAGCCTCGAGCAGGCGCGTGAGAGCATCGATGTCGGCCTCGCCCATCCGGCGCATGACCTCCACGTGGTGCACGCCCGCACCCTACCGGCGGCGATCTGCTCGGCCCACTCTCGGTACGATCCGAACGTGCCCACTCCACCGGCCCGTCGCTCACCTCGCTCGAGCGGGTCGAGCTCGACCGCCCGGCGCCGGCCGTCGAAGAGAGTCATCGCCGAGCGCGCCGCCGCCGTCTGCGAGCTCCTGGCGGCCGCCTATCCCGGCAGTGCCCGCGAGCTCTGCGCCCTGAAGCACCGCAACGCCTTCCAGTTGTTGTGCGCCACGATCCTGTCGGCGCAGTGCACCGACGAACGGGTGAACATGGTCACGCCGGCCCTGTTCCGCAGCTACCCCGGTCCGCGCCAGCTGGCGGCGGCCGATCGGGAGGAGCTGGAGGAGATCATCCGGTCGACGGGTTTCTTCCGCTCGAAAGCCTCGCACCTCATCGGTATGGCGCAGGGCCTCATCGACAACTTCGGGCCGAAGCCGTCGGACTTCCCGAGCTCCATGGAGGATCTGACGTCGCTCCCAGGCGTCGGGCGCAAGACGGCCAATGTCGTGCGCTCCGTGGCACTCGGGCTACCAGGCCTCCCGGTCGACACCCATGTGCTGCGCGTCTCCAAGCTGCTCGGCCTGACCTCGAACACCGACCCCGTCAAAGTCGAGACGGATCTCTGCGCACTCATCTCCGAGGACGAGTGGGGGGCGCTCAGCCTGCGCCTCATCTTGCACGGCCGCAAAGTCTGCATTGCGCGGCGTCCACGATGCAGCGAATGCATCCTGGCCGAAGTGTGCCCATCCGCCCAGCTCGGCGGTACCGTAGAAGGGGTACCCCCGGCATTGGCCGTTACTTCGAAGATGACAAACCGGAGAAACCCGCCAATCGCCGTGACGTCGCGTCTTCGAGCGCGCTAACGTGGACAGCTGGAACCGGTTCCCGCCACCTGGTTCCATCTGAGCGGAGTTCGGGATCCGCCGCCCGACCCGCTCCCGACGGCGCCCTTCGGGGCGCCGTCGGCGCGTCTGGGCAGGGTTTTGGCGTCGCAGCCAGCTAGCCGAGCAGGCGCTCCACCCGGCGCCTGGCGCCCTGCAAGGCGCGCTCGACGCTGAAGAGCTCGCCGGACACCGTCTCCTCGCCCTGGTCATAGGCGCGCTCCGCGATCGTGGCCACTCGTTGGGTGATCTGGTCGAGTGTGGAGGCGATCGACGACAGCTCGGCGAGATCCGTTGGCATGGATGCATTCTGCCCGGGCTGCCGTCGCCGTCCGCCCGCTAGGCCGCCCGCCGGCCATGACGGGCCGGAGAGCCGGCCACAGGTGTCGGTTACGCTTCGCCACCATGCTGAAGGTCCTCGACCTGCGCGGCGCCGCGTCCGAATTGCGGTCCCGCCTCCCTCGCCCGGACCTGACCGGAGAAGCCCCCGTCGCCGAGGTTCGGGCGATCCTGGCGGGCGTCCGGGCGGGCGGGGACCAAGCCGTGCGCGACTACACCCGCCGATTCGACGGGGCCGACATCGACACGCTTCGGGTCCCGGCCGAGGAGCTGGCCGCAGCCGCCGGCCGCATCCCGGCTGAGCTGCTCGTAGCTCTGGCGGCGGCTTCCGACTCCGTCGAGGCGTTTCACCGCTGGCGGGCGGTTCCTTCCGGCGTCTACGAACGCAACGGCATCCGCATCGAACACCTCGAGATCCCGGTGGCTCGGGCGGGCGTCTATGTCCCGGGCGGGCGCGCCCTGTACCCCTCGAGTGTCCTCATGACCGCCATCCCGCCGAAAGTTGCCGGCGCCGGCGCCGTCGTCCTGTGTGTTCCTCCCGGAGCCGATGGTCGCGTGCCCGACGAGATCCTCGCCGCAGCCCACCTCGTGGGCGTCGACGAGGTCTATCGCGTTGGCGGCGCCCAAGCGATCGCTGCCATGGCCTACGGAACCGAGTCGATCGCCGCCGTCGACGTCATCGTCGGTGCCGGCAACCGCTACGTCTCCATCGCCAAGCAGGAAGTGCGAGGGGTCGTCGGAGTACCCGCTGCCTTTGCGGGCCCGTCAGAGGTGGTGGTCGTGGCGGACGACTCCACACCGGTCGAGTGCGCCGCCATTGACGTGGTCGTCCAGGCCGAGCACGGCCCAGACGGGTTGGCATGGCTCGTGACCTGGTCGGAGTCCGCGCTGGCGGCGATCAATGAGGCGATCGGCCGCTACGTCGAGACGGCACCGCGCCGGGCCGAGATCTCCTCGACGCTCGACTCCGGCGGCTACGCCGTGCTCGTCGACGGCCCCGAGGAGGCGATGGCCGTTGCCAACGAGATCGCCCCGGAGCACCTGGAGCTCTGCTGCGCCGATCCAGGGCGGCTCGTCCCGCTCGTTCGCAATGCCGGGGCGGTGTTTCTCGGTCCCTGGTCGCCGGCGTCGATCGGCGACTACATCGCCGGCCCGTCACACGTCCTGCCGACGTTTCGCTCGGCGCGGTTCTCGAGTGTTCTCGGCGTGGAGGACTTCCTTCGCCGGGTGCACGTCGTCGAAGCCGACCGTGAGGGCCTGGCTGCGGTCGCACCCCACGTCACCGCCATTGCCCGCGCCGAGGGCCTCTTCGCTCACGCCGAGTCCATGGCGGTCCGCGCCCGCGAGCCCGTTTCCGACCCCTCCCCCGAGACCGAGCCATGAGCGAGCCGCCCGGCGACGGGCCGCGCCCGGCCGCCCGCCCGAATGCCGTCGCCCTCCGTGGCGGCTATCACTCGCCTCAGGTCGAGGTCGACACGCGCCTCAACACGAACGAGGCACCGGAGCCGCCGCCGCAGCAGTTCCTCGACGAGTTGGCGGCCGCCGTCACCGGACTCGAGGCCAACCGCTACCCCGACCGCCGAGCGGGCGCCTTGCGGGCTGCCATCGCCGCCCATCATGACGTCGATCCGCGGCAGATCTTCTGTGCCAACGGGTCGAACGAAGTGCTGCAGTGCCTGTTCCTCGCTTACGGGGGAGCGGGCCGGACGGCGGTCGTGTTCGAGCCGACCTACGCCCTTCACAGCCACATCGCCCGCATCACGGGCACCGAGGTCGTGACGGGCGCCCGGGACGAGAACTTCGGCGTCGACGTGGCGGCCGCCATCGCCCTCCTGCAGCGAGTCGCGGCCGAGCAGGGACCGAGCGAGCCCTCGATCACGATGCTCTGCTCCCCGAACAACCCCACCGGTGGAGCCGAACGGCCCGCCACCGTGGCGGCGCTGGCTGCAGCTGCGCCCGGCCTGCTCGTCGTCGACGAGGCCTACGGGCAGTTCTCCCCGTTCAGTGCCCTCGAGCTGGCGCCGGCACACCCCGACGTCGTCGTCGTGCGGACGTTCTCGAAGACGTGGGCGATGGCGGCCCTCCGCCTCGGCTATCTCGTCGCTCATCGGGACGTTGTGGAGGCCTGCGAGCAGGTCGTGCTCCCCTACCACCTCGATGCCGTCAAACAAGCGGCCGGCGTGCTGGCGCTTCGGTACGAGCCGGAGATGCGCCAGCGCGTCGCACGGCTCCTCGAGCAGCGCAACCGGGTCGCCGCCGCCCTCTCCGACCTGGGTCTCGAGGTCTGGCAGTCGGACGCCAATTTCATCCTGTTCCGCATCGAGGCACTGGACGCCTCCGAGGTCTGGCAGCGCCTCGTCGAGCACTCGGTGCTCGTACGCGACGTGTCGAGCTGGCCAGGCTTGGCGGGATGCCTGCGCGTCACGATCGGCACAGGGCCGGAGAACGACCGCTTCCTCGCCGGCCTTGGCGCCGTGCTCGGCGACGCTGCGGCAAGCTGAGGCAGCCTCCCGCCCGGCCTCGGTCCGCCGCCGGGCGACCGACCTTCTCGAGGGCGCCACGATCGTGGAATCGATCACGCGGTCGCTCACTGCGGTCCGCCGCTGGGGCGTGGCGGGTCGCCGACGTCGGGGTTTCTTCGCCGGGAGCGCCGTTCGGCCAGATCCCGCGCCGCGAGGGCCTAACCTGCCCGTGGTGCATGACAAGACGAGCAGTCTCCCGACAGGCGAGGAAAAGCGCGCCCGGGTCCGGGAGATGTTCGACACCATCGCCCCCCGCTACGACCTCATCAACCGGTTGATGACCTTCGGACTCGACCGCCATTGGCGCAAGCGCACCATCAAGTTGCTCGACCTGCAGAGCCCGTGCCTGCTCGTCGACGTCGGCTGCGGGACCGGCGATCTCGGGCGAGAGCTGCTCGGGCAGGGTCACCGGGCCATCGGAATCGACATGTCGATCGGCATGCTGCAAGCGCGCCCGGACGGTTCTGCACCCGTGGCGCTCGCCGATGCCGCCATGCTGCCGCTGGCCGATGCCACGGTCGACGGCGCCGTCAGCGGTTTCGCCTTGCGCAATTTCGCCGAGCTGCTCACGGTCATCGTCGAACTGGCTCGGGTCGTGCGCCCGGGCGGCCGCATCGCCTTGCTCGACGTCGCCCAACCCGATCGCCGGCTACTGAAGGCCGGTTACTCGCTGTGGTTCAATCACGCCGTTCCCCGCATCGGCGCCTTGCTGTCCGACGAGGCGGCCTACCGCTACCTCCCGCAGTCGGTCGCCTACCTGCCGCGCTACACCGAGCTCGCCAGCATGCTCGGAGATGCCGGGTTCATCTCGATGCGCCGCGACCTGCTGTCCGGCGGTGTCGTGCAGGTCATCAGCGCCACCCGCTCGGGCACTGCCCGACCGCCCCGCCACCAGGTCGTCGTGGCGGAGGGAAGCGCGTGACGTCGGTGCCCGAGGCGCCCATCTCCCCGGCGCCCCTTCGCTGCGTGGTCCGCACCCTCGGGAGCGACGAGCTCGGCCTGCTCCGGTCGCTTGCCTTCGCCGGCGGCGTCGTCGTCGAGCGCGACGGCCTGTCGGTGCTCGGCTTTGGGCAGGCGGCGGTGTTCTCGCTGCCGAACGGCCTCACCGATCCGGGGGCGCTCCGGCGCTTGCAGGGTTTCTTGGCGGCTATCGGGGACGGCGTTCTCGCCGTCGGTTCCTTCCACTTTCTGCCCGACGCCGCAGTAAGCCTCTCGGTCCCGGAGGTGATCGTGCGCGCCGCGGCCGGCTCGGATCCGGTCGCCTGCGTCATCGGCGCCTCCCCCGACCTCGGCACCGTCGACGCCCTGCTCGTCGAAGCGGCGGCCGGCGCCGGCGGTCTACGGAGCTCACAGGCGCCTCCCGACTCCTTCCGACTCGAATCGCGGCGCCCCCACGAGGACTTCTTGCAGCGGCTCGGTGCCGCCATCGGCGAGGTCCGCAGCGGCCGGCTCGACAAGGTCGTGATGGCCCGCGAAGTCCTCATCGAGGCGAACCGGCCGTTCCGCCAAGCGGACCTCCTGGAACGCCTGCGGACGCTGCACCCGTCGTGTGCGACCTTTGCCGTCGACGGTTTCATGGGTGCGACCCCGGAGCTGTTGATCCGCCGCCGCGGCACCTCCCTCGAGTCGCACCCGCTCGCCGGCACGGCCGCCCGCAGTGGCGACCCCGAGGTCGATCGCCGCGTGGAGGCGGCGCTGCTGGCCTCGGACAAGGAGCGCTCCGAGCACCGAGCCGTCGTGGACGCCATCCTCGACGGGCTCGCTCCGGCCATGGCCTCGCTGAGCGCTCCGGACGAGCCGGGCATCGTCGAGCTCCGGAACGTGTCCCATCTCGGCACGCGGATCACCGGGCACATCGCCGCCGGTCCCGACGGCGAGATCCGCAATGCCCTCGAGCTGCTGGCGCTCATCCATCCGACGCCGGCGGTGGCAGGCACGCCGGCGGACCTTGCCCTCGACTACCTGGCAAAGGCAGAGGAGGTCGATCGGGACCGGTACGCCGGCGCTGTCGGGTGGATCAACGGCGATGGGGACGGCGAGTGGCACCTCGGCATCCGCTGCGCCATCGTCGCCGGCCGCTCCGCCCGGCTGTTCGCCGGCGTCGGCATCGTGGCCGATTCCGACCCGCATGCCGAGCTGGCGGAGACCCAGCTCAAACTGCAGGCGTTCCTGGCGGCCGCCGTCCGGCCCTGAACAGCGGCGCTGGCCTCAGCCGGATTCGCTCGCCATGGCGGCGTAGCGCCGCACGATGGGGGCGATCAGCTCGGGGCGCTCGAACGGGACGAGGTGGCCGGCACCTTTCAGCCAGACGAGCTCGGCGCCAGGAATTCGCTCGGCCAGCAGCCTGGCGGCGGTGAGCGGCACGATGTGGTCGGCCGTGCCGTGGACGACGGCCGTGGGGACGTCGAGGTGCGACAAGCCTCGCTGGATCGCCGGCGTGTCGTCGATCAGGGCTCGCTGTTCGACGAGAAAGCTGGCACGCGCCCGACCGCCCAGCGCCTGTGACTCCAACCAGATCAGGGCCCGGATACTGGGGAAGCGGTTGGCTCGCCCGGCGACGGCACTCGCTCGGGGCGATTGCGTGAGCCGGCGTCCCGCCCGAACGCCGGTGCGCGTCGCCGCCAGGCCGGCACGGATGACCGGGTCGCCCACGGTCGGCACGGCCAGCAAGCGGTCGAAACGGCTGAGCGCCTGTTCCATGCCGATCGATCCCAGTAACACGAGAGCGCCCACGAGCTCGGGCCGCAGCAGCGCCAGTTCGAGGGCGATCCCGCCGCCGAGCGAGTGGCCGACGACGGTGACCGGCGGGACCAGCTCGATCGACTCGATGAGCGACCCCAGATCGAGGGCGTTGCCGGCGAGCCCGGTGGCGGTGCGCTCGTCCGAGCCCCAGCCCGGCCGGTCGGGTGCGACAACTCGGTGGTCGGCGGAGAGCTCGTTCACGAGCGGCAGCCAGTCGACCCCGCTGCCGGGCTGGCCGTGCACACAGAGCACGGCGGGACCGGCGCCCTCGTCGATGGCGACGGTCACGTCTTAGCTGTGCGTCCCGCCGGGCGAACCAGACGAGCCGAAGGATCCGAGCTCGCCCGAGGTCCTCGGCGGCGAACCCGACGGCCCGCCCCCACGTCGCATGGCCGAGAGCCGTCGAGCGAACCGCCCGACACCCGACGACACGCGCTCGAGCCCCCACCAGCTGACGAGCAGGAGCGCCTCCACGACCGTGTAGGTCGACATCTTCGAGGTCCCGAGCGCCCGGTCGACGAACCGGATCGGCACCTCGGTGAGCGTGGCGCCCGCCTGCAAGGCCCGGTAGGTCATCTCGACTTGGAAGCCGTAGCTGTCCGCCCGCACCGAATCGAGGTCGATCCGGCGCAAGAGCGTGGCGGCATAGGCGCGGAAGCCGGCGGTGGAATCGTGTACCCCCAAGCCGAGGAGCAAGTCGGCGTACAGGTTGCCGCCGCGCGAGAGCATCCGGCGCGAGAGCGTCCAGCCCGGCGTGGAGCCACCGGGCACGTAACGGGAGCCGATCACGACCTCGTAACCCTCTGCCGTCGGTGCGACGAGCGAGCCGAGGGCATCAGGATCGTGGGAAAGGTCGGAGTCCATCTCGACGAGCACGTCGAAGCCTTGCTCCAACCCCCAGCGAAACCCATCCCGGTAGGCGCTCCCGAGGCCGGACTTCCCGGCCCGGCGGATGAGCGAGATCTGCTCGAGTGTGACGGCCGACTTCTCCACGATGTCGGCGGTGCCGTCAGGGCTGTTGTCGTCGACGACGAGGATCGAGGCGTCCGGCAGCGCCAAGCGCACACGCTCGAGCACTGTGGCGATGTTGGCGGCTTCGTTGTAGGTGGGCAGGACGACGAGCACGCGCACCGGGCGAGCCTATCCGGGCGGCCTCGCCGGCACTGAGTCGGGTGCCTGGGCCGCCTCCGCCGCCGCCGCCGAGACGGGTCCAGACAGTGGCGCTGTCAACAGCTCGGTTGGGGTGGGAGCCAGGTCGAGCAGTGTCGCGCCCGTTCGGTGCCTCCAGAGGTCCCGGGCAAGCACCTGGATGGCGCCAGCCGTGGGCACGGCGATGAGAGCGCCCACGAGCCCGCCGAAGACCGAGCCCACGAGCGCGCCCAACTCGGCACCGACGAGCACGGCGAGCAGCACCCAGAGCGGGTTGAGACGGACGGTCCGGCTCATGACGAGCGGGTTGAGGAAGTGGTTCTCGATCTCTTGGTACACGAGGAAGACGATGGCCAGGACGATGCCGGCCGTGAGGGAATGCAGTGATGCCACGATCACCGTCGGCACGCCGGCGAGGAGCCCGCCGATCAACGGCAAGAAGTCCACGAGCGCCACCCAGAGGGCGAGGACGGTGACGTAGGGCACACCCATGACAAAGAGGGCAACTCCGACGACGACGCCGGCGATGAGGGAGGTCAGCAGGTTTCCGAGCACATAGCCGACGATGGCCTTGCCGACGTTGTCGAGGATCGAGCGGACCCGGGTCGAGCGCTCGGGCTGCATCCACGCGAGCACGCCGCGCACGATGCGGGGCGCCTCGAGCAGGAGGAAGAACGTCAGGAAGAGCACCGTGACGAGGCTGACAATGCCGGAGATGACGGTCTTGCCGACGGCGAGCGCCGGCTTGGACAGCTTGGAGATGATGGTCTGCAGGTTCGCCTGCTTGGACTGCACGAAGCTCAGCAGGTGGAGCCGAGCGACGAGGCGACCGACCTGGCCCTTGCCGTGTTGGGCCTGCTTCACGAGCTGCGGGAGCGAGTCGGCGAAGTGGGTGGCCTCGGTGATGACCGGATGCGTGATGACGATTCCGATGGCGGAGGCCACGAGGAAGGCCCCGACGAACACGATCGTGGTGGCAACCCCCCGGGACACCGGCCGGCCCGAAGCGCGCCGCATGCCGAGTCGCTGCAGGCCGGCGACGATCGGGTGCAGCACTGCGGCCGCGAAGAGCGAGACGACGACGAGCAGGAGCAACGCACGAAGGCGCCAGGCCAGCAGAGCCGCCACGAGCGTCACGAGGACGACGATGTTGACGATGACGGCGGCACGGACGACCCGACGGTCGAACTCCCTGCGCTCAGGCCGCGATGGCCCTTCCTCTCCGGTTCCCGAGGACGTCGGTTCGAGCAGTAACCGCGGAACGGGTTCCTTGGCCATGTCCCCAGTCAACTCGATCGAAGGTCGGTAATGGTCGCCATTCTGGCCGTCGGCCTGCAAGCATGGAGCGATGGGTAGGTCGAGGATCCGATTCGCCCCGTGATCGGCAGCGAGAGCGGCGCAGAGGGCGACGCTGGCAGGAGCACGGCGGGCGAGGATCTCGCAACCCCGCTCGCGGGCGGCGCCATGGCCGGAGGACCCACGCGCCCGGGTGGCCCTGCCACGGAGGGTCCCGCTCGACCGCAACGACGGCGCTGGTGGCACGTGCCGAGGTTCCTACGCCGCGGCGCCACGGTCATCCTGCTCATCCTCGTGCTCGAGTACCTCGTCCTCCCGAAGCTCACCGTGGCGTTCTCCCAGCACAGCCTGCACGCCCTCGAGCATGTCAATGCGTTCCTCATCATCCTCGCCTTTGCCTGCGAGGTCGTCTCGCTGTTCGCCTACGCCAAGCTGACCGTCGTCGTCCTGCCACCCAACTCGCTGTCGCTCTCGAAGGCTTGGCGCATCAACCTCGCCTCACTGACCGTGAGCCACGTCATCCCGGCCGGCACGGCCGGCGGCACCGGCCTCAGCATCCGCCTCATGACGGCCGAAGGGCTGAGCGTGACCGACGTCGGCTTCGCCACGGCCATCGAGGGCATCGGCTCGGCCGTCCTGTTGAACGTCTTGCTGTGGCTGGCGATCGTCATCTCGATCCCGTTCAACGGCTTCGAGCCGGCGTATGTGACGGTGGCGATCGTGTCGGTGCTGTTGTTGGGTTTCTTCGCCGTGCTCGTCGCCGGGTTCGCCTCTGGCGAGGGCTGGGCCGTGCGGGTGCTGCGACGGCTCGCCAACCGATTCCGCTTCATCCCGAAGGACAAGCTCGAACGGACCGTGGGGCGGATCGCCGAGCGCCTGCAGGCGGTTGCGAAGAACCCCGAGCTCATGCGCAGGGGCGTGGCGTGGGCGGCGGCCAACTGGCTTCTCGATGCCGGCTGCCTGTACGTCTGCCTCTGGGCGCTGCACTCGCCCATCAACCCCGTCGACCTGTTCGTCGCCTACGGCGTGGGCAATGTGCTGGCGGCCATCCCCATCACCCCGGGCGGCCTCGGAGTCACCGAGACGTTCGTCATCCTCGTGCTGGCAAGCTTCGGTGTCGGCGGTGGGGTGGCCACGTTGGCGGTCATCGGGTGGCGTTTCTTCAACTTCTGGCTTCCGATCCCGGTCGGCGCGGTCTGCTACATGACGCTGCGCGTCGGTCGTGGCGCCTCGCTCCGTGAACGGCGCACCGCCCTGTCCACGATGACCGTTGCCGCCCGAGAGGCCCAGCTCGGCACTCCCGGTCCTCCCGAGCCGCCGCCCGACCCGGGCCGGCGCTCGCGGCGACCCGGTCCCGGCACCGACCCGACAGCGGGGCCGGCGGTGCCTCCGATCGGCTGAAGCCGAGGCGGCGATGCAGCGGCCTCAGCCCGCAGCCAGCTCGACGGCGGCGTCGGCCGCCAGCCAGAACAATTGCTCACGGACGTCATGGGCCTTCACCCAGCCGCGGTGATCCCAGTCGGTCCCCGCCAGGCTGTCGCCGGCATAGAGCAGCTGGCCGAAACAGATGCCGCGGAAGCGTGCCAGGGCGATGAGGGCGGAAGCCTCCATCTCGACGGTGATGCAACCTTCGGCCCGCCGCCGCGCCACCTTGGATCGGGTCTCCCGGTAGAAGGCATCCGTCGTCCAGCTCATCCCCGTCGTGTGGGGCACGCCCCAGGCACTGAGCAGCGTCTCCAGCCGAGCGACGACGGCGGCGTCGGCTTCCACGGTCCGCGACGCCTCGAGGTAGTGATACGACGTTCCCTCGTCTCGCAGCGCCGATGAGACGACGACGACGTGACCGAGGGCGAGGTCCTCGGCGAGGGCGCCGCACCCGCCGCAGGCGACAATCGTCCGGCACCCGCCCTCGATGACCTCCTCGACGAAACCCACCGACAGCGGAGCCCCGAGCCCCGGCTGGAAGAACGCCAGCCGCGTGCCGCGGTGCTCGATCTCCCAGACGTCGTGGCGGCCGTGCTCGGCGGTGAGATGCGTGACGAGGAGGGCGTCCTGCTCGGCGGCGACCCGTCCGACGACATCGCCGAAGAAACACGCCACGCCGACCGCCGGGATGTCCGGCCGCACTTTGGCGCCGCTGCCGAAGTGCGACGACGGTTCGATCATCGCCTGCCGGTCGGGATCGAACTCGGTGAGGGGGATGTCGGTCACGACGGACCCGGGAAGTACGCCCGCTCCACGAGCGTCGCCAGCGTCGGGGTCAGGCGCCGCGGCTCGATGCGCGAGACACGGCTCGAGACGTAGAACGACGAGCGCTCGACGAGGAGAAAGAGCAGGGCGGCCCTCGTGGCGAGGTCGTGGGAGCCGGTATCTCTCCCCTCGGTGTGCACGAGCGCATCAGCGGTGTGCTCGAACATGGCGCGCACGGCGGCGACGGAGCGATCGCGCAGCGGCGACTCCGCCGGGCTCGTCAATTCGGTCCAGGCCCGGATGACGCCGCCGTAGCGGTCGTTGAGGCTCTGGTACTCGAGTAACAGCTCGGTGATCTCGGCACGACCCGGTGGGCTGCCGAGGGCGCCGAACGCACCGATGGCGTCGCGCATCTCCCGACCGCAGGCGCGGCTCAGCTCCTCGTACAGCTGCTCCTTGCCCGTGAAGTACCGGTAGAAGCTCGCCCGCGACGTGCCCGAGGACCGGATGACGTCGTCGACGGTCGCTTTGGCGTAGCCCCGCGCCGCGAAGACTCGCTCGCCGGCGGCCAGCAGCTCGGCGCGGACGTCACCTTCGGCCATCGTCCGATCTTCCCACGCCGCAGCGGACGGCGACGGTCCGTCGAGGGGCGGTCGGGACTCAGTCCCGGCGTCTCGGGCGGCGGCTCGGAAGCTCGGATGCTTGGGTAGCGGCGGCTCGGGAGATCGAGAGCGTGGAGCAGTCGGAGCCGCCCGAGAACATGACAGCTGCGTCTCGTGGAGGCACCGGCCGACTGGTAGCGTCCCGGGCCGTGAGCGCATCGCCCTTCGACGCACGCACGATGTGGGACCTCGTCGCCGCCCGTTCCGAAGCGTCCTTCGACCGCCCGATGTTGCGCGACGCCGCCGAGCGAATGTTGACCTTCGGCGACTTCGCCGCCTCCGCCGAGCAAGTCGCTGCCGGGCTGCACTCCATCGGAGTCGGGGCAGGAACGCCGGTGACCTGGCAGGTCCCCACGACGATCGAGACGATCGTGCTCTCGGCCGCCCTCTGCCGCCTCGGAGCCTTGCAGAACCCCATCTTGCACATCTACCGCGAGCACGAAGTGACCGCCGCCATCCGGGGCACGCGGCCGAAGGTCGTCATCGTGAAGCCGCACTGGCGCGGCATCGACTACGCCGCCATGACCGAGTCCGTGCTGGTCGGCCTTGGCTACCCGGCGGCGCGTTGGGACGGCGACGGGGGCGACGCTGCCGGCGCCGGCGAGCGCCCCGTCGTGCTCGACATCGACCACCTCCCGATCGGTGACCCCGCCGGGCTCCCGGCTCCGCCGACGGCCGAGGGCGACCCCGTGCGCTGGATTTACTACACCTCCGGCACCACTTCTGAGCCGAAAGGTGTCATGCACACTGACGGCACGCTCCTCGCCGGCGGCCGCGGTCTGGCGCTGGCCCTGCAGCTGAGCGAGACCGACATCGGGTCGATCGCCTTTCCCTTCGCCCACATCGCCGGCCCGGACTACCTCGTGACCATGCTGCTGTGCGGCTTCCAGGCCGTCGTACTCGAATCCTTCGTGCCCGCCGAGGCCGTCGAGGTGTATCGGCACCACGGTGTCACCATGGCGGGCGGGTCGACGGCGTTCTATCAGGCGTTCCTCGCCGAGCAGCGGAAGAGCCCCGGTGCGCCCGTGATCCCGACGCTTCGTGCCCTCTCGGGAGGCGGCGCCGCCAAGCCACCGGAGATCTTTCACGCCGTGCTCGCCGAGATGGGCGTGCGCATCATCCACGGCTATGGCATGACCGAGATCCCGATGATCTCGATGGGGAGCCCGGCCGACAGCGACGAGCAGTTGATCACGACCGAGGGCGCTCCCGTCGACGGGGCGGAGATCCGCATCGTGACGGCTGAGGGTGCCGTGGCGGTTCCCGGCGGCGAGGGCGAGGTTCGGGTGCGCGGCCCCATGGTGTGCAAGGGCTACACCGATGCCACCCTCACGGCCGAGGCCTTTGACGACGACGGTTGGTTCCGAACCGGCGATCTCGGCTATGTGCGGCCCGACGGTCACCTCGTGCTCACCGGTCGCTTGAAGGACGTCATCATCCGCAAAGGCGAGAACATCTCGGCTCGGGAAGTGGAGGAGCTCGTGTACGCCCATCCGAAGATCGGCGACGTCGCCGTCATCGGCCTGCCCGACAGCGAACGAGGCGAGCGCGTGTGCGCCGTCGTCGAGCTGGCGGCCGGAGCCGGCGAGCTGACGCTCGACGAGCTGGCCGAGTACCTCGGGACCCGCGGCCTCATGCGCCAGAAGATCCCCGAGCAGCTCGAGATCCTCGACGCCCTCCCCCGCAACGAGACCCTCCGCAAAGTGCTCAAGTACCAGCTGCGCGAACGTTTCAGCGAGCCGGCGCCATGACGGCGGCCGTCGCACCCGAGGGCGTTCCCGTCATCAGCGGCTGGTTCACGACCGGCACGGCGCCGGCGCTGCTGGGCACGCGCTGCAGCGAGTGCGGAACGGTGTTCTTCCCGCCGGCGACCGGGCTGTGCGCCAACCCCGGCTGCCGCGGCAGGGAGCTCGTCGAGACCGAGCTCTCACGCACCGGGACGGTATGGAGCTGCACGGACGCCCGTTACCAACCTCCTCCGCCGTACGTCGCCGCCGATCCCTACGAGCCGTTCGCCATCGTCGCCGTCGAGCTCGCAGCCGAGCAGCTCGTCGTTCTCGGCCAGGTGGCAAACGGCTACGGCGTCGACGACGTGTCGGTCGGAGCGAGCGTCGAGCTCGTCGTCGAGACCTTGCACGAGCTCGACGGCGTGCCCCAGCTGGTCTGGCGTTGGAAGCCGGTGGCGTCATGACTGCAGACGTCGCCGTCCTCGGCGTGGGCATGCACCCGTGGGGCAAGTGGGGCCGGAACTTCGCCGACTACGGCGTGGAGGCTGCGCTCGCCGCCCTCGATGACGCCGGCGTCGACTGGGCGGACATCGACTTCGTCGCCGGCGGCGAAACCGTCCGCAACGGCTACCCCGGCTACGTCGCCGCCTCCACGTTCGCGCAGGCGCTCGGCTGGAACGGCGCTCGGCTCGCATCTGCCTATGCCGCTTGTGCTTCTGGGGCCCAGGCACTCGAGGCCGCCCGTACTCGCATCCTCGCCGGACTGTGCGACGTGGCTCTGGTGGTGGGTGCGGACACGACACCGAAGGGGTTTCTTGCGCCGAGTGCCGGCGAACGCTGGGACGACCCGGACTGGCTCAGGTTCCGAGTCCTCGGGGCGACCAACCCGACGTACTTCGGCCTGTATGCCCGCCGGCGCATGGACCTCTATGGCGCCACCGAGCGTGACTTCGCACAGGTGAAGGTGAAGAACTCCCTCCACGGGCTCGCCAACCCGAACGCCCGCTACCGAAAAGCCGTCACCCTCGAGGAGGTGCTCGCCTCGCCCGTCGTGGCTCACCCCCTCCATCTGCTGGAGATCTGCGCTACGTCCGACGGCGGAGCCGCTGTGGTGGTGTCGTCGATGGAGTACGCCGCTCGGCTGGCGGCGCCATCGCCGGTCCGCATCCGGGCGATCTCGACGGTGTCGCCCAGGTTCCCGAACACCGTCATCGAGATGCCGAACTTCGCCACGGACTCCGCCGCCGCCGTGGCCGTGCCGGACCGCTCGTTCCGCGACTCCATCGCGGCGGCCGCCTACGAGGAGAGCGGCGTCGGGCCGGAGGATCTGTCGCTGGCCGAGGTCTACGACCTCTCGACGGCGCTCGAGCTCGACTGGTACGAGAACATCGGGCTGTGCAAGGCCGGTGAGGCCGAACGCCTGCTGGCCGACGGTGACACGACGCTCGGCGGGCGTGTGCCGGTGAACCCGTCGGGAGGCTTGGCCTGTTTCGGTGAGGCCGTACCGGCTCAAGCGCTCGCCCAGGTCTGCGAAGTCACCTGGCAGCTGCGGGGACAGGCCTCGGGCCGCCAGGTCGACGATGCCAAGGCGGGCATCACCGTGAACCAGGGCCTGTTCGGCCACGGCTCCTCCGTGCTCCTGGCGCGCTGAGCTCGCCGCATACTCGAGCCCTGCGGCGGCGTGGACCTCACCTGGAGCGACAGCGAGACCGCCTTTCGCGCCGAGGCGCGGGCCTGGCTCGAAGCACACGTTCCGGGCGATCTCGGCTCCGGCGATACGCGGGAAGGTTTTGTCCGCCATCTCGAGTGGGAGCGGTTGCTCTGGCGTGACCGTTGGGCGGTCGTGTCATGGCCGCGCCACCTCGGCGGGCGAGACGCCTCCCTGTGGGAGTGGCTGCTGTTCGAAGAGGAGTACTACCGGGCTGCTGCACCGCAGCGGGTGACGCAGAACGGCATCTTCCTCCTCGCCCCCACGATCTTCGAGTTCGGCACTCCCGCTCAACGGGAATCGATCCTGCCTCGCATGGCGGCTGCCGAGGATCTCTGGTGCCAGGGCTGGTCGGAGCCGGGCGCCGGGTCGGATCTGGCCGGCATCGCGAGCCGGGCCGAACGGGTGGAGGGAGGCTGGCGGCTCAACGGCCAGAAGACCTGGACGACGCGAGGCGCCTTCTGTACGCACGTGTTCGGGCTGTTCCGGTCCGAGCCGGGGTCCGAGCGCCACCGGGGTCTGACCTACCTGCTCGTGCCCTTGTCGCTGCCAGGGGTGACGGTGCGAGGACTCGGGCGGCTCGACGGCGACGAAGGCTTCGCCGAGGTGTTCTTCGACGACGCTCTCCTGCCTGACGAGTCACCGTTCGGAAGCTGGGTCCTCGGCGAGCCCGGCAACGGCTGGGCCGTGGCGATGGCGACGACCGGCTCGGAGCGAGGCCTCACGCTGCGCTCGCCCGGCCGCTTCACGGCTGCGGCGCACCGTCTCGTCGACCTCTGGAACGAGACGGGCCGCGGTGACGGAGCCGTGCGCGACCGGATCGTTCGAGCGATCATGCGTGCGGAGGCGTACCGGCTCTTCACGCTGCAGTCGGTCACGGCGCTGGCCGCCGGCGGCTCCGTCGGAGCGGAATCCTCCATCAACAAGATCTGGTGGTCCGAGCTCGACGTCGAGCTGCACGCCTGCGCCCTGGAGCTGCTCGGACCGGAGGCGGAGCTGGAAGGCCCGTGGTCGAAGGGTTGGCAGTTCTCCCTGGCGGGACCGATCTACGCCGGCACGAACGAGATCCAGCGCGACATCGCCGCCGAGCGGATCCTCGGGCTGCCGAGGTCGCGGCGCTGATGCGTTTCGAGTTCACTTCCGATGAGCTGGCACTGGCGGAAGCCGTCGGTGCCTTGCTGGCAGCCGTCTGCCCGCCGGCGGTCGTACGAGCCGCCTGGTCGGCGCCGGCTGGATCGCTCGACCGGACGGCCTTCGGGGCACTGACCGACATGGGGGTCTTCGACGTCCTCGTACCCGTCGGCGCCGGCGGCCTCGGCCTGGACTGGTGCTCGCTCGTGCTCGTCCTCGAGACCACCGGCCGGTTCGCCCTGCCGGGGCCAGTGGTGGAGATGGCAGCCGTCGTGGCGCCGCTCGCCGGGTCGATGCTGCGTTCGCATCCCGGCCCACCGGTCGTCAGCGTGTCGCTGGCCGGTGCCCCGGCCGTCTGCGGCGCCGATGCCGACTTTGTCGCTGTCGACCACGAGGGTGCGCTGCTGCTCCTCCCGCGGGCAGCGGTGGCCGGCCGGGTGCTCGCGAGCGTCGACGGCGCTCGCCGTCTCCTCGCCATCGAGGCCGTCGACGCCGCCGCCGGCGAGGTGCTGGCGGAGGGACCGGCAGCCCTCGAGGAGGCCCTCGACCGCGCCGCCCTCGGTGCAGCCGCCCAGCTGATCGGACTCTCTCAGACCATGCTCGACCTGACCGTGGCCTACGTCGCCGACCGCCATCAGTTCGGCGTGCCCGTCGGCTCGTTCCAAGCGGTCAAACATCACCTGGCCGGCGCCCTCATGGAGCTGTCCTTCGCCCGTCCGGCTGTCTACCGGGCTGCGTGGTCGTTGTCGGCGTCGGACCCGGATTCGGCAAGTCACGTCTCGATGGCCAAGGCGATGGCGTCCGATGCCGCCGGCGTCGTCGGGCGGGCGGCCCTGCAGTGCCACGGTGCCATCGGCTACACCGTCGACTACGACCTCCACCTCTTCCTGAAGCGGGCCTGGGCGCTCTCGCAGTCGTTCGGGTCGGCTGCGTGGCACCGTTCGCGGGCAGCGGGCCGGTTGGGTCTGGTGGTCTAGGTACTGGCAGGTGGCGGCCGGCGGTGACTGCGAACTCGGCGGCGGCAGATGGAGTAGTACAGGCACATGACGGTTTCTGCCTATGTCGAGCGGCTCCGGCGCCACATCGGCAACGATCTGCTCCTCCTGCCCTCCGTTGCCGTCCTCGTACGCGACGAATCGGGTCGGCTGCTCCTCGCCCGCCACGCCCACACCGGCCAGTGGGGCACCGTCGGCGGAGCCGTCGAGCCGGGCGAGTCGCAGCAGGAGGCCGCCGCTCGCGAGGCACTCGAGGAGACCGGTCTCGAGATCCGTCTCGGCGCCCTCGTCGCCGCCGTCGCCGGGCCCGCCTATGAGGTCGTGTACCCGAACGGCGATCGCGTCGCCTACGCCATGGTCGTGTACGAGGCGACCGTGAGCGCAGGGATGCCGATGGCCGACGGCGAGGAGATCACCGAGCTCGCTTGGTTCGCGCCGGAGGAGCTCGACTCCGCCGATCTGAGCGCCTTCGCCCGTGTCCTGCTCGGCGAGATCGGAGTGCTCAACGAGACGGGTTCGTCAACCGATCGAGTGTGACCGCTGCCTCTTCCATGATGCGGGCGACGAGCTCGGCCACGCTCGGGAGCTCGTCGATCACGCCGGCCACTTGCCCTGTCGGCAGGATGCCCGCCTCGAGCTGACCCTCGACGAGGGCCGCTCGGGTGAGCATCGGCGCGTTGGCCGCCATCGCCGTCTGCGCCCAGGTGAGCTCTCCGTGCCGCTTCATGGCGAGACCCTCCTTCACGAGCGCCGGTAGCGACGTCGACGTGAGTCGCCGGAGCCGGAGGGCATTCGCCGAGGCTCGGCCGAGACCGACGCCGGGGAGTGCCCGCTCCAGGCGGTCGACCATTGCCGTGCGGATCACTCGCTGGGGATAGCCGTCGACGGCCCGGGTGACGACGGTGTCGCCCACCGCCGCCTGCAAGTAGCGGGTCTTCACGGCATCGGGCACGGTGCTCTCCTTCGTCAGCAGGAAACGCGTCCCCATCGCCACGCCGGCCGCCCCCCACGCCAGGGCTGCCACGAGCCCCCGCCCGTCGAAGAAACCCCCCGCCCCCACGACTGGCACGCCCACGGCCACCGCCACCTGAGGCAGGAGCAAGGTCGTCGGGACCGCTCCGGTGTGGCCTCCCCCCTCGTGGCCCTGGGCGATGACGGCGTCCACGCCCCACGCCACCACCTTCTCGGCGTGCCGGCGGGCGGCGATCGTCGGCATCGTGCGGACGCCGCCGTCGCGCAGGCGCTTGATGAGGCGCTCGTTCGGGGCCTGGGCGAAGCTCGCCACGGCGATGTGCTCGGCGAGCAGCAGATCCACGAAACGGTCGATCTCGGCATGGTCGGATCGCAGGTTGACCCCGAACGGTCGCTCGGTGCGGCTCTTCACCTCGTCGATGGCCCGCTGCAGCTCGTCAAAGGTCATCGTGGCCGAAGCGAGGATGCCGAGGGCGCCGGCCGCGGCCGTCGCGGACACGAGACGGGCTCCGGCCACCCAGCCCATGCCGGTCTGCACGATCGGCACGTCGATGCCGAAGAGCTCGCAGATCGGCGTGCGAAGGGCCGGGTGGGCGTGATGGGCGGATTCGGGCTGTTCTGGCGGAGCGTCGGGCACGGCGGCAGCGTACCCAGCGGGCGCCGGCCCGACCTGCCTACGATCGCGAGATGGAACCGACCGTCTTCGAAGGGATGGACGAGCTGAAGGGTGCCATCGGTACCGAGCTCGGCCCAAGCGAGTGGCACGAGATCACCCAGCGCCAGATCGATCTGTTCGCTGAGGCGACGGGCGACCACCAGTGGATCCACGTCGACCCGGAGCGAGCGGCGGCCGGCCCGTTCGGGACCACGATCGCCCATGGGTATCTGACGCTGTCGTTGGTGGCGTACCTGCTTCCGCAGGTCATTCGCGTCACCGGCATCTCGATGGGGATCAACTACGGCACCAACAAGGTCCGCTTCCCCGCGCCAGTGCCGGTCGGGTCACGCCTGCGTGCACGCGGCACCATCCAGTCGGTGGAGGACGTCCCGGGCGGCGTGCAGATGACGACGCTCGTCACGATCGAAGTCGAGGGCAACCCGAAGCCCGCCTGCGTCGTGGAGTCGCTCTCCCGCTACCTCGCCTGAGGTGCCGGCGGCCTCAGCCGAGGCGCTCGATGATCGTGACGTTCGCCTGCCCGCCGCCCTCGCACATCGTCTGCAGCCCGTAGCGGCCCCCGGTCCGCTCGAGCTCGTTCAACAGCGTCGTCATGAGACGCACTCCGGTGGCTCCGAGCGGGTGGCCGAGCGCGATGGCGCCGCCGTTGACGTTCACCTTGGCGAGATCCGCCCCGGTCTCCTGCTGCCAGGCGAGCACGACGGAGGCGAACGCCTCGTTGATCTCGACGAGGTCGATGTCCTCCAGCGTCATGTGCGCCTTCGCGAGGGCGTGCTGGGTCGCCGGGATCGGCGCCGTCAACATGAAGACGGGATCGTCGGCACGAACGCTCATGTGGTGGATGCGGGCCCGCGGCCGCAGCCCGTGCACCGCCAGCGCAGACTCGCTCACGATCAGCATGGCGGTCGCCGCGTCGGAAATCTGCGACGCCATCGCAGCAGTGATCCGGCCGCCTTCCCGCAGCGTCGGCAGCGACGCCATCTTCTCCCAGTTGGGCTCGCGCGGGCCCTCGTCGGCGCTGCAACCGTCGACGGGGACGATCTCGGCCTCGAAACGCCCCTCGGCTTGGGCCGCCAACGCCCGCATGTGCGACTCGACCGAGAACGCCTCCATGTCCTCGCGAGAGATGTCCCAGCGCTCGGCGATCAGATCCGCGCTGCGGAACTGTGAGATCTCCTGGTCGCCGTAACGCTTCGCCCAGCCGGTCGACCCCGAGAACGGATCGGCGAACCCGTACTGCTCGCCCACGACCATCGCCGAACCGATCGGGATCTGCGACATCTGCTGGACCCCGCCGGCCACGACGACGTCTTGCACGCCCGCCATGACCCCCTGGGCAGCAAAATGGATCGCCTGCTGGGACGAGCCGCACTGGCGATCGACCGTCGTCCCCGGCACGTGCTCCGGCAAGCCGGCTGCCAGCCAGCACGTTCGAGCGATGTCGCCGGCCTGCCCGCCGAGGGTGTCGAGGCATCCGAAGACGACGTCCTCGACGGCGCCGGGGTCGATCCCGCTGCGCTCCACGAGGGCGGACAAGGCGTGTGCCCCGAGGTCAGCCGGGTGGACGCTCGACAGAGCGCCCCCGCGCCTGCCCACCGGGGTGCGGACGGCTTCGACGATGTAGGCCTCGGGCATGACAGCAGCCTAAACGCAGCGCCACACGCCTCGGCAAACGGTCGCCGGCGTGTGCTAGCAACGATCGCCGTGACCGACGACACCGCGTCCCCTCCGCCTGACCGCAGCCTGCCTCCCGGCATGCAGCGCCAGCTGAGCGGCCCCTCGTACGCCGGGCCGGCCACGTTCGCCCAGTGCCCGCTGCTCACCGAACCCGAGGAGCTCGACCGTTGGCAGCCCGACGTGGCCATCGTCGGGGCTCCCTGGGACGACTCGACGACGAACCGGCCGGGCGCCCGTTTCGGGCCGCGAGCGCTTCGCGCCCTGGCCTATGGCCCGGGCACCTACCACCTCGACCTCGGCATCGAGATCTTCGAGAACATCGAGGTCGTCGATTACGGCGACGCCCTCTGCCCCCACGGCATGGCCGCCGTGTCGCATGCCAACATCCAAGAGCGGGTGAGCGAGATTGCCAGCCGCCGCATCATCCCGATCATCCTCGGCGGCGACCACTCCATCACCTGGCCGGCGGCCACGGCGGTGGCCGAAGCCGTCGGCTGGGGCCGAGTCGGCATCGTCCACTTCGACGCCCACGCCGACACTGCCGCCGACATCGACGGCAACCTCGCCAGCCACGGCACCCCGATGCGGCGGTTGATCGAGTCAGGTGCCGTCGCCGGCCGAAACTTCGTCCAGGTCGGCCTGCGGGGTTACTGGCCGCCGCAGGACGTCTTCGAATGGATGCAAGCCCAAGGCATGCGCTGGCACTTCATGCAGGAGATCTGGGAGCGGGGACTGCCGGCGGTGATGGACGACGCCGTCGCCGAAGCACTCGAGGACACCGACGGCATCTACTTGTCGGTGGATATCGATGTGCTCGATCCAGGCTTCGCGCCAGGCACGGGCACGCCGGAGCCGGGAGGGCTCAACCCGGCTGACCTGCTCCGCGCGGTGCGCCGGCTCGCCCTCGAGACCCCCCTCGTCGCCATGGACATCGTCGAAGTCTCACCGCCCTACGACTGGGCGGAGACGACCATCAACAACGCCCACCGGACCGTGCTCGAGGTCCTCGCCGGCACCGCCGTCCGCCGTGGGGCCGCCACTCAGGTCGTCAAGCCGATCCGGTAGCGGAACGACGAGCGGTCAGTCGCTCAGATGATTGGACAGCCAGGCGCCGAGCTTGGCGACAGAGGCGTCCGACTCCGGCACATTGCCCGCCGCGATCTGGAAGACGTGCTGCATCTCCGGCCAGATCTCGATCGTGACGTCGGCGCCGGCGTCGGCCGCCCGCTCAGCCAGGCGGGTGGAGTCGTCGAGGAGCAGTTCGTCACCACCGACGTGCACGACGAAGGGTGGGAAACCCGAGAAGTCCGCATACAACGGCGAGATCAGCGGGTTCTTGACGTCGTTGTCGCCGGCGTACCAGCCGACTCCGGGAGCCTCCGCCTCGATCTGGCGCAGCAGGAGATCCTTGCCCATGTTCGTCGTCAGCGAGTCGCCCGTCGAAGCCAGATCGGTCCATGGCGACAACAGGACGAGGCCGCCAGGCGCCGGCAAGCCGCGCTCACGCAGCGCCAGCGCGGTCGCAAGGGCGAGACCGCCGCCGGCCGAGTCGCCGCCGATGCCGATGCGCGCCGGGTCGTAACCCTGCTGGAGCAACCAGGAGAACGCCGTGACGGCATCGTCGAGGGCGGCCGGGAACGGGTTCTCGGGCGCCAAGCGGTACTCCACCGACAGGCCGCGGACGCCGGCTGCTCGCGCCAGGTGCCCGACGAGCTTGCGGTGCGAGGCGATCGACCCGATCGAGTAACCGCCGCCGTGCAGGTAGAGCAGCACCCGATCGGCCGCCGCCTCCGCCGGAACCGTCCACTCCGCCGCCACGCCGCCGGCGTCGACGGCCTCGTAGGTGACGCCGTCGGGTTCTCCCGTGGCGATCGCCCAGCCTTCGCTCGTGGCCCGGACTTGCTCGAGCGGCGGCGGCGTGTCGCTCACCGGCATCGACTCGAGGAGCGCATGGAACTGCCTGGCGGCGTCACTGATCATGGCGACACATTACGTAGTGCCGCAGCAGCCGGCCATCCCCGGGGCCCCGGAGTGCGCACAGCCGCTCCGTCGGGCAACATTCGGTGATGGCCACTCGCTGGACTGCCGACGACATCGCTGACCTGACGGGGCACACGGCGGTGGTGACGGGCGCCAACAGCGGCCTGGGGCTCGAGACACAGCGGCCTGGGGCTCGAGACGTCGGCTGCTCTGGCGGCGCACGGCGCCACGGTCGTCATGGCTTCGCGCAACAGCGACCGGCTGCAATCAGCGATGGCAGAGGTCCGCAAACGGCACCCCGACGCCGACCTCGAGCCGGCACTCCTCGACCTCGCGTCGCTCGCCTCGATCCGGGGCGCCGCCGCCTCGATCGGAGCGGCCCATCCGAACATCGACGTCCTCATCGACAACGCCGGCGTCATGGCCATCCCGCGGGCCGAAACGACCGACGGCTTCGAGATGCAACTCGGCACGAACTACCTCGGACACTTTGCGCTCACTGGGCTGCTCCTGCCGGCTCTGCTGTCCACACCCGGCAGCCGGGTCGTCGTCGTCACGAGCCTCATGCGCAGAGTCGGGCGAATCGACTTCGACGATCTGCATGGCCGGGCGCGTTACGGGCGCTGGAGTGCCTACGGTCAGTCGAAGCTCGCCGACCTCATGTTTGCCGTCGAGCTCGATCGGCGGCTCCGAGCCTCCAAGGCTGGCACGATCGCTGTGGCCGCCCACCCGGGCTATGCCGCCACCAACCTGCAAACCGGCACGAGCTGGTTCCAGAACGGCTACTTCGCCGTCGCCAACCACTTGTTCGCCCAGCCCGCCTACGCCGGCGCATGGCCGCAGCTGTATGCGGCGACATCGGCAGCGGTGCAGGGCGGCGAGCTGTACGGCCCCAGTCAGGCCGGTGGCAGCCGCGGCTACCCCAAGCGCGACCGCATCGAGGCCCGAGCGACCGACGAGTCGACCGGGCGGCGCCTGTGGAACGCCTCCGTGCAGGCGACCGGCGTCGGCTTCGAGGCGCTCGGCACGCCAGCCGACTAATCGCCCCAGCCGGTGAGCCGGTCAGCCGGCCGGCGTGGGCCGTAGCCTCGCGAGGTGACGTCGGGGGGACAGGGCGAACCATCAGCTGAACGCGCCGTCGCGGCTGAGCCCTCCCTCGAGGTCCCTGGTGACCCCTCGGCCGTCCTCGAGCCGCAGACCGTCCCGGCCGGCGTCGGGGCTGGGATCGCGCGGAGCGGCTTCTCCTCGCTGCGCCCGCTGCGCCACCGCAACTACGCCCTCTTGTGGTCGGGCGGCCTCGTCTCCAACGTTGGGTCGTGGATGCAGACGGTGGCCGTCGGTGCCCTTGTCGCCGCGCACACCGGGAGTGCCCTCTGGGTCGTGGTGATCGCCGCCGGGGGGTTTCTTCCCCTCGGAGTGCTGTCGCCGATCGGAGGTGCCCTCGCCGACCGGGTCGCCCGGCGCCCGGTGCTCATCGCCGGCAACCTCGGTGCCGGCGTCGTCGCCCTCGCCATCGCGGCGCTCGTCGGCGCCAAGGACTACGGGCCGGCGATGTTGACACTGCTCGTGACAGCTCAGGGCTGCGTGAGCGCCGTCACCGGGCCGTTCCAGCAAGCGATCCTCCCCGACCTCGTCCCACGGGAGGAGTTCCTGGCAGCCTCATCGCTCAACTCGACGCAGTTCAACCTCGGCCGCGTCATCGGGCCGGCGCTGGCGGGCGCGACCGTGCTCGCGTTCGGCTATCCGATCGCCTTCGTCGCCAATGCCGTGTCGTTTCTCGCCGTCGTCGTCGCCCTGTTGTTCATCCAGCTTGCTCCGCCGCCGGGCCGAGGCGACACGTCTACGCTGAGGGACTCGCTCAAGGCGGGCCTGCGCGCCGCCCGCGCCGAGCCGGGATGCTGGGCGGCCATCACGATGATCGGCCTCGTCGCCGTGCTTGCCTCCCCGTTCATCGCCCTCGTGCCGGCCGTCGCCCACCGCCTGGCCTTGAACAGTCACGCCCACGACCTCGGTCGCGCAGTGGCTTCGGCGTCCGCCGTCCTCACGACGTCCCAAGGCGTCGGTGCGGTCCTCGGGGCGCTGCTGATGGCGCCGCTGGCGGAGCGTTTCGGGCGGGGACGAGTGCTGGTGGGAGCCCTTTGCCTGCTGCCGCCGGTCCTCGTCGCCTACGACCTCGCCCCGGTGCTGCCGGTGGCCACGGCAACCCTGTTCGTCGTCGGCCTGATCTACATCGGCGTCCTGTCGGGTCTCTCGACCGTCGTGCAGCTGCGAGCGCCCGCCTTGTATCGCGGGCGCATCCTCAGCATCTACCTCGTGGCGCTCGGGGTCGCCTACCCGATCGGCTCCCTCGTACAGGGGCCCGTCGCCGACAAGATCGGCCTGCCTTGGACCACGGCGGGAGCAGCCGCCCTGCTGGCGATCCTGCTCGGAGCCGTGCGACTGCTGCGGCCGGACATCTTCCACGAGCTCGTCGTCGACGTCAGCTGAGCTCGCCCGCCACCGGCGAGCCCGCTGCCCAACACCTCCTACGGGTGCTGGCTGCTCACGCTGACGACTTCACCGGTCATGTAGCCGGAGTAGTCGCTCGCAAGAAACACGATCACGTTGGCCACCTCCCACGGCTCGGCCGCACGGCCGAAGGCCTCCCGCGAAGCCAACTGGGCGAGCTCCTCCTCGGCGATCACCTTGGACAGGAAGGGATGCATCGCCAGCGACGGGGACACCGCGTTGACGCGGACGCCATGGGGGGCCGCCTCGAGCGCGGCGCTGCGGGTGAGCGCCATGACGCCGGCCTTGGCGGCGGCGTAATGGGCCTGGCCCGCTTGGGCACGCCAGCCGAGCACGGAGGCGTTGTTGACGATCACGCCGGCGCCGGCGGCGCACATGATGCGGAGGGCGGCTCTCGTGCACCGGAACGTGCCCGTCAGGGTGACGTCGATCACCTTCGCCCACTGCTCGTCGGTCATGTCGACGAGATCGACCGTGCCGCCGAGGCCGGCGTTGTTCACGAGCACGTCGACGCTGCCGAGCTCCTCGAGCGAGCGGGCAAAGAGGCGGTCGACGCTCGTTTGGTCGGTGACGTCGCAGACGACTCCGGGCACGCCGAGCGACTCGGCCGCCTCTCCGAGGCGGCGTTCGTGGGCGTCGCTCACGAGCACGCGGGCGCCTTCCTCCACGCAGCGCTTGGCCGTCGCATAGCCGATGCCCGTGCCGGCGGCGGCCGTGACCACAACGGTCTTGCCTGCGAGCAGGTTGTGGGACGGCGGGTACTCGCTCATCAGATCCGGCTCCTCCGGGGGTTCGTCGTGGCGGCGACGTTAGATGCTCGTTCGAGAAGCTGGCGAGTGACCACTCCCGCGTGACACGCTCCCCTGCGTGACGGGCACTACGGAGCGAACCGGGGCACGACCTGGCCGAGCGCTCGACGGCCGCGCCGTCGTCGTGACGGGAGCGGGCAGGGGGCTCGGGCGTGCGCACGCGATCGAGCTCGGTCGCCACGGCGCTCTCGTCGTCGTGAACGATCTCGGTGTGGCACTGGACGGCTCGCCGGGCGACGAGACTTCCGGTCACTCGCCGGCCGAAGAGGTCGTCGCCGAGATCACCGCAGCCGGCGGGTGCGCCGTCGCCAACCACGACGACGTGGCCGACTTCGAGGGCGCCCGCCGAATCATCGACACCGCCCTGCACGAGTTCGAGCGGCTCGACGCCGTGGTGAACAACGCCGGCGTCGTGCGCGACCGCATGTTCGTCAACGCCGGCGAGGACGAGTGGGACACCGTCATCCGGGTGCATCTGCGGGGCCACTTCTGCGTGTCCCGCCTGGCGGCCGAATACTGGCGAGATCTGGCGAAGCGGACTGGCGAAGGCGCCGGCGGACGCATCGTGAACACGTCCTCGGGAGCGGGCTTGCTCGGGTCCGTCGGCCAGGCCGCCTACTCGGCCGCCAAGGCGGGCATCGTCGGGCTCACGCTCGTGCAGGCAGCAGAGCTCGCCCGCTACGGGGTGACGGCCAACGCCATCGCACCGTCTGCCCGCACGCGCATGACCGAGACGGTGTTCGCAGCCGCCATGGCAGCGCCCGGTCAGCCGGGCGAGTTCGACGCCATGGCGCCGGGGAACGTTTCCCCGCTGGTCGCTTGGCTGTGCTCGACCGACTCCGCCGGCGTGACCGGCAGGGTGTTCGAGATCGACGGCGGCCGCCTCACGGTCATGGACGGCTGGCAGCGAGCCGGCACGAGCGACATCGGCCGCCGCTACGGGATCGAGGAGATCGGCGAGACGGTGACCGAGCTCATCGGGCGCTCGCCCGACCCATTGCCGGTGTACGGAACATCATGATCGCCGCCGGCTCGTCGCCAGGAGCGGCGCCGGCAGGCGCTGCGACGGCGCCGGCAACCGGCGCCGGCTGGCCCAGCATCCCGGCGCTTGCTCGGGACGCCGGCGAGCGCTTCGCCGACTCCGAGGCCGTCGTCGACGGCGAAGCTCACCTGAGCTTCGCCCGACTCTGGACCGATGCCGTGACCGCAGCCCGAGCCTTCGTCGCCATCGGGATCGAGCGCGGCGACCGCGTGGCGATCTGGGCGCCGAACTCCTACGAGTGGGTTGTGGCACTGCTCGGACTGCAGTCGGCCGGAGCCTCCGTCGTCCCGTTGAACACTCGCTTTCGCGGCGCAGAAGCCGCCTACATCCTGAACCGCAGTCGGGCACGGGCCGTTGTCGCGGTCGAAGAGTTCCTCGGCGTCGACTACCCGGGCATGCTGGTGTCAGAGGAGCTGCCATATCTCGAGCACCTCATCGTCCTTGGCCCCCGCACCGGCGCCGTCCCCAGCGACAAGACGGGTGTTCTCCCGAGCGGTCGCAGCCTCGGATGGGAGGCCTTCCTCGGTCTCGCCGGCGGTGTGGCGCCCGGCACGGTCAGCGACCGCATCGAGGGCCTCGGGCCTGACGACATCTCCGATCTCATGTTCACGTCCGGTACGACCGGGTCGCCGAAAGGCGTCGTGGCGACCCACGGGCAGACCCTTCGGACCTTCGCCGAATGGCGCCGGATCGTCGGCCTCGCCGCCGGCGACCGCTACCTGCTCGTCAACCCGATGTTCCACACCTTCGGGTACAAGGCGGGAATCCTCACCTGCCTGATGGCCGGTGCGACGATGATCCCCGTGCCGGTGTTCGATGTCGCCGCCGTGCTCGAGCGGATCGCGGCTGAGCACGTCACCGTCGTTCCCGGACCTCCGACGCTCTACCAGTCGTTGCTGCAGCACCCTGACCTCGCCCGGACGGACATCTCGAGCCTGCGTCTCGCCGTCACAGGAGCGGCCGTGATCCCGGTCGACCTCGTGCGCCAGATGCGTGACGGCCTCGGCTTCCGGTCCGTGTTGACGGCCTACGGTTTGACGGAGGCGACGGGTTTCGTCACGTCGACCACACACGACGACGACATCGAAACGATCGCCTCCACTTCTGGTCGCGCCATCGACGGCGTCGAGGTCCGGATCGTGGCGCCCGAAGGCACGAGCGTGCCGACCGGCTCGCCCGGCGAGGTGGTCTGCCGCGGTTTCAATGTCATGCAGGGATACTTCGAGGATCCGGAGCAGACGGCCGCCACGATCGACGCCGGCGGATGGCTGCACACCGGCGACGTCGGCGTCCTCGACGAGCGCGGCAACCTGCGCATCACCGACCGGATCAAGGACATGTACATCGTCGGCGGCTTCAACGCCTATCCGGCCGAAGTCGAGAGCCTCCTCCTCGCCCACCCGGGAATCGCCCAGGCTGCCGTCGTGGGTGTGCCCGATGAGCGGCTCGGAGAAGTCGGCGCCGCCTTCGTGGTCGCCGCAGCCGGTCACGACTTGGAGCCCGACGAGGTGGTCGCCTGGGCGCGCGAGCACATGGCGAATTACAAAGCGCCCCGCTCGGTGCACGTCGTCGACGCCCTCCCGTTGAATGCCAGCGGGAAAGTGCTCAAGTTCGCCCTCCGTGAACGGCTCACCCGATGATCGCCGGCCTCCTCGGCGGCCGGCGCGCCCTCGTCACCGGCGGTGGTTCGGGCATCGGGCGCGCCATCGCGGAACGCTTCGCCGACGCCGGCGCCCGCGTTGCCGTCCTCGACGTCGACCTGGCAGCTGCCGAGGCCACCGCCGGCGCCCTCGGAGGACCGGGCGGCTTGGCGGTCGAAGGGAACGTCGCCGACTCGGGCTCGGTCGAGGCAGCCTTCGAGCAAGCGGCGACCCAACTCGGTGGACTGGACATCGTCGTCAACAACGCCGGCGTCGGTGCGGTCCGAGCGCTCCACCGGTACTCCGACGAGGAGTGGGACCGGCTCGTGAGCGTCAACCTCACCGGGGTCTTCTACGGCATCCGGGCGGGCGTCGTCGCCTTGCGAGCCAGCGGCGGCGGCTCCATCGTCAACGTCTCGTCGCTCAGCGGGCTGCGTCCGACGCGAGGCGAGGGCCCCTACTCCGCCGCCAAGGCGGGGGTCATCGCCCTCACTGCCGACGCCGCCCTCGAGTACGGCCCGGAGATCCGGGTGAACTGTGTCTCCCCTGGAGTCATCGAGACACCGCTCACGGCACCGCTGCTCGGCGATCCGTCCCTGCGGGAACGGATCGAGCGGCGCATCCCGCTGCGGCGGGCGGGCACGGCGATCGAGGTGGCGAACGTGGTGATGTTTCTCGCCTCGGACCTCGCCGGCTACGTGACGGGCGCCAACGTCGTCGTCGACGGTGGCAGCATCCTGCCGAGCGCCCAGACCGACGACCTGCTCGCCCGCTATGTCGAGGCCGTCGACTGAACGACGGCCGGCCGCACGGCGACTCAGACGGCGCTCGGGTCGGGCACTTCCCGCTCACGGAGCCCCGCCGCGTCGATGACCTCGCGGATGAGGAAGAGCTCGTTGGCATCCGGGAACCGTGACAACCCCACCGGGTCGGCCATCGCCAGATCGAAACCCGTCGCCGCCACGACCTCGTCGACCGTCACCCCCGGATGCACGGACACGAGGCGCAAACGGCCGCCCGCGCCGGCGAAGTCCATCACACAGAGGTTCGTGACCACACGCCGAAGCCCGAAGAACCTCGCCTGGAAGGGATCGAGGGCGGCGGCACGATCAGTGCCGACACCGGTGACGGTGTCGACGGCTTCGACGAAGACCTGTCTCGAGTGGTTCGGGATCCAGTAGGACGTGGCGTTCTGAATCGTGTTGCCGGGTGCGCCGCGAAAGCCGAGCAGCTGCACTCTCGGGGCGGCGAAGTCGCTCCCGACGGCGGCGAAGTTGTGATTGCCGAAGGCGTCGATCTGGCTGCCGCTCATGATGACGTGGCGCTTGCCCGACCAGACGATGTCGAACATCGCCCGATACGGGTTGTAGGCCTCGACGACTTTGCCGTTGGCGAACTCGAACGCCTCGTCGTTGGCGACGAGGGCCGCCTCGCCGTCAGTCATCAGCAGGTCCGGTTCGAAGCTGGCGCGAGCAAGACGGCCGCCGATCATGGGGATCGTGCCGATCGGGTTCGCCAGCACCTCTCCGTCTCCGCGAAAGCACTCTGCGATGGCGACGACGCAGACCTCCGCCCGGCTGGGCGGGCTCATGGCCGCAGGCCCGGCACTCACGATGGGCTCCCCCGTCGCGCCTGGTACTCGTCTTCGCTCACGTCCACGAACGCCGCCCGGAATGACGCCCAGTCCTCTGGAGTGCGAGCGGCAGCGGCGTACCGCTGCTGGAAGAGCTCGTCACGCCCGTATTCAGGCACGCACGACGTGAAATGTGCAGCGCCGGCTCGCTCGACGACACCGTCGACCATCGTGCGGTTGATTCTGAGGCGTTGCTCGGTGCCGGCCGCCTCGAGGAGCTCGCCCGTGGCGACGACCCGCTCGAGCGAGACGAAACGCCGCCGCGCCGCCCGCAGGTACAAGTCGTCGAAGTAGAGGTCCGGCCCCAGAAAGGCGGCGTTGCCGCCGGCGTCGCCGACGTTCAGATGGCACAAGGCGACATCGAGCTCGAGCGCCGGCGCCGCCACGAGCTCCTCACCGTCGGCAAAAGGAGAGCGAACGGTCGAGAGCCTCGGGTTGAGGCGCAACAAATCCGAGCCGAGGCCGACACGAGACGGCAGGAACGGCAGGCGCCAGGCGGCTGCCTGCAGGCCGAGGAGGAACAGGCCCTCGTCCCAGGGCTCCTCCTCGACACGGCCGGCTTGACGGGCCGCCCGGTAGTGGGGCTCGAGCGGGATGGAGTCGAGGGACACGAACGCCGAGACGACGCGGCGCACTTGCCCGGTGGCACACAGCAGGCCGACATCGGGTCCGCCGTAGCTCACGATCGTGAGGTCGCCGACTCCGGAGCGAGCAAGGGCGCGGACGAGCGACATGGGCTTGCGTCTCGAGCCCCAGCCGCCGATACCGACCGTCATACCGGACGAGATCTCCGAGACAGCCTCCTCCTCGCTACAGCGCTTGTCCCTCATCTGGAGGAACCGGCTTCACCGCCTGAGCCTCCCTCGCCGGTGCCGCCGGAGCGCTCGCCACCGCCGAAGAACGCCGCTCGACGCTCGTCGGAGACACCGCTCAAGTTCAGCTCGAACGTGAAGCCCTGCTCGAACCGGTAGCTCTTTCGGACATCCCAGAGGTCGATGCCGTTGAGCGATTGTTTCGCCGCCCGGATCACGACTGGCGACTTGGCGGCGATCTCGGCGGCGATCCCGAGGGCGGCGCTGCGCAGCTTGCCGGCCTCGACGACGGCGTGCACCGATCCGAAGTGGTGGAGCTCGGCGGCCGAGGCGCGAGCGGAGGTGTAGACCATGGCGCGCATCTTCTGCTGCGGCACCAGGCGGGCCAGATGGGTAGCCGCCCCGAGGGCGCCGCGGTCGACTTCCGGCAGGCCGAATGACGCATCTTCGGACGCGACGACGATATCGGCGTTGCCGACGAGACCGATCCCGCCCCCGAGGCAGTACCCATGGACCGCGGCGATGACCGGCACGGCGCACTCGTAGACGGCGGCAAAGGCAGCCGCGCACGCACGGTTGGCGCCGATCAGTACCGAGTAGCCGGGGTCGTCCTGAACCTCCTTCAGGTCGATACCGGCATTGAAACCCCGCCCCTCCGCCCGCAACACCACCACTCGAACCGCATCGTCGCGGCTCAGGCCGTTGAGCACGTCGGCAATCTCGAACCAGCCGGCCACCGGCAAGGCGTTCACCGGAGGGTGCTCCATGACGACTTCGGCGATGCCGCTCTCGTCGGTGCTCGTCGTGATCGCCATCGTCGTCGCAGTCCCCCGCGCCTCGGTCGATGCCCCCGGTGGGCCCGCTCGGGCCGAGCCGTCGTACCATTGCGCCGGCCGGCGACAAGACCCTACGCGAATGAGGCAACGTGCACGATGTGATCGACTTCACCGACAGGGTCGTGCTCGTCACGGGTGGGACCAAGGGCATCGGCCGGGGCATCGCGGAGTCCTTTGCCGCCAGGGGCGCCACCGTCGTGACGTGTGCACGCCGGCCGGCCGACGAGCCGCTGCGGGACGGCATCGAAGTCGTCACGGCCGACATCCGCCAGAGCGCCGAGGTCACTCGCCTCGTCGATCACGTGGCGGAGCGTTACGGGCGGATCGACGTGCTCGTCAACAACGCCGGCGGCTCGCCGCCGGCGGACTCGGCGAGCGCCTCTCCTCGCTTCTCGGAGGCGATCATCCGGCTCAACCTCCTGGCACCGCTCTGGCTGGCCCAAGCGGTCAACGCCATCATGCAGGCACAGTCGAGCGGCGGGGCCATCATCAACATCGCCAGCGTGAGCGGGATGCGCCCCTCGCCTGACACCGTCGCCTACGGGGCGGCCAAGGCGGGGCTGATCAACCTCACCGAGACGCTGGCCGTCGAGTGGGCGCCCAAGGTGCGGGTCAACACGGTGACACCGGGCTATATCCGAACGGAGCAGGCGCCGCTGTTCTACGGCGACGAGGCCGGGATCGCCCGCGTCGCCGCCACCGTCCCGCTCGGTCGCCTCGGCAACCCGGCCGACGTCGCCGACGCCTGTTTGTTCATGGCCTCGCCGCTCGCCGCTTACGTGAGCGGCGCGAACCTCGTGGTGCACGGCGGCGGCGAGGCGCCCCGTTACCTGTCCGGCGCGAACGACGGCGCCGTCGCCTCCGAGCGTGGTGACCGCTCTGGGCCCAAGGGCGGTGCAGGAGGCACCGTGACGGACCGGGCAGACCGTGCAGGCTCGAGTCCATGACGGACCCGATTCACCGGGACCGAGAAGCGCCCCGACGTTTACGGCCCGGCCGTTGCCAGGCGACAATGGCATCGTGAGCCACCACCGGCGCCTCCGGCGTTCGCTCGTGTTCGTGCCCGTGACCTTTGTCGTCGCCATCGCCCTGAGCACGCCGGCCGCCAGCAGCGCGCCGGCTGCGCCGACGACCGTGAGGGCGACCGAGCTCGGGCACTCGGCCTCGCTCGCGGTCGGCACGCAGGTACTGAAGGAGTGTGCCCCCCATCCGTTGGCGTACTGCGGCAGCCTCCGGGTGCCCCTCAACTGGGAAGCCCCCTCCGCACCGCCCGACATCTCGGTGTGCTTCACGTGGTACCCCGCCACGGACACGCAACTGCCGGCGCTCGGTACCGTCGTACCCGTCGAGGGTGGTCCCGGGTACCCGTCGAGCGGATCAGTCGTGCCCCACGGCCTGGCAGGGTACTACGCCATGTACGGCGGGCTCCTGGCTCGCTACGACATGTTGACGGTCGACCTACGGGGCACCGGCTGTTCGACGCTGCTCGACTGCCCGGCCTTGCAGGACTACTCCGAACCGACCGGCACGGCCGCCTTCCAGGCGGTCGTGGGCGCATGCGGCGCCTCCCTCAACCGGCGCTGGAAGACCTCATCGGGCGCCTACGTGCACGCCTCCGACCTGTTCACCTCGGCGCCGGCGGCCGACGACGTCGCCGCCGTTCTCGAGGCGCTCGACCTCGGCGCCGTCAACCTCTACGGGGACTCCTACGGGTCGTGGTTTGCCCAGGTCTTTGCTGCCCGCTTCCCGAGTCTCGTGCGCAGCCTGACGCTCGACTCGACTTATCAAGTGCTCGGGCTGGACCCCTGGTACCGGACGAGCATCGAGGCGATGCCGCTGGACTTCGACCTCGCCTGCTCGCAGAGCCCGCAGTGTGCCGCTGTCGGCGGTTCGGCCTGGGCACAGATCGGCAGGCTCGCAGCCCGCCTGCGGGCAGCGCCGGTGTCAGGGGTCGTGCCGGGGCCCTCCGGCGATCGCGAGCGCGTCACGATGGGCGTCGAAGGTCTCGTGAACCTCGTGAGCGACGCCGCCGAGGACCCGTACATCTACCGCGGGCTCGACGCTGCCGCCGGCGCCCTGCTCGACGAGCACGACCCGGCGCCCCTGCTTCGCCTCTACGCACAGCGCTTGGCCTTCGACGAGCTCTACTTCCACGTTCGCCCCGCCGAGTACTCGGTCGATCTCTACATGGCCGTCTCGTGCTTGGACTACCCGCAGCTGTTCGACATGGCCTCGAGCCCGCCGGCCCGCCGGCGCCAGCTGGCAGCGGCCGAGGCGGCGTTGCCCGCCTCCACCTTCGCCCCCTTCACGACGAAGGAGTGGCTCGACGTCGACCAGAACACCGAGGCGTTCACGTCCTGTCTGGACTGGCCGGCGCCCGAGATCGCCCAGCCTCCCGTGGCAACTCCTGCCCCGCTGTTGCCGCCGAACCTGCCCGTCCTCATCCTCGGCAGCCAGCTCGACACCTGGACGCCGCCCGCCGGCGTCCCCGAGGTGCAGGACGAGCTCGGCGCCGATTCGCGTTTCGTGCTGTTCAACGGCGCCACGCACGTCGTCGGGGAGAGTTACGACCCGATCGCCGCTTGTGCCTCCTCCATCATCGACCAGTTCGTGACGGATCCGGCGTCGTTGCAGACCATCGACGCCACTTGCGCGGCCAGCCTGCCCAACGTGCGAGCCGTCGGCGTCTACCCGGCCTCGTTGGCAGCCGTGCCCCCGCTCGCCGAGACGGTCGGCGCCAGGGTGTCGAAGCAGAATCTGGAGCTCGCCGCTGCCGCCGTCATGACAGCCGGCGATGCCGTGGCCCGCTACGCGGCCATCTTCGCCAGCCACGACGACGGGTTGTACGGGGGCACCGCACGTTTCGTCGACGGCACCTTCGAGCTGTCCGGCGACGAGCTCGTGCCCGGAGTCGCCGTCAGCGGGACGGTGCGGGTGCGAGGTGCCGATGAGCTCGTCACGGCGAAACTGACCGCCACCTCGTCGACCGCCGGCGCCAGCCCCGCCACCGTCGTCGCCCACTGGTCGGACTTCGGGGCGGCGGCGACAGCCAACGTCACCGCCTCCTTCGGGGACGCGAGCGTCACCGGGACGATGCCGGCGCCCTGAGCCAAGCGGCGAGCCGGGCAACCCGACCCCTCGGGCCGGAGTCGGCCGCGTAGCGTCGGGCGATCATCACACTCGGGGCCCTGTCACATACTTACCGCCGGCGCCGCGCCGAGCCGGTCCCGGTGCTGAGGAACGTCTCGATGACCGTGGCCGCCGGCGACTACGTCTCGCTCGTCGGTCCGTCCGGCTCCGGCAAGACGACCCTGCTCTCGCTCATCGGAGGCCTGGACCGACCGCAGGGCGGAACGGTCGTCGTCGGCGGCCATGACCTCGGCACGCTCTCGGGTGACGGGCTGGCCAGCTTTCGCCGGGACACGGTGGGTTTCGTCTTCCAGCATTTCGGGCTCCTCGAGGCCCTCACCGCCCAGGAGAACGTCGAGCTCGCCCTCATTTTGGCGGGAGCATCGAGCAGCGGACCACGGCGCAAGCGCGCCGCCTCCCTCCTGCGGCGCGTCGGCCTCGCCGGTCGCCTCGACCACCGGCCGACCGAGCTCTCCGGCGGTGAGCGGCAGCGGGTGGCCATCGCTCGCGCCATCGCCAACTCGCCCCGCATCATCCTCGCCGACGAGCCGACGGGTGATCTCGATGACGACACCGCAGCGGAGGTCGGGGATCTCCTCGAGCAGTTGCGCCAGGAGGACGGCTGCACACTCGTCGTCGTCACGCACCATCAACAGCTGGCGTCGAGGGCGCTGCGGTCCTTCGCCCTCGACGGCGGCCGGCTCTTCGAGCGGGGCGCGACCGCGTGAACTGGCGAGATGCGGGCGTCATGGCGACTCGGGAGATCCGTCGCCGGCCGGGCCGGGCGGCCCTCACCATGCTGGCGGTGGCCCTCGCCGCCGCCTTGCTCTGTGCCTTGCTGGCCATCGCCGGAACCGCCAGGACCCGCGTGCTCTCGCAGCTTTCCCACGGAGGGTCGCTCGCCGGCATCTCCGTCGAGCCGGACTCCCCCAACCCCTCCCAGGCCAGCCTCGACGACCCCGTACCAGGCCCGCCTCGTGCGCTCACGGCCGGCGCCATCGCCCGCATCCGGCGGCTGCCCGACGTGCTCGCCGTGCTCCCGATCGAGGTGGCCCCGATCGAAGTGCTGCCTCCGCTCACGCCGCCGGCCGGCTCCACGCTCTGCCCGCCCGTGCACCCGGGCGCCAACCGCCGAACGTGCGGCATGGGTGGAGGCGGGACCGCCGGAGCGCCGGGGATCACGACGCCGACCCTGTCCACCTCGACCATCGGTGCCGACTTCAGCCGCATGAGCGCGCTTCCGATCACGCTCTTGGCAGGCCGCCTGCCCGTGCCCGGATCTCTCACCGAGATCGTCGTCGGGGAGCAGTACCTCTCGGCCCTCGGTCTCGACTCGGGTCGAGCGGCTGAAGTCGTCGGCACCCACGTCGAGCTCACGACGAGCCTGCCGAGCACCGGACCGGCGTTCGTCGACCGCTACCAGAGCGAGGAGATCGTCGGGGTGGTCGACCAGCAGATGACGGCCGGAGACATCGTCGCCTGGCCCCAGCTCGTGCGACAGCTCTACTCGGCCGAACGGGGCTCGCCGGTGCGGGGTGCAACGGCACCGCCGATCTCGGGGGCCATCGTCATCGCCAAGCAGCTGAGCCAGGTGCCCGCCGTCCGCACGGCCATCGCCGCCATCGGCTACTCGTCGGCCGCGCCAGTCGGTCTCATCGTCTCGGTGGGGCGTTACCTGCACGTCGTCGAGCTCGTCCTCTCCGGCATCGGGGTCGTGGCGCTCGCCATCGCCGCCCTCGGCATCGCCAATGCACTCTTCGCCGCCGTGCGGGAGCGACGGCGCGAGATCGGCGTCCTGAAGGCGATCGGAGCGCGGGATCGAGACGTCCTGCGAATCTTTCTCTTCGAGGCGGCCGCCCTCGGCGTGATCGGAGGCGCACTCGGCACGGTCCTCGGGATCGCCATGGCGGCCGCCATCGCCGCCAACGCCAATGCCTACCTCCACTCCCAAGGCCTCGCCGGGGTGACCCTCGCCATCAGCTGGATCCTGCCGGTGGGAGCCGTTGCCGGATCGACCTTCGTGGCACTCGTGGCCGGTGCGCTGCCGGCTCGTCGGGCCTCCCGCTTGCCGGCGCGCTCAGCGGTGGACTCGTGAGCGCCGGATGGCGTGCCCGAGGACGGCGGCCGCGGAGGCCGGCGGTGCTCGCGGTCGCCTCGATGCTGCTGGCGGCGACGCTCAGCGGCTGCTCGGCCGCCAATACCGCCTTCGACGGCCCGGCTCCGCAGCACAGCGGTCCGCCGGTGACCTACGTCGCAGTCCTCGGCGCCCAGCCCGCCGACACGAGCGACCCGAGACTGACCTGGTCCGTCGTGTTCTCCCGCTCGGCCCTGCCCGGCTGGACGACGGCCTATGACCTCACCGTGCCGGCTGACTGGGAGCTCGACGGGACAGCGCTGCTCCAGCAGGTGCTGGACCTGCATCCGACGGTCGTGTCGGTCTCGCTCGGCTTGCAGGACGCCCTCAGCGGTGTGCCGGCGCCGACATTCTCCGCCGCCCTCACACAGCTGTTGGACGCCCTGCGCACCGCCCGGGTGCCGACGGTCCTCATCGCCAACGTGCTTCCCTTGCCGGGGCCGCAGCCGCAGGGTGCCGGCTTCGGCGGCGTGATCTCCTCGTACAACCAGTCGATCGCCTCCGACGCTGCGGCGAGCGGCTCGGTGCTCGTCGACGTGCATTCGGCGTTCGACCGCGCCCTCGCCCGCGGCCAGGCCGTGATGGCCGGCGGGAACTCCCTCACGCCGCTCGGCGAGAGCCTGATGGCCGGTACGTTCGCGGCGGCCGCGCGCCACCGGCCCCTGTGGCGCACGACGAAGCCCTCCCGGCCTGACCCACCGGCTGGCCCCTCCGAAGGGTGACAACGATCACCGGAGACCGCCACACCGGAGGCCGCCACACCGGAGACGGCAACCGCAGACCGATGCGCCGGAGACCGATGCGAACAGCCGCCTCTACGCCGGACGCAGCTCCTTCAACCGCACGAGCGGGAGTCGACGCGCCGTGCGCTTGGTGTAGCCGACGTAGAACGGGCGATCGGCCGTCAGCGCCGTCCAGACGCGGTCGTACTCGGCTCCCTCGAGCAGCTCCGGCTCGGCCCAGAACGAGCCCTCCTGCACGCGCACGAGCACCTCGCCGTTCTTGTCCCGGTCAGTGAGGTTGAGGTACCAGGCGGGGTGCTCGGGTGCACCGGCGAACGAGCCCACGACGACGCGGGAACCGTCGTCGTCGGACCAGTACGGCAGCGCAACCTTGTGCTCGTTGCCCGAGCGCCGCCCGACCGTGCGCAAGATGACGTGGCTCATGCCGGCCGCGGTCCAGAATTCCTCAGCTCCGCCGGACTCGAGCGCTGCCACGTGCGCCCGGCTGATGTCGGGAATCTGCTCCCGGGGCGGCTCTACGAACTTCTTGGCGGTCTGGGCCGGGCGCTCGCTCGCACCGCCCGGCGATCCCGAGCTCGCCTCCTCGTCACTCATCGACAGCTCCTTGTCATCGCCGGCTCATCCGGGCCACACCACGCTCTGCAGCTCGGAGTAGGCGTGCAGCGCGAACGAGCCTCCGTCCCGCCCGATCCCGCTCCGCTTGAACCCTCCAAAAGGCGTCTCCGGGTTACGCCCGACGGTGTTCACCCCGACGTTCCCGCTGCGCAGCAACGAGGCGACCCGCAGCCCCTGGTTGCTGTCGCCCGTCCAGACGTAGTCGTAGAGGCCGTAGCTCGTCCCGTTGGCAAGGGCGATGCCTTCCTCCTCGTCGTCGAACGGCAAGGCCACGACGACGGGGCCGAAGATCTCCTCCTGCACGGCGGCCATCGCCGGCGAGCAGTCACTGAGGACGGTCGGCGTCACGTACCAACCGCGCTCCATGCCGGCATCGCGGCCGGCAGCAAGGGTGGCGCCGGCGGCGATGGCACCCTCCACGTGGCGCTCCACGCGGTCTCGCTGGGCGGCCGAGATCAACGGCCCGACGACCGTGTCCCGCTCGGTCGGGTCGCCCACCTTGGCCGCTCTCGCCAGTGCCGCCAGCCGCTCCACCATCTCGTCGTAGATGGGGCGCTGCACGATCATGCGAGTCGGGGCCGTGCAGATCTGGCCCGCATGAAACGTGAACGTGCTCGCCGTCCCCCGAGCCGCCCGCTCGAGGTCGGCGCCGGCAAAGACGAGACTCGCCCCCTTGCCGCCGAGCTCGAGCAGCACCCGGCGCATGTCGGTCGCACACGTCTCGGCGATGCGGGCGCCGATGGCGGTGCTGCCGGTGAAGCTGACCATGTCCACGTCCCCGGAGGAGACGAGCGCCTCGCCGGACTCCGGCGTGGAGCCCACGACGAGGTTGACGACACCGGCGGGGAAGCCCGCCTCGTTCATGGCCTCCACCATGGCGATCACACCGAGCGGATCCTGCGGGGCGGGCTTCACGACGACGGTGTTGCCCATCGCCAGGGCCGGCCCGATCTTGCCGGCGACGTTGTTCATCGGGACGTTGTAGGACGTGATGGCCGCCACTACGCCGACCGGTCGCCGCACCCCCATCGCCGTCGTGATGCCGCCTCCCATGCCGTCCGGGCCGCCCGGCCAGTTCGGCGCCGGCGGCAGCGGGATCGTGACCGGCTCGAGGGCGCCCCTCGCATATCGCCGCAGCCGTGCGATGGCTCCGGGCACCTGGGCGGTGCGCGTCATCATCACGGTCGAGCCCGTTTCGGCCTGCACGAGGCTCACGAGCTCCTTCGATCGGCTTTCCAGCAAGTCGGCCGCTTTGTTGAGCAGGGCAGCGCGGGACTCCGGCGATGTCCGCGACCACGAACCGAACGCCTCGGCCGCCGCAGCCGCCGCTCGGCGGGCGTCGCCGGCGGAAGCCTCCGGCGCGAATCCGACGACGGTCTCGGTCGCCGGGTTGACGACTTCGTAGGTGCCGTTCTCCCCCGCCACGCCGGCGCCGCCGATCCAGCACTGACCCGTCGTGGCCACCGTGCTCACCAGAGCTCGTCGGTGTAGGTGTCGGTGCCGACGATCGTCGGCAGGAAGGGCGCCGCGAAGGTCACGCGTCCGGCGCCCGAGGCATCGATCGCGTCGGCGTAGGCGCGCACCGCCGGCCAGACCGGCTCCGGCGATCCCTCGACAAAGCCCATCTGCACCAAGCGCTCGTCCGTTCCCCCTTCGGCGCCGAGCTGCATGGGCGCCTGAAAGTCGCCTTCTTCGACATGAAAGTGCCAGTTGGAGACGAGGTCCATGCCGGGTGCCTGCAGCAGCGTGGCGACGTGCGGCTCGGCGGCGGCCAGGAGCTCCTCGTGACTCGACCCGCCGGCCGGCTCGGAGCAGATCACGACAAGACCGCCATAGCGGTGGTCGAGCGCCAGCTCGATGGGAACGCCGTCGGGCTGAGCCGAGACAGCGCCCTCGAAGTCGTAGAGCTTGGTATGAGCGTGAGTCCGCTCCGAGAAACCCCGCCCCTGCCCGTACAACCAGTACACCTGCCGCCGAGCCCAGGCGAAATGCTCGTCTTCCTTGCCGGCGAGCACCCAGTAGATCGACAAGTAGCTGCCCGCATCGACCGGCTCGGCGAACGGGCTCGTCTCTGGGAAGCGCAGATTCTTCAAGGCGCGCGTGGCCACCCACCGTCCGCCGGCGAACAACCACGGCCCGACGAGGCAGCCGGCGTAGAAGTGGTCCCGCTCGTACCAGCGGTTGTAGGCGACCTCGTGGCCCGGGTTCGGGTCGACGAGCGTGAACAGCATTCTGCCGATCTGCACCGCAGGGCCCGTGGCCGGATCCATGTGTTCCATCTGCACCTCTCCAGTCATGATGCGGCAACCAACGGGATCACGAGTGCTCCGAACGCGGCGATCTGGTCCTCGAGCTCGTGCACGTCCCTGGAGCGCAGCCGCACCTGCACGTGCGTCACGCCGATGCCCGCACGCCCGAGCAGGAACTCGGCGAGGCGCTCGGGCGGCCCGGCCAGGCAGTAGCGACCCGTCTCCCAGGTGGGCTCCCCGACGTGCAAAGCCGACATGTCGCCCATGGCGAACGGCTCGGCCCCACGCCCAGCTTCGTCTCTCAGCGCCCGGATCTGCGCCACGGCAGCCTCCATGCCGATCTTGGGCGGCCCCTGTGGCAGCCAGCCGTCCCCGAGCAGGGCGGCGCGGCGCCGAGCCGGAGCAGTCGAGCCGCCCACCCAGATCGGCGGGCCGCCGGGCTGGAGCGGCCGCGGCTGCTGACCGAGGTCCGTCGCTTCACCGGCTCCGCCGCCCCATTCGTCTGCAAAACACCGCCGCAGCTCCCCGATCGCCTCGTCGGTGAGACGGCCCCGGTCGGCAAAGGCCACGCCGAGGGCGGCGAACTCCGCCTCGACGTGGCCGGTCCCGACACCGAGGATGACGCGACCGCCCGAGAGTGCGTCGAGGGTGGCGAAGGATTTCGCCGTCTGCAGCGGGCTGCGGTACGGGAGCACGTAGACCTGCGACAGCAAACGAATCCTGTCGGTGATGCCCGCCAGCCAGCCGAGCGTGGCTACGGGGTCGTACCACACCGTGCTCATGCGGTCGGCCAGCTCCCGGGGAACCGCAACGTGGTCGCACACGCTGACGTTGTCGAAGCCTGCCGCCTCACAGGCTTGCGCCACGCGCGCCAGCTCTGGCGGGCCGGCCTCCGCCTCCCAGGTCTCGGCCATGAGGCGCGACTGCCCCTGCACGGGAAGCGTCATGCCGTAGTGAAGGTCCGTCACCGTTGCGTCCTCGTGCGGTCGGTTCAGCCGGCAGCGGCGCCGGCAGCCGCGGCGGCTTCGCGGAACCGGGTCGTGCGGTGCACCGGGTCTCGGTCGAGCTTCGGGATGACGTGCTCGCCGAGGAGGCGCAGGGTATCGATCGTGGCCTCGTGGGATCCTGGTCCGACGCCGATCACGAGCTGGTCGGTGCCGGCCGACTCCCACCGCTGGCACTGGGCAAGGGCATCGTCCGGGTTGCCGGCGAGCATGGCACCGCCGGCGCCGGCCTTGGCGACGTCCTGCGGCGTCATGTCGGGCAGCAGCTCCGGCCACTGCGGCACCCAGGCTGGGTGCGGGAACGTGTCGTGATACCGGAAGACGTTCGACTGCAGGTAGTTCATGCGGGCCTCGGAGGCGAGGCGGTAGGCGGCATCTGCCTCCTCGGCGACCCAGGCCGCCGTCGTCACCATGACGTTGTCGTTCACGAACGCGCCGATCGGCTCTGCGTTCGGGATGGCCTTCTTGTAGGCCTCGAGCACGGGCGCCAACCCTGTCACGGAGCTCACGGAAAACCCGAGGACGCCAAGACCGTTGTGAGCGGCCATCTCGTAGCTGCTCGGATTACCGGCTGCGTACCACATGGCCGGGTGGGGTTTCGCATATGGCTTCGGCAGGATCTTGCGAGGCGGGAGCGACCAGTACTTGCCCTCGAACCCCTCGTAGACATCCTGCATCCACATCTTCGGGAACTCCCCGATCACCTCCTCCCAGATCTCCCGCGTGCCGTTCAGATCCGTCATCCCAGGAAGAAACCCAAGGATCTCATGGCTTCCGGCCCCCCGCCCCGTCCCGAACTCGAAACGCCCGCCTGAGATGTGGTCGAGCATCGCCACCCGCTCGGCGACTTTGGCCGGGTGGTTCACGCTTGGGAGCGGGTTGAAGATCCCGGATCCGAGATGGATGCGCTCGGTCCGGGCGACGAGGTAGGCGAGCACGACATCGTTGGCGGAGAGGTGCGAGTACTCGTCGAGGAAATGGTGCTCGGTCGCCCAGGCGTACTTGAAGCCGTATCGGTCCGCCGCCTCGACGACGGCGAGGTCCTCCATGAGGGCGTGGTGCTCGGCGTCGGGGTCGCTCTCCTGCCGCCACTTCGGCACGTAGGTCTGGATGAAGACTCCGAATTCCATGCGCTACCGCTCCTTCGTCGTGGTCGAACCGACCGGGATCTGGGTGGGATGGCCGTCCCGGACGGCCTGGCTGCCGCGCCGCGGGCGGCTGGCGCCGGAGCTCGGCGGGCCCGGCGGACCGCCGGTGGTCCCGCCGCGAGCTGAGGAGGCTGCCGGCCTGGCGAGGTCCGACGCACCGGGCGCCGTCCCGGCGAGGCCGGCGGTGAGGATGGCCACCAGCTGGTCGGCGAGCCGCGCCGGATCGCCTCCGCTCACGGTGAGGCGATACAGGGAGGAGCCGGCGATGACGTCGAACAGGACGTCGGCTTCGACGTGCTGGCGGATCTCACCGCGAGCGACGGCTCGAGCGATGAGCTGGGCGAAACCTTCGATCGACGGGCGGTAGATCCGCTCGGACAGCGCGCTGCCCACGTCCGGGTGGTTGCGGGCGTCGTCGAGCAGGCCCTGAAACGCCGCCCGCATCGGGGCTGATCGGAACAGCCGGACCGTGTTGTCGACACAGCCGCGGATGTCGCCTTCGAGCGAGCCCGTGTCGGGCACTTGCAGGATCCGCGGATCCGGCGAGACAGCGTCGAAGACCAGCTCGGCCTTGGACTTCCAGCGAAGCCGGACTGTCGTGCGGCTCACGCCCGCTCGGCGGGCGACGGCATCGACCGCAAGGCGCCGGTACCCGAGCGTGACGAGGAGCTCGCGGGTGGCTTCGAGGATCACCTCGTCGACCCGGGGGTCGCGAGGCCTGCCGGCCGTCGCCCGATGCTCGGCAGCGTCCAGCCGGACGACGGTGGCCGAGCCCGCCATCGCGCGGTTCGCGTTGTTGGCGCTGCTCGCCCGGCTGCCCCCTTGCATTACTGGCCAGTTTGACCAGTAATGCCGAGCGTGTCAAGCGATCCGCAGGACGCCGCGGTTGAGCTTGCCGTCGTGCAGATCGGCGATGGCTTCACCGATCTCGGCCAATGGGTACGTCTTCGTCACCATCTCGTCGAGCTTGAAACGGCCGTCGAGGTACAGCTGCACGAGGAGCGGGATGTCGTGGTGCGGTCGTGTCGCTCCGTAGCGGCATCCGAGGATCGACTTGTTGTTGTAGAGCGAGTTGACGACAAAACTCGCCTCCGTGCCGAGCTTGGGCACACCGACGAGCGTGCACGTGCCGCCCCAGTCGAGGAGATCGATGGCGTTTCGGATGAGGGCGGGATGTCCGACGCACTCGAAGGCATGATCAACGCCGCGCTTGAGCCCGAGCTCCTTCACGGCGGCGATGGGATCCGTGACGGCCGAAGCGTCCACGAAGTCGGTAGCTCCGAACTCCAGGGCGGCCGCTGCCTTGGCGGGGTTGGCGTCGAGCACGACGATGCGGGAAGCGCCTGCGAGACGGGCCGCTTGCACGACGGAGAGGCCGATGCCGCCGGCGCCGATGACGGCGACCGTCTGGCCAGGTGCCACGCGAGCCCGATTGAGAACCGCCCCTGCCCCGGTCACGACGGCACACCCGATCAGGCAGGCAGCATCGAAGGGCACCGCCTTGTCGATGACGATCGCCTGCGACTCGCGCACGATCGTGTAGTCCGCGAAGACGCCGGCATTGGCGAACTGGTATGCCTCGGCGCCGCCGACCGTGAACGGTTTGCCGAGGCGTCCCATGGTCTCGCGGCAGTGTGTCGGCTGGCCGCGGTCACAGGCGTCGCATTGCCCGCAGTTGCCAAGGGTCGTGAGGACCACATGGTCTCCCACCTTCACCTTCGAGGTGGCGCTGCCGACCTCCTCCACGACTCCGGCTCCTTCATGCCCCAACACCACCGGCGTCGGGAACGGAATCGTCCCGTCGATGACGGCCACGTCGGAGTGGCACAGGCCGGCGCGATGGAGACGGACGAGCACTTCGTGGGGTTCGATCGGTCGTAACTCGACGTCGTCGCGCACTTCGAGCTCGCCCGTCCAGACGATCGCTTGCATGGCCTTCTCCTTGCTCGGTGGGCGGAGCGACCTGGCCCGCATGCGGGCCGGTCGCTCAGCCGATGGCGATCGGGTTGACAGGGCTACCGGTTGCCCCGACGACGGGCAGTGCCCCGACCACGAGCAGGCAGACGTGGCAGCGATCGGCCGCCATCTCGCCCAGCCAGGCATGCTCGAGCAGGGCGATGCCGCCGTGCACGATGAGCCGGACGTGCACCGCCAGCTCGCCGCCGTCGAAGGGGAGCACCTCCACCGCCGAGTTGTCGGCGGCGACGAGACAGACGTCGTGATCCGCCAGCCAGCCGGCGGCCTCGAGCCCGATGCCAGGCTGTGGGAACGGCGGCGTCGAGGCGTCTGCAGCCAGCATCTCCAGCCAGCCCGTGCGGATGAGAACGGCATCTCCGGGAAGGACCTCGACGCCTTGGCTCTCGCAACAGGCGTCGAGGTCGGCAGCGGCGATGACGTGTCCGGCAGCAAGGCTCTCGAGGCCGGAAGCGGCCGGCACGTCGAGCAGGAGGCCACGGGTGGCCACGGTGCCGGTCCGGACGATGGAGCATTTGCCGGCGCCGCGCCGGGTCGTGAACGAGTCGACGGGATGGCCGTTGTAGAACGAGTCGCCTTCGAAGACGTGACAGAGGGCATCGATGTGGGTGCCGGCGTGGCTCGGCAACACGAGCATGTCGTCGGCGGAGCCGACACGCTGGCCGCCGCTCCCCTCGCGCTCGACCAGGTCCTGAGGGGCGGTCCGCGTGAAACGCTCCGGCGGCGGCCGGTCCCAGACCGCCGGCGTCCGGCTACGCGAGATCGGGAGGGCCAACGAGTACACCTTGCCCGTGCGAAGCCCGCGGGCGGCGTCGAGCACGACCTCGGGCGTGACGAGATTGAGGGCGCCTCGCTCGTCCTCGGCCCCCCAACGCCCCCAGTTCCCCGACGGGACCTCTGCCTGCATGGGCGGAAGAATAGAACGCGTTCTCGTCGCGAGCGATACGATCGCCGCCGTACACGGCCGGGCTGCTCACAACGAGCCCTCCGGCGCGATCTTCGAGGGGGCGCGACAGCCAGCCGAAGCGCGTTTCGAGCCGAGAGCAGTGGAACGGGCGGGGTGTCGGGCGGCCGGGAGGAGCAGCTTCATGGGGGTAGCCGTGGTGACCGGGGCTGGCCGCGGCATCGGCCGCGCCACGGCCCGCCGGCTCGCCGCCGACGGCCACCACGTCGTCGCCGTCGATCTCGACGGTGATGCCGCCGGCTCGACCGCCGGGGAGCTCGGCGGGGAGGCCCGCACCTGCGACATCGCCGACCGAGACGCCGTGCAGGTGCTGGCCGACGACATCGCCGCCAGCATCGGCGACGTCGAGGTGCTCGTCAACAACGCCGGCATCTGGCACTACACGCTGCTGGCCGACACGCTCGAGGAAGGTGCCGCCAGCGTGCTCGGCGTCAACCTGCTCGGGACACTGTGGTGCTGCCAGGCGTTCGCTCCCGCCATGAGCGAGCGCGGCGCCGGCAGCATCGTGAACCTGTCGTCGGGGGCGGCGACGACGCGGACGCCGGGTTTCGGGGTGTATCCGTCCTCGAAGGCAGGCGTCGAGGCTCTCACCGGACAACTGGCCCTCGAGCTCGGTCCGAGCGGTGTGCGGGTGAACGCCGTGGCTCCTGGGTTGGTGAGGACCGAGGGCAACGCCGATCGTTTTGCGGGCGAGCGGGGCGAGCGCATCGCCCGCCACGTCCCCCTACGGCGGATCGGCGAGCCCGACGAGGTGGCCGACGTGATCGCCTGGCTGTGCTCGCCCGGCGCTCGTTACGTCACCGGGCAGGTGATCCGTGTGGACGGCGGTACGACTGCAGGGGCGGGAGGCTGACATGACCGAGCTCGCCGGCGAGAAGGTCCTCGTAACCGGCGCGGCCGGGCAGATCGGACTGCCGATCGCACGCTGGTTGGCCCGCGAGAACGAGGTGTGGGGTGCGGCCCGCTTTCGTGCGGACGGCTCGCGAGAGCGCGTCGCCGGCGCCGGGGTCACGCCGGTCCGCGTCGACCTCGCCTCGGGCGACTACGGCGAGCTGCCGAACGACTTCACCTATGTCGTCCACCTGGCTGCCTACATCGGCCCCAACCCCAACATCGACCGGGCCATGACCAACAACGCCGAGAGCGTCGGGCTGCTCATGGCCCACTGCCGCACCGCCAAGGCGATGCTCGTGATGTCGACGCAGTCCGTCTACCGCCCGCATCCTGACCCTGATCACGTCTATGGCGAGGCCGACCCGCTCGGCGAGACGAATTCGCCCTTCGCCCCGACGTACTCGATGTCGAAGATCGGCGAGGAAGCGGTCGCCCGCACGTGTGCCCGCCTCTTCGATCTGCCTGTGACGATCGCCCGGATGAATGCCTCCTACGGACCGAACGGTGGGCTGCCTGCTTACGACGCCGATGCCGTCGTCGAGGGGCGGGCGGTCGTCACACGGCACGACCCCAGCTGGTACAGCCCCATCTTCGAGGACGACATCAACGAGCAGGTGCCGGCGTTGCTGGCGGCCGCCTCGGTACCGGCCACCATCCTCAACTGGGCCGGCGACGAGGTCGTGAGCGTGCAGGACTGGTGCCGATACGTGGCCGAGTTGACGGGCCGGCCGGCGAACATCGACATCGGTCCGTCCCACGGCGGCCCGTTAGGAGCCATCGCCGACGTCTCGCGGAGACGGGAGATCACCGGTCCCTGCAAAGTCGGCTGGCAACAAGGCATGCGAGCGACTGTGAAGGCTCGCCACCCGGACGTGCCGGTGCGGTGATGGACCTGCAGGAGATGTCCGACCGCCTCGAGATTCAGGATCTCGTCGCCCGCTATTGCCATGCCATCGACCGGCGGCAGCTCGACGAGCTCGACTCGATCTTCACCGACGATGCCGTCATCGACTACACGGCCTTCGGGGCGCCTCGGGCCGGCGTCGTGGAGATGAAGGCGTACCTGGCAGAGGTCTTGACGGCCCACGCCGCCTACTACCACCTCGCCGCCACGAGCCGGATCGTGCTCGACGGCGACCGCGCCGAGTGTCACACCATCTGTCACAACCCGATGGTCTTCGCCCGGGAGGGGCGTCCGGACGTCCTGTACTACTGCGGGCTCTGGTATCACGATCAACTCGTGCGGACGCCGGCGGGCTGGCGCATCGCCGAGCGCGTCGAGGAGAAGTGCTACCTGGCGACACTCCCGGACGCCCGTCTCGGCTGAGCCGGCGGCGCCGGCGCCGGCGCCGGCGTTGACCCGGTCGATGTGTGTCGTAATTCCTCAAAACGGGGCCGAACGGCACACATCGAGCACCCCTCGAGGACCTGACACAGCCCCACGACAAAATGCCAAGCGTGAGCACCGCCGAGCTGGAGTCGCTGCAGGCCCTCGCCGGCGTCCACGGCGGCTTCGTCACCACCGCTGCCTTGCGGAAGGCCGGCTTCGGAGCGAACGTCGTCGACCGGATGGTACGGCAGGGTGCCATGACCAGGGAGTTCCGGGGCATCTATCGCCTCGGCTTCCAGCCGCTGACCGAGCCTGACCAGCGCCGGCTCGCCTGCCTCGTGACGGCCGGCTCCATCTCCCATCACAGCGCGGCTCGGTACTGGGGGTACCTCGAGCTTCCAGCGCTCCCCGTTCACGCCACCATGGCCCGCAACAACAGGAGACCAGAAGCCCCGTGGCTGGTGATCCACACGACGACCAAGCGAGGCAACACGGCAAAGGCCGATGGGATCACCGTCACCCAACCGGTTCGCACCGTTCTCGATCTCGCCGGCCAGCCGGTGACGGCCCTGGAGCTCACCGGCTTCGTCGACCACTGCATCGCACGTCGCCACTTCACTGTTCGGCAACTCGACCACTTCCTCCGCTCATACGGCGACAAGGCGCGAGGCGTCGCCCGCCTCCGCGCGCTTCTCTCGGACACACTCGACACCGATAGCAAGGCCGAGGCCGAGCTGGTACGACTCCTGCTGCGCGCCGGCATCGAGCGCCCGGTCACGCGCCACAACATCCGCCACGCCGGCCACTTCATCGGTCGGGTCGACCTCGCCTGGCCTCGCCGGCGGGTCGCCCTCGAGCTCGACGGGTTCCGCTATCACGCCGGCCATCAGGCATTCGTTGCCGATCGCGATCGCGGAAACCGTCTCGTCATCGCCGGCTGGACCCTGCTGCGGACGACGCCGGCGGCCATGCGACACGACCCCTCGGGTGTGTGCGCCTCGGTGGCGGCCGCGCTGTCCCGGGCGCCGGCGGCCTGACCGAGGGCGTCCGGAACCCGGTACGATCCGGGCATGGCGGCTCGCCCGATCGCCGAGGCTTCCACCTCCAGCGATGCGCCCGACGCCCGCCCGAAACCCCGCCTCCGCGGCGTCTCCCACGAAGCTGCCGCCTTCGCCATGCTTGCCGTAGGCCCGCTCATGGTCCTGCGAGCCCGCTCGACGATGGACGAGGCCCTCACGGCCATCTACGTCACGACGATCACGGCGATGCTGTCGGTGAGCGCCCTGTTCCATCGGGTCAACTGGACGCCCGAGGCCCGCCGGCGCATGCGCCGCCTCGATCACTCGATGATCTTCTTCGCCATCGCAGGCTCCTACACCGCAGCAGCCGGGATCGTGCTGCCCGGCGCAGATGCTCCCATCGTCGTCGCCATCGTCTGGGCCGGCGCCATCGCCGGCGTCGTGCTCCGGCTCGTCTGGCTGGACGCCCCGAAATGGGCCGTGGCGCTTCCCTACATCGTGCTCGGATGGCTCGCCGTCGCCGTCATCCCCGAGGTCTTCCACGCCGTCGGCGGCCTCGGCATCGGGCTGTTGATCGGCGGCGGCCTGCTGTATACCGCCGGCGCCGTCGTCTACGCCCGCCGGCGCCCCAACCCCTGGCCGAGGACATTCGGCTACCACGAGATCTTCCACGCCTTCGTCGTCGCCGCCGTCGCCGTCCATCTCTGCCTGGTCGCTTTCGTGGAACTTCCGAGGTTTCCCCGCTGACCTGAGCCCCCCAGAGCCCAGCGAAGCCGATCGCGTGGCCCCGGATCCTCATCGCCGCCGTCAGGGCGAAGCAAACGAGACACGACTATCATGTTTCTCCTGAGCCGGCAGCGCGCCGGGCCGAGAGGAGATCACCGCTGTGCCGTCCCGGAGCCTCGATTTCCCCGTGTTCGACGCCGACAATCACATGTACGAGACCCGCGAGGCGCTGACCAGGCACCTGCCGCCCGGCTACGAGGGTGTCATCGACTACGTGGACGTTCACGGCCGCACGAAGATCGTCGTGCGGGGGCAGATCAGCAACTACATCCCGAACCCGACCTTCGAAGTCGTGGCGGCGCCCGGCGCTCAGGAAGAGTATTTCAAGCACGGCAACCCGGAGGGCAAGAGCTACCGGGAGATCCTGGGCAAGCCCATCAAATCGCTCCCGGCCTTCCGTGAGCCAGCTCCGCGCCTCGAGCTCATGGACGAGCTGGGCATCGACAAGGCCATGATGTACCCGACGCTGGCGAGCCTCGTCGAGGAGCGGATGCGTGACGACCCGGAGCTCACCCACATCACCATCCACGCCCTCAACCAATGGATGTACGAGGAGTGGCACTTCAACTACGAGAACCGCATCTTCTCGACCCCGGTCCTCACGCTGCCGATCGTGGAGCGGGCGATCGAGGAGCTCGAGTGGGTGCTCGAACGCGGTGCCAAGGCAGTCCTCATCCGCCCGGCGCCGGTGGCGGGCTTTCGCGGTCCCCGCTCGTTTGCGCTCGAGGAGTTCGACCCGTTCTGGAAGGCCGTCGAGCAGTCCGGCGTACTCGTGATCATGCACGCCTCCGACAGCGGCTACACCCGCTACACCGGCGAGTGGGAGGGAGTGCGAGGCGAGTACCTCGCCTTCAAGCCGACGCCGTTCGGCCTCGTCTCGATGGGCCACCGCCCGATCGAGGACGCCGTTGCGTCGCTGTGCTGCCACGGTGTCCTGCATCGCTTTCCCGGGCTCAAGATCGCTCTCGTCGAGAACGGCAGCGCCTGGGTGCGGCCGATCCTCAAGTCACTCGCCGACGTCTACAACAAGATGCCGCAGGAGCTGCCGGAGAACCCTGTGGACGCCTTCCGGCGCAACATCTGGATGCACCCGTTCCACGAGGAAGACCCACGCGGGCTCGTCGAGCTGCTCGGCGCCGACAAGGTCATCTTCGGCTCCGACTACCCCCACCCCGAGGGCATGTCAGATCCCCTCGCCTACGTCGACGAGATCGCCGACCTGCCGGCGGCCGACATCGAGGCGATCATGGGCGGCAACATGTACGGGCTGCTCGGCGTCACCGCCGGCGCCTGAGCTACGGCTCGTCCCGCCTCGCCGGCTGAACGGGCGGCGCGCTCCCCCAGGCAGGCACCCCGTACTCGGGCGTGCCGACCCATCCGCCGGTCAGCTCTGCCCAATGGGCGTGGTTCAGCTGATGCAGGCTGAAGCAGGCGTTGAGCGCGTTGTAGAAACCCATGCAGTCCTGGCTCTGGTTCACCGCCTCCTTCACGAGCAAGGACGTGACCGTCGGCAACTTGGCGACCCGCCGGGCGAGCTCGAGCGTCTTGTCGGCGAGGGCCTCGGGTGCGAACACCTTGTTCACCATGCCGAGCCGGTAGGCCTCGTCGACGTCCATGGAGTCGCCCGTCAACATGAGCTCTTTCGTCTTGCGGGGGCCGAACTCCCATGGGTGGGCGAAGTACTCGACACCGCACATGCCGAGACGGGCGCCGGTCACGTCAGCAAAAGTGACGTCCTCGGCAGCGCAGATGAGGTCGCAGGCCCACATCAACATGAGCCCGGCCGCGTACACCGGGCCGTGCACCTGGGCGATCGTGATCTTGCGAAGGTCCCGCCAGCGGCGGGTGTTCTCGAAGAAGTAGTGCCACTCCGGGATCATCCGCCGCTCGAGGCCCGGACGGGTGGCGCCGTCGCCGAGGGCAGTCGGGTGGCGGTTGGGTCCGTTGTACTCCTCCAGGGCCTCGGCGGAACCCATGTCGTGACCGGAGGAGAACATCTTGCCGGTGCCGCCCAGGATGACGACGCGGACCTTGTCGTCCGCCTCGGCCTCGCGAAAGGCCTCACCCAGTTCGACGAGCAGGCCGCGGCTCTGGGCGTTGCGCGTCTCTGGCCGGTTGAGGAGGATGCGGACGATCGCACCATCGTCAAGCGACTCCCAGGTGAGCCATCGGTATTCACCCACGTCGTGTCTCCTTCTCGCCGGCCTGGCGGCGCCTCGGATCGTTGCCCGCCGGCACCATACCTGATAGACGTGTCTCGCCAATGAACCTGGACGTGTCCCCTGCCGAGCGAGATTTCCGCCAACGGGCGCGTGCCTGGCTGGCCGACAACGTGCCCGCCGATCGGGCGCCGGACGACCCCAAAGCCGCCCAGCAGTTCGAGCTGGCGTGGCAAGCCGTCCAGTACGAAGCCGGCTGGGCCGGCGTGTCCTGGCCCGTCGAGTACGGCGGTCTCGGCTTGTCGCTCGCCGAGCAGCTCATCTGGTACGAGGAGTACGCGCTGGCCGGTGCGCCGCAGCCGCGGGCGTGCTTCGTCGGGTTACGACATGCCGGTCCCACGCTCATCCTCCGCGGCTCGCCGGAGCAGAAAGCCGAGCACCTGCCTCGCATCCTTCGTGGGGAGCTGACGTGGTGTCAGGGTTTCTCGGAACCGGGAGCGGGGTCGGATCTGGCGGGTCTGCGGACACGAGCCGTCACGGACGGCGACCACCTCGTCGTGAGCGGCCAAAAGATCTGGACGAGCTACGCCGATGTCGCCACGTTCCAAGAGCTGCTCGTTCGCACCGACCCCGATGCGCCCCGCCACCGGGGCATCACGTGGGTGATCTGCGACATGCGCGCCCCCGGGATCGAGGTGCGGCCCATTCGTACGCTCGCGGGCGTGTCGGAGTTTTGCGAGGTGTTCTACGACGAGGTCCGTATCCCACTCGCCAACGTCGTCGGCGACCTGAACGACGGCTGGTCGGTCGCCATGTCGACGCTGTCGTTCGAGCGCGGCACCGCCTTCATGGCCGAGCAGGTCGGCCTGGAGCGGACCGTCGCCGAGCTGATCGGCGTCGCCGGTGCGGTCGTCGGCCCGGACGGCCGGCGGCCGGCCATCGCCGACGACGAGCTGGCAAGACGCCTCGGCCGGGCGCGATCGGAAGTCTCGGCGCTGCGCGCCATGACACTCGCGAGCGTCTCGCGCTCGGCCGGAGCGAGCCAACCCGGCCCCGAGGCTTCCATGATCCGTGTGCTGTACGGCGAGCTCGAGCAACGCATCGCCAAGCTCGCCCTCGATATCGTCGGGCCGGACAGTGCGGGCGTGGCGGATCTGCCTGCCCGCCACCGCACCTGGGCCTATGAGTACCTCTGGAGCTTGCAGGCGACCATTGCCGCTGGATCCAAGGACATCCAGCGCAACATCATCGGCGAGCGCGTCCTCGGCTTGCCGCGGTGAACCTCCTCCCGAGCCCCGAGCAGGCGGAGCTGACGGCCGCTGCCGCTCGTTTCCTCGCGGCTGCCGCGCCGGTCAACGACGCCGGCGCCCTCTGGGGCGAGATGGCGAGCCTCGGCTGGTTGGCGATCGGCGTGAGTGCCGAGCTCGGCGGCGCCGGGGGGTCGGCCGCCGACCAGGCGCTGCTGTTCCGAGAGCTCGGCCGGGCGCTGGCGCCAGGACCGTTGCTCGGTACGGCCTTGGGCGTGGCGGTCGCCATCGCCGGCGGCCACGCCGAGCTCGCACAGTCGCTGATGAACGGCGGAACGACGGCTGCGCTCGCCGAACCGTGGCGCGACGGATCGGCCGGCGTAGCCGGCGGCGAGGCGGGCGCGGCAGGCGGCGGCGCCCGGGTGAGCGGGCGGTTCCGCCTGCTCGACGTCGACACGGCCGGCTGGGTCACGGTGCTCACCCCGAACGGGCTTGCCATCGTCGGCGCCGAGCAGGTGCGCGACCGTGCGCACTCGCTGCCGGCGCCGGACGCTACGGTGCCGGTGGCCCTTGCTCAGCTGGACGGCGTCGATGCCGAGCTGGCGGTGACCGGCGAGGTCGATCGCAGCGTCGTCGTCGCCAGAGGCCGGATCCTGGCGGCCGCCTTGCTGGTCGGCATCCTCGAGGCCGTCCGCGACCTCTCGGTCGCTTACGTGCTCCAACGCGAGCAGTTCGGCAAGCCGATCGGCTCGTTCCAGGCGGTCAAGCACCGCTGCGCCGACATGGCGGTTCGGGCCGAGGCTGCCGGATCGCTCCTCTGGCTGGCTGCGCTCTCGCTCGACGCCGGAGCCCCGGACGCCGCACGCCTGGCGGCCTCCGTGAAGGCCCTCGCTTCCGAGTACGCCGTCGTGTCGGCCCATGACAACGTGCAGAACCACGGCGGGATGGGTTTCACGGCGGAGTGTTCAGCGCATCTGTACGTCAAGCGGGCGCTCGAGTGGTCGGTCACGCTCGGCACGCCCGACCTACTCCTCGCAGAGGTCGCCCGATGAGCCAGTCCCTGCTCGCCCAAGTGTTCTCCACCAAGTCCATCGGCCTGAGCGCCCCGCATTGGCTGGCGGTCCTCCGCATCGGGCTGGGCCTGTGGTGGCTGGAGAGCTTCCGGCACAAGGACAAGAAAGCCTGGTTCGAGCGGGGCTCCGGCATCGGCTGGGCGAAGTCGGTCGCCGAGAAGCACAAGTGGGGTTTCGTGAAGGCGGGCTTCTCCAAGGTCGTCGAGCCCCACCCGAAGGCCATGGCCTACATCGTGGTGCTCTCCGAGCTCGCCATCGGCCTCGGCATCACGCTCGGCTTGCTCACCCCGGTCGCCCTCGCCGGCGGGCTGCTCCTCAACATCTTGTACTTCGTGCTCATGATCAACGACTGGGCCGAGCAGGGGCAGAACTCGATGATGGCGCTCATCTCGGTCGTGTGCATCTTCGCCCAGGCGAACCAGGCGTGGTCGCTCGACCGGGTCTTCCACCTCTTCGGCGCCTGACGGCCGCTCAGGCTACGACGGTCGTCCGGCCCGCTCAATCGCCATCGCCAGCATCGGAGCTTCGCCAACGGACCAGTGCAGGGCCTGGCTGAGCACCGCGGCCGCCGGCCTCACGGCCATGAGCCGGATGCCCGCAGGACGAACGAAACCAAGCTCGCGACGAGCGAACCCCGGCAAGAGATCGATTCCGGCTTCGATGATGGTGCGGTGCGCGGCCCGCTCGAGCACTGACGAGTCCGGCGGCGGCCGCCGAAGAAACCGCACGATCTTGTCCGCCTCGAGCCCTCGCTGCAGCTCCGGCTGGAGATCGCGCAGGTAGGCCCGCACCTCCGCCACGCTCTCCGGCACACTGGCCCCGCCGAGCCGGCGCCCGACGAGAGCAACTTCGGCGAGGTACTGATCCTTCTCGGCGGCCAGCAACGGGTGCTGCGAATACCGCTGGTAGGCGCGCAAGAAGCTCCAGACCTCGGTGACGTGGACGTAGGTCAGCAACGCCGGGTCGGTGGCCCGGTACCGCCGGCCGCTCGCCGTCGTCCCGCGGACTCGGCCATGGATCGCTCGCACCTGCTGGACGGCGTCAGAAGCGGCGGCGTGCGAGCCGTAGGTCGTCAGGGCGATGAAGTCCGCGGTGCGCTGCAGTCGCCCGAGCGGATCCTCCCGGTAGTTGGAGTGATCGGCAACGCCCTGCACGACGAGCGGGTGCAGCGTCTGCAGCAGGAGGGCGGAGAGGCCGCCGACGAGCATCGGGCCGAGGCGGGCATGGACGGTCCAGGTCATCGAGTCCGGGCCGAACCAACCGGGATCGCCCGCCGGCTCCTTGTAGAGCTGGAGCGGCCGGCGTCGCTTCCCGAGGGTGTCGTGCACGCGCCGGTCGAGGCTGTGACGGAGCAGGTGATCGGGTCGGGCGGCCATGACGGTCACAGCCTCGCACGTCCGGCCGCGCTCGTGACCTCAGCCCGGATCGGCGATCCGCTGCACGAAACGTGCGATCTCCGAAGCCAGCACCGGCACCGTCGTGTCGAGCTCGCCTCGGAACACCGCGCGGTTGCCACCTTCGATGAGGGCGAACAGGCAGAGGGCGGCGATCTCCGGGTCGAAGACGTCCGATTGGCCGCAAGCCTGCCGAAGGCGGCTCGCCATGTGCCCGGTCGTCGCCCGCAGGCTGCGGAGGGCGGCGCGGCCGGCGGGGCTCTGCTCGTCCTCGTTGAGCGCCTCGGCGAGGGCCTGCAGGACCGCAGCGTGACGCTGGAAGACCCCGCAGACCGCCTCGGCCCAGGCTCTCAGTGCGTCGGAGCCACCTTCGCCCTGCTCGATCGCGGGCATCGCCAGCAGGACCGCCCGCAGCTCGGCGTCGACGTCGATCTGGAGCGCCGCCAACAGATCGTCCTTGTCGGTGAAGTACACGTACAGCGTGCCATGGGCAACGCCGGCCGCCTTGGCGATGCGGACCATGCGGGCGCCGTGGTAGCCGTGATCGCCCAGCTCGGCTTCGGCGGCGTCGAGGAGCTTGGCGAGCGTTCTCCGGCCATGGGTCCGAGACGAGCGGGCGGCGACGGTGATGGGCCAGTCGCTCATCTGCCCTCGCCTCCGGCAGGCTCGTCGCCTCGGACCCGGATGAGGATCTCCTGGGCACACGAGGCCACGACGGCGCCGCGTTCGTCGAAGAAGTCCCCCCGGATGTAGGCGCGCCCGCCGGCCGCCGCCGGCGACTCCTGCGCGAAGAGCAGCCACTCGTCCACTCGCACTGGCCGATGGAACGAGATCGTGTGGGTCGTGACGGCGGAAGCCTGGAGGGCATCCGAGCCGTAGCCCACGCCGGCGTGCGGTCGCATGGCCGCCACCATCATCGTCAGATCGGAGGCATAGGCGAGCAACGCCTGATGGCCGCCCTCGCCGGCGTCGTGGCGCGGCGGCCTCGGCGAACGCATCCACACCGCCAGCTCCGGCGGCCCGACCGCCAGCCCGTCGAGGACGGGCGCCGCCGGCGGCCTTCCTTCGCCCGGCAGCGGTTCTGGGTGCTCCGTAGGGACAAATGTGTCCTCAACCGTCACCCAGAAAGGTCCGGCAGCAGCAGCGCCGGCAGCAGCGCCGGCAGCAGCAGCGCCGGCGGCGCCGACCCCCCCGGCCCCCCCAGCCGCAGCCCCCGCCCCCGCCTCACCGGGCGAGCGCCGGCGGAGGGGGTCGGGTGAGAGGACGGGGCGGGTTTCGAAGGCGAGGGCGCCGAGCTGGGCGATGGCAGCGACCTCGGACGGCGCCGGCACGACGGGGGGCGTCAGCGAGTGGTCGAGCAGACGACCGCCGGCGTCGGGAGCGTGCAGGGACACGAGCCCAGTCGCGAGCAGCCGCTCCCCTTGCAAGGCGGCGACGGACCGGGTGGCGAACGTCTTGCCGTCGTGCAGCGGCTCGACCGACCAGGCGATGGGGAGCTCGGGACGCCCCTCGGCGAGGAAGACGAGGTGCAGCGATCTCACGACCTTGCCCGGCGTGCAGGCGACGGCGATCGCCTGCGCCAGCAGCTGGCCGCCGAAGAGCCGGCGGTAACCCGGCAGCACGACGTTCGGCCCCTGCCAGATGCCGCCGCTGACCTCTTCCACCGCGATGGAGGCCTCCAAGGCACTGAGCACGGCTTCGATCCCCCGCGCTCCGGCCATCCCCGCCGGGACCGGTTGTGGCGGTCGCCGGTCACGACTGCTCAACGGCTCACCGCCTACCGGCTCACTTCGTCAGGCCATAGCGCTCCAGGCCGAAGGCCCGGATGGCGTTGCCGCGGGCGAGGGCGTACAGCTCGTCGTCCGACAGCCCGGCGTCGGTGGCGATCTTCGCCAGCACGGCCTTCGACTCCGGGAACGTCGAATCGGCGTGTGGGTAGTCGGTCTCGAAGCAGATCTGCGACATGCCGACGACGTCGCGGTTCTTGAGGCCGGTCTCGTCGTCGAACAGGCACCCGTAGATGCGTCCGGGAACGTAGGAGGACGGCGGGTTCGGGAGCGACGTCCCGAACGAATTGTCCGAGCGCTCCTCCCAGAGCTTGTCCGCCCGCTCGAGGATGTACGGCATCCAACCGACCTGTCCCTCCGCATAGGCGAGCGTCAGGCCGGGAAAGCGGGTGAGGATGCCCGAGAACAGGTAGTCGACCATCGAGCCCATGGCGTTCTGGAACGTCAGCACGGACGAGACGATGAAGGGAGCATCCGGCGAGGTCGACGGCATGCGGGAGGAGGATCCGATGTGCATGCAGAGGACCGTTTCGGTCTCCTCGCACGCCCGGTAGACGGGGTCCCAGTGGCGGGACTTGTCGTGGATCGAGGGCAGCCCGAGCGGGAACGGGTTCTCCGGGAACGTGATGGCGTGGCTGCCCAGCTCGGCGCACCGCCGGATCTCGGCTGCGGCCAACTGCGGATCCCACAGCGGCACCATCGTGAGGGGGATCAGCTTGCCGGCGCCGGCACCGCCGCACCACTCCTCGATCATCCAGTCGTTGTAGGCCCGCACACAGAGGCCGGCCAGTTCCTTGTCCTCTCGCTCGTAGAACGCCTGCCCGCAAAAGCGCGGGATCGTGTTCGGGAAACAGATGGCGGCGTCCACGTGGTTGGCGTCCATGTCGGCGAGGCGCTCGGCCTGTTTCCATGCACCGGGGCGGATCTCGTCGAACGTGGTCAGCTTGAACCCGACCTCGTCGAAACCCACCGCCGCCGACAGCATCAAGAACGGCGAGACGAGATCGTCGTAGTGCCAGACGTCGCACCATTGGCCGTCCTCGGTCACGGTGAAGCCGACCGAGCGACCACCGGTGCCTCCGCCGCCCAAGCGCCCCTTCAGCCGGATGACTCTTGGAGCCCGGTCGAGGTACTTCGCCGGCAGGCGGGCCTGCCACAGATCCGGGGGCTCGACGACATGGTCGTCGACCGAGATGATTCGGGGGATCTCGTTCAATTCGGCCATGGCAGACGGCTCCTCGTGTCAGCAACTCTGTCAACAGCAGCCACGATGTCGTGGTTCGGTCGCACCGCCGGCCCGCTCATAGCGAGTGGGCAGCGAACGTCTCGGTGTCCCGCCCCGACCGCAGCACCGTCCCGGGCAGGGCCCCGGTCGACTCGCCGTCGGCGACGGTGACGACGCCGTTCACGAGGACGCGCCGCACGCCGGTCGAGCTTGCCGTGAGACGGAGCGAGTCACCCGGCAGATCCCAGACTCGGCGGGCCGGGCCGGAGCTCACGGTCTCGGGATCGAAGACGAAGACGTCGGCGAAGTAGCCGGGCTCGAGGCGGCCGCGCTGGCGCAGCCCGTACAGGCGCGCCGGGACGTCGGTCATCATCTCGATCGCCCGTTCCAGCGGGACCAGCCTCCGCCCCCGCAGGCAGTCGGCCAGGAAGCGTGTCGGGTACGAGGAGCCCATCATGCGGTCGAGGTGGGCGCCGGCGTCGGAGCCGCCGAGCATCACGTCCGGGTCGTCCCAGAGCTCGCGGCGCAGCGCCCAGTCGTCGTCACCGTCGTCTCCCGGCGTCGGCCAGAGCACCGTGCGGAACTCGTCGGCGATGGCGATCTCGCACAGGCACTCGAACGGGTCCTGGCCGCGCTCGCGGGCGACGTCGCCGACCATTCGCCCCTCTAGCGAGGCGTTCGCCGGCTTGCCCGTGTCGCCGATGTGATAGGTCTCGAAGTGGGTGAGGCGCGAGAACGGCGTGCCCTTCGCCTTGCCCAACATCTCCTCGCGCACGGCTGGGTCGCGCAGCGCCGCCGCCTTCTCCTCGAAGGGGAGCGACATGATCGCCGACCAGCCGGGGATCAGCCAGAGCGCACAGAAGGTCCCGAGGCTCATGTTCATCTCGGCGTGCACCGGCATCATGAGGGCGATGACGCGGCCTCCGTGCTCCCGGGCCCGTTTCGAAGGCAGGAGCTGGTGGAGCGCCTTGTCGCGACGTCGCCCCGTCACGGTGAGGACGTTCCAGTTGATCGGGCGGTTAGCCGCCGCGCTCACGCGGGCGAGCAGGTCGGCCTCCTCGTCGCTGAAGCCCCGCAGGCACCCGTCCACGATGCCTTCGAGCGTCGTGCCCTCGTGCTCGCCGACGGCGGCGCTCAAGGCCACGAGCTCGTCCTCCGACGCCAGGCGGCTCGCCACGGGCCGTTCGTCACCGTCCATGTGGGTCGAGGATCGCGTCGTCGACAAACCCAGCCCGCCGGCGGCGATCGAGTCATGCAGCACCGCCACCATCTCGGCCACCTCGTCCTCGGTCGCCTCCCGCTCGATGGCGTCCGGTCCCATCACGTACCGGCGCAGGGCGCAGTGGCCGACGAGGAAGCCGGCGTTGACGCCGACGCGGCCCTCGAGGCCGGCGAGGTAGTCGCCGAACGATTCCCAGTCCCAGGGAGCGCCTTGCTCGAGAGCGGGGATCGCCATGCCCTCCACACGGGCCATCATGCGGCGCGTGTAGTCGCCGTCCTCGGCGTGCAGCGGCGCCAGCGTGAAACCGCAGTTGCCGCCGAAGACCGTCGTCACCCCGTGCACGTTTGACGGCGTCGCATACGGGTCCCAGTACAACTGGGCGTCGTAGTGGGTGTGCACGTCGACGATCCCAGGCGATACGACGAGTCCGGTGGCGTCGAAGCTCGAGGCAGCCTCGTCGCTCAGGCCGCCCGCCTCGCCGGCACGCACGATCTCGACGATCCGCCCGTCCTTGATGCCGATATCGGCCTGATAAGCCGGCGCACCCGTGCCGTCGACGACGGTCCCCCCGGTGATGGCGTAGTCGAGCATCGGACCTCCATGCGACGTGTCGGGGCGCAGGGCTCGGCGCCGAGCACACCATACCTGACAGGCGTGTCTCGCCGGCGGGCGCCGGTCCTCGGCTCACTCCCGACGGCGGCTCACAGGTCCGGGAAACCCAGGTCGAGCGTCCCCTGCTCCGTGCCCCCGTCGACTTCGAGGATCTTCCCGGTCACGAACGAAGCCGCCGGCGAGGCGAGGAAGAGGACGGCTGCGGCGATCTCGGACGGGTCGCCGATTCGCCGGAGCGGCGTGACGGCCTCGATGGCCTGCCGCATGGCGTCGTCCTGCACGATCATGTCGAGCGCGGAGGTGGCCGCCGACCCGACGGCGACGGCGTTCACACGGATGCGAGGCGCGAGGTCGCGGGCGCTGAGCCGCGTCCAGTGCGCCAAGGCCGCCTTGGCGGTTCCGTACGACACGTACCCGCGATTCGCCAACCGGCCCATCGCCGACGAGATGCTCACCACGGCTCCCCCACCCGTCTCGAGCATGACCGGGGCGGCTGCCCGGGTGAGGGCGTGCGCAGTCGCGACGTTGAAGTGAAACGCCCGCTCCAGGTTGCCGGCCGACGTCTCCAGCCACGCCCTCGGCATCCAGCCGCCGACGTTGTTCACGACGATGTCGATCCGCCCGAGCCGCTCGGCGGCGATGCCGGCCAGGGCGGCCACCGCCTCGAGGTCCGACAGGTCGGCCACTACTGACTCGACGGAGCGCCCGTAAGTGCGGGCCTCGGCGGCGACGCCCTCGAGGTCGCCGGAGGTGCGGGCGGCGATGAGGACGTCCGCGCCCGCTTCGGCCAGTGCAAGGGCGGCGGCGGCTCCGAGGCCGCGGCCGGCCCCGGTCACGATGGCGACCTGCCCGTCGACCCTGAACCGCTCGAGGATCACGCCAAGCCTGTGCGACTGGCCGTGAGCGGCCCGAATTCGTCGTGACCGACCGACAGGCAGCGGAGCGTGAGCTTCCGGCTGAAGAGCTCCTCGAAGAGGCCCTTCTTGCGCTGGAACATCCACTGCTCGAGCTCGGCGTCGCCGCGGCAGCTGGCGACGAGCTCGACGGCATCCGCATCGACCTCGGCCCTGACGTCGAAGACGAGGGCGGCGTGGGAGACGTCGAGGCCGTCGGCGATCCGTAGGAGCGACAGCAGGGCGAGGCACCTCGTCCGGTTGGCGGCCGAGAGCGACTCCCAAGCGTTGAAGGACTCGCGCGGGCGCCCCCGGGTGTGATAGCGGCCGAGGCACGACAGCATCAGGATCTCGTCGGGCGCGAAACCCCGCAGGCCGCCGTTCTCGATCAGGTACGCAGTGTGGCGGCCGTGACCGTCCCGGCTGACGTGCTCGCCGATGTCGTGCAGGAGTCCGGCCAGTTCGAGCAGCTCCCGGTCGTGCGGTCCGAGCCGGTGCACCGGCGCCGTCGCATCGAAGAGCTCGCCGGCGAGGCGGGCGACGATCTCCCCATGGGCCTCCCGCCAATTCGAGCGCCGGCAGAGCGACAACACCGAGGCACGCCGGATGGCTCGAGGGTCGCTGCCGAGGTCGGCGCGGTCGTGCTTGCCGATGGCCGACAGCACCATGCCCTCCCGGAGCGCCCACTCGCTGGCGGTCAGCTCCAAGAAACCCGTCTCCTCCATCAACACCTCGGCCACCGTCACCCCCGCCGGCAGCAGCTCGGCACGTCGCGTGTCGATGCCGGGCAGGTGGGTCCGGTCCACCGAGGAGAGGGAGAACACGAGGTCGGCGAACTCCGTCACCTCCTTGGCCGTCACACTCAACTGATTGAGCACGGGTGGCACGATGCCGTCGCGCAGTGCCACCGAGGCCCGCACGATCGCACACAGCGTCCCCGACGACCCGATGAGCTGTTGCGGGCTCTCGTCCACGATCTCGGGAAGCACGGTCGCCAGGCTCTCCTCCACTCGGCGCCGCAGCCGGCCGCGGTCCTTGCCGGTCGGCGGGTCGGAGCGGACCAGCTCGGCGGTCAGCCGCCCGACGCCGAGGTGCAGGCTGGTGGCATACAGCAGGCCAGCTCGGTCGCCCACTGCGAGCTCGAGGCTGCCGCCGCCGAGATCGGCACACAGCGCCGGCCCTGGGTCGATGAGCACGCTCGCACGGACGGCCTCGAAGATGAGCTGCGCTTCCTTGATGCCGTTGATGACTTTCACGCGCACGCCCGTCTCGGTCTCGAGACGCTCGACGGCGGCGGCACCGTTGGCCGCTTCCCGAAGGGCGGCCGTACCGTAGGCAAGGAGCTCGTCGACCCCGTTCGACTCGGCGATCGCCCGGAAGCGACCGACGACTTCGACGGCCGCCTCGAGCGCTTCGTCGGTGATGATGCCGTTCAGGGCGACGACGTCCCCGAGGCGGAGCATCTCCTTCTCCCGCACGAGCGGCGTGAAACTGCCGTCGGGGCGAGTGGCCACCACGAGGAGGTGAAAGGAGTTGCTCCCGAGGTCGAGCGCGGCGATCCGCAAGGTGAGGGCGCCGGCCTAGGAGTGCATCTCGGAGCTGCGGCGCTTGCGGGATCGCTCGACGGCGAGCTCCTGGAGTCGTTTCTGCGTGCTGATCCCGTCGATCCGGGGGAGGCGGTGCCACTTCCCCGACGGCCCGAGCTCCCAGGTCGAGACGTCGTCTCGCAGGTTGAGCTCGAGGGTCTCGTCGAGGCGGTTGCGAAGCTCGGGATCGGTGACGGGCGCCAGTACCTCGACCCGCCGGTCGAGGTTCCGTTCCATCAGGTCGGCCGAGCCGATGAAGTAGCGAGCCTCATGAGCTGCCTGCTCTCCCCTGCCGTTGGCCGCCTCGGCACCCGGAGGTGGCTGGGCAGCGCCGTTGGCCGCCTCGAAAGCCGGGGCCGGCTGGGCAGCGCCGTTCGTGGCCTCAGCCCGTCGGCCGGCCGAGGCGGCGGCGGCCGCCGGCTCGACGCCCGGCGTCCCGAAGCGGTAGATCCTCGAGTGCTCGAGGAACCTGCCGACGATCGACCGCACGACGATGTTCTCCGACAAGCCGGGCACGCCTGGTCGCAAACCGCACAGCCCCCGGACGATGAGCTCGATCCTCGTGCCGGCCGAGGAGGCACGGTAGAGCGCATCGATCAAGGCCGGATCCGTGAGGCCGTTCACCTTGATGGTGATGAGTCCGTGGCTGCCGGCTGCCGCCTCCCGCTCGATCTCGCTCAGGCACCAGTCGCGCACTCCGTGCGGGGAGGCGACGATCCGCCGGAACGCAGGCTGGCGGCCGAAACCGGTGAGGTAGTTGAAGAGGTTCGTCAGGTCCTGTCCGATGTCGGGGTCGGCGGTGAGCAAACCGAGGTCCTCGTAGACGCCGGCGGTGTTGGAGTTGTAGTTGCCCGTGCCGATGTGGCAGTAGCGGCGGAGGCCGTCCTCCTCACGGCGGACGACGAGGCAGGTCTTCGAGTGCGTCTTCAGGCCGACGAGACCGTAGACGACGTGGACGCCGGCTTGCTCGAGCTGGCGGGCCCAGTAGATGTTGGCTTTCTCGTCGAAGCGCGCCTTCACCTCGACGAGCGCCGCCACCTGCTTGCCTCGCTCGGCGGCGCGCACGAGGGCGCCCACGATGGCGGTGTCCTCGGAGGTCCGGTACAGCGTCTGCTTGATGGCGTACACGGCCGGGTCTTCGGCCGCCTGGCTGATGAACGCCTCCACCGAGGTCGTGAACGAGTCGTAGGGGTGGTGCACGAGCACGTCCCGCTCGCGAAGCACTGCGAAGAGGTCGACCGCCTCGTCCGCCGCCGTCGCCAGGCGGGGCGGCGTGCGCGGCACCCATGGAGGGTCGTGCAGGTCCGAGCGGTCGATCGAGTGAATGGCCCACAACTGGCTCAAGTCCAGGGGCGCCGACGACTCGTAGACGTCGCCGGGCGTGAGCTCGAGCTCGGTCAGCAGCAGCTCGCGAATCTCCGCCGGCATGTCCGCCCCGATCTCGAGACGCACCGCCCGCCCGAAACGCCTCCGTCGCAGCTCCAACTCGACAGCCGCCAGCAGGTCGTCGGCCTCGTCCTCCTCGAGGGCGAGGTCGGCGTTGCGGGTGACGCGGAAGACGTACCGGCCGCCGAACGCCATCTCGGGAAAGAGATGGTCGAGGTTGGCGGCGATCACGTGCTCGAGCGGCACGAAGCGCGTCCGGTTGCCGACCTGGACGAAACGCGACAGCAATGGCGGTACTTTCACCCGGGCGAAGCGCTGCTCCCCCCCGCCGCCGCCCGTCCCGTCGGTCACGATGACGCCCAGGTTGAGCGACAAGTTCGAGATGTAGGGGAACGGGTGCCCTGGATCGACGGCAAGCGGAGTGAGCACGGGGAAGATGTCGCGTTCAAAGGCCCGCAGCAGCTCGGCTCGCTCGGCCTCGTCGAGGTCCTCCCACGTGCAGATTTCCACGCCGTTCTGGGCGAGGGCGGGAATGATCTGGCCGTTGTAGATGGCGTCGAGGCGAGCGATCTGTGCCCGACACTGCTCGCCGATGGCCTTGAGCTGTTCCGCCGGCGTCATGCCGTCCGGCGACCGCTTGTTGACGCCGGCGGCGATCTGGTCCTTCAGGCCCGCCACCCGCACCTGGAAGAACTCGTCGAGCCCGCCGGACCAGATGGCGATGAACTTCACCCGCTCGAGCAGCGGCTGGTCGTCGTCTTCGGCCAGGTCCACGAGGTGCTCGGCAAAATCGAGCCAGGACAGCTCGCGATTGAGGAACCGGGCGGGGCTGTCGAGGGCGATGGCGCCGTCGCCGGCAGCGGCTGTGCTCGTCGAGTTGGCGAGCACATCAGCGGCGATGACGTTGGTTTCCACGCCTGAGACGCTACCCTCAAGCCGTGGCCGCATTGGCGACGACCTCGAAGTCGAAGCCGAGGCGGCGGAGCGAGCTCGGGTTGCTGCTCGTCGGCATGATCGTGGTGACGTTCGCGTACGTGCTCGCGACCCTCGGTGTCTACAACCAGCTCCCCGCGAAATTCATCGTCTTCGTCGCCATCCTCCTCGGCGTCGTCGTGCTCGTGAACCTCGTCAACCGCTGGCTCGTACCCGAAGCCGACCCCGTGCTCGTGCCGGTCGTGCTCGTGTTGAACGGGCTGGGTTTCGTGATGATCATGCGGCTGGCACCGTACGAGACCCTGAGCGCTCCCCACCTGGCCGGGTTCCAGGCGGCCTGGTCGCTGCTCGGGGTCGCCGGCTATGCAGCCACGCTGCTCGTCGTGCGGCGATCTCGGGACCTCGAGCGGTACCGCTACCTCATCTTGCTGCTCGCCATGTTCCTGTTGGTGATGCCGCTCGTGCCCCATATCGGTGATGCCGCCGAGAACATCGACGGCGTCAAGCTGTGGGTCAAGCTCGGCCCGGTGACGTTCCAGCCGGTCGAAGGCGCCAAGATCCTCCTCGTCATCTTCTTCGCCTCCTATTTCGTGGAGAAGCGAGAGCTGCTCTCGATGTCGACGAACCGCGTCGGCAACCACCTGCTGCCCGACCTGCGACCGTTCGGCCCGATCGCCTTCGCCTGGGCCGCCTCCATCGCCGTGATCCTGCTCGAGAAGGACATCGGCTTCTCGTTGCTGCTGTTCATCCTCTTCTTGGCCATGCTCTGGGTGACCACGGGGCGCTGGACCTACATCGTCCTCGGCATCATCGCCTTCGTCGTCGGGACGTACTTCGCCGCCGCCGTGCTCGGGCAGGTCGGCGAGCGCATCGACATCTGGCTCGATCCCTGGAAGTACCTCGTGAAAGGCACGGCCCAGCTCGGCTACCAACCCGTTGTCGGCGAGCTGGGGCTCGCTCACGGGGGCATCACCGGGACCGGCCTCGGGCTCGGGACGCCGCAGGCGATCCCAGTCGCCCAGAGCGACTTCATCTTCGCCGCCCTCGGCGAAGAGCTCGGGTTGATCGGTGCGGCGGCGGTCATCGTGGGTTTCGTGCTCGTCGTCGGCTCCGGGCTGCGGGCGGCGCTTCGCGCTCCCTCGGAGTTCTCCAAGCTCGTCGCCCTCGGCCTCACCGTCACGCTGGGCTTCCAGGCGTTCCTCATCATGGCGGGCGTCACCCGGCTGCTCCCGCTCACCGGGGTGACGCTGCCGTTCGTCTCCTACGGAGGCTCGTCCCTCATCGCCAACTACGTGCTCGTCGCATTGGTGATGCGGATATCGGACGAGGGGGCGGAAGCTCCCACTCCGACGCTGCGAGGGGTGAGGGCCGTCACTGCCCGCCGGGCCGAACGGCGCCGGGCAGCGAGGGCGGCGCGGCCGGCGGCGGCCCGCTGAGGCCGGCCTGGCTTCGTCACACGGCCGCCGGCGCGCCGCGCCGCGCCGGCCGGCGGCGGCAACCGGGCGATCGTGCGCCCGCCACGCCCGCCGGCCGAACCGTGTGCACAGGGTGACCGCCCGACCGCCTGCCCGGTTACTTTGTGCACACGGTTGGCGCCAGCGCACCGCCGGCCGGCGGTCGCCTCGCTCGGCTGCGGCCTAGTTCGAACCGGCGGCGGCCCCAGCCGCGCGGTCGAGAACATCGGGGTCAGCCATGATCGGAACCGCGATGGTTTGGCGCAGCGCCAAGGCGATGCCGTCCGAGGGGCGGCAGTCGAGGACACGCTGCCCGGTCGGCCCGGAGACCGTGATCTCCGCGGTGAACATGCCACCTTGCAGGCCGGTGATGTGCACGACGTCCAAGGTGAGCCCGAAACTCTCCATGAGTCGGGTCATGAACTCGTGGGTGAGCGGCCGGGGCGTCGCCAAGCGACGGCTGGCGTATCCGATGGCGATGCCCTCGGGCCCACCGATAGGGATGCGCAGCTCCCGGTAGGGGAAGTCGGCCTCCTGCAGCACGACGACGGGATGTGTCGAGGGCAAGACGAGCACCACGTCGACGAACAGCATCTTCGACATCGGCTTCGGCAACGAGAAACCCAACGGCTCCTCATCGACACCCTCGGTGCTGCCCGACGCTTCGGTGCTGCCGGCGCCGTCGTCGGACTCCGCGGCGATCTCGACGCTCCCGTCGGAAGTCACCTCGGACTCCAGGCTCGCATCAGCGGCGACCTCCGGCTCAACGTCCGTCGCCGCGGGCACCTCCGGCTCAGCGATGTCGCGTGGGGCTTCGTCCACGTCGCTCACTTTCGGGCCATCCTGCGCATCTCCACGTTCGCCACCAGCCCGACCGTAGCGAAGAAGGCGAAGGAAGCCGAACCTCCGTAGCTGATGAACGGGAGCGGGATCCCCGTGATGGGCATGATCCCGATCGTCATGCCGATGTTCTCGAAGGCGGAGAACGCCACGAAGGCCAGGGCTCCGGCACAGACCATGCGCCCGAAGCTGTCACGGGCGATCTGAGCAGCCCTGAGCGACCGGAAGGCGATGATCCCGAACAGCCCGGTCACGACCGCCGAGCCGACGAAGCCGAGCTGTTCCCCCACTGCGGAGAAGATGAAGTCCGTCTGCTGGTTGGGCACGTATCCGAGGTTCGTCGCCGGCCCCTTGAACAGCCCAGTCCCCCAGAAACCGCCCGACGAGATCGTCTCCTTGGACTGACTGAGGTCATAGTTCGTGGACTGGGTGTTCTTGCTCTGATGGAGGAAGCTCGTGAGCCGTTCGAGCTGGTACTCCTTCAGCAGGTGCACGTGGATCGCCAGCACGAAACCCCCGACGACCATGACCGCCAGCAGCGCCAGGTATCGCACCCGGACGCCGGCGGCCACCAGCATCGCCGACAGCGTGACGCCGAGGATGATCGTCGTGCCGAGGTCGGGCTGCTCGTACACGAGCACCATCGGCAGTCCCGCCAGCAGCAGGATGGCGATCATCTCCCGCAGTTCGAGAACGCCTTTGCGACGGCTGGAGAACGTCGCCAGAGCGATGATGAGTCCAATGGCGGCGAACTCCGACGGCTGCAGCTGGAGGGCGCCGAACTGGTACCAGCGTTGCGCGCCCTGAGCCGACTTCCCGACGATGAACACTCCGACCAGCGACAACAGGATGAGGCCATAGAGGACGTAGCCCACTTGTCGGAACCGCCGGTAGTCGAACAGCATCACCACAACCATGATTACGATGCCGAGCACGACCCAGACGAGTTGTCGTGTGAGGTAGTAGTGCCCGTATTCGGCCCGCGTGGCCGAATAGACCATGACGACGCCGATCAGGCTGAGTGCGACGGCGCTTCCGATGAGTGCAAGATCGACGTGACGGAGCAGCACGAGGATCGGATGGCGCTCTCGCCGGGTGATCCCGACCACCGGTTCGTGTCCGGAGAGTACGGTCGTCACGCCAGCGAAGGATAGGACGTTTCGAGGTCGCGGTCGGGCCGCGAGCAAGCAGTGGCGACATGATCGGCAATCGTCGGATGCTGCCCTCGCCGGCGGTCGGCGACGCTAAGGACGGTTCGGCACCGGCCGGCCGACGGCGCGCCACATCTCCGGCAGCGGGGGTTTCGAGCCTGTCCACAGCTCGACCTGGCGGGCAGCCTGGTGCACCAGCATGCCCAGGCCGCCACGGATTCGGGCACCGCTTGCCGCCGCCTCGGCCAGCCACTCGGTCACCGGCGGGTCGTAGACGAGGTCGACGACGAGTTGGCCGGCGCCGAACCGTGATGCATCGACGAAGACCTCCTCCTTCGCGGCCGCGGCGGCTCCGGCATCGGTGCCCATGCCCATCGGGGTGGCCTTCACGACGAGCTCGGCCTGGTCCAACTCCTCCGGCTTGGCGACGCGGCCTCGTCCCGGAGCCAGGGTGGCCGCTTGGAAGGCACGCGCCGGCGTGCGGTTCACGATGAGCACCTGGCTGGCTCCGGCCTCCGCGAGTGCGACGACCACCGCGCGGGCTGCGCCGCCGGCTCCGATGACGCCGCAACAGCGGCCTTCCGGCTCGAAGGAGACCTCCTGGCGAAGGTCGGCGAGCAGGCCCTCGCCGTCGGTGTTGTCAGCCTCGATGCGGCCGTCGGCGAACGTGAGCGTGTTGGCGGCACCGAGGCGCCGCACGACCGGGCTGCGCCGCGTGGCGATCCGGGCGGCCGCATCCTTGTGGGGCATGGTCACCGACAGGCCGACGAGACCGAGGGCCTTGGCGCCTTGAATGGCGGCGGCAAAGGACGTTGGCGCGACGTCGAAGGCCAGGTACGCCCAATCGACGCCGAGCGCCCGATAAGCGGCCTGGTGCAGCCGCGGCGAGAGCGAGTGCCGCACCGGATGACCGATGACGCCCGCCAGGCGCGTATTGGCCGACGGCCAGCCCACACCGCCGAGGCTCGGAGTGATCGACGGCACCGCGCTGCTCATCGGGGCTGGGCCTCCAGCCAAGCGCCCAGCATCACGGCCGCAGCTTCGGCATCGATCCCTGCCCGCCCAGCGGCCCCACGGGACAACTTCCGGCCGCCGGCGACACCGCCGGGAGCCCCTCTGCGCCCGCCGGCGCGACCACCGCTGCGACCGCCCGCCGCCCCGCCGGCTCGCTCCCGCCGGCGCCGGGCGGCCTCCACCGTGGTGAGGCGCTCGTCGAAGGTTGCCACGGGGACGCCGAGCACGGCGGCGAGCGCCACGGCCTCTTCGGAAGCGGCCTGCGCCGCCTTGCCGGCCGCACCGCTCAACGAGAGCGGCAGCCCCACCACGACGACATCGGCGCCAACGTCGGCGACGATGTCCACGAGCGCTTGCCGGTCGCGAGCCACGTCGCCGCTGCGCTCGACGACCGTGTACGGCGACGCCAGGACGCCTCCGGAGTCACTGACGGCGACGCCGATCCGCCGCTCGCCGAGATCCACTCCGACCGCTCGCATCACGCTCCGAGGAGCTGCCGCAGGACGGTGAGCGCTTCGCCGATCCCGGCCGGCTGCTTGCCGCCGGCTGTGGCGAGCTCGGGCGTGCCGCCGCCACCGCCACCGACGGCCTTGGCGGCGGCTGCCGCCGCCGCTCGGGCATCGAGATCGGAACCCTTGCGGGCCGCCACGACGAGAGCGACGCGGCCGTCCTCGCCGACGATCCCGGCGAGCCCCACGGCCCGGACGCCGGGTCGATCGCGGACGCTGAGGGCCAGGTCGCGCAACTCGTTCGGCTCCAGCCCATCGCGCTGAGCCACGACGATGCCGCCGTTGCCGGCTGCCTCCTCGGCAAGCGCGGACGCGTCGACCCCGAGGGCGGCTCCACGGACACCTGCCAGCTCGTGTTCCAGCGACCGCTGGCGGGCGAGCACCCGTTGGGCCGCCGTTGCGACCTCCGGCGGCGTCGTCTGCAGCACCTCGGCGGCCGCCGTCAGCGTCTCCTCGGCCTCCCGCATCATCGCCAGCGTGACCTTTCCGGTCGCCGCCTCGATCCGGCGGGTGTTGGAGGCGATGGAGCGCTCCGAGATGATCCGCAACGGTCCGATCATCCCGAGGGCCGCCACGTGCGTGCCCCCGCACAGCTCGACCGATGCATGGCCGGCGTGGACCACGCGCACCTGCTCGCCGTACTTCTCACCGAAGAAGGCGATCGCACCCTCGGACTCGGCCTCGTCTCGCGAGGTGACCTGCGTCTCCACCCGCGAGTCGCTGAGCACCTCCGCGTTCACGAGATCCTCGATCGCCACGACCTCGTCGTGGGAGAGCGGCCCGAAGTGGCTGAAGTCGAAACGCAACCGGTCGGCCGCAACCAGCGACCCCTGCTGGCGGACGTGATCGCCGAGGACCTGGCGGAGGGCCCAGTGGAGCATGTGGGTTCCGGTGTGGTTTCTTCGGATGGCGTCGCGGCGAGCCACGTCGATGTGAGCGCTTGCCTCCTCGCCGACCTCGACATGGCCGTCGACGACATAGCCGAGGTGGCGGGTGAGGCCATCGACCGCCGACGTCGTGTCGATCACCCGCATACGGCCCGTCGGTGTCGTGATGTCCCCCGTGTCGCCCACCTGCCCACCGCCCTCGGCGTAGAACGGAGTCCGGTCCAGGAAGACCTCGAGCAGCTCGCGCCCCTCCGGAGCCCGCTCTCCGTCGACGTTCTCGAAGTCGCCCGGGACGGCGCTCGGCAGCACGGCCAGCACCTTGCCGTCCGCGGCGACATCGGTGTAGCCGACGAACTCGGTCGGGCCGTGCTCGGCCCGGATCGAACGCCACGCCTCGGCCAGCTCCTCCGGCGTCGCCGAGCCGAGCTTGGATGCTTCCTTGGCTCGAAAGCGCTGTTCGGCCATGGCCCGGTCGAACCCGTCGGCGTCGACGGACACTCCCCGCTCTCCGGAGATCTCGACGGTGACCTCATAGGGGAACCCGAACGTGTCGTGGAGACGGAAGGCGACGTCGCCCGGGATCGTCGTGGCGCCCTTGGCGAGCTCGGTCTCGAGCAGCGCCGTGCCCTGCCGCAGGGTGCGCAGGAACGCCTCCTCTTCGTGAACAAGGACCTTCTTGATGCGGTCGATGTCGGAGACGAGCTTCGGGTAGGCGCCGCCGAGCGTCTCGACGACGGAGTCGACGAGATCGGGCAGCACGAGCCCGCGGCTCCCGAGCTGATTGGCGCGCAGCACGGCCCGGCGGATGAGTCGCCGGAGCACGTACCCGCGGCCTTCGTTCGACGGGAAAACGCCGTCGGCGACGAGGAACGTGAAGGCCCTCGAGTGGTCGCCGATGACGCGCAGGCTCGTCTCGGTGCGGCCCCCCTCCGAGAGGTGGTGGCCCGTCAGGGTCTCGGCGGCGCGCACGATCGGGGCGACGAGATCGGTCGCCTGCACGTTGGGGACGTCCTGAAGGATGACGAGGAGCCGGTCGAGCCCGGCTCCAGTGTCGATGTTGCGCTTCGGCAAGGGGGTGAGCGAGCCGTCGGCCGCCCGGTCGTACTGCATGAACACGAGGTTCCAGATTTCGGGATACCGGTCGCTCGGATCGAGTGCAGGCCCGCCGCCCGGCCCGAACTCCGGCCCCCGGTCGAAGAAGATCTCCGAGCTTGGGCCGCAGGGCCCTGTGTCACCCATCCGCCAGAAGTTGTCCTCGCCGAGGCGCTGCACCCGCCCGGCGGGCATCGACGTCGTCGAGGGCCAGATCTCCGCGGCCTCGTCGTCGGTCTCGTGCACCGTCACCCAGAGTCGATCCGCATCGAAACCCAGCACCTCGGTGACGAACTCATAAGCCCACGGGATCGCCAGCTCCTTGAAATAGTCACCGAAGGAGAAGTTCCCGAGCATCTCGAAGAACGTGCAGTGCCGTTGAGTCGTCCCGATGATCTCGATGTCGCTCGTCCGCAGGCACGGTTGGATCGTGGTCGCCCGGTCGTAGGGGGCAGGTGCCTCACCGGTGAAATAGGCCTTGAACGGCACCATGCCGGCGATCGTGAACAGCACCGTCGGGTCGTTCGGGATGAGGCTCGCGGGCGCGGCCGCAGTATGGCCGCGCTCGACGAAGAACTCTGTGAACGCGGTGCGGAGGCGTTCGGCTTGCATCAAGGGCTCGTTTCTTCTTGTGGGCTTGCAGGCTCCGACTCGCCGCGCCGCTCCCGCCATCGCTTTGCGAGACTGCCTTCGGCACCATGGCCTCTCGGCACGTAATACCGGCGGCCGGCGAGCTCGTCCGGCAAGTACTGCTGTTCGAGGTAGCCCCTCGGGTCATCGTGAGGATACTCGTAGCCGATCCCGCTCCCGACCGCGGAGGCGCCGTAGTAGTTGGCACCCCGCAGGTGGGGCGGGACGGGAGCAAAAGGGCCCGACCGGACATCTTCCTGCGCCTGCCAGATGGCCGTGGCGGCGGAGTTCGACTTCGGCGCCAACGACAGATGGATCACGGCCTGCGACAGGTTGAGGGCAGCTTCTGGCAGGCCGACGAGCTCGACGGCTTGGGCGGCCGCCGAGGCCACCACGAGCGACATGGGATCGGCCATGCCGACGTCCTCGCTCGCGAGGATCACGAGCCGGCGGGCCACGAATCGCGGGTCCTCCCCAACTTCGATGAGGCGGGCGAGCCAGTAGAGGCCGGCGTCGGGATCGGAGCCCCGCACGGACTTGATGAGTGCCGAGACGAGGTTGTAGTGCTCCTCGGTGCCATGACGGAACGCTCGCATGGAGCGGGCCTGGTCGATGTGAGCGGCCTCCACGCCGATGGCGCCGGCACGTTCCCGGCGGCCGGACTCACCACGAGCGAGGGCCACCGCCACCTCGATCACCGTGATGGCGACGCGGGCGTCGCCGGAGGCGAGGTCGGCGACGAGGGCGACGGCCTCGTCGCTCACGATGGCGCCGTCGGCGCCGGCGGCGCGACGGGCGACCTCGCCGACCTCCTCCTCGCTCAGGGGCTCGAAACGCCACAGCGTCGACCGGCTCAACAACGGCGTGTTCAGGGCGAAGAAGGGGTTCTCGGTCGTGGCGCCGATGAGCACGACGACGCCGTCCTCCACGCCGTGCAGCAGGGCATCCTGCTGCGCCTTGTTGAACCGGTGCACTTCGTCGAGGAACATGATCGTGCCGATTCCCTCGGTGCCAAGCGCCTGGCGAGCATCGTCGAGCTCGGTGCGCACGTCCTTCACGCCGGCCTCCACCGCCGACAACGCCCGGTACCGACGCTTCGTATGGAGGGCGACGAGTCGGGCGACCGAGGTTTTGCCGGTCCCGGGCGGACCATAGAACACCGCTGACGACAGCCGGTCAGCTTCCACCAGGGTGCGCAATGGCGCTCCCGGGGCCAGGAGATGGCGCTGGCCGATGACGTCGTCAAGGCTCTGGGGACGCAGGCGGGCGGCCAGGGGAGCCCGCTTCGCGAGCTCGGCATCGACAGCCGCGTCGAACAGGCTGGTCTCGCCTTGGCGAGCACCACCGCCGCTCGCCGAGGACCGGCGGGGCGGCGTCATGGGCGCGCCAGCAGGATGCAGATCCCCATCACGGATCGAACCGTCACAGAGGCGCCCGCCGCTGTCAAGCCGCCGCACTGGCAGCCGTAGGCAGCATTCAGAGGAAATTCATGCGGGGCGCGACCCACCTCCGCGTGCGGATGGGGGACACTCGTTGAAGGAGGCGCCAATGAGCGCGCAACGACCCTTCGATCCCGATGGAGACCGCAGCATGCAACTCGAGCCACCTCGCGAACCACAGCCGCGGGCAGCCGACACACAGGCGTTTCCCGTAGAGGCCTTCAACCCCCTCCTGCGCAGCCTGCTCAGTTGGGGGCTCGTCGAACGGGTCGAATTCGACGACGGCACCCATCAGTGGGAGCTGACCGACGCCGCTCAGCACCGGCTCGACGACCTCACACCGGAGCGGCGCCGGGCTTCGGCGACGCTCGCCTATCTGGACCACTGGTGCAGCTCGTGCCGCCAGCAGCGCCTGACGCATCTCGTCGACGGCAGCTACCTGTGCGTCGAGTGCCAGGATCTGCAAGCAAACGGGCAGCGTCAGCAGCCCACCGGCAGGCACGTGGCGGCACAGGCTCGAGGGCGCCTGCACCGGAACCGCTGAGCGGCCATGGGGGCGCCGGCCTTCAACCAGCTGGCTTCGGTTCGGGCGCGACGACCCGGATGTGAAGCTCCTCCAGCTGCCGAGCGCCCAGTGAGCGGGGTGAGCCCGACATGAGATCGGCGCCGGATTGGGTCTTCGGAAAGGCGATGACCTCGCGGATGTTCTCCTCGCCGGCGAGCACGGCCGCCAGCCGGTCGACACCGAAGGCAAAGCCGCCGTGTGGCGGCGCCCCGTACCGGAATGCACCCAGCAAGAACCCGAAACGGCTCGCAGCCTCTTCGTCGGTGATCCCGAGGGCGGAGAAGACCCGGGCCTGGATGTCGGCCCGGTGGATCCGGATACTGCCCGAACCGAGCTCCCAACCGTTGACGACGAGATCGTAGGACTGCGAGCGGACGCTGAGCGGGTCCGTCTCGAGCAGGTCGAGGTCGTCGGGGTGGGGCATCGTGAACGGATGGTGGGCTGCCTGCGGGTTGCCAGATTCGTCGACACCCTCGAACATCGGGAACTCCGAGACCCACAAGAACCGCAGCGGTCGCTCCCAAACGGGCGGCTGACCGAGGTCGAGGCGAAGCTGACCAAGGGTTCTGCACGTCGTCACCCGCTCACCTGCCACGATGAGGAGCAGGTCCCCCGGCTTGGCGCCCGTGAGCTCGACGATGGCGGCTTGCTCCCCGGCGGAGAGGAACTTCGCCACCGGTGACTCGATCGGCGTGTCACCGTCGGCTGCCAGCACCCGCATCCACACGAGACCGGCGGCCCCGAGTTGCTTGGCACGGTCGGTGAGGGCATCGAGGCGGCTCCGGCCGAGGCTGGCGCCGTCTTCGACTCGGATCGCCCGTACGCATGGGGCCTGAAAGGCGCGGAATTCCGTCGCCACGACCGCTGGGGCGAGGTCGACGATCTCCATGCCGAAGCGCAGGTCCGGTTTGTCGGTGCCGTAGGTGTCGAGCGCCTCGTTCCAGGTCATGCGGACGACTGGCGGCGGCACGTCGCCGGTGGCCTCAGCCGCCGCATCGAGCACCGCCACCGAGACGACGTCCCAGATGTCCTCCTGGGTGACGAACGACGCCTCGAGGTCGAGCTGGGAGAATTCGAATTGACGGTCGGCCCGCAGGTCCTCGTCCCGCATGCAGCGAGCGATCTGGTAGTAGCGGTCCACGCCGCCCACCATCAGCAACTGTTTGGCGATCTGCGGGCTCTGCGGCAGGACATAGAACGTCCCCGCCTGCAGGCGCGACGGGATGGCGAATTCGCGGGCACCCTCGGGCGTGGGCACCCACAGCAGTGGCGTCTCCACCTCGACGAAACCCTGCCGGTCCATGGCGCGCCGGAGCGCCCCGTTCACCTTCGCCCGGATACGGAGGTTGCGCTGCATCCGATCGGTGCGAAGGTCGATGTAGCGATATCGCAGGCGCACGGGCTCGTCGGTCTCGGCACGAGCATCGAGTGAGAACGGCGGCGCCTCGGCGGCGGCCAGAAGCTCGACGCTCTCGGCCCCGACCTCGATCTCCCCGGTGGCCAGCGCCGGGTTCACCTTGTCCTCCGGCCGCAGGCGGACCGTCCCGCAGATGCGCACGACGTGCTCCGATCGCAGGTCCTGCCCGCCGTCCACGACACATTGGACGACGCCGGTGTGGTCGCGAAGGTCGATGAAGGCGAGATGCTCACCGTGCTCGCGACGCCGCGCCACCCAGCCGCAGAGGGCGACGTCCTCGCCGACATCGGCTGCGGTCAGCGTGCCGCAGTAGCGGGTGCGCAAGCCGCGCGGCCGCGCCGGGTCATCAGCGGTCACGGGACCCGAGGTGGGGCGCGAGGGGTCGATGTCGGACATGGTCCTCCGGCTCAATTCTCTTCGGACGAAGCGGCGGCGCCGGCCTCTTCGGGCGACGAAGAGGTGGCTGCGCCGGGAAGCAGCCGGTAGGCGTCGTAGACGCTGTCGAGCTGGCGCAGGGACGTGAGCACCGAGTCCAGGTGGGCCGGATCGGCGAGCTCGAACTCGAAGCGCATCCGGCTCACCCTATCGCCCGAGGTGTTCGAGGACGAAGAGAGAATGCTCACGTGATGCTCGGAGAGCACGCGGGCGGCGTCGGCCAACAGGCGTGCGCGGTCGAGGGCCTTCACCTCGATGCCGGCGACGAAGACGCCCCGGCGGTCGTCGTCCCACTCGACTTCGATGACCCGCTCCGCCTCGTTGTCCGCTAGGGCGATGGCGTTGGCACAGTCCTCGCGGTGGACCGACACACCGCGACCCTTCGTGATGAACCCGACGACGCGGTCGCCCGGGACCGGCGTGCAGCAACGCGACAGCCTCACCATCACGTCGTCGAGCCCTTCGACGTAGATGGCGCTGCTGCGCCGGCTCGACGGGCGGCGCGGCGTGAGCGCCGTGGCGGCAGGCTGCACCTCGCCGTCACCGCCGTGCAGCTCGCGCTCGAGGCGCTGGACGATCGACTGGCCCGAGACGTGACCCTCGCCGAGGGCAGCGTGCAACGTGTCGAGATCGCCGTATCCGAGATTGGCGGCGATCGCCAGCAGCGACGGCGAGCTCTGCAGCTTCTGCACGGGCAAGCCGGCTCGCCGCAGCGCCTTTGCGAGCTCCTCGCGGCCGGCGTCGATGGCGTCCTCGCGGCGCTCACGTGAGAACCACTGGCGGATCTTGTTGCGGGCTCGCGGGGAGGTGACGATCTTCAGCCAGTCCCGCGACGGGCCGGCCGAGCGGATCTTCGAAGTGACGATCTCGACGGTGTCGCCCGACTTGAGATGCGTCTCGAGCGGGACGAGGCGGCCGTTCACTCGGGCACCCACGCAGCGGTGACCGACCTCGGTGTGGATGGAGTAGGCGAAGTCGACCGGTGTCGCACCGGCCGGGAGCGTCATGATCTCGCCCTTCGGCGTGAAGACGTAGACCTCGTCGTATTCGAGGTCCTCCTTCAGGGTCTCGAGGAACTCCTGCGGGTCGGGGGTTTCTCGCTCCCAGTCCATGATGCGCTGGAGCCAGGCGATCTCGTCGGTCGAGCGCGCCCCGCGACCGGAGGAATGCTGCCCGGAGGAGTGCTGCCCGGAGGAATGCTGCCCGGACGAATGCTGGGGAGCCTCTTTGTACCCCCAGTGCGCCGCGATGCCGTGCTCGGCCCGTTCGTGCATCTCGTAGGTCCGGATCTGGACCTCGACGGGTTTGCCCTGGGGACCCACGACGGTGGTGTGCAGGGACTGGTACAAGTTGAATTTCGGGGAGTTGATGTAGTCCTTGAAGCGGCCCGGCACCGGTGGCCAGAGGGAATGCACGACGCCGAGCGCCGCCCAGCAGTCCTTCTCCGCCGCCACGATCACGCGGATGGCGACGAGGTCGGTGATGTCGTCGAACTCCTTCGAGCGCACGACCATCTTCTCGTAGATGCTCCAGAGGTGCTTCGGGCGAGATGCTCCAGAGGTGCTTCGGGCGGCCGGTGACCTCCGCCTCGATACCGAGCTCGGACAGCCTTCCGCGCATGGCGGCGAGCACCTCGGCAAGCTCGGCCTCGCGCCGCGGCGCCCGCGTCGCCACCATCTGGGCGATCTCGGCAAACCGCTTCGGGTGCTCGGTCTCGAAGGACAGATCCTCGAGCTGCCACTTGATCTCCTGGATCCCGAGGCGGTGAGCGAGCGGGGCGTAGATGTCGAGGGTCTCGCGGGCGATGCGGTTGCGTTTCCACTCCGGCAGGGCATCGATCGTGCGCATGTTGTGCAGCCTGTCGGCGAGCTTGATCACGAGCACGCGCCAGTCGCGTGCCATCGCCACGAAGAGCTTGCGCATGGAGGCGGCCTGCTGTGCCTCCTTCGACCCGAACCGCAACCGGTCGAGCTTCGTGACGCCGTCGACGATGTCGGCCACTTGTGGGCCGAACTCGCGGCGGATCTGGTCGAGATCGACCTTCGTGTCCTCGACGGCGTCGTGCAACAGGGCGGCACAAGCGCTGACGGCGTCGAGCCCGAGCTCGGCCACGACCGTCGCCACGGCCACCGGGTGGGTGATGTAGGCCTCGCCCGAGGCCCGTCTCTGGCCCTGGTGCGCCTTGGCCGCCATGTTGTGAGCTCGCCGCACGGCTGAGAAGTCCTGATCGGGGCGGTGCTTCTCGAGAATGGCGATGATGCCGTCGACCGACTCGGTCGGGGGCGGGATGTTCGTCCGGGCGAGGTTCTCGACGATGACGGGCATGTGCGCGTCGCCCGATGGCGGCAGCGCATCACCTGGCGGCAGCTCGCCACCATCGTCCGGCCCTTCGTCGAGGGTCACCTCGTCGCCCGGTGAGCGAGTCATCCCCGCGAGCGTACCGTTGGCAGGAGATCTGACAGTGACGCCGGCCCGATGGCCGTCGCCGCCGGCACCGGCTCGGGCGGCGCATTGGGACCGATGCCAGGTGCAAGTTAGGCTGGGCGCGCTCGTGTCTACCGTCTCTGCATCTCGCCCGGGCAGCCCCTCGCTGCGACCGGCCGCCATCGTTCTTGCGATCGCGGCGGTCATCGTGCTGTCCGGTGCCGCCCTTGCGCTCGTGGGCTCGGCCTCCGCCCACGCACCAGCAGCCCAGCTCGGCACGAACGTTGCCGGCGTGCCCTACCAGGCCATCCCCGCCCAGGCCGACCTGAAGCACATCGAGTCCCAGGACGAGCCCCCGGCCGACGTCGTGAAGTCCCTCACCGTGCCGGCCAACTCCAAGTACATCGGCGACTCCAACGAGGCCGCCGACGCTGATCAGTACGAACGAAGCATCTCGTTCTCGGTGCCGAACCCGAGCAACACCGTGGCGCTCTTCTACTCAAAGGTGCTGGCCGCAGCGCATTGGTCGCTCCAGTTCAACGGCAAGGCCGCCGGCGATCTCGAGCTGATCGCGCAGCGAAACGGCAGCGACGGCTACCAGTGGCGCGTCGCCGTCGTCATCACTTCGGTGAACCCGCGGCTCTCCCCCGCCCTCGCCGGCTCGAGCCAAACCTCGACGAGCTCGGTCGTCATGACGGTGTACCAGGTCGAGGACGCCAGCTAGGCCCCCACGGCGCCCGGACGCGACGGCTCGCCGGCTCGCAGCAGCACCCGAAGGCGAACTGCTGCAGACCGGCGAGCTCTCGAACTGCCTCGGCTCAGCGGTTGGGCTGGGGGGTGTAGCGCAGGTACGGCTTGACGGCGTTGAAGCCCTTCGGGAACTTCTCCTTCGCCGTCTCGTCGCTCACTGCCGGGACGATGATCACGTCCTCGCCCTCGTGCCAGTTGACCGGCGTGGCGACCGAGTAATTCGCCGTCAGCTGCAACGAGTCGAGCACCCGCAGGATCTCCTCGAAGTTGCGGCCGGTGCTCGCCGGGTAGGTGATCGTGAGCTTGACCTTCTTGTCGGGGCCGATCACGAAGACCGAGCGCACCGTCAGGGTGTCGCTGGCGTTGGGGTGGACCATGCCGTACAGGTCTGCGACCTTGCGGTTCTCGTCGCCGATGAGCGGGTAGTTCAGCTTGTTGCCGGTGACGTCCTCGATGTCCTGGCTCCAGTTGTTGTGAGACTCCACGTTGTCGACCGAGACGCCGATGACCTTGGCACCGCGCTTGGCGAACTCGTCCTTCAGCCGTGCCACCTCACCGAGCTCGGTCGTGCAGACCGGCGTGAAGTCCTTCGGGTGCGAGAACAGGATTCCCCAGCCGTCGCCGAGCCATTCGTGGAAGTTGATCGTGCCTTCGGTCGTATCGGCAGTGAAGTCGGGGGCGATATCGCCGAGTTGCAGGGCCATTGCTTTCTCCTGTCGTGCTGTTGGTTAGAGGGGTCGGGTCGTCGTACAGCGGAGCCTCCGCGGCGTAACTGCTCGGAAGGCGAATGCCGATGACAATAGTCGGGTTTCTGACGGTCGTGTCCAGCGGCGCATCGGCTCTGGTCGCCGGCGGCCGCGCATGGCTTGCCACCAGGGCAACGCGCACCCCCTTCGTAGCCTGGCCGCCGATGGAACCGCTCCCGCAGACGTCCGTACCGCTCGCAGGGCGCCTGCAAGTCCCGGCGCAAGCCGAAGCCAGCCGCCGGCCGGCGCGGTACGCAATCTGCTCCACGTGCCACGGCCCGGCCGCCCCTTCACGGCGGCAGTGTTGGAGCTGTGCGGTCGTGGGCAGCCGCCTCGGGAGCCTCCCGCCGGTCGTGCCCGTCTTCGTGTTCGGGCTCGGGACGCCCGTGCACGGCGCCCTCGTCGGCTACAAGGCCGGCGCGACCGCCTCGGGTCGTGCCGTGCGAGCGGCCGCCTTGGCCGAGGTGCTCGGCGAGTGGCTGGAGCGGCATGCTGCCTGCCTGCTCGGTGACGCCGGCGAAGCGATGCTCGTGCCGGTGCCATCCTCCGCCGGCGGGCGGGCGTCCTGGCACGGGCGTCACCCGCTCGAGGGCCTCTGTGCATCGGCGGCGCCCCGCTCCGGCCGGCTCCGACCCGAGCCGGTCTTGTTACCTGGGCCGGAGCCGCCGCGGCGGCTGCAGGCGAGCCGGAGGGGTTTCGTCGTCGAGAACCCTGGGAGCCTTTCCGGTCGGACGGCTCTCGTCGTGGACGACATGTTCGTCTCCGGGTCACGCATCCTGAGCGCGGCAGCCGCCCTCACCGATGCCGGCGTCCGCGTCACGGCCGCCGTGCCGATCGGCCGCCTCGTGCGGCCGGATCACAACGCCGCCACGTACGCCTACTGGGGGGACCGCTCCGCCACACCTTTCGACCCGGCGATCTGCCCGCGCTGTGCTCCCGGCCGGGGGCGACGCCGCGTGTCCGCATTCGGGACTGGCCTCGCCAGCGTCTCGCAGCGACTGGCCGCCTGAGCCGCGTGCGCTCAGGGCAGGAGCAGCTTGCCGAGCCTGGCCGTGGCGAGCCGGAGACCGGCCAGCCCCATGGCGGCCAGATAGGCCACGTGGGCGAGGAGGGGTAGCCCGAGGACGCCGGCGTCGAGCTCCCGCATGAGCGCCACGCCCTGGTAGAGGGGCGTGCACGTGACCACGACCTGCAGCCAGCCGGGGTACACCGCCAGAGGGTAGAAGACGGCCGAGAAGAGGAACAGCGGCATGATGGCCAGGAAGAGGAAGTCGAAGTCCTGCCAGTTTCGGATGAACGAGGTGAGGCCCATGCCGACGCCGCCGAAGGCGAAGCCGACGAGCGCTGCGCACGGGAGGCACAGGATCGCCCACGGGCTCGCCACGAGCCCCATGACGGCCATGACGACGAGAAACGCCGTCGAGTAGAGCGACCCCCGCAGCAACGCCCACGACAACTCGCCGAGGGTGATGTCCCGCACCCTGAGGGGGGTGGCGAGGATGGCGTCGTAGGTCTTCGTGATCTTGAGCTTGAAGAAGATGTTGAACGTGGCGTCGAAGACCGCACCGTTCATCGCCGAGGAGGCGAGCAGCCCAGGGGCGACGTAGGTGGCATAGGTGACCGCATGGCCCCCGAGGCGGAGCTGGCCGACGAGGTGGTTCAGTCCGAGACCAATGGAGAGCAGGTAGAACAGCGGCTCGAAGAAACCCGACACGAGGAACAGCCACCCTCGCCGGTACGCCCGCATGTTGCGCCCGAGCACTCGCCTCGCCCGCCCGGGTCCGAGGAGGCCGGCGGGAAGCACGCGCAGCGGCAGGGAGACCGAGCCCTCCTCGCCGAACACGCGGTGGCCGGCGGCGGCGGCGGCCGCGGTGCTGCGACCAGCCCTCATTGGAACATCCGAGCCACATAGGTCCGTCGCCCCCAGGCGATCCCGGCCACGACCATCACGATCAAGTAGCCGGCGTGGACGAGGCCGTCGGCGAGGCCGAGGTTCCCGAGCACGAGGCCGCGGCACAGCGCCACGCCGTGATACAGCGGCGTGATCCGGGCGACCGTCTGCAGCCAGCCGGGCAGCTGGGCGAGCGGGAAGAACGTCCCTGAGAAGAGGAAGAGCGGGATGATCGCCATGCGGTACACGAGCGAGAAGGCGTTGTCGTTCTCCTGCTTGGCGCTGAAGGCGGTCATCGGGGCGGCGAAGGCCAACCCGGTGATGACCGCCGCCGGGAGGGCGAGGATCGCCCAGCACGACCGAACGTCGCCGAAGGCGGCGAGGATGCCGAGGAAGACGGTCGCGGCCGTCGCCAAGCGGCTGGCGATGAAGGCGAGAAACCCCATCTGCACGCTGCGGACCGGGATCGGCGCCGAGATCATGGCGAAGTAGGTGCGGTCCCACCTGACACCGTTCATCACTGGGTAGGTCGATTCGTTGTAACCCATCTGCATCGCCGTGGCGGCCAGCAGGCCGGGTGCGATGAACTGCACGTAGGTCTCCCCGCCGAGCCGGGCGAGGCCGTTCGCGCCGGCGGTGAGGTGCTGGTCGACGAGATGGCCGAGCCCGAGCCCCATTGCCAGCAGGTAGAGCAGCGGGTACAGGAAGCTCGAGGTGAGCGTGCCCCGCCACGTCCGCCGGTAGCGCAACAGCATGTAGCCGTAGACACGGCGCGTCCCCCCGCGACCGCCGTCTCGGAGCGGGTCGAACGGGACCTCGATGCCGGCCTGGCGGACGGCACTCACTCGACCAGGCTCCTGCCGGTGAGGTGGAGAAAGACGTCCTCGAGACTCGATCGGCGCACGAGGGCGCTCTCGGGGCGAAAGCCTGCTTCGTGCACCGCATGCATGACGTCGTCGCCGTCGTCCGCATACAGCAGCACCCGGTCGGGGAGGACCTCGACGCGCTCGGCGAACCCCGCCAGCTGTTCGCCGGCAGCTGCATTCTCGTCGGCGCCGAAACGAAGCTCGACGACCTCGCGTGCCGACCACTGGGCGATGAGCGCCGGCGGTGAGCCCTCGGCCGCGATCCGGCCTCCGTCCATGACGACGAGGCGGTCGCAGAGCTGCTCGGCCTCGTCCATGTAGTGGGTCGTGATGATGAGCGTCACGCCCTGCTGTTTCAGCCGGTACAGCCGGTCCCAGAGCAGGTGCCTCGCTTGCGGGTCGAGCCCGGTCGTGGGCTCGTCGAGGATCACGAGCTCCGGCTCGGACACAAGGGCGCGAGCGATCGTGAGCCGGCGCTTCATGCCGCCGCTCAACTTGTCGACCTGATCGTCGCCCCGGTCGGTCAGCTGGGCGAACTCGAGGAGCTCCTCCACGCGCTCGCGGACGAGGCGTTTCGGCAGGTCGAAATACCGCCCGTACAAGTAGATGTTGTCGCGGACGGTGAGCTCGAGATCGAGCGTGTCGTCCTGCGGCACGAGGCCGAGCCGCGCCCGGATGCGGCCGCCGTCGCTCGCTGGGTCCATCCCGAGCACCCGCAGCGAGCCCGCAGTCACGGGGCTCAGGCACGAGATCATCCGCATGGTGGAGGTCTTGCCGGCCCCGTTCGGCCCGAGGAAGCCGAACGCCTCGCCCCGCTCGATCGTAAAGCTCACGGAGTCGACCGCCGTGAAGGTGCCGAAGCGCTTGGTGAGATCTCGTGCGACGACGACGGGGCTGTTGGGCGACGGTGTGGTCCTCGCCCTGACGTCGTCGTCGTTGACGGCGTCGAGAGGGTGCATCCGGTCGAAGTTACCCGGCGGAGCTGCCCCCGCTCGACAGCGCCACCTCGGCCGCAGCCGACAGGGCGGCGACATGTTGGTCCGGTCCGCTCAAGCCCGCGCCCATCGTGTTGATCGACAGGTGCGTGGCGCCGGCGGCCCGCCAACGCTGCAGGTGCTTGGCGAGGTCGTCGGGGTTCGAGCCGGCATTCAGGCGTCCCTCCATCCCGAGGCTCGAGGGGTCCCGTCCTGCCTCTTCGGCGCCGGCTCGCACGGCGGCCGCAGCCTCCTCGAGACCGTGCTGAGGGATCGCCTGGGGAAACCAGCCGTCGGCCAGCCGCCCGGCGCGACGCAACGCCGGCTCGCTGGCGGCGCCTACCCAGATCGGGATCGGCCGCTGCACGGGCAGTGGGCACAGGCCCGCGCCCACGACGTGCTCGCCGGCGGCATCGAAAGTCACGCTTTCTTCGGTGAAGAGCCTGCGCAACAAGGCGATCTGGCCTTCGAGTCGCCGGCCGCGAGTCGTGAAGTCCTTGCCGAGTGCGTCGTACTCGACCCGGTTCCAGCCGATGCCGAGACCGAGCCGCAGCTTGCCCCCGGTGAAGACGTCGACGGCGGCGGCCTGCTTGGCGACGAGCGCCGTCTGTCGCTGGGGAGCGATGAGGATTCCAGTCACGACCTCGAGGGACGTGAAGCCGGCGAGGAAGCCGAAGAGCACGAACGGTTCGTGGAAGGAGTTGTGCAGGTCGTAGGGCCCGCGCCAATCCGGGTGGACGGCAGGGTCGGCGCCGAGCACGTGGTCGTAGGCAAGGACGTGGGTGTACCCGAGCTCCGCCACCGCTTCGGCGTAGGCCCGGACCGCCCCGGCGTCATGTCCGATCTCTGTCTGGGGGAAGACGACTCCGATGTTCACGCCTCTGATTCTGTACGGTGGCGGCGGCTCCTGCTGCACCGCTGGGGCCGACACGAACGCCTGACCGGACGAAGGCGCCGGAAGGCAGGAAGGAAGCGAGTTGCCCGTCATCGACAGTGTGATCGACACGACGTCGGAGACCTACCTGCTCAACCGGGCAGCCTCGCTCGAATTGCTGGCGATGCACGACGAACAGCTCGCCCTCGCCCGGGCAGGCGGTGGCGAGCGGTACCGCCAGCGGCACCGCTCGCGCGGCAAGCTCCTCGTCCGCGAGCGGATCGAACTGCTCGTGGACCGCGACAGCGCCTTCCTCGAGTTGTCGCCGCTCGCCGCATACGGCAGCGACTTCCAGGTCGGCGCGAGCTGCGTCACCGGTGTCGGCGTCGTCGCCGGCGTCGAGTGCGTCATCTCGGCGAGCGACCCGACCGTGCGAGGCGGATCGTCGAACCCCTACACGTTGAAAAAGACGCTCCGGGCGCTCGAGATCGCCAGGGAGAACCGCCTCCCGGTGCTGAACCTCGTCGAGTCCGGCGGGGCCGACCTGCCGACGCAGGCCGACATCTTCGTCCCGGGCGGGCAGAGCTTTCGTGACCTCACGCGCTTGTCCGCTGCCGGTATCCCGACGATCGCCCTCGTGTTCGGAAACTCGACCGCAGGCGGTGCCTATGTACCGGGCATGTGCGACTACGCCGTCATGGTGGACCAGGCGGCGAAAGTGTTCCTCGGTGGGCCTCCGCTCGTGAAGATGGCAACCGGCGAGGACGCCGAAGACGAGGAGCTGGGCGGAGCCGACATGCACTCGCGGGTCTCGGGGCTGTCGGACTACCTCGCCGCCGACGAGGCCGACTGCATCCGAATCGGCCGCCAGATCGTCGCCGACCTCAACTGGACGAAGCGTGGACCGGAGCCGTCGCGACCGGCCGACGAGCCCGCCTACGACCCGGAGGAGCTGCTCGGGATCGTCTCGTCCGACCTGCGCGTGCCCTTCGACCCGCTCGAGGTCATCGCCCGCGTCGTGGACGGCTCGCGCTTCGACGAGTACAAGCCCACGTACGGCACGAGCCTCGTGACCGGTTGGGCCTCGATGCACGGCTACCCGATCGGCATCCTCGCCAACAGCCGCGGCGTGCTCTTCATGGACGAGTCGAAGAAAGCCACCGAGTTCATCCTGCTCGCCAACCAGAGCGATACGCCGCTGTTGTTCCTGCACAACACGACCGGCTACATGGTGGGCAAGCACTACGAGCAGGCCGGCATGGTGAAGGACGGCTCGAAGATGATCAACGCCGTCGCCAACAGTGCTGTCCCCCACCTGAGCGTCATCATGGGAGCCTCCTATGGCGCCGGCAACTACGGAATGTGCGGCCGCGCCTTCGGGCCTCGGTTCCTCTTCACCTGGCCAGGCGCAAAAGTGGCCGTGATGGGCCCGGCTCAGCTGGCCGGCGTTCTCTCCATCGTTGGTCGCCAGGCAGCCGAAGCGAGCGGCCGGCCGTTCTCGGAAGAGGAGGACGCCGTCCGGCGGCAGTTCGTCGAGGCGCAGATCGAGCGCGAGCAGGTCGCGCTGTTCATGACCGGCAAGGTCTACGACGACGGCATCATCGATCCGAGGGACACCCGGACCGCCCTCGGCCTTGCCCTGTCGGCGGTGCATTCGGAGACGGTGCAAGGGCGCCGCGGCTTCGGGGTCTTCCGGATGTGAGGGGCAACCTGCTGTGACCTCGATCAGCCGGCTCCTCGTGGCCAACCGCGGGGAGATCGCCCGGCGCATCTTCCGCACGGCCCGGTCCCTCGGGATCGACACCGTCGCCGTCTACTCCGATGCCGACGCCGGCTCGCCGTTCGTGTCGGAAGCCGACGTCGCCGTGCGGCTTCCCGGTACCTCGGCGGCCGACACATACCTGAGCTCCGACGCACTGCTCGAAGCGGCCCGACGGAGCGCCGCCGACGCCATCCACCCGGGCTACGGCTTCCTTTCCGAGAATGCCGCCTTCGCTCGCTCCTGTGGCGAGGCGGGCCTCGTCTTCGTGGGCCCCCCTCCCGAGGCCATGGAGGCAATGGGATCGAAACTGGCCGCCAAGGAGCTCATGAGCGCTCACGGGGTTCCCGTACTGCCAGGCGGGACCGTGAACGACGCCGCAGACCTCGTCGCCGTCGCTGCCAGGTGTGGGTGGCCGTTGCTCGTCAAAGCTGCCTACGGCGGGGGCGGCCGAGGCATGCGAGCGGTCGCCCGGCCGGAGGACGCCGAGGCCGTCATCGAGTCGACGAGGCGGGAGGCGCTCGGTGCCTTCGGTGACGGCACCCTGTTCGCCGAACGACTCGTGCACGCCCCGCGCCATATCGAGGTGCAGGTGCTGGCGGACGACCATGGCACCGTCGTGCATCTGTTCGAGCGCGAATGCTCGATTCAGCGACGCTTTCAAAAGGTCATCGAGGAGAGCCCGTCACCTGCGGTGAGCGCCGAGCTCCGAGCCGCCCTTGGCGAAGCCTCCGTGTCGGCTGCCCGAGCCATCGGTTACCGGGGTGCCGGGACCGTGGAGTTCGTCGTCGACGAGGAGGGGGGTTTCTTCTTTCTCGAGGTGAACACTCGCCTTCAAGTGGAGCACCCCGTCACGGAGGCGGTCACGGGACTGGACCTCGTCGCCCTGCAGCTGCTGATCGCCGAAGGTTCCCCGTTGCCGCCCGAGGCCGTCGGCGCCCGGATCCGCGGGCACGCCATCGAGGCCCGCCTGTATGCCGAAGATGTTGCGGCAGGGTTCCTTCCTGTCGCCGGGACTTTGGCGCGTTGTGTCATCGAGGCCGGCGAGTTCGTGCGGGTGGACTCCGGAGTCGAGTCCGGCTCCGTCGTGCCGCCCTACTACGACGCCATGATCGCCAAAGTGATCGCTTGGGCGCCCAACCGCTCCGAGGCCGCCCGCCGACTGGCCTCCACCCTCGAGCGGGCACAGCTCCACGGCCTTGCCACGAACCGGGACCTGCTCGTCGGCGTGCTCCGCCATCCGGAGTTCGTTGCCGGTCGTACGGACACGGCCTTCCTCGACCGCCATGATCCCGTCGCCCTCCAGCAAGCGGGCTCAGGAGGCGCCGGCGATGAGCGATCCGCCGTGCATGCGGTGGCGGCCGCACTGTCCGCCCAAGCGGCGCGCCGCGCCGCCGCGCCGGTCCAGGGCGGCCTGCCGTCCGGCTGGCGCAACGTCCCCGATCTGCCTCAACGGATCTCCTACCGGGAAGCGGCCGAGGAGTTGACCGTTCACTACGTCGTGGCCCCGGACGGGTCGGCGGCGGCGTGGGTGCGCCGAGGGCCGGCCGGCGACTGGAGCATCGGCGCCTTGGAGGGCGACCTGCTGGTCAGCGTCGCGGCCGCTCGCCCCGACGTCGTCGATGTCGTCGTCGATGGCACCGACGTGCGAGCAGCTGTGCACCTCTTGGAGTCAACGGCCTACGTCGACAGCCCTCTCGGGCACTCGACCCTCGTCGAGATCCCACGGTTTCCCGTGCCTGGCGAGCTCCTGGCAGAGGGTTCCCTGCTGTCGCCGATGCCTGGGACGGTGACCCGCGTGCTCGTGGCGGCGGGCGACGAAGTGACGAGGGGCGCCGTGTTGCTGATCCTCGAAGCGATGAAGATGGAACATCCGGTCCGCAGTCCCGGCCACGGGACGGTGCGCGAGATCGGCGTTGAAGCCGGCTCTCAGGTCGAGGCCGGTGAAGTGCTCGCCGTCATCGCACCGGCCGCCGTCGCTGCCGAACCGCCGGCCAACCACTGAGCCACTGAGCCACTGAGATGAAGGGACCGCACCAGTTGAATTCGTTCTCCCGGCGTCACGTGCTGAAAGGCACGGGCCTCGCCGCCTTGGCGGTACTGCTGCCGGCCGAGTTGCTCGCCGGCTGCACGCGGAGCCCGGCGGAGTCGCTCCCGTCAGGAGTCTCCACGGCGACCATTCCGACCGGTGCGCGCACCGGCTCATATCTCGTCTTCGACGCCCACGAAGCCGACGTCGTCGTCGAGGCAACCGCCAGGCTCATCCCCGGACCCCTCGACGACCCCGCCGAGGCCGGCCACCCCGGCGCTCGAGAAGCCAACGTCGTGCGGTACATCGACACGATGCTCGGTGCCTTGAGCTTGTCGCCGCAGGCGATCTTCGCCGGCGGGCCGTTCTCGAACCGGGCCGGCAACCCAAGCGACGACATGGCGCACTTCATCGGCCTCGGACCCGCCGAGGCGGCTGCGTGGAAGTCCCGCCTCGCCGGCTGGCGGTCGGACTACGCCAAGGGAACCAAGACCCTCGATCTCGGGGTTGGCGGGGACTTCACGACCGCGTCCAACGAGCGCAGGGACGCCGCCCTCGCCAAGAACCCCGACGGGTTCACCACGCTGCTGTTCGGACACGCCATCGAGGCGATGTACTCCCCGCCCGAGTATGGGGGAAACGCCGATCTCGTCGGCTGGACGGACATCAAGTTCCCCGGCGATGTGCAGCCCCGCGGCTATACGGCAGCCGAGGTGACGTATTCCGACGGCCCCGACCCTTACGAACCCGACGCGTTCGCGAAGAAGCTGCTGGCATTGATCGCCGTCTCCAACGAGAAGTGAAGCAGTTGCCATGACGACGCGCACCGTCATCGTCGGCAGCGGGGCGGGTGCGGCCACCGCCGCCATGGTGCTGGCAGCCGCCGGCCATGACGTCACCATCCTCGAGAAGGGCAGGAATTTCTTCACGAACCTCGAGTCGGAGCATCCCGGCACCGTCTTCTCCAATGACGAGCTCAAGGACAACCGCAACTTCGCCGCCCCTGACCCGATCACCGATCCGCGGGTGTTTCGCACCTCTGAGGCGGACACCACCCCATACGTCGGCTCCGTGCAGGGCCTTCCCCAGACCGTGGGCGGTGGCACGGTCCACTGGGACGCCAAGACGCCCCGCTACTGGGACATCGACTTCAAGAAACGCTCCCTCCTCGGTCCGGTCGCCGGCGCAGCCATCGAGGACTGGCCGTTCGACTACGCCGAGATCGCCCCGTTCTACGACGAGATGGAGCAGTTGATCGGTGTGCAGGGTGACGTCTCGCGCCTGCCCGCCCTCACGCTGTCGCACGCACCCCGATCCGGGCCGTTCCCCATGCCACCCGGCCCGCCCCAGTACTCCTCGCTCGTGGTCTCGCAGGGGTGCAGCCAGATCGGCTTGCATCCGTTCCCGGCAGCCATGGCGATCAACAGCCAGCCTTACGATGGCAGGCCGGCGTGCAACAACTGCGGGTTCTGCTCGGGGTACGGATGCCCGATTCAGGCCCGTGTCGGCGCCCTCGCGCCCCTGCGCCACGCCCTGAGGTCCGGAGCCGAGCTCATGGACACCTCCAACGTCGTCAGGATCGAGACGAAGGGGACCCGCGCAACCGGCGTTACCTGGATCGACTCCTCCGGCCGGAGGCTCACGATGGCTGCCGACCAAGTCGTGATCGGCGGTAACGCCATCGAATCCGCTCGGCTGGCCAAGCTGTCCGGGCTGCCCGATCCCCACGACGTCGCCGGGCGCTACATGATGTTCCATTGGTTTACCGACGGTTCCGGGATCTTCCTCGACGAGCGCCTGCACTCCTACCGCGGTCGGGACCACACCCACGACATCGACGACTTTGCAGACCCGGACTTCCCAGGTGCACGTGAAGCGGCTCGTGCGGCCGGGCTCCCGTACTTCCGAGCCGGCAAGATCGAACTGGGCGGAACGGACCGCCCGCTCGACGAGGCCGCCCAGTACCAGTACATCCTCAGCATCATCTCCCCCGAGCAGCCATTCGGAGCCGAGTTCAAGCGGCTCATGCGCTCCAGCTTGCTGCGCGACCGCCTCCTCGGCGTCACGATGATGGGCGAGGATCTCCCCTACGCCGGCAACCGTGTCGACCTCGACCCGACGGTTCGCGACTGGCGAGGGCTCCCGGTCGCCCGCATCACCTACTCGCCCGGTACTCACGAGCTGGTCGCCCAGGCGTTCTACTTCCCGTGGATCGTGCGTCTCCTCAAAGCCGCCGGCGCCAGCGCGGCGCTCGCCATACCGGCAGCGCCTTCGAAGCGGTTCCCCATCGGGGAGTCGGCCGTCGTCGAGACTCAGCACGTCATGGGCGGGATGCGAATGGGCCTCGATCCCCGCACCTCGGTGACCGACTCCATCGGGCGCCACCACTTCCTCGACAACGTCTTTGTGGCCGATGGCGGCGTCTTCCCGTCCGCCGGCGCCCATAACCCGACGCTCACGATCATGGCCACCGCACTCCGCAACGCCCAGCACTGGGTGTGAGCGAGCAGCCGCCCTCGCATCGGGCCCGACGGGACCCGGCGACAGCCGTACTGATCGGAACGACAGCGCTTGCGGCAGTGATCCGATACGGCTTTGCGATCCGGGCGGGTTTCTCGGCGGCAAACGACATCGATGGTGCGACGTATTTCGCCGGCGCCGTGCAACTCGTGTACGGCCGTCTGCCATACCGCAGCTTCGCCTTCGTCCAGCCGCCAGGCATTCTCGTGCTGGCCGCACCCTTCGCCCTGGCGTCACGCCTGTTCGGAACAGCAGGGAGCTTCACGGCCGTCCGTCTCGTGATGCCCCTCGTCGGGGTGACCAACGTCGCCCTCGTCGGTCGCCGCGTGCGTCACCGGGGCCCCATCGCCGTGCTCGTCGCTTCGGGGTCGGTGGCCGTGTACCTGCCTGCGGTGCTCGCGACCCGGACCCTCCTGCTCGAGCCATGGCTCGACCTCTTCTGCTTGCTGGCCCTCACCCTGGCCTTCGACCGCACCGGTGCGCTCGCGTCGCCTCGATCGGTCGGCCTCGCCGGCGTGTTGTTCGGCCTCGCCGGCTCGGTGAAGCTGTGGGCAGTCTTTCCCTTTCTCGTCGTGCTCGGCTGCTGCCTGGTGGCGAAGTCACCGCGGCGCGCCGGTTGGCTGTCCGGGGGGGCGGTGGGGGGTTTCGGCGTCGTCGTGGGGCCGTTCGCCTTGGCGTCATCCGGCCGCTTCTTCCACGACGTCGTGTGGAGCCAGCTCCACCGATTCGGCGAGCGCGTGCCTTTCACCACCCGCATGGGCGACGTGCTCGGGATCAACGCCCTCGGCCAACCGCGCCCTGCCGCCATCGTGACCATCGTGGTCGTCGCCCTCGTCGCCGCCGCCCTCCTCGCGGCGGCCGCCAAGGCCACGATCGACCTCCACCGACGACCCAGCGCGCTGGCGATGGCCGCGGTTGCGGCCACCATCGTCGTCTTCGTGGTCCTGATGATCCCAGGAGAGTTCCCCTATCACTACCCTGACTTCCTCGCACCCTTTGGAGGTGTCACGGCCGGTCTCGCCGCCGCTGCCGTTGCGGAGCGCTGGGCACCCGAACCTCGCCGCCGGCGTGTGGCGCTCGCCGGCATCGCCGTCGTCCTCGTCGGCGCGTCCGTCCTCGACATCCCCTTGCTCAACTACGGCCCCGGCCCGGACTTCGCCGCTGCCGTGGACCTGTATGTTCCCGCCAACGCCTGCGTCGTGACGGACTACACGGCCTTCACGATCTCCGCCGACCGGTACATCACGACCGATCCCAACTGCCCGGTGATCGTCGACCCGTTCGGTTGGGATCTGACGCTCGACAACGGCCGCACACCGGGCCCACGCGAGAGACCGACGGCTGCGCTCGTGAACGCCTGGAAGTCAGCGTTCAAACGGACGAATTGGATCGTCCTCAGCGACACCGCACATGCCCGGGTCCCCTTCGTTCGATCGCTTCGGCGCTTCATCGATCGGAACTTCACCCGTGTGCGCGGCGGCGTCATCTTCATCTGGGAACGGACGTCCGTCACACCGCCTCCGGGTCATCGCCGGCTGTGAGGGGTTGGTGGTCGGTGGGGCGGGGCCGGGGCCGGGGTGGCCGGCGGGGTGGCCGGCGGGGGGCCGGGGCCGGCGGGCTGCTCCCCGCGGCTAGCGGTCCGTGCCGAGCATGAGGGCGCTCGTCGGCACGCCGGTGCCGGCGGTGACGAGCACGTGTTCAGCTCCCTCGACTTGGTTCACCGACGTTCCCCGCACCTGTCGAACTCCCTCGGCGATCCCGTTCATCCCGTGCAAGTACGCCTCGCCGAGCTGGCCGCCATGGGTGTTGATGGGAAGGCGTCCGCCCATCTCGATGTTGCCGTCCGCGATGAAGTGGCGAGCTTCGCCGGGCCCGCAGAAGCCGAAAGCTTCGATCTGCGGCAACACGAACGGAGTGAAGTGGTCGTAGAAGACCGCTGTCTGCACGTCGTCGGGCGTGAGCCCGGAGGTCTCCCAGATCTGGCGGGCGCATGTCGACATCTCCGGTAGCGACGTCAAAGACTCGCGGAAGTACGACCGCATCATCTGCTGACCGTCCGCCATGCCCTGTGCAGCTGCCTCGAGGACGACCGGCGGCTGGCGGAGATCCCGGGCACGTTCGAGGCTCGTCACGAGAAGGGCCTGTCCGCCGTCGGTCTCCTGGCAGCAGTCGAGCAAATGCAGCGGCTCGACGATGAAACGACTCGCCTGGTGGTCCTCGAGCGTGATCGGCTGACCATAGAAGTGGGCAGCCGGGTTCGTCGCCGCGTGGCGGCGGTCGGCAACAGCGACCCGCCCGAAGTCCTCGCTCACGACGCCATGCTCGTGCATGATCCGCTGAGCGAACATGGCAACCCACGAGGCCGGCGTGAGCAGGCCGAACGGGGAGGTCCAGGCGTACTGCGCTTCCTCGGCCGTAGCTCCGGCGGGACGCCCCTGGACACCGGCTCCGAAGCGGTGACCGGAGCGCTCGTTGAAGGCTCGGTAGCAGAGCACGTAGTCAGCGACGCCTTCGTTGACGGCCATTGCCGCCAGCTGCACGGTCCCGCACGGAGCGCCGCCGCCGAAGTGGATCCGGCTGAAATGCTTGAGCTCCGGGATCCCGAGCAGCCGCATGATCTCGTTCTCCGGGTTCGTCTCCATCGTGAAGGTGGAGAGGCCGTCCACCTGGCTCGGCGACACGCCGGCGTCGTCGAGCGCGGCGACGCAGGCCTCGAGGGCGAGGCGCAGCTCGCTGCGACCGGAGCGTTTGGAGAACTCTGTCGCACCGATGCCGCAGATGGCCGTCTTGCCGGCGTACGAGTGTCGGCTCACCTTGCCGCCTCTGGAGGAAACGACAGCTCGATCGTGGCGACGCCATGGTCACCCAGCGCGTCGCTGGCAGTGAGGTCGACCGTCGCCGTCGCCCGCTCGGTGTCGACGGCACTGACCTGGCCCGAGAACGTCAGCAGATCGCCGGGATAGCCGGGCGCGCCGAGTCGGACCCTGATGGACCGGAACATGGCCTCGGGGCCGGCCCAATCGGACACGACCCGCTGCAGTAGCCCCACGGATGTGTTGATGTTGAGGAAGATGTCCTTCGAGCCTTCCCGTTCCGCCACTGCCCGGTCGTGGTGCACGGGCGTGTAGTCGCGGGTGGCGATCGCGCCGGCGACCACGAGCGTCGTCGTGATCGGCAGGCTGCAAAGCGGCAGGGCATCGCCCACATTGAGGTCGCCGATGCTCAACGTGGTCGTCCTTCGCTGCGGCGCCGGCGCTCGGAACTGCGGGAGTGGGTAGGCACCGCCCTCCAGCCAGCTGAGCTCGAGTGGCATCCCGATCGCCACATCCCGGTGCCGATCGAGGCCGACCAGGTTGGCGACGATCCGCGTGCCCTCTGCCAACTCCACGAGCCCGACGGTCACCGGGTAGGCAAAACCTGCCACCTTCGGGTACTCCGGCACGGCAAAGCTGTAGAGCCGCCCCTTGCCGGAGGAAGCAACCCAGCCCATCTCGAAGGACCCGCACTGCGGGCACCTCGGCCCCGGCGGCATGAGGAGCTGGGCGCAGCTGTTGCAGCGTTGGATGCGAAGCTCGTGGAGTTTCGCTCCTTCCCAGAAGAAACGGTTGTCGTCGTTGATCGCCGGCGGCGGCCGCAGGGCCGGATCCGGGCTCGGATCGGACTCGGTGCCGGGTTCGATGGCGGTGACCGGCCTGGGTTCCGGGCGAAAGAAGAGGATCCGAAACAGCAGATCGCCAACGTGCTCCCCATGCTGGTTCGTGTAGCGGTGCCGTGTCGTGACGAAGTGCCCCGGGCCGCGTGCGGTTCGCTTCAGCGGCGAGACATCGTCGAGCACTTCGACATTTGACAGGAGTTCGCCACGACGCAAGTAGCGAGGAAACTCGAGCTCGGTGTTCACCGCCACGATCGAATCGAAGCCGTCGGCGAAAAGCCGTTGCATGACCTGGGTGCGCGGACTTCCGGACTGGCGGCTGAACAGGAGTCCGCCACGGTCCCAGACGTCGAGCATTGCCGGAGGAGCCACGATGCCTTGATGAACCGAGCCGGCAGCGAACTCAGGGTCGGTGTAGCACGGGTTGCCGTCTCCCATGGCGTCGCACCAGTGGGCGATCATGGCGTCGTTGACGGCATGGCGAGCACGGGCCGGCGGCCCCGCCGTCCCGATGTACCGGCTGAAGTCGTCCTCCTGCTCGGACCGGTCGGTGACGGCAGTCATGAGCGCTCCTGTTCACTGAGACGGGCTTGGCGCATGCCCGCCACGAGTCGTGTCATCAGATCTGCCAACTTCGTGCAGTCGGCCGGAGACATGTCGGAAAGTGCCGAGGCCAGCTGCGAGCGCATGAGATCGAGTACGCGGGAACGAGCCTGCACGCCGCTCGGCGTCAGCACCATCAAGTTCACTCGTCCGTCCCGGTCGTCGGCGATGCGCTCCACGAAGCCGTCGGCCTCGAGTTGACCGAGAGCACGACTGGCCGCCGGCTGGCTCACGTCAGCCCACTCTGCGAGAGTCGAGACCGGCGTCGGGCCCCGTTCTGCCAACCACCCCAAGAAACCCAGCTGCGTCCGCGACACCCGCAGCCCAGCCGCCTTCGCCCGCGCTTCGTGCACCCGAATCGATCCGGTGAGCCGAAGCAGGTCCGCCAACGTCGCCTCGATGCGGCTCACCTCTTGCTGGCGAACGTCGCCGGCGTTCTTGCTCGCCATACGCATCGCCGTCATGGCCGCATCACGGCGGAATGCTAGAGCTAATGCATTACCTATGCAACTACTTGCCTCGCGTGTGATTGACACACCCCTCGGATATGCTACGAACACGTGTTCTGGGGTGGCGGTGGCGCCGCTTTCGGGGCACATCTCGCGCTCGGCGCCGTTGTCCTGTGGGCTGTGGCTGTGGGCCATCGCCGGTGGCCGCTGTCTGTGGCCGTGGCCCTTGTCTGTGGTCTGTGGCTGTGGTCTGTGGCTGCTGTCTCTGGCCGTGGCCCTTGGCTGTGGTCTGTGGCTGTGGTCTGTGGCTGCTGTCTCTGGCCGTGGCCCGTGGCCGTGGTCTGTGGCTGTTGGCCGCTGTCTCTGGCCGTGGCCCTTGGCTGTGGTCTGTGGCTGTGGCCGCTTGCCGTGGCCTGTGGCCCTTGGCTGTGGTCAGGCTGGGTGAAGGAGCGTGGGCGTGCTGACAAAGGAGCTGTCGGAGGTCACCTCGGCGTTGGCTCGGGTCGTGTTGGCTCGGGTCGTGTCCTGCCTCGACGGCGAGTCGCTCTCGGGCGGGGACGCCGCCGAGCTGGTGGAGCGCTTCTCTGCCATCTCCCGGCTGGCGGCCGCCGGCACGGCGGTGTGCGCCGGGCGGGTGTCGAGGACGCGGTTCTTCGAGCGATCCGGTCACACGAGCGCAGAGTCCTGGCTGGCCGCCACCACCGGTGAGGCCAACGGGGCCGCCCGCAGCCTGCTCAGCACCGCTGCCCGACTGGGCGAGCTGCCCGGCCTCGAGGCGGCATGGCGTGCCGGGGAGCTGTCTGCCCCGCAGGCGGCCGAGGTGGCCAGAGGGGCCGCCGCCGGGCCGGGGGCCGAGGCCGAGCTGCTCGAGTCGGCACGCTCCGGCTCACTCGGCGAGCTGCGGGCGGTGGCCGACCGCATCGAGGCAGCCGCCCGCTCGCGCGAAGCCGACGAGGCTCGCCACCGGCGTATCCGTGCCCAGCGGCACCTGCGCACCTGGCTCGATGCCGACGGATCGTTCAAGGGACGTTTCGCTCTTGCCCCCGAAGACGGTGCACTCCTGCTCTGCGGGCTCGAGGCCGAGGCCAACCACCTCTTCGACCTGGCCCGGCGTGCAGGCCTGCGAGAACGGCGGGAGGCCTACCTCGCCGATGCCCTCGTAGCAGTCGTCTGCGGGGAGGCCGGCGCCGGCGGAGCGGGGGTTGCCAACGTCGGCGCCGGCGGGGCGGGTGGGGCAGGCGGCGGTGCCTGCAGCGGGGCCGGCGCCGGCCGGGCGGGGGCGCTGGTTGCCGGGGCCAACGTCGGGGCCGGTGGGGCCGAGCTCGTGCCCGCTCGCCTTCGAGCCGAGGCTGTCCAACCGGCCGGGCCGGCGGGATGCGGGGTCGGAACCGCCGCCACTGTTCTTTCTGGCGGCGGGGAGGGGGCGCCCAGCACCCTCGCCCGTGGCCCGGACGCCGAGCCGGGTGGCCCCCGACAGGGCGGCGACGAGGTGGCTCTGTTGGCGCCGACGCCGGGGCGGGGACGGGGACGGCGAGCCGATTGCACGATCTTGTTCCACGTCGAGCTCGAGGCGCTGCGGCGGGGCTCCCTTGGCCCAGGCGAGCAGTGCGTGGTCGAAGGCGGGGGTCACGTGCCCCTCTCGGTCGTGCAGTCCTACCTCGACGTCGCCCGCATCTTCCTGGTCGTAAAGGAGGGCTTCGACGTCACCTCCATCGTCTCGTGCAAGCGGACGATCCCTGCAGCCCTGCAGACAGCGCTGTGTGCGCGAGATCGCACCTGTGTCGTGCCCGGCTGCACGAGCACCTTCCACCTCGAGATCGACCACATCGTCGAGTTCGCCAAAGGAGGCCCCACCACCCTTTCCAACCTCTGCCGGCTCTGCCGGCCGCACCACGCCCTAAAGACCGAGCAGGGCTACCGCATCGAGGGCGGGCCGGGCCACTGGCGCTGGGTGGCACCACGCCGGCCGCCGGCTGACACCTCTGCGCCGGGCACGCAGGCCCGAGCACCGAGGGCGGGACGACGACGACCGG
>JBEKYM010000022.1:0-45520 GCA_049510975.1 Acidimicrobiales bacterium
CTCCTGAGGGGTGCGCTTGAACCTGGTGATCATGCGGTGGGTCAGGCCCGGCTTGATCGAGGCGACCAGGCGGGCGAGGACGAACAAGACGAGGACGAGGCCGACGAGGACGAGGCCGGCGGAGAACGCCCGCTCGACGTCGGCCTGATGGGGCTGCCCGTAGGACTGCCAGATGAAGAGCGGCAGGGCCTCTTGGGCGTGGAACGGGTTGGACTCCATGAGCGTGTTGCCGAAGATGGTCACGATGAGTGGCGCCGTCTCGCCGACGACGCGGGCGATCCCGAGGAGCACGGCCGTGACGATGCCGGTGCGGGCCGTCGGCAGCACGACGGACCAGACCGTCCGCCACTGCGGAGCGCCGAGTGCCATGGAGGCCTCGCGGAGCGATCCGTGCACGACCTTGAGGACCTCCTCGGTCGTGCGAGTGACGTTCGGCAAGAGCATGATCGACAAGGCGAGTGATCCGGCGAAGCCGGAGAAGCCGTGATGGGTGATCGAGATGTAGATCACATAGATGAACAGCCCGGCGACGATGGTCGGCAGGGCGCTCATGGCAGTGACGACCGTGCGCACGAGGGAGGTGATGCGGCCGCCGACCTCGTTGATGAAGATCGCCGTGATGATGCCTGCCGGGGCGCCGATGAGCACGGCGATCCCGACCTCCTCGAGCGTTCCGATGATGGCATGCGAGATACCACCTGCATTGGCGGGAGCCGTCTGGGTGACGCCGGACTGGTCGTGGGTGAGGAAGTGCCAGCTGATGAGGTGGTAACCACGGGAGACGAGGAAGGCAACGACGAGGCCGAGGGCGATCGTGACGGTGGCGGCTGCCGAGGTCACGAGGGCTCCGATGACCCGGTTGACGGCGGCGACGTGCCCGAACAGGCTCCGGTTGGACAGGTAGTAGATGACGAGGAAGCTCAACAGTGCGCAGATGACAAAGCCGGCGGCTCCAGCGAGCAGTGTCAGCTGGTAGAAGACGATCCAGACGAAGCAGATGGCCGACAGGGCCGATCCCACCAGCACGAGTGCGTCCGTCACGGTGAACTGCCGGGGACGGCGTCGGTTAAGCGAACGCGGCGTGGGCTTACCGTTCTCGGCCGGGGGGCTCGACCGCTCGAGCGTGGCAATCGACATCAGGCGCTTGCTCCCGTGCGTGAGCGGTTCACGATGAACGACGCCGCCAGGTTCACGAGCAACGTGAAGCAGAACAGCACGAAACCGATGCCGAGCAGAGCCGAGAGACCGAGCGGCCCGCCCGAGCCGAACCGGAGCACGATGAAGGCGGCGATGGAGTTCGCACCAACCTGCAAGATGTGCGGGTCGATGACGAAGACCGTCGAGATGATCGTGGCGACCGCGACCGTTTCGCCCATGGCTCGCCCGATGCCGAGCATGATCGCCCCGATCATGCCGCCACGGCCGAAGGGCAACACGACGGCCCGGATCATCGACGCCTTGCTGGCCCCGAGAGCGAGAGCTGCCTCGCGTTCGCCCTGGGGAGCAAGCGAGAAGATCTCGCGCGTGATCGAGGTGACGATCGGGACGATCATGATGCCGACCACGGTGCCGGCGATGAACGCCGACGACTCGAGGATCGGCGAGGTCGTGTGGAAGATGGGAATGAACCCCAGGTGGGTGGTCAGGAACTTCTCGAAACCCACCATGTGCGGTTGCAGGAAGAAGAAACCCCACAGTCCGAAGATGATCGACGGGACGACCGCGAGCAGGTCGATGACGATGATGAGCGCCCGGCGAAGACGCAACGGGGCGTACTCGACGATGAACAGCGCCGTGCCCACGGCAATCGGGACGCCGATCACTGCCGCGATGAGTGCGATCACAACGGTCCAGAACAACAGTGCGGCCACACCGAAGACCGGATGAGCCGTGCCGTTGGTCGTGAAGCCCGAGGTCGTGAGGAAGCTGATGATGCCGTTCTTGCGGAACGCCGGCATCGACTTCCACAGGAGGAAAGCACCGATGGAGAACAGCAAGGCGAACACGGCGAGGCCGACCGCCCGTGTCCCTCCCCGGAAAAGGCGGTCGTCGAGGCGGTGCTCGCTCGTGACGGTCCGAGGCATCGCCGTCGGGGCCGTGCCGGCGTCGTCAGGGGCAGTGACCGGCGAGTCGGTCATCGGTCGCTCAACATGAGGCCTCCGGCCGTCCTCGGCCGGAGTGCGTGCACGATGCAGTTTCGTTTCATGTGTTGATGTCCCAGTCCTTGTCAGCCTTGCGGCTGGCTTCCCTCAATAGGACGGTGTTACCGCCCGGATTCGGCTCCTGAGGGAGGGAGCCGAATCCGGGCGGCTGTGTGCACCGGGGTCAGTGCGATGTGTGCGTCAGGAGTTACCGTCCGTCGTCGTCACCCGGCAGTAACCCTGCGGGTCCGTCCCCGAGGAGTCGTAGCCGTTGTAGGGCGACGACAGGACCGCTGGGTTCGTGACGGTGCCTTCCGCTGCTAGGGCCAACGGCACGTCTCCTTGACCGTTGATCAAGTTGGCGATCTCGGTCCGGTACCACACGCCCGTGAGCGGATCGAGGATGTCGCTCCCGCCCGAGGTCTGCGGCTTGCAGAGGAAGCCCTGCTCACTGACGTAGTTGAGCGTCGCCTGCGCTGCCGCCGGGATCGTGCCGTTCGAGCCGTCCGAGTAGACGTTGGACAGGTAGATGTCGGTGGGCCACTTGCCATTGATGATGTTCGTGTTGTTGAGGGTGACGCCATTGATCTTGCCGAGGGCGGTCGTGCCGCCACCGGGAATCGCAGTGCCACCACAGGCAACTTCCTTGCAGCTCTCGCGGTAGCGGCCGTCCGAGAAGAAGAAGATCGCATTGGCCTCGTCACCATTGGCGATGATGGAGCCGTCTTCGTTCTGCTCGATCGTGTGCGACGTTGCGTACGTCTGGCCGGCGGGAGTGTCACAACCCGGCAAAGTGGACAGCCCGTCGACATATGCGTCGAGCGACGAAAGGCCGAGGTAGGTCTGCCAGAGCGAGTACACACCGGCGCTCGTGTTCGTCACGTACACGCAGATCGTGCCGCTCGTGCCGCCGGCGCCTGGGATCTGATCCCAGTTGGTGTAGGTGCCGTTCCAGATGTTCGTGAGGTCCAAGATCGTGAGGTTTGTGATCTTGGCCGACGGCGTGGACGCGCCGTCGAACTTCGTGAGGTGGAACCACGACAAGGCGTCGTCGGCGTAGTTCACGAAGTTCAAGCCGGTCGGGTCGGTCGGCAACGGGTTGCGGACCGTGGTCGAGAAGCTGACGGACTCACTCGACGTGCAAGTCGGCGAGCTCGGTGTGCAGAGCACGGGTACCTGCCCCTCCAGCTGCTTGAGACCTGCCGTGCCGCCGAGCGGAGGCTCCTGGATGGCGACATCGTTCAGGGGGTTCTCACCGTTGGCGGCGGGAAGGCCGACCGCACCGCTTGGCCCGGCCGCGCAGTTGAAGCTGTACGACTGAGTCTGAGAGCCGGAAGCAATCTCGTTGCAACCCTGTGATCCGTTGAACAGGTCGTCCAACCCGACCATCAGAGAGTAAGCCGTCTGGGATCCGCTCCCGATGATGACGGTGTTGCCCGGCGGGAGGTTGGATGCACTTGCCGTCGGCAGGCTCGTGAGGGTGACGCTAGCGATCGACGCCAGTATCGACACTCCTCCAATGAGGCCCGCCCTCGCACGGCGGCGACGATGAATTTGCACGCTTTGTCTCCTTGGTTGGCCGGCTCCGCCGGGCTCATTCACTACTGAAACGATGAATCTAGGCGAATCGCGCGATGCAGTCAAGTTTCTCATGACGCTCGCAAGAGTGCCTGTTCGGCTGCGGCGCTGGTCGCGGGTGCCAGACGCGGCCGTTCGTCCTGGCCGGCTGGCGGTGACGGCTTGCTTTTTTCAGCGACGGCCGGTGTGCCATGCTGGTGGGGTCGAATCCGCCGGCCACGGCGGGGCGTCCCTTGGTGGTCGTAGCTCAGTTGGCAGAGCGCCAGGTTGTGGTCCTGGAAGTCGGGGGTTCAAGTCCCCTCGGCCACCCTCGTACTCGGTGGTTGCGTCGCGGGCCGGCAGAGCCGCCCTCCAGGGCTCTTCAACTGGCACGCGCGCCAGCGGCTAATCTGGCGATCCAGCAGGCGCCTCTAGCTCAATTTGGCAGAGCAACGGACTCTTAATCCGCAGGTTCTGGGTTCGAGTCCCAGGGGGCGCACCCTAAAAGTGCAGGTGGCAGCCCTGAAGGTGGGGAGTAGTCGGGCCTTCCTCGGCCGCGACGGCTATCGGTGTTGGACTGACACTGTACGTCGGGGTCGAACGAGCTGGAGGGCGCCCGGCGGTCCCAATCTGGCTCTTCGGATTCTGGCGGGGAGATGCTTGCCCGAGATGAGCCAGGGTCAGAATCGCTGGATCGGGATCAGCGCCGCCGGCACCGCCACAGCAGGAACGTCGGGATAGGCGCTGCCGGTTCGACGATGCGTTCTACTTCCAAGCCAGCATCTTGCAGGCAATTGAAGTAGGTGGAGAGCTTGCGGTGCGTCGCCCCGACCCGGATTCGAGCACCGTTGGGATTGTGGTCCCGCGAGGTCCACCAACCCTCAGCGTCGTAGCCACCATCGGCGGGCCAACTGCTCAAACCCTTGGCGTCTCCGGGAAAGCACGGGTGCACGATCGATGCCACGAACCATCCTCGCGGGCGCAACACGGTCGCCACCGTGGATAGCGTTCCCGAGAGATCGTCGATGTCCATCATGGCCAATTCGCAGGTGCATCCATCGAAGGGGTGCCCGTCCCACCAGCTGGGGGCTCGGGTGACGTCGGCCTGGACATAGTCAATGCCTGCGCAGTCCTTGGCCCGGGCCTTGTCCAGCAGGCCGCCGGACAAGTCCACACCAACGACCCTGGCTCCCGTTCGAGCCAGTTCCCGAGACAGTCGGCCATGGCCACAGGCCAGGTCGAGCACCCGCAGCCCAGCCAACGGAGGCATCAACTCTGGGTGCGCGGAGATGAGACAGGGTCCAAACCCGCTGGTCCACTGCTCGTACCACTCAGCGAACTCGTCGTACCTTGCGGGCGAGCGCACCATCAGCACGAGGCTAGCCGGAGTGGTTCTCGATCCCGCTGGGCTCAGTCCGTGGGGTGGACCCCGCCAGAATCCGAAGACCCCCCAATCTCTTCGAAGTCAGCGGCGATCGATCAGCTTGCAGACGATGTGGCGGCTTCTCACGGCGAGGCTTCTCCGACTTCGGTGACCTGAGTCTCGTCGACCCTCGGACCAGCCGAGAACCTATTCGGCACTGGCCCTGGGTCGACGACCGCCGTCTACGTCCTGGAGATCAGCGGCAGCTTTAGCTCAAGCTATTACCGAGGGCGACCGGGCGTTACCTCGACGGTCCTATGGTCAGACAGCTGGGTCATCGTCTCGCAAGCAGACATCGACTACTCATTTGGAGACGGGGCTCTGGATGGGCCGCCAAGCTTGAGTAGCTTGGGGTCAACCGAGACGGACCCACTCAGCGACGAATCGCCGATGACGGACGCTGCCTTCGTAGAGAAGTTTCACATCAACACGAACTGGAGACCGTCCAGCTCGTCCTAGGGAGCACCATTCGAGACCTTTGGCGAGCATGATGTCTCTCATCCTACGGAGACAAGCAAATTGATGAATTGGCATTCTGCAACCTAATTCTCGACCTCTGCTGTTACCGTGGTTGGCACGGTGATTCAGCCTTCCCATGACCAGGATTTCGTCGTGGTGGAAGGACACGTGCCGACTGTTCGATTGACGGTGGCGACCATGCGCGCGGCCAAAAGGGCGGCAGAGGGCGGAACGTTCGGTCGTCGTGGCAGGGTCCACGAGATGTCTCTGAACTCCGCGTGTCACCCGCTCGGGACACCAAGGCCCTGGTGTGGAATGCGCCGTCAGTGACGGGCGCCGGCGATGCTCGGCGAACGGTCCCTCGAGCTGCGGCGCGCGTCTGTGCAGCCGTAGCCCTGCTCGGCACCGCTCTGGCCGCCGTCGCCGTGGCCACCACCGCGGTCCCGGCGGAGGCCGCCCCGCCCGGGACTCCGTTCGTCTGCAACCCGTCGTTGTACTTTCAATCGATCGGGAGTCCGACGAAGCTCGATGAGGAGACCTACAACGCCAACGGCGGCCTGACGTTCACCGAGGTCAGCGCGCCGCAGAACAACCTCACCTACAACGCGCTCGGGTACAACCCGGGCGACAACTACCTCTATGCGTCGACGACCAACCTTGACGGCGCGCAGGAGCTCGTTCGGATCGACGCTGACGGGGTGCAAGTGTTGCAGACCCAGGATGCGCTCCCCACCGCCTTGATCGCCGCCACCTTCGACCCGTCCGGCGATTATCTGGGCGTCTACCCAACCGGCGGGCAGGACCAGATTCTCGATATGGATGTCGACACCGGCAGCTTTACGGAGACGCCGATGACGCTCGACGGCACGGCCTACGATCAGAGCCTCACAGACTGGACTTATTCGTACGGCTACCTCTGGTCGCACGACAACAGCACCACCGACACGTCGGCCAATGACATCCTCCGGATCGACCCGACGACGGGGGACATGGTGGCGATTCCCCAGTCGTCCATGCCGAACGGCACCTACGGCGCCGACTGGACATTCGGTAACGGGAACATTGTCTTCAGCAACAACAGTTCGGGCGAGGTGTACCAGCTGCAGGTCAACGACCCCACGTCGGCCAGTCCGTCGGTCACCGGCGTCTCGCAGGCGCAGGGAATCTCGACCAACACCAACGACGGCGCCTCCTGCATCGGACCGAACGTCGACCTCAGCATGTCGAAGACCGGTCCGTCTTCGGTCCCGGTGAGCAGCTCCATCTCGTGGACCCTGACGGTGACGGACACGAGCGACGTCGCCGACAGCTCCGGCTACACCATCACCGACCCGGTGCCGGCGGGCTACACGGACGTCACTACGAACACGCCGAACACCTGCACGGTGACGGGTAACGACGTCGTGTGCGTCGAGCCGCAGATCGACGCCGAGCAGTCGGTGGAGATCGTCGTCTCGGCGACATCACCGGCGACCGGAGGTGTCTCTACGAATACCGCGACCGTGATCGGAAACGAGGACGATCCGAATCCGTCGAACAACAGTTCGTCGGTGACGACGGACGTCGGCTTTGCCGCCGTCTCGTTGCAGAAGTCGGCGACCACGGACAGCCCGGACGTCGGGTCGGACGACACCTTCACGTTGACTGCAGTGAACGCTCCGACGAGCACCGCTGCTTCCGGTCAGGTCGTCGTCACCGACCCGCTGCCGTCCGGTCTCTCATACCAGTCGTCGAGCTCGACTACCTGCCCAACCGGGTCGTGCATCGCGGTGAGCGGCGAGACCGTGACCTGGACCATCCCGAATCTCCTTCCTGGCGCCAGCGCCCAGTTGTCGATCGTCGTCACCGTCGAGACGTCGGTACCGGTCACGAACATCGCGTCGTTTACGCAGGCCTTTCCCGGCCCAGGTGGCGAAACGAGTGGCACCTCGAACTCGGTGACGCTTTCTCCGCAATGGGCTGACATATCGGTCGTGAAGTCCGTCACCGTCGCGGACCCCGACGTCGGGACGCAGGACACGTTCACCCTGACGGCAGCGAACTCCGCTGCCAGCACGGCCGCAGCCGGCGTCGCGGTCACCGACATCCTGCCGACAGGGCTCACGTACGCCTCGTCGAGCTCGGCGATCTGCCCAACCGGTTCGTGCATCACCGACAGCGGCCAGACCGTTACCTGGACGATCCCGCCGCTCGCCGCCGGCGCGTCGGCGACGCTGGACATCGTCGTGACCGTCACGGGAACAACCTCGGTCACCAACACGGCGACGTTCATCCAGACCGTCCCGAACGACGACGGCGAGACGAGCGGCTCCTCGAACACCGTGCCGGTGACACCGGTGTACGCCGAAGTGACGGTGACCAAATCCGCCACCACCACGACGCCGAACGTCGGTTCGATCGACACTTTCACCTTGCAGGCGACCGATTCCGGTCCTGATACCGCCGGCCAGGTCGTCGTGACGGACGCCGTGCCCGCGGGTGCTGAGATCCAGTCGGCTGGGTCGACGGTTGGGACCGTGCATGTCAGCGGCCAGACGGTGACCTGGACGATCCCGTCGCTCGCCGACGGCGACAGCGACTCGCTGACGATCAGCGTGCTCGTCACGGCCACGACGCCGATCACCAACACCGCTTCGTTCATCCAAGAGACGACGAACAGCTCCGGCCAGACGTCGGGCGCTTCGAACTCGGTGACGTTGACGCCACAGTTCGCCGACGTCTCGGTTACGAAGTCGGTGACGTCGGCAACGCCGACCGTCGGCTCGCAGGACACGTTCACCATCGACGCGACGAACGCCGACGCCAGCTCGGCCGACAGCGGCACGGTGACGCTGGTCGACCCGCTGCCGACGGGCATCGACTACGTGTCCTCGTCGGCGACCAACACCTGCACCGCAGCCTGCATCAGTGTCTCCGGGCAGACCGTGACGTGGACGATCGATGACTTGGCACCCGGCGCGACCGCCACCCTGACGATCGTCGTGACGGTGGCGAGCTCGGCGCAGTCCACGAACACGGCGACGTTCACGCAGGCCGTGCCGAACGACGTGGGCGCTACGAGCGGCTCGAGCAACAGCGTCACGGTCACCCCGTCGTTCGCAGTCGTGACGGTCTCGAAGACCGTGTCGTCGGCGACCCCCACGGTCGGCGCGCAAGATATCTTCACGCTGACCGCCGCGAACGCGCCGGCGAGCACGACGGACTCCGGTCAGGTCACGGTCACCGACCCGCTCCCGTCGAACCTGATCTACGTGTCGTCGACCGCCTCGAACACCTGCCCGACCGCGTGCGTCATCGTCACAGGACAGACGGTTGTGTGGACGATCACCGAGCTGGCGATCGGCGCCTCGGCGACGCTGCAGATCGTCGTCGCCGTGGCGTCATCGCAACCGGCGACGAACACTGCAAGCTTCACACAGACGAACCCGAACGGGTCGGGGCAGACCACGGGATCGTCCAACTCCGTTGTCGTGACACCGCCGTACGCCACCGTCACCCTGACCAAATCGGCGTCGACGACCACACCGCAGCTCGGCAGCGACGACACGTTCACGGTGAGGGCGTCCAACGCTGGGCCGGCCGCGTCGGGCAAGGTCGTGGCGACCGACGTGCTGGCGAGCGGGCTCACGTACGAGTCATCCTCGGCATCCCTCGGCACTGTGTCGGTTTCCGGGCAGAAGGTCACCTGGACCGTGCCGAACCTCGCGCCGGCAGGTGACCAGAGCTCGGCGACTCTGCAGATCGTCGTGCTCGTCGGGACGACATCGCGTGTCACGAACACGGTGAGCTTCACGCAGCAGACATCCGACGCGACCGGCGGCACGAGCGGAAGCTCGAACACCGTCTCACTCTCCCCTGCGTACGCCGAGTTGCACCTGTCGAAGGTAGTGTCCGACTCCTCCCCGAACGTCGGCACGGAGGGCACGTACACGATCACCGTGACCGACGCCGGCCCCGATGCCGCAAAGGACGTTGTCGTGACCGACCACCTCGCGTCCGGCATCCGGTTCGTGTCGGTGTCGTCGTCGACGGGGTCGGCCTCCGAGTCGACGGTCGACGGCCTCCAGGTAGTGACGGCCGACGTCGGGTCGTTGGCGGTGAGCGCGCAGGCGACCATCAATGTCGTCGTAAAGTTCACGGCTGCTGGCACCGTCGTCAACACGGCGACGGCGACCGACTCGACGTTCAACCGGTCAAGCACCGGCGGCGAGGCGGCCGAAGCGAGCGTGTCGGCGGCGGTCATCCCGGTCGCCACCGTCCCGTCGACGAACACCGGCGAACCGTGGTCCGGCTGGCCCTATTGGCTCATCGTCGGGTTGCTCGGAGCAGGTGGCTTGTTCATGGTCGAGGGCGCCCGCCGGCGCCGCCGTCAAGGGATAGGGCCGGCGTAGGGAGGGTTTCCTGGCCGGGGGGAGTGGCCGTCGAAACCGGTCAACGACCTGCACCCGGGAAGGCTGCATGAGGAACACCTACAGTGGCGGAGTGGTCGAAGCGTCATCGGTGGAGCGACCTGCCGAAGCTGTGCGACCGGCGACGACGAACGATCTTGTCGCACTGCTGGCACTGGACCCCCTGGCTCAAACGGACGCTGGGCGCAGGTCCCTGCTGAGCAATAGCGTCGACGCTGGCGAGTGCCTGGTCTGCGAGGACGAGGGCCAGGTTGCTGGCTTCATCGTGGTCAAGCCCTGTCACTTCTTCGGACGCGACTTCATCGAGCTGCTCTGGGTCGCGCCGAGGGTCCGCCGCACTGGCGTCGGTCGGTCGCTCATGGAAGCAGCGACCACGAGGCGGGAAGGCTCGGCCGTTGTCTTCACGTCGACGAACCGATCAAACGAGGCGATGCGTGCGCTCCTCGAAGCCGGCGGTTGGCGCTTCAGCGGCCAGCTCGACGGACTCGACGAGGGAGACCCAGAGCTCGTCTACTACTTCCGGCGAACGTAGCCGTGGCCTCGCGCCGGCAAATGTGCCTCGAGTCCGACGCCGACGGCAATCAAGCTCGGCACGGATGCACCCACTACGAGCAGCGCTTTCATTCAGAAGCCGACCGGGCGGGCGTTTCCGCGGAAACGTCCCCGACCCCGCCGAGCGGCGAGTCGTGCCACTGCTGCCGCGCCGATCTTCGGAGTAGGTCGATCTCGGTCAGGATGGCGACGTGAATCTCCGCACGGCGACCGAGGCCGACCTCGAGTCGTTGCTGGGGGTACAAGAGCAAGGCGCCATTCGCGCCCTGGCTCACATCTTTCCCCAGGACACCCATCCCTTTCCAAGAGAGGCCTTGCGGGCGCGCTGGGCCGAGGAGATCGCCGATCCTGGGATCCGTGCGTACGTCATCGAGAACGACGACCAGTCAGTCGTGGGTTTTGCGGCGACTCGCGGCAACGAGCTCCTGCACTTCGGCACCGCCGTAGAGACCTGGGGCACCGGAACGGCGGTGGAAGCACACGACGCCCTCGTTCGAGCCCTCGCCGCCCAGGGGGTCACGCAGGCACGATTGCGTGTCTTCGAAGAGAATCACCGAGCCCGGCGCTTTTACGAGAAGCTCGGATGGCGGCTCTCAGGGAGCCGATCACGTACGAGCTTTCCTCCTCATCCCGTGCTCCTCGAGTACCGGCTGACAGTTGCTCAGAGTGCGCCGAAGTAAGCGGGCGGTTGGCCGTTGGCGAGCCGGGTCGCCTTCCGACCGGAAGACCTCCGGCTCGTTTGCGCATGCAGGGCCAGGTCAAGGTCGCCCGCGTCTCCGCGGAAACGCCCCGAGGGCGCGTCTCCGCGGAAACGTCCTCGCCCCGACGGCGGCAGACCTGCACCCTCCTCGGGCCGGTCAACCAGGAGGCGACGCACTCAGACATCGGTCCCGATCAATTCGAGCTGGACGGCCGCCGGCGGTGCCAGGCCGTGAGCCAAGGCGTCGGTGAGATCGGGCCACCGCTCGGGCGCCACGTCGGCGTGGCAAGCCGTGATCTCGACGCACTGGCCGCCGATGACGTCCACGGCTGCGAGGTAACCGAGGCCGTCGTCCTGCTCGAGTGCCGGAACGGCGGTGACGACGAGCGAGTCGGTCGTCACCGACAGGACGCCCTTGCAATCCTCGATCGGTCGGCCGGCCTCCTCGCTGACACGCTCGAGGAGCCACTTCGGGGTGCACATCGTCACACCTCGGGGCGACTCCTCAGTAGCGCAGTCGCCGAAGGCCTCATGTAGCAATCGAGCTAGGACCCACTCATAGGAGCCTGGTCCGGACGAGGTCTCGCGCACCGGAGATCAGAGCTGGGCGCAGACGGACTTGACCTCGGTGTAGGCCTCGAGCACCTGGTGACCCATCTCACGTCCCCAGCCGGACTGCTTGTATCCGCCGAAGGGCAGCGCCGAGTCGAAGATGTTGTAGCAGTTGATCCAGACGGTGCCCGCACGGATCTTCTTGGCCAAGGCGTGAGCTTTCGAGATGTCCTTGGTCCAGATGCCGGCGCCGAGGCCGTACGGCGTGTCATTCGCGACCTTGGCGATTTCGTCAATGCTCTGGAATGGGGCGGCGACGACGACCGGCCCGAAGATCTCCTCGCGCACGACCCGCATGTCGGGACGCGTGTTGGTGAGAACGGTCGGCTCGACGAAGTAACCGCGCTCGCCGCGGCGCCCGCCGCCCGTCAGTGCGGTCGCCCCGTCGCTCTTGCCAGAGTCGAGGAAACCCGTCACCCGCTGCAGCTGCTCATCCGACACGAGCGGCCCCATCTCGGTGTCCGGATCCATCCCGTCACCCAGCTTGATGGACTTGGCGATCTCGGTGACGCCGGCTACGACCTCGTCGAAGCGATCCTCTTGCACGAACAAACGAGACCCGGCCACGCAGCACTGCCCGTGATTGAAGAAGATTGCGTTGGCGGCGCCGGCGATGGCCGCATCCGGCTCGGCGTCGGAGAAGACGATGTTGGGACTCTTGCCGCCCAGCTCCAGCGTCAGTTTCTTCAAGTTCCCCGCTGCCGCCTGCACGATCAACTTGCCGACTTCGGTCGACCCGGTGAAGGCAACCTTGTCGACGCCGCCGTGTGCTGCCAGCGCCGCTCCGGCAGTCTCTCCAAAACCGGTCACGACGTTGACAACCCCATCAGGGACGCCGGCCTCCGCGATCAGCTCCGCCAGGCGCAACGCCGACAGCGGCGTTTGCTCGGCCGGCTTCAGCACGACGCAGTTGCCGGCAGCGAGCGCCGGACCGAGTTTCCAGGCCGCCATGAGCAGGGGGAAGTTCCACGGGATGATCTGGCCCACGACGCCGATCGGTTCGCGAAGGGTGTAGGCGTGGAAGTTCGCTCCAGGTGCGAACGGAACGGAGATGTTGATGGAGTTGCCTTCGATCTTGGTCGCCCAACCTGCCATGTAGTGGAAGAGGTCGGCGGCCAGCGGAACATCGGCTACTTGGGCGACGCCGAACGGCTTGCCGTTGTCGAGCGTCTCGAGCTGCGCGAGCTCGTCGGTGTGCTCGAGGATGAGGTCACCGATCCGCCAGATGATTCGGCCCCGGTCCGACGGCGTCATCCGCCCCCAAGGGCCGTCTTCGAAGGCCCGCCGAGCGGCACGGACGGCGCGGTCGATGTCCTCGGCATCACCTTCGGCCACGGTGGCGAGGGTCTCACCCGTTGCCGGATTGGGTGTGAGGAAGGTGCGCCCCGAGGCGGCCGGCGTCCACCGGCCGTCGATGAAGAGCTGCCGGTCGGTGGCGATGAAGTCGTCCACCCGTTTGTCGAGCGTGATTGTCATGATCTCCCCTTCCTCGGGCTGGGCCATCCGGAAACGGGGCGCCCTCTCGCCGAGCCGAGCCGTATGTTGAGCCGGTAGTCAAGAAGAGACTACTTCACGGCCGTGATCGTGAGAAGAGGGTTGTTTGCCGCGCCGCCCGGTGCTGCAGAGCGAGCGGGATAGCCTCCAGACCATGAAGCTCAGCGCACGGAATCAACTCGATGGAGTCGTCGTACGAGTCGAGCACGGTGCCGTCATGTCGACCGTCGTCGTGTCGATCGGCGGCGGGCAAGAAGTCGTCTCCGCCATCACGAAGGACTCTGCTCTTGGACTCGGGCTGGCCGAAGGCGACGCCGTCAAGGTCGTCATCAAGGCCACGGAGGTCATGATCGGCAAGGAGTAGCTGCTCAGCCCCACCACCCGAGGTTGCCGAAGACCCAGGTGTCGCCGAGGAATCCATCGGTGTCGACGCCGCCGAAGAGCACGACCGTCGCGCTGCTCGGATCGAACGCCATGACATTCCCGAAGCGTTTGGCGGGACTCCTCGGCGGCGCCAGCTCCCGCCAGATCGTGCCGTCCCAGGCCCAGGTGTCGTTGAGATAGACGTCCGGGCCGGCGAGGACGTCCTCACCGCCGAACAGCACGACCGCACCGCTCTGCGAGTCGTAGGTCATGGTTCCGTAGTCGCGCGCAGGCGGGCTCTGTTTCGGGTCGAGCTCGAACCATGTCGATCCGGTCCAAGTCCAAGTTGCTGCCACATAGGTGGCGGCGGGTGACTCTTGGCCGTCGATCTCCCTTGCTCCTGCCACGAGCACGACTGACCGGGTGGCGGGGTCGTAGGTCATCGGTGCGGCGTCGCCGATGGCGCCCGGGTTCTTGGCAGGTGACAGCTCACTCCAGGTGATGCCGTTCCATGTCCAGGTGTCGGCGAGATCCCCGTGGAGGCCCTGACCGCCGTACAGCAGGACCTTGCCCGATGCGGCGTCATAGGCCATCGAGGCGTTCACCCGCCCGGGAGGGCTCTTCGCCGGACTGAGCTTCGTCCAGTCGGTCCCGTTCCAGGTCCAAGTGTCGTTGAGATCCACGTTGGATCCGGTGCTCCCGTCGTAGCCGCCGAAGAGCAGGAGCTCGCCCATGGCGGCGTCGTAGACGAGCGAGGCGCCGTATCGAAGCGAAGGGCTCGACGCCGGGCTGAGCCTGGTCCACGTCTCACCGCTCCAGATCCAGGTGTCGTTGCGGAAGCCGTGGGTACCGGTTTCGGTGATCCCGCCGAAGAGCACGAGCTGGCGGCTTGCGGCGTCGTAGGCCATGGCCGAGCCCGCCCGCCCTGTCGGGCTGCTGGACGGGGCGAGCGGCAGCCATGACTGCCTCGGGGTCGATGTTCCCGCCATCGCCGACGGGCTCCCGATGCCAACGCACACGGTGACACCCACGAGCGCGGCGAGGAACAGCCGGCGTCGTGAACCCGAGAAACCCTGCATGGCACGACCTTTCTCACGGCACCGTTGCCGTCCTTGAGTCGCCAGTGACTTGCTCGGCGTTGGCACCTTAACCCGCCGGGCTCGGCTCGCAGGGTGTCGCCGGCCGGCGCCGGTCCCATCGACGGCCGCTCGGCGCATGATTGACTTGTCGCAGGCCCCCGTAGCTCAGTTGGACAGAGCAGCTGCCTTCTAAGCAGACGGTCGCAGGTTCGAGTCCTGCCGGGGGCGCCGTCCGAGCGCTCTTGGCGAAGCGGTTCGTCAGTTCAAGAACGGGATCGGCGTGAAGTTGCCGCCGAGGACCGTCGAGGCAGAGCCGTAGTCCAAGACCTCTTCGAGGATGGTGGCATAGATCGTGCGGAAGTCCGTCGTGTACACGAGGTTGCCGTACGGATCGAGCTTGGCGAGGCTCGGCTGGGCGCCGTAGAACCCGCCTTTGACCCCTGGACCGACGACGATCACGACGCTCGCAGAACTGTGGTCGGTGCCGGCGCTGCCGTTCGCATTCGGACGCCGGCCGAATTCCGAGTGCATCATCACAACCGGGTTCTTGCCGGCGACGGGTGTCGGGAAGACGCCCATGAAGTTCTGCACGGCGGCGTCGAGCTGCGAGAGCAAGCTTGCATGGGTCTGCAGCTGGTCGGAGTGCGTGTCGAAACTGCCCCAGCTGACTCCGTAGGCCTGCGTCGGCAACCCGTACTCGATGAGCTCGGCGACGATGTCGAACTGGTTGCCGATGTCGCCGGCGTTGCGCCCGGAGACGTTCGTCGGCACGCTCTCTGCGTTGAGGGCCGTTTCGGCAGCGTTGCCGACGGTGAGCAGGTTCGAGCCGGCGGAGGCGACGGCGTTGCTCAGCACGAGTGCGCCGGTGTAGGGGGTCATGAGCTTCGCGTAGGAGGAGATGAACTGGGGGTTCTGGCCGGGAACCTGCGAGTTGCCCGACGTGCTGTCGTTCAGGGTGCTCGCCTGCTGGCGCTGTCCCACGAATGCCGTCGGCAGCGTCGGGCCGACGCTGAGGGCCCGCAGCGGATCGGTCCCCGTGGCGTCAAGCCATCGCCCGATCCATCCTGCGGTGCCGTCACCGGACAGCTCTGCCGTCTGCCAGATGTCCATCGAGAGGAAGTGGCTGTAATTGGGATCCGGGTACTCCACTCCGAGGATGACGGCGACCTGTCCGGCTTCGAACAACGAGTAGAGGCCTGTCAACGACGGGTGAAACCCGAGCTCGGTCCCATCCACCGTTCCGAGGGCGAGCACCTGGTCCGCCGGGATCGCCAGGTCGCCCCGGAGCGCAAGGTAGTTGGAGTCGGCGTAGGGCACGACGGTGTTGAGCCCGTCGTTGCCACCGGACAGCGTGCAGAGCACAAACGGTCCGGGTGCCACGCTCGACGTGCCCCGTACCCCGCGCTGCAGCCGCCTGTGCTCGAGGGCGCTGCGTGTCGTCGCGGCCGAGGCGGCCGGATCGTCGCCGAGTCTCGGCAGCCGGAGGTGCGCGGCGCTCGCCACGGCGCCTGCGCCGAGCGTCCTCGACAGGAACTGGCGTCTGTCCAAAGTGCCCATGTGCTCCTCGCTCAGTTCAACATGAATTCTGGGGAGACGAGCGCGAGCGTGACGAGCTGTTGAGCCGGCCACGAGCCACCGTCACCCTGGAGGGAAGTCGCCAGCGAGAGCAGCGCTCCATAGGTCTGCTTCGACCAGGAGGCGACGGCCAACAGGTCCTGTACGGCGGAAATCTGTTCTGCGGGGTGGCCGTTGCGGTCTTCGATCTTGGTGAGATCGGCGTAACTGGCAAGCATTTGGGCGAAACCCAAGTACGAGTTCGCCGCCGTCGTCGTCAGCCAGTACTGATTCTGACCCCAGCCGCCGACACTGGGCGGAGCGAAGGGCAGCTGACCGAGCTGGCTCAGGTACCAGAACAGCGACCCGCTCGGCAGGGCTGCGGTGTTGAGGCCGAGCACCCGCAGGGCGCTGACGACGTACTCGATGGGCTGCTTGACGAGTGTCGTGAGCGCCTGCGTCGAGACGAAGTCGGGGTGGTTCAAGATGGCCTCGATGAGGCTCGACATGTCGAGGTTGGCGGCGTACGCCTTGGCGAGTGCGACGATCGTCGGGTTCGTCGGGGCGGCCGGGTAGGCCAACCACGACCAGATCCGCGAGACCACCCACGGACCGGATGCGGGATCGTGAGTAACGATCTCGATGATGTCGTCGCCCGTGAAGTTGCCGGTGTGTCCGAGGAAGGTCTTCGTGCCGTTGTCGTGATCGTACGGGTTGATGTAGAAGTCGCCCGTCGTGTAGTCGAGCTGCCAGCCCGTGAAACACCGTGCGCCTTGTTCGATGTCGGTCTCGGTGTAGTTGCCGGCGCCCATCGTGAAGCGCTCCATCAGCTCGCGGGCGAAGTTCAGGTTCGGGCTCACTCGGTGGTCGGTGCCGGTGTCGAGCCAGATGAGCATTGACGGGTCCTGGGCCAGTGCCGTCGTGAGCGTCTGGAAGTTCCCCGGTCCGAGCGTCCGAAAGAGCTGGTTCTGGACGTACATGAGGTACGCCCAGTTGACCTTCTCCCAGGACGTCGGGAACTGGTTGTGCAAGAGCAGGACGAGCTTCTCCCGGAGCGGGGTGTCGGAGACGACCATGCGCTCGATCCACCACGTGACGAGATCGACGAACTCGTTCCAACCGTTGTAGGTGTAACCGGGCGTGTTCGCCTCGGGAATCGTCGTCAGATGGGGGAGCGGCACCCGGTCGCCTGACGGGTCGGAGTCCTTGAGCCCGTTCATGAGTCCGGTGACGAGCTCGGACCAGCTTTGACTCGAAAGTGACGCCACCTGAGCGTTCGTCGCGCCGAAGCCCGCCCTTCGATACAGGTGAGCTACGAGGAGAGGGTTCGTTGCCACCGGGAAGTTGTACCACACACAGTGGTCATGTCAATACTCTCAGTGGTCAGTGTGCTCACTGATGTTCACGTTGCGAATGATGTCGCGAAGTCCGTGCCCTTGGGTCGCCGATGGGCAGGGTTACGCTCGCCAGGAGCCTGCCGACTCCGAGAAGGGAACCCCCCATGCCAAAGGTCAGCGCTGACGCTCGTGGTCACGACCGAGCACGCTTCACCACGGTGGTGGCAGTCGCCCTGCTGGCGGCCGGGCTGCTGAGCCAGTTGGGTGCCGAGGCGGCGACGGCCACGGTGGCGCCGGGCCGGAGCGGTCGCCTGGTCGAGGTCACCCCTGCGCCCCGGCTTCCGGGCGGTGCTCACGCGGTCGGAGTTGTGCAATCGAGCGCGCAGGTGAGCGGCGTCGTCGCCCTCAAACCACGAGACGAGCAGGCCGTCGCCAGCTTCATCGAGGCGGTGACGAACCCTCGGTCACTGCTCTACGGCCACTACCTGGCCAAGGGGCAGTACGCCGGCCGCTTCGGACCGTCGTCGGCAACGGTGTCAGCGGTACGCCAGGTTCTGGCCTCGGACGGGTTGAGCGTCACGTCGGTGTCCTCGAACAACCTCCTGGTCGACTTCCGCGGCTCGGCGTCACGCGTCGAGTCGGCGTTCCACACCGGGCTCGAGCGGGTCCGTCTCGGCGACGGCACGATGGGACAGGCGACGACGTCAAACGTCCGGCTTCCAGCCTCGATTGCCGCCAGCGTGCAGGCAGTTCTCGGTTTGGACGACCTCGTGCACGAGCACAGCGGGATCGACCGGCCCGACCCGGCGCGGGCGACCTCCGCCGCGGTCGCGGCCTCGCCGGCCGGCGCCGGCAACGGTGGCCCGGTGGCGTGCCCGGCGGCTCAGGAGCTCGAAGCGACTGAAGGGGCACTCACCGACCAGCAAGTGGCGAACGCCTATGGCGTCGGAGGGCTCTACTCGGCCGGTGACCTCGGCGCCGGCCAGACGGTGGACGTCTACGAGCTCGAGCCGTTCGCCATCTCCGACGTCGCCACTTTCGACGAGTGCTACTTCGGCGCCAGCCACACTTCCAACATCACCGTCACCGCCGTCGACGGCGGACCTGGCACCGGTCCCGGCTCGGGCGAAGCGGCGCTCGACGTCGAGGACGTCTCGGCGCTGGCGCCGGACGCCCACATCCACGTGTTCTCGGGCGCCAACATGAACAACGCCTTCGGGCCCCTCGATACCTGGAACGCCATCGCTGTCGCCGACGACGCCCGCCAGGTGACCTCGAGCTGGGGGCTCTGCGAGGAGGCGCTCCAAGTGGGCGCGCCCGGGACCCAGCAGGTCGAGAACGAGATCTTCCAGCAGACTGCCGCCCAAGGCCAGTCGGTCTTCGCGTCCGCCGGCGACGACGGCTCGGACGACTGCGCCAACCACGCCAGTACACCGACGCCGGCCGACTTGTCGGTCGACGACCCGGGCAGCCAGCCCGATGTCGTTTCGGTGGGTGGCACGACCATCCTGCAAGCCGGCGAACCTCCGGTGGAAACGGTCTGGAACAACGGCACCGATGGCGGTGCCGGCGGTGGCGGCATCTCCGAGACCTGGGCGATGCCCTCGTGGCAAGCGGGCTTCATCACCTCCGACGAGGCGGCCAACGAAGCGTGCAGCAACGACCCAACGGGCGTGGGGAACGACTCTCACCTGGCCGGGGACCCGACGGTCCTCCCGGCGGGAACGCCGTGCCGGCAGGTGCCCGACGTCAGCGCCCTGGCGGATCCGCAGAGCGGCATCACGATCTACCAGGACGGTCAGTGGTACCCCATCGGCGGGACGTCCTCGTCGACTCCGCTCTGGGCCGCCATGACTGCCGAGATCAACGCCTCCACGGCGTGCAGCGGGGCGCCAATCGGGGTGGGTTTCGTCAACCCGTTGCTGTACCAGGTCGCCTCGTCCGCCGGCGGGTACGCGCAGGCCTTCAGCGACATCACCGTCGGTAACAACGACAACCTCGGTGTCGGTGACGGGACGATGTACACCGCCGGCACGGGCTACGACCTCGCCACCGGACTCGGAACGCCGCGCGTGACCGACAGCAATGGCGACCCTGGCCTCGACGAACAGTTGTGTGCGGCCGTGACGACGGGTGCCTCGGCGGAGCCCGCCGTGACGAGCTTGAGCTCGACCACAGGTCCCATCGGCGGCGGTAGCACGATGACCATCGGCGGCGTCAACTTCGGGACCGCTCAAGGCGCCGTCAACTTCGGCAACGTGGTGGCAACGGTGACAGCGTGGGGGACCACGTCCATCACGGTGGACGTACCTGCCTACGAGCAGCCTCCCGGCACGGTCGGCGACGCCGGCGGCAGTGCTGACGTCATCGTCACGACAGCTGCATCACCGCCGGAGTCAAGCTCCCCAGGATCGGCCAGCGTGTACCACTTCGTGGGGGGTTCCTCCGGTTCACCCGTGCCGGTCGTCGACTACGTCGGACCCGTGGCCGGCCCGGAGGCAGGAGGGACGACGGGGAGCACGACCGGAACCGTCACGATCGTGGGGAGCGGCTTCGAGGAGGCAGGCGGCGTCACGGGCGTGACGTTCGGCGGCGTCGCAGCTGCCGGCTTGCACGTCATCAACGACAACGAGCTGACGGTGATCCCACCCGCCGAGACGGTGTCGACGACCTGCCAGGGGAGCACGGCCGGCATCTGCCAGGTGCAGGTCGTCGCATCGAACAGCAACGGTCCGAGCGCGACCGACACCATCTTGCCGGCCTACAGCGGGCCGATCGTCTTCCAGCCCTCCGGAGCCTTCGTGGCGCCTCCCGGCTGCGGGTGCGAGGTCACGCCGGCGCCTAGCGAGTACGACTATGCGCCCGCACCGACGATCACCTCGGAGAGCCCGAGTTACGCCAGTGAGTTCGGCGGCACGACGGTGGCGATCACCGGCTCCGGTTTCAACCTCCTCGATTTCGAGTGGGTGAACGTCGGTCCGATCGGGGCCGCCAGCTCCGAGGACTTCAGCCTCGACGGCATCAGCGCGACCGAGATCGACATCACGTTTCCGCCGGATCCGAACGGTCCCAGCGTCGAGCCCGACCCCGTCGACCTGTCCGTGCAGACCGCCGGCGGCGTTGTGTCGGCGCCCTCGAGCGGCCCGGGTTCGTATGCCTTTGCTGGTGTCCCGGATCTGACGGCTCTCTCCAAGCACGTCGGGGCGCAGGCGGACCCGGGCAGCCTGACGATCACGGGGTCCGGCTTCGCCGACGCCGATCTCGTGGCATTCGTCGGACAGGGCAGCCTGAACTTCCTGTCGTCGACGACGACGGACTTCGTCGTCAACAGCGACAACTCGATCACCGTGTCCGTGCCGCAATTCTTTGCCATCTCCACCGACACGCTCGTGTGCTCGATCACGGGCTGCAGCGCGACGAATCCGGGCGTCGACACGTTCCTGTTCGCTTATCCCGGCCGCCCCGTCGTCACTTCCTCCAGCCCAACGAGCGGTCCGGCTCACGGCGGCACGCTCGTCTCCATCGACGGCACGCTCGACTCCGAGGTCTCCTCCGTCCACTTCGGGACCCTCCCGGCCACCATCGTGAACCAGCCGTTCGCGTCACCGAGCGGCGTCGTCACGGTCCTGGCGCCGATCGGGCCGCCGGGCAGAAAGGTCGATATCACGATCACGACGGCCGGCGGCGCGCTCGTCGGCCAGCCGACGAGCGCCACGACGACTTCAGCCACCTTCACGTTCGCGACGAGCACGCCGAGCGCTCCGCGCGACGTCGTCGCCTCCGCTGGCAATGGTTCGGCGATCGCGAGGTGGCAGCCGCCTGTCACGACCGGTGGTGATCCCATCACGGGGTACGTGCTCGCCGCCGAGCCGCGGGCCAAGGGCATCAAGCCGGTCGGTCTCGCCACGTCCGCAAGTGCCCGTAGTGCGGAGTTCCCGCATCTCAAGGCTGGTGTCACCTGGGTCATCGTGGTCATCGCGAAGTCGGCGCTCGGGGGTGGGCTGGAAGCCGTTTCGAATCCGGTCACGCCCACTTGAGCCGGTAGGTTGCAGCCATGACGAGCGATGACACGAGTATCGAGGGCTGGTATCAGGATCCCTTTGGTGCCCACCAGGACCGGTGGTTCTCGGCCGGGACACCGACGGCTCTCGTACGCGACGGCGAGACGGAGTCCCATGACCCTCCGCCGAACGAAGCGATCGCAGGGCCGCTGCAGGACCCAGTCTCGAGCACGCCCGTCGACGGCACCGATCTCGAGCGAGCAGATGAAGCTCAGCAGCCGCTCGACGGTCCGGACGTGAGCCCAGCGGAGGCGGCCCTCGATTCCGCCCCGATCTCGATGCCGCCTAGTTAGAGGCGTCCCGGTCCGCCGAGACCTCGCCGAGACGGCGGGTGAGATACCGGCGTTCGGTGTCGGTCGTGGCCGTCTCGAGGGCTTCGCGATAGGCAACGGTCGCCTCGGAATGTCGCCCGAGTCGCCGGAGCAAGTCGGCGCGAGTGGCCGGCAGCAAGTGGTAGCCGTCGAGCGACCCGGACGCTTCGAGTGCTTCGACGAGCACGAGGCCCGCCTCAGGGCCACGGGCCATTGCGACGGCGACGGCGCGGTTCAGCTCGACGACGGGCGAGGGAACGAGGATGACCAGCCGACCGTAGAGGGCGGCAATCTCATGCCAGTCGGTGTCGGCGGCCGCCTTGGCGGTCGCATGGCAGGCGGCGATGGCGGCTTGGAGCTGGTACGGCCCCTCCTGGCGACGCCGCAGTGCCTGCTCCAGCACCTCGATGCCTTCGTCGATCGCCGCCGCGTCCCAGGCGGTGCGGTCCTGCTCCTCGAGGGGGACGAGATCTCCGGCGGCGTCCACGCGTGAGGCGCGGCGACCGTCGTGCAGCAGCATGAGCGCGAGCAAGCCCAGCGCCTCGGGCTCGTCCGGCATGAGCCGGGCGAGGACGCGGGCAAGGCGAATGCCTTCGCTGCTCAGGCTCTGGCGCATGAGGTCGGCTCCGGAGCTGGCGGCGTAACCTTCATTGAAGAGCAGGTAGAGAACGCCGAGAACGGCGGCAAGGCGCTCGGGAAGGGCGTGGGCGGGCGGGACGCGGTACGGGATGGCGGCGTTTCGGATCTTTCGCTTCGCTCGCACCAGGCGCTGAGCCATCGTCGCTTCCGGTACGAGGAAGGCGCGGGCGATCTCACCGGTCGTGAGTCCTGCCAGGGTCCGAAGCGTGAGCGCGACCTGTGAGTCGATGGACAGCGCGGGGTGACAGCACGTGAAGATGAGGCGGAGGCGGTCGTCGGCGACGCCGGCATCGTCAGCGTCGTACAGCTCGGTTGGAGACGCCAAGACCGCCACCTCCTGCAACTTCGCGGCCCCGGTAGCGGCGCGGCGCAGCCGGTCGATCGTGCGGTTCCGTGCTGCGGTGGTGAGCCAGGCTCCCGGGCTGCGCGGGACGCCATCGCGCTGCCACCGTTCCAGCGCCAGCGCGAAGGCATCCTGCGCGCACTCCTCGGCGAGGTCCCAGTCGCCCGTCATCCGGATGAGGGTGGCGACGACCTGGCCCCACTCCCGATGGAAGGCTTCGGTGACCGCAGCCCTCACCTCGGGAGTCACATCTCCCAGATGGGCCTCACTTCGATCGAGCCGATACGAGCTCCGGGGATGTTTGCGGCGACCTCGATCGCCTCGTCCAGGTCCTTGCAGTCCACGAGATAGAACCCTCCGACCTGCTCCTTCGTCTCGGCAAACGGCCCGTCAGAGGTGATCACGTCTCCATTGCGGACGCGCACCGTGGTGGCATCTGAGGTTGGGTAGAGCCGCTCGCCGCCCTGCAGCACACCGCGGGCGCCCATCTTGGCGCCGAACTCGGCGTACTCCGCCGACATGGCGGCGCCCTCCTCGGCGGATGCCGACGCCAGCGAAGCCTCGTCGCCGCAGATGAACAGTAGGTAGCGCATGTGTCCTCCTCGTAGTGAGTGTTGCTCACACGACGAACGGGGCGGGGACAAATCGACATCAACGGCCTGGACGCCACCGCGTCGGTCGCCGGCCGAGCGGTTAGGAGATGGTCCGGATCAACGACCCGTTGCTGGCGTTCATCTCCGTGAGCGAGTTGCCAGGAGGATCGCCGGCGCCTCCCTCGTTGATCACCCAGAGGTCGAGTCCGTAAACCGCCAGCGCCTGCGGGTTGCTGAAGTCATAGGGACCGTTCGTGTTGCACATCATCCATGGCAGCCCGGCCGGCTTGGACGGGACCACCTGGGTGATCATCGGCGACGACCCAGGAGGGCTGGCGACGTAGAAGTTGCCGTCGCCGTAGGTGATGGGTCCCGGCGTCGGTAGGTACCCATTGACGACCACTTGCACGGCACCGCCCGAGGTGAGCAGCTCGGTCACCGACCCGCCGGAGTTGTTGGAGACCCAGAGATCATCGCCGTGTCCTGCGAGACCGGTCGGCGTCTCGAACGAGTAGCTCGAGCCGGAGAGGATTCTGACGAAGTGCATGGTGGCGGCGTTGATCTCGGTGACGGAGTTTGCGCCGCTGTTCGTGACGAACAGGTCGCCACCGATGTAGATGATGCCGGCAACGTGATCGAAGCCGAACTGCTTGCCGGAAGCGATGCCGACGGGGAGTCGGGTTGCCGTTGAGACCTGGGTCACGGATCCGGACGCGCTCAGCACGTAGAGCGAGTCCGACCCGTTGGTGGCGAGCGCGATCGGATCGGAGAAGGCGAACTTCGATCCCCGCATCGTGGCGACGAAGGCGCCCGTGGCGGTCGCAAGCTCAGTGAGACCGGCGTCCCCATTGGCGACGAAGAGGTCAGTCCCGACTGCTTTGAGGGCGGTGGGCGCGTCGAAGTCGTACGGAGAGCCGGACAGTGTCCTGACATGGGCACCGCTCGAGGCGTTGAGCTCGGTGACCGAGTCGCCGGTGCGGTTGGCGACGAACAGGTGACCGCCCGACACGGCGGCGGCGTCGGGTGACTTGAACCCGTAGGCGTCCGGCTTGGTAGCGCGCCCCCCCGCGCCGGCGAAGTGCCAGACCGACGCCATGGCCGGGCTGGCGACCATGAGCGCGCCGGCGAGCAGGCCGCCAGCGGCGGCAGCGAGTCCCGCTGCCCGGCGCCGTCGGGGATCCGTCCGCCCGCAGTGACCGGAATGTTTGATGCTCTGGCGCATGTCGTCTCCGCCTTTCAGTACAGCGCCGCCCGAGGGAGAGCCGCGCCTGCTGGGAGAAAACGGTAGCCGAGCGCTCCCGCTGCTTTGAACCAAGCCGTGCCCCTGACGCCGCCGTTCCACTTCGCCTAGCGTCACGCCCGTACGACCGGCGTCCAGCCACGAGAAAGGGTTCGCATGTCTCAACGGAGAGTCAGACTGACCGCAGTTTCCCTGGCTGCAACGGCGATCGCCGCCGTCGCCCTCGTCGCCGTGCCGGCGACCGGCAGCCTTGCCAGTTCCCGGGGGAGTGCCTCGGCCCCTCGGGCCGCCACTCCGCTGCTGGCTGGACGCGGCGTCATGCGGGTGTGCGGGATCAAGGGTCTCGTTGCCTCGCGGTGCTTGGCGGAGGTCCTCACAGTGCGCCCGGGATCCACGATCGTGCTCAGCACGCCGGCTCCGGCCGGATACGGCCCGGCGACCCTTGCGAGGGCCTACTCGTTGCCGAAGCCGACCGTCGGCGATGTCGGCACCGTCGTGATCCTGGACGAAGGTGCTGACCCGAACCTCGAGAGCGACCTCAACACGTACCGTTCCACCTACGGCCTGCCCGCCTGCACCACGGCCAACGGTTGCTTCGCGCAGTACAACGAACACGGTGGAACCCCCCTGGCACCCTCGAAGTCCAGGATCGGCAAGGAGTTCGACGAGGAAGTCGGCGTCGAGACCTCCCTCGATGTCGACATGGCGTCGGCTGCGTGCCCGACCTGCCACATCATCGAGCTGACCGTGAATCGGGACATCTTCTCGAGCAACGACAAGGCAGCCTCGGACTTCGGCCCTGCCGTCGACACCGCCGCCAAGCTCGGTGCCAGCTCGGTGAGCATCAGCTACCAGTTCGCTCCGGATGCGACCCTCGACCTCGGACCCGTGGCGGGCGATTTCTTCCACCCCGGCATGGCGATCACGTCCTCATCGGGTGACGGCGGCTACGAGGGAGCACCCGACGGTTGGCCGCAGGACCTGCCGGACGTCACCTCGGTCGGTGGAACCTCGCTCTACACGACGGGCAAGAACACCTTCGAGGAGGTCGGCTGGGACTACGGCGGCAGCGGTTGTGCCACCGACCTCGGGCCGGCGATCGGGCAGCCGGCGACGGTGAGCGCAGCTTGCAACGGCCTGCGCGCCAGCACTGACGTCTCGGCTGATGCCGACCCCAACACCGGCGTGGCCGTCTACGACTCCTACGCTCCGTTCAGTCATCAACCCTACGGATGGATCGTCGTCGGCGGCACGAGCGTGTCGTCGCCGTTCATCGCCGGCCTGTACGCCCGCGCCGGCAACCTGACCCAAGTCGAGGGTCCGAACACCCTGTACGGAGACCCCGCGAAGGACTTCAACGACATCACGGCCGGCTCGAACTACTACCCGGGCGGATGCACTCCGGCGGTCATCTGCACCGCCGGTCCAGGGTGGGACGGCCCGACCGGTCGCGGAACCCCCCACGGCCTTGGTGGGTTCTGAGCACGCCCAGGCGACAGCCCCGATGAGCGACGACCTCGCAGCGATGTACGCGCCGTTCGTCGCCGCATTGCGGGCGGGGACGTTTCGGACGGCCGACTCCGGCTGGCCGCCCGAGCTCATCGGGGCTCACGTAGCCCTCAACAACGACTTGATTGCCGAGCTGGCCGAACGGGTGGCTGCTGGGGAGGCACCCGCTTACGACAACGCTGCCGCCGTCGATGACGACGCTCTGCGGCAGTTCGCAGAGACCGCAGGCGGCCGCCAGGGCATGGCCGAGGCCGTGGAACGCTCGGCCATGCGGCTGGCTGCGGCCTGTGGTGCCCTCGGCGAGCGGGCCGGAACCCTGGTCCCGGTCGTGATCCGTGACGGCGGCGCCGTCGTCGTCGATCAAGCGGTCCCCATCGGTTCGTTCTGTGAGGGCAACGCCGGCTTTCATCTCGCCGCGCACCGTGAGCAGTTACGTGCCCTCGAGGACCCTCCTGCGATCGTGCCGCCGAGCGACTTCGATCAGTTCCAGGTCGTGCTCCTCGTGCGATCGCCCGACGCGCCGGAGATGTCCGAGACCGAGACGGCCGAGCTCATGAGGCACCACTTGGGTCATTTCGCCAAGATGCAAGCTGCCGGTTGGCTGCATGCGGCCGGCCCCCTTCGGGGCGACGATGTTCCGCCCATGGCCGGCATCTGCATCTACCAGACGAGCTCGGAGGAGATGACTCGTCGTCTGGCCGAGGACGACCCGGCCGTGCGCGGCGGCCACTTCGTCGTCCAGGTGTTCACGTGGTACACGCCCAAGGGGACGGTGTCCTTCCTCCAGTGACGGCGCGGAATCGACGACCCGGCGCTGCGCCGGGGCCTGGGCCGGGCCTCCTCGGCCGACAAATCACCGCCCCGGCACCTGCCGCCGGTACGCTTGCCGGCGTGGGCGAAACGACGCCCGAGAGCGAAGGCTCGGGCGGCAGATCAACGCAGATGGCCGAAGTCGTCGCGTCGCGCCCCGGCTCAGCTCGGGGCGAGACTCCCGATCGATCCCAACGAGGCATCGCTTTGCAGCCGTTGCTGGAGATCGGCGACCGGAGCGCCGTCGGCTACGAGGTGCTCCGTCGGCCTCGTGCCGGAGACTCGAGCCCGGTCGCCGATTTCGAGCAAGCGCTCGAGCTGGTACCGGTCGTGAACCCGGCTGTGCTGGTCCTGCCGGCGATCGAGCAGCTCTTCACCGAGCTCGGCAACGACTTGTTGGCGATGACGGCCGCCGCAGGCGTCATGCCGGCGGAGCTCGTCTGGCTGCTGCCCGTCCGTCCACCCGACGGGCGGCGAGGTCCCCAGCTCGAGCGGGCGCGCTGGCTTGCGGAGATGGGCTTCGGGCTGGCGCTCGACGACGTCGACGTCGCCTCGTTGGCCGATGCCGAGCTGGCCGATCTGCAGCCGACGTTCGCTCTGCTCTGGGCGGGTCTTGCCGAGCGGGTGCTTGCCGAACCGCGGGCGCGAGCCGAAGTCGGAGCCCTCATGTCGTACTTCGGCCGCCTCGGCACGCGCACGGTCGTTCGCCGGGTGGACGACGAGCGATCCTGCCAGCTCTGGCTCGAGCTTGGGCTGAAGTTCGGGGTCGGCCACTACCTTCACCCCCCGGTCGTGCTCGACCCCTTGCTGGCCGAGCCGGGCGACGAGATCGTCAACCGCTCCTGGTTCCGTGAGCGCGCCGTTCGCGTGCTCGGGCGGCAGGATGCCGAGTCGCTGGCGATCTCGCACAGCCCGCTTCCGGCCACGAGCGCCGGCACCGACGACCGCGAGTTCGCCCGCGCGCTCGCCGAGGCCGCTCGCACCCTGCAGGCCGAGCACGACCCCCGCCGCATCCTCGAAACCGTCGCCGAGCTGCTTCCCCGCGTGGTTCGTGTCGACCGGTTGGCGCTGTTCCAAGCGGACTGGGCGAGTTACACGCTGCGGCCGGTCATCGCCGTCGGCGAGGGCCTCGAGGGTCTCGACGAGGTCGACGACCTGATGGACACGGGCATCACGGGATGGGCGTTCCTCCGCGGGGAGCCCTACTCCAGCGGGGACACCTTTGCCCACGCCGAAGCGGCTCACGTGCCCGGCAGCGCCGGTGGGCGCTACGACGAGTCGATCGTGGTGATCCCGCTCATCGCCGGCGACCACCGCCTCGGTGCCCTCGACGTCTGGCGAGACGGTCTCGATCAGTTCAGCGAAGAGGACGTCGAGCGCTGTGCCCTCATCGGATATCTGGCGGCGGCGGCGTGGCGCAATGCTCAGCTGTACTCCGAGCTCGAACAGCGGGTCTTGACCGACAAGCTCACAGGACTGCTCAACAAGCGCTGGTGGGACGAGCTCGCCCCGCGGGAGGCCGCCCAGGCTCTGCGAACCGGGACCGAGCTCGCCATACTGGTCGTGGACCTCGACCACTTCAAGCGGGTCAACGACACGTGCGGGCATGCCGTCGGAGACGTCACCTTGCGCAATGCGGCTCGCGTGCTCGCCGGCGCGGTGCGGTCGGGAGACGCCGCCGTGCGCTTCGGCGGCGACGAGTTCCTGCTCGTCCTCCATGGAGCAGATGCCCATGGAGCCGGGCGCGTCGCAGAAAGCGTTCGCGAGACGCTGGCGGCCCTCCCGCCGACCTGCGAGGGTCTCGGGGCGGTCACCGCCTCCATCGGCGTGGCCCTGTTTCCTTCGCACGGCCCGTCGTTGGAGGAAGTCGTGCACGAGGCGGACCTGGCGATGTATCGAGCCAAAGCTCGGGGCCGTGATCAGGTCGTGGTCTTTCGGCCTGACTGAGGGTCCCACGTGCGGCAACATGGGGCGATGGACGTGCTCGTGATCGCTGGTCGGGCCACACCGCCCGACTTCCTTGTCGCTCGCAACACCCGGATCATCAACCTCGACGACGCCGACGTGTCGCCGGCGGTCATGACGGACCTACGTGCTCGCCTGCCGAAACGAGTCACCGTGGTCGGACCTTTCGGCGCCGAGGTCGCAGCCCGCTTGCATCGCGCCGGTCTGAATGTTCGCCTGCATACCGACGACGTTGTGGGCGGCCGGCCCGGTCTTGCCGGCGTCGAGGTGCTCCCGCTCACCGACTCCGGTGCATCGATGGACGTGGTGGGCTCGTTGCTCGAGCTCGTCGGCAACACCCCGCTCGTCCGGCTCGATCGCATCGGCAGGGATCTGCCCTGCCCCTTGCTCGCCAAGCTCGAGCTGCTCAACCCCGGCGGGAGCGTGAAGGACCGGCCAGCCGTGGCGATGATCGATCAAGCCGAACGAGACGGGCTGTTGAAGCCTGGGGGCACGATCGTCGAGGGCACTTCCGGCAATACCGGCGTCGGCCTGGCGATCGTGGCAGCGAGGCGCCGGTACCGGTGCATCTTCGTCATGCCGGACAAGATGGCGCCCGAGAAGATCGGCCTCTTGCGGGCCTACGGAGCCCAAGTCGTCGTCTGCCCGACGGCCGTCCCACCGGATCACCCGGAGTCGTACTACTCCGTGACGGCGCGCCTCGCCTCGGAGATTCCGGGCGCCTACCACCCTGACCAGTACCACAACCCGGAGAACCCGGCGTCACACGTGCGAACGACCGGGCCGGAGATCTGGCGCCAGACCGCCGGCAGAGTCACCCATTTCGTCGCCGGCATCGGGACTGGGGGCACGATCTCAGGGATCGCCAAGTACTTGAAGTCGCAGAACCCCGACGTCCAGATCGTCGGCGCCGATCCTGAGGGTTCGGTCTACTCCGGCGGTTCGGGACGCCCATATCTCGTCGAGGGCATCGGCGAGGACTTCTGGCCGACGACCTACGATCCGGACGTGGTCGACCGGGTCATCATGGTGCGCGACACCGACTCGTTCCTCACGGCTCGCCGTGTCGGTGTCGAGGAGGGCATCCTCGTCGGAGGTTCGACCGGCACCGCCCTCTGGGCAGCCCTCCACCTGGGACCGGAGCTGCATGCCGACGACGTCGTGGTCACCTTGATCCCCGACTCGGGGCGCGGCTACCTCTCGAAGCTCTACAACGACGAGTGGATGGCCGATCACGGCTTCCTGCGGGAGCGAGGCCTGACCGTCGCCGACCTGCTCGAGCGCAAGGGTGCGACGCTGCCTGAGCTCATCCACGTCCACCCGGACGACACCGCCAGGGAGGCCATCGGCATCATGCAAGAATTCGGCGTGTCTCAGCTCGCGGTCGTGCAGGCCGAGCCGCCGTTGGCGGAGGCGGAGGTCATCGGCGCAGTGCACGAGCGCGATCTGATGCAGCGGGCCTTCAAGGATGCGTCCCTCCTCGATCGCTCCGTGCGTGAGGTGATGAGCGCCCCGTTGCCGACGGTCGGCAGCGGTGAGAGTGTCGAGCTGGCCGTGCACCGGCTCGAAGAGGCGCCTGCAGTGCTCGTCATCGATCACGGGCATCCGGTCGGGGTGCTGACGCGGACCGATGCGCTCGGGTTTCTTGCCGGCGGGGAACGATCGGGAGAGGGTCGATGAGCGAGCGCTTCGGATTCGAGACCTTGGCGATTCACGCCGCCCAGCCTCCGGACGCCGCCACCGGTGCCGTCATCCCTGCGCTGCACCTCGCCACGACGTACGCCCAGTCTGCCGTCGGCGAGCACAAGGGCTTCGATTACAGCCGCACGGCCAACCCGACGAGGGCGACGCTGCAGGCGACACTGGCCGCACTCGAAGGAGCCGAGCAGGGGTACTGCTTCTCGAGCGGCATGGCCGCCGAGGACGCCCTGTTGCGCCGCCTGAGGCCGGGCGACCACCTGCTGATCCCCGACGACGCCTACGGAGGCACGTGGCGGCTGATCGCCCGCGTCTACGGCGAGTACGGCATCTCGCACTCGCCCGTCGACCTCACGAACCCAGATGCGGTGGCTGCGGCCTGGACGCCGGCGACCAAGATGCTGTGGATCGAGACGCCGACGAACCCGATGCTTCGCATCGCCGACATTGAAGCCCTCGCCCACGTGGCGCACTCGAACGGCGGATGGTGCATCGTCGACAACACGTTCGCGACCCCGTACCTCCAGCAACCGCTCTCGCTCGGCGCCGATGCCGTCGTGCACTCGGCGACGAAGTACCTGGGGGGCCACTCGGACGTCGTCGGGGGAGCGGTGCTGACGAGCGATCGGGAATGGGGCGAGCACTTGGCCTTCATTCAGAACTCCGCCGGCGCAGTCCCGAGCCCGTTCGACTGCTACCTCGTGCAACGCGGCCTCAAGACCTTGGCCGTGCGCATGGACCGCCAATGCGCCAACGCCCGGGCTGTCGCCGAGTTCCTGTGCGAACACCCGGCCGTCAGCCGCGTGTGTTACCCCGGGCTCGTGTCACACAGCGGTCACGATGTCGCCAAACGGCAGATGCGCGACTTCGGCGCCATGGTGTCGTTCGTGGTCGGCGGGGGAGAGCCGGCCGCCCTCGAGGTGGCGGCCCGAACCGAGCTGTTCACCCTTGCCGAGTCGCTCGGGGCGGTCGAATCGCTCATCGAGCATCCGGCTCGTATGACGCATGCATCCGTGGCGAGCTCCCCGCTCGCGGTCGACGCCGGCCTGATTCGGCTCTCGGTCGGCCTCGAGGCCGTGAGCGATCTCATCGCCGACCTTGGGCAGGCGCTCGGCTGATCGGCGAGTCGTCCACCGCCGGGTCAGCGAGTCCGGCTTCAGCGCTCGGTCGTGGTCGTGGCCTCGGCATGTTTCGTGAGGAAGTCCTCGGTGACGAGCGTTGCCGAATCTCGATTGAGCACCTCGCCCCGGAAGAACGCCGGCGCGATTGCCTTGTAGACGAACATGAGGACGATCCCGACCACGATGGTGAGGATGTCGATGACGAAGACACCACTCACCTGCTGGTGGGGCGGGAATGGGAGCGTGAAGGACGTGTAGCTCTGGCTTCGAGCCGCGCTCCAGTAGTACCAGAAGCTCCAGCCGATGATGAAGTACAGGATGAGGCCCCCGATGACCGGGATGATGCCGCGCATGAACAGGTTGCGGGTGCTCTCGCGCAGCGTCGAGCGGTAGTACCAAGCGCAGGCAAAACCTGTCAGCCCGTAGTAGAAGGCGATCCAGATCCCGAGCGCCGAGACGGCGTCGCCGATGACCGCCCCGTGGGAGAGGAAGTTCATCATCACGTAGAGCAGGATCGAAACGACGCCCATCGTCACGGTCGAGAACGTCGGCGTCAGGAAGCGCTTGTGGATCTGGCCGAACTTTGCCGGAATCGACTTGTACACGGCCATCGAGAGCGTGGTCCGGGCCGTCGGCAGGATGGTGGTCTGCGTCGAGGCTGCCGCCGAGGAGAGGATCATGAGGTAGAGCAGGTGGGTCGGTATGGACGCCAGATGCGAGTGCCCGAAGATTGCCGGACCGAGCACCGAGAGGACGTCGTTGATGTTGTTCGGGTTGCCCAGCCCGACTCCGGTCGTTCCGAGACCTGCGAAGGACTGGACCGACAGCACGACCAAGGCATAGATGGCCAGCAGCACGAAGGTGGAGATGACAGCGGCTTTGCCGGGAACCGTCTCGGCGTCGGCTGTCTCCTCGTTGCAAGCCACGGCGGTGTCCCAACCCCAGTAGATGAACAGCATGAGGGAGAAACCCACGAGCAGGTTGCTGAAGCTGTCCGCGAACGGATTGAACCAGCTGCCGGTCGGCGTGAGGTGCCCTGGCGGGGCAGTGCCATTTCCGACCTTGACGAGGGCGAAGATCGAAAGGAGCACGAGCATCGTGAGCTCGATGCCGAGGAGAGCCTTCTGGAAGTTGGCGGAGACCTCGATGCCCACGTAGCAGATGGCGGTCATCAAGATGATCCAGGCGATGCCGACGAGCAGGACCCAGACGCTGGCACCGTTGTGGCCGATACTTGGCGTGTTGAACAGGTCGAAGACGTACTGGCCGGCGATCTGGGCGAGGCTGGCCATGACGATGACGTCGGCGGCGATGATGCCCCAGCCGCCCCACCAGCCCGTCTTTGGGCCGAAGGCTCGCGTTGCCCACGTGAAGGTCGTCCCACAGTCCGGGTCGGCCTTGTTCATCTCGTTGTAGCCGACGGAGATCGCCCACATCGGGATGAAGGCGAGGATCGTCACGATCGGGGCTTGCAGGCCGATGGCGACGACGACGAAACCGAGAGTTGCCGCAAGGCTGTAGGCCGGCGCCGTCGAGGCCACACCGATCACGACACTCGAGATCAGCCCGAGCGCCCCTCGCTTCAACCCCTTGTCCGGTGCCTGGTCGGCCGGTTCCACGACAACGGATGCCACTTCGCGCCTCCCCAATGACGTGAGCTCAGGTGTGCCGAGTTCGCAGCCGAAGGGTGGTGGCCCGGCGACCCTGAGATGTGCCGGGCCACCATAGCCCGCTCGATCGGCGCCGTCACGTGTAAAGCGCACGCAATTACGCGATGGCGCTACGGATTCCGTCGCGAGACCTCGCCGTGACGACTGATTCGCTGCCTGGGCTCGTCCGCGACCCGCTGAAGGCGACTTTCCGGTGCACGCCTACGCAGTGCGAACATCTATCGTCGCCGTGTGCCGCCGCTGACGAAGCTCCTCAGGTTGCTCGGACGCCGCCTCCACGGCGGCACGATCGTTGTCGAGGACGGGCTCGATCAGTTCCGCCTCGGCGACGGCGATCCCACCGTGCACGTCAAGATCCACGACCCCCGGGCATGGTCGTCCTTGGCCCGCAAGGGCTCAGTCGGGCTCGGCGAGGGCTACGTCGAGGGTTGGTGGGACGCCGACGATCTCACCGATCTCGTTCGGATCCTCCTCGTGAACACCTCGATGCTGCGCGCCGCGCTCGACGGGCTCGGACAGGCGGCCGCCCCGCTCGTCGGCCAGGTGGCGCGCCTGCGGGAACGCACGGCGGCGCAGGACCGCCGCAATGTCCAAGCCCACTACGACCTTCCCGGCGAGCTCTTCGAAGTCATGCTCGACGAGACGATGGCCTACTCCTGCGCCGTCTTCGAGCGGCCCGGCGTGACGTTGGCCGAGGCACAGCGGGCGAAATTCGACCGGCTCTGTCGCAAGCTTCGTCTCGGCCCTGACGACCACCTCGTGGAGATCGGCACGGGGTGGGGAGGCTTGGCCCTCCACGCAGCCGAGCGCTACGGGTGCCGCGTCACCACGACGACGATCTCCGACGCCCAACGCGAAGTGGCCGCCAAGCTCATCGCCGACTCGGGGCTGGCCGATCGTGTGACCGTGCTCGGACGCGACTACCGCGACCTCGAGGGCCGCTACGACAAGCTCGTGTCCGTCGAGATGATCGAAGCCGTCGATTGGCGGTCGCACGACACGTTCTTCGGCTGCTGCAGCCGGTTGCTGCGTCCCGGCGGCCTCATGGCGCTGCAGGCGATCACGATCGCCGACCGGAGCTTCGAGCGAGCCAAACTGCACGACGACTTCATCAAGAAGATGATCTTCCCCGGCGGCTGCATCCCCTCGATCGAGGCGATCGCCCGATCCGTGCGGCGAGCCACGGACCTTGCCATCATCGATCTCGAGGACATCGGTCGTCACTACGCCGAGACGCTGCGGCGCTGGGACGTCGCGCTGCGCGCAGGACGCGAGCGCCTCACTCGGGCGGGCCTGGACCGACGTTTTCAGCGGTTGTGGGATCTGTACCTGTGCTACTGCGAGGCGGCGTTTCTCGAGCGGCACATCAGCGACGTGCAGGTCGTCCTCGCCAAGCCGGCGTGGCGAAGCGATCCACCCTTCGAGCTCCGCCCGAGCTGAGGGCGGCAACGGGCAGCGGGTGCGCTAGCGCGGGTCCCAGGCGTCCGGCTGGGCCAGCATGGCCCGAACGTGCGGAGGCAGGTCACCGGTGACGACCTGCTCGAGATTGACCTCGTCGAGCACGTTGCGCAAGCACGCCCGCACCGCCACCCAGACCGACTGGAGGTGCTCGGCGGCGGCTTCGTAACTGGCGGCCTCGGGACGGACGCCGCGAACTTCGGCCAGGGGACCTTCGAGACGGCGGAAGACCTCGCCGATGGTGATCTCCGACGCCGGGCGAGCGAGCTGGTAACCACCCTCGTTGCCGCGCTGGCTCGTGACGATCCCGACACGTCGAAGCTCGTTCAAGATGGCGCGGAGGAAGCGGACAGGCAGGCCCTGGGCATTCGCGAGCTCCTCAGCGGTCAGTGGTTCACCGTTGCGGGCAGCAAGCGTACAGAGAGCCCTGAGGGCGTATTCGACCCTGGCGGAGATGTGCACACCAGCATTCAACCCGAATTTCGAGCACGAGCGCGGGCAAATGTCCCGAATCGAGCGCTTTAGTCGTTGATTAGTCGTTCACCATGAGGTGCGAGTCGACCATCTCGAGGTAGTTGCCCCAGGCTTGGCGGACGGCCTCGCGGTGGGCGTCGAGCTCACCGTCGACGGCGGCCCGGTATGCCGAGCGAGCGTCGTTGACGTTGCGAAGGTAGTCGTCCCTCGCGATCGCCATGTTCTCGTTGTACGTCTTGCGAACCTGCGCCGCTGTCTCGTTGTAGGTCGCCCTCGCTTGAGCCACGATGTCGCGACGCATCGTCGACGGAGCATTGGCGACCGCTTGCTTGTAGAGCGCCCATGCTTCGTCGATCTGTTGGCCGTGCGTGCTCTCGGCCGACGCCTGCATCGTCTCGTAGGTTCCCCGCGCAGGGTCGAGCGCCGTCTCGAATGCGTCCCAGGCCCGCTCGACGGCTTCCCGGTAGATCTCCCAGGCATCGTCGATGATTCCTAGGTACTGGTTGCGCGCCTCAAGGTCTGCCGCTCTCGTGTCAGCATCCTTCGCCATCCAGCATCCTCCTCCCGCTTGCCAACGCTAGCGCGTGCGCCTAGAAACCGACGATACGACGTCTCAGCGAGAGCCCGCCGTATCTTCGCGATTCCACGGCGCTGCGTAGCCGAGCCGTCACTTCCAGTGACAGCCTACAACGGCGACGAGGCCTTGTGGAGCCTTCTCGGTGCGCACGGGTCCGCGAGGGTCGCGACGGCCGAATCCGCTGCCCACGATCACGCCCCTTCGAGCACGCGCCGGCTTGCCGCCAGGGCCTCGCGTGCGGCCTCTGGAGCGGGCTTTCTCAGCCGTTGCAGGTCTCGATGGGCGGCCTCGATCGCACTCAGCCAGGGGGACGGTGCTCGAGGGATCGGGCGGCTGGAGGGGAACGAACGCTCGGCCGCCCAGGAACAGTGCAGCTCCTCCTCTGCTCGAGTGCAGGCGACGTAGAGCAGCCGGCGTTCCTCTGCGAGCGAGTCGGGATCGCGGGCGTGCGAGATGGGTACGTAGCCGTCCTCGAGGCCTGTGACGAAGACGACGGCCCATTCGAGCCCTTTGGCGCGGTGGAACGTCGTGAGCGACACGGCGTCGCGGCGGATCGGATCGTGGTCGCGGCCTTGGGCGGCTTGCAACCAGCTCTGGAAACCGGCGCCGCTGGCGGCGCCATCCTCTGACAGGTACTCGCCAGCCAGCCGCGTCAGCGCCGTCAGGTCGAGGCGGGCATCATCGGCGAGGCCCTCGCTCGGAGCCCGCGCCTCGTCGTCGGGGTCCTCGGGCGCCTGCGACGCTGCCAGGAGGTCAGCCGCCCAGGCGGCGAGTGCCGGCGTGTCGGGTGCCCGGGCAGCGGTGCGCACGGCGTCCTGCACCCAAGGCTTCGTGAGGAGGCCGGAGGCGCTGGCGACGTGGCAAGGCACGCCGCGGGAGGACAGAGCCGCCTCGATGGCGTTCAGCTGGGCATTGGTCCGGGCCAGGACGGCAATCTGCGACCAACTGCGGCCAGGTCGTTTGGCCTTGCGGGCGCCTTCGGCCACGCCGGCGGCTTCGGCCGTCTCGTCGGCGTAGGACGCCACGGTCGGGATCGGACCTTCGGGACGGACGCCGCCGACGGGCGCAGCCGTCGTCTCGCCGAGCACGGCGCCGGCCACGGTGAGCACCTCGTGGGTCGACCGGTAGTTGATCGAGAGACGGAGGACGGTGGCTCCGGGAAAGTCCTCCCGGAAGTTGGCGATCGCCCGCGGGTTCGCTCCGTTCCAGGAGTAGATGGCCTGGTGGGGGTCGCCGACGACGCAGAGGTCGTCGTTGCCGGCGAGCCAGGCGCGCAGCAGCCGTTGCTGAGCTTCGTTCACGTCCTGGTACTCGTCGACGAACAGATGCCGGTACCGCCAGCGAGCCGAGGCGGCGAACTCGGGATCGCTCAGCAGCTGATCGGTGCAGCGGGCGAGGAGGTCCTCGAAGTCGAGGACTCCACGCCGGTGCTTGTGGACCTCGTACCGCTCCCAGATCTCGGCCACCTCGGCCGGATCCCAACTGTTGCGGCGGCCTGCGAAGGCAGCAGCCCGTGGAAAGGCATCGGGGCGCAGGCAGCGCGACTTCGCCCACTCGATCTCGGAAGCGAGGTCGGCGACGGACCGCCTGTCTCGCGGACCCCTCGGCGCCGGGCCGGGTCGGCGCCGGCCTGTCGCAGCGCGACCCGCCGTCGGGGCGTCGTCGAGGACGTCCATCAGCAGGCGCACCTTGGAGCTCATGACCACGGGAGGCCGCCGACCTTGTTCGGCGGCTAGGCGCTTCAGCTCTGCGAGGGCGACCGAGTGAAACGTCCCCGCCGTGACCGCCTCGGGAAGCCCGAGGGCACCGAGGCGGGAGCGAAGCTCGAGGGCGGCTTTGCGCGTGAAGGTGAGCGCCAGCACGTGGGTGGCGGTGGCCGAGCCGTTCAGGACGCGCCAAGCGATCCGCCGCGTGAGGACACGGGTCTTGCCGGAACCGGCTCCTGCCAGCACGCAAAGGGGCGATGCCGAGGTCGTGATCGCTTCGGCCTGCTCCTCGTCACAGCCCGAGAGGAGCTCCCGTTCGAGGCGAGTCCACTCGCCTGCTCGCCGGTCGGAGGTCACACCAGGACGGTACCGCGAGGCTGTGTCACGACGCGACTCCGGCGCCGAATGACCGCTTCGGCGGAGGGGTGGGCCAGCTTTCGGGCGGCAAACAGGTATGTTCCAAGCGGTGCTGACCTCTTTTGCCGGCGCGCAGCTCTTCGGTGAGTCCTTCGGCTCGGGCACCCCCGGCGTGCTCGCCCTCCATGGGTGGCGCCGCGACCATTCGGATTTCACGGCCACGCTCAGCAGCCCGCCGCCGCCACTTGATGCCATCGCCCTCGATCTGCCCGGCTTCGGCGGGACTCCGGCCCCGCAGGAAGCCTGGGGATCGCCCCGTTACGCCGAGGCCCTGCTTCCCCTGCTCGCCGACATGCAGGAGCGCGTCGTCGTGATCGGTCACTCGTTTGGCGGCCGCATCGCAGTCCACCTGGCCGGGATCGCCCCCGAGCGGGTCGCCGGGCTCGTGCTCACCGGCGTGCCGTTGTTTCGCGCCTCGGATGCCCCGGCTCGCTCGCCCATGCCATTTCGCATCGTGAGGCGCCTGGCAAAGACGGGGGTCGTGTCACAGCGGCGCCTCGAGGCGTACCGGCAGCGGTACGGCTCGGCGGACTACAAGGCGGCCAGCGGCGTGATCCGTGACATCTTCGTCACGCTCGTGTCGGAGAGCTACGGAGAGGCCCTCTCGCGCGTCAAATGCCCGGTGGAGCTCGTCTGGGGAGACGACGACCCCGAAGTTCCCCTCGTGGTCGCCCACAAGATCGAGGCGGCGCTCCCGGACGGCGGCCACCTCGTCGTCTGCCGAGGTGCCGGGCACATGACGCCGACGAGTGTGCCCGGGGAGCTGCGGGCTGCCATCGAGCGCCTGCTCCCGTGACGGCTCTCGATGCCGCCAGCCTGTTCCTTGCCGTCGCCGGAGCGACAGTCGGTTCGCTCCGATGGTTGCGGGTGGCACAACGCGAGCACTACCTGGCCGGGTCGGCGACGCGCTTTGCCGCCCGCTGGTGGGTCAGCACGCCGGCGGAGGCGGCGTTGTGGTGCGTCGGCCTCGCCGGCGCCGCCGGCTCCGGCTTCTTCGCGCCGCTTGCCGTCGTCCCGGCGGCGGTGGCCGCCGTCGCTCCGCTGCACCTCGGTCTCCGCGGGCGCACTTCGAGGCTGGCCTGGACACGCCGCCTGACGGCTCTGGCCGCCACGCTCGGCTTGCTCGATGCCGTCATCATCGCGGCCGGTGCCCTCGCCGGCGGGCTTGCTGGCGCCGTCATCGCCGCCGGCGTCCTCGCCCTCGCGAGCCCGCTGGTGCTCGACGGGGCGCTCGTGCTCACCCGGCCTGTCGAGGAGATCCTGGCGCGTTCGTACGTGCGCCAGGCGAGCGCCCGTCTGCAACGTGTCCACCCGACGGTTGTGGCCGTGACGGGTTCGTACGGCAAGACAACCACGAAGGGGTACATCGCCCACCTCGTCGGAGCAGTGAAGGACACGCTCGCGAGCCCGCAAAGCTTCAACAACCGTGGCGGGCTCTGCCGCACCGTCAACGAGTACCTCGGACCTGCCACCGAAGTGCTGGTCGCCGAGATGGGCACCTATGGGCGGGGCGAGATCGCCGCCCTGTGCGAATGGATGCCGCCCGAGATCGCCGTCATCACCGCCATCGGGCCGGCTCATCTCGAGCGCTTCAAGAGCCTCGAGATCACATTGAAGGCCAAAGCCGAGATCACCGAACACGCCCGCGTGACGGTGCTCAATGTCGATGACGAGCGCCTGGCCGGCCTCGCCAAGACGCTCGAGAGTGCAGGCAAGCGAGTCATTCGGGCCTCCGGCTCCGATCCGCAAGCTGATGTTGCGGTCCTCAGCGTCCCGGACGGCATCGAGCTGCGCCTCGGTGGTCGCCGCCTCGGCATGGCCGTGACGGGAGTGTCCGACCGGCCGACTGCGCTCTCGAACGCCGCCTGCGCCGTGGCCGTGGCTCTCGAGCTCGGCGCCGACCCCCAGAGCCTGCTCCCGCGCCTGGCCACGTTGCCGGTGCCGGCGAACCGGCTGCAGCGCTACATCGCCGAGGGCGGCTACGTCGTGCTCGACGACACGTTCAACTCCAACCCCACCGGGGCTCGGCTCGCTCTTGCCCGTTTGGCGGCGGAGTCCCCCCAGGGCCGGCGAGTGCTCGTGACGCCCGGCATGGTCGAGCTCGGCAAGATCCAGGCCGAAGAGAACGCCTCCTTCGCCGAGGCTGCCGGCGCCGTCGTGTCCGATCTCGTGGTCGTGGCGCGAACGAACCGGCGTTCCTTATCGCAGGGCGCTCGCCGGCGGGCGACCGGCCCCTCGGTCGTCGTCGTCGAGCGGCTCGACGAGGCCGTCGCCTGGGTCCGTCAGCACCTGGGGCCGTCAGATGCCGTCCTCTACGAGAACGATCTCCCCGATCACTTCCCCTGATACCCGGCGGTCGTGGCGATCTCGAGGCCCGAGAAACGCCCCGCTGATCCCCGATCTCCCGCCTGCCTACCGCTAGAGTGAGCGCCGCAATGGGTGCGATCAGAGGCCGCCGGCTCACTTTCGACGAGCGCGGCGCGCTCGGAATCACGGGAGCGGTAGGCCTTCGCTCGGGGGGCGCTCTTGCTCGCATCGCTGTGGTCTTCGGCGGCCCGTCACCCGAGCACGACGTCTCCATCCTGACCGCGCTGCAGGCACTTCGTGGGTTCAACCGAGTGCCGAACATCGGCGAGCTGCACGCCTTCTATTGGACGAAGACCGGCGAATGGTTCGAAGTCCAGACGAACCTCGAAGCGTCCGCCTTCATCCAGGGAGTCCCGGCGGGCGCCGTGCCATTGAAGTTGGTCGTGGGGGCAGGCGGGGGTTTCTTCGCCCAGCGCGGCGGGCGTTTCGGGGCGAAAGAGCAGCTCGTCGAAATCGACGCTGTCCTCATGTGCTGCCACGGCGGCCCGGGCGAGGATGGCACCCTGCAGGGCGTCTTCGACCTGATCGGCCTCCCGTACTCCGGCCCGAGCATGGCAGGGGCGCTCGTCGGCATGGACAAGCTCGCGTTCAGCGGGCTGGCGGGTTCCGCCTGGCTGCAGATGCTCCCGCGAGTACCGCTGGCCGAATCAGTGCCCCCGCCCAGCTTTCCGGGGCCGTACATCGTCAAGCCTCGCTTCGGCGGGTCGTCGATCGGTATCGACGTCGTGGCCGATTACGAGACCGCCCGCGCCCGCCTGAAGGCCAACCCTCACCTCAAGCGCGGCGCCGTGCTGGAGCCTTACCAGCCGGAGCTCTTCGACTTGCAGATCGGGGTCCGGCTCTGGCCCGAGGTGCAGTTGTCTGCGATCGAGAAGCCGCTGCGGACCAGGTCGGGCGAGATCTTGGCCTACGCCGACAAGTACGTCGGACCCGAGGGCATGACGACGGCTCCGAGAGAGCTCCCGGCCCGAATCAACTCGGACCTCGAGCGCCAGATACGCACGATCACCCCCGAGGTTGCCGAGCTTGTCGGCGTGCGTGGCATCGCTCGCATCGACTTCCTCTCCGACGGCGAGTCCCTCTACGTGAACGAGGTCAACACGATCCCGGGCTCGCTCGCCCGTTACCTGTGGATCGATCCGATGGTTCCGTTCGAAAGGTTGCTGCTGGACCTGCTCGGGGAGGCGATCGCTCGGCCGTCGATCGCCTTCTCGGTTGCAGGCGCCGATGGAAGCGTGTTGCGAGGCGCGGGTTCCATCGGCGGCAAGCTCGGCTAGCGGAGGACGCAGGCCCATGGCCTTTCCCCGGAAGCTGCTGGCGCCAGGCGAGGACGTCGTCCTCGAGGCGCACCCCAACTGGTCCATCCTCGTTCCCCGCACGTCGCTGTTCTTGCTCGTGGTGGCGGGTTGTGTCGCCATCGTCGTGCTCTGGGGCTCGGCGCCCTTGTGGTTCGGCTACGTCTTGCTGGGCTTTGCCGGCCTGTTCTTCCTCGCCCTGCTGGCGAAGATCCTCGTGTGGCGGTCCACCACGCTCGTGCTCACGAACCGGCGGGTTGTGTACCGGACCGGGGTGTTTCGCCGCCTCGGGAGGGAGATTCCTCTCGACCGGGTGCAGGATGTCACCTACACCCAGAGCATCCTCGAGCGGCTGGTGGGGGCGGGGAGCCTGACGATCGAGTCAGCCGGCGCGGGCGGCGAGGATCCGTTCCCGGACATCCGCCGCCCGGCCGTGGTGCAGTCGTTGATCAATCGGCTGATCACCGCACCGACGCCCGGATACGGCGCCGGCGGCGGGCTCGGCGGCTCTGGGGCGCAACAGCCCTCCTATCCCCAGCCTCCCTACCAGCAGCGTGGTCAGCCCCAATACCCCGAGCCGCAGTACCCCGAGCCGCAGTGGCAGCAGCCCCAGTACCAGCAATCCCAGTATCCGCAGCCCCAGCCCCAGTACCCGCAACCCCAGTACCCGCCACCGGCTCAACCGCAGTACCCGCAGCCCCAGCCCCAGTACCCCCAGCCCCAGTACCCGCAGCCCCAGCCCCAGTACCCGCAACCCCAGTACCCACAACCCCAGCACGAACCACCGCCGTACCAGCAGCCGGCCCCGTACCAGCCCCCGGCGCCGCAGTCCTCACCGCCGGGGCCGTCTCAGCCCTTGGCGGCTCCGGCGCCGGCGCAGCCGCAACCGTCGCGGCCGGCCTCGAAGGCACCGCCCCCTGCCGATGACCGCCCCAGCTCCTCCAGCGAGCAGCTCAAGCATCTGGACGATCTCCTGCGTCTCGGTGTCATCACCGAAGCTGAATACGCCCAGAAGCGGCGCGAGCTGCTCCAAGGTCTCTGAGGGCGTCTTCGAGTCTGGTCTCGACTAGTGGACGTAGGCCGCTCCGGCCGGAACCGCCCGCCAGGCTTCCAGGCCACGCAGGGGTAGCCGGATGGCGCCTCGCTGAGCCAGGGCGACGACGCACCCACCAAAACCTGCGCCGGTCATCCGCGCCCCGAACACACCCGGCACTGCCTGCAGCCGCTCGGCCAGCTCGTCGAGCTCGGGGATCGAGACTTCGTAGTCGGAGGCCAAGCTGGCGTGGCTGTCGTTCATGAGACGCCCGGCTGCGGCCAGATCCTGGCGCTCGAGCGCCGAGACGAACAGCCGGACGCGAGCATTCTCGGTGACGACATGGCGCGCCCGGCGCCGGAGGATGGGGTCGGCCAGTCGATCGACTTCCCACGGCGTCGCCAGACGAAGCGGGCCGATCTGGCGCTCGGCGGCTTCGCATTCGGCCCGTCGCTCGGCATAGGCAGAGCTGACCAGAGATCGGCTCACACCGCAGTGGGCGATGACGATCTCGGCCCCGTCCGGTATCGCCACGCTCGTCGCCGACAGCGTGTCGCAGTCGAGCAGCAGCGCATGCCCCGGGCGCGCCAGCGTGATGGCGAGCTGGTCGAGGAGGCCGGTGCGAACGCCGGAGGCCACTTGCTCGGCCCGTTGGCAGGCCCGTGCCAGAGACACGGCGTCGCCTTGATAGCCGAGCGCCAGCGCCACGGCGATCTCGAGCGACGCGCTCGACGAGAGGCCGGCGCCTACGGGCAAGGTGCTCGTGATCGTGCCCTTCCCGCCGAAAATGGGGCGGACAACGGCGGCCACGGCGCCGATGTGACGTCCCCACTCGGGCAGGATCATGCCGAGATCCCACGGGTTGCCGGCGACGACGAGCGGGATGCGGGCGCTCTCGGGCTCGATCGACGAGGAGAACACGACGGCATCGGCCGAGGCGTCAGGGTAGAACACCACTTCGGTCCCGAGGTCGAGCGCCATGGGAACGGCAAGTCCGCCGGTGTAGTCCGTGTGATCGCCGATGAGGTTGACGCGGCCGGGAGCAAAGGCCGTGACGGGCTCGAGAGGACTCCTGCCCGCGCCGCGTGGTCCTCCCTCCGTGCTCATCGGTACATGGTGCCACGGCTGGCTCATCACGGGAACGGACACAGAGGAGTGCCCGGGGAACACGAGCCGGCTTGACCGGGCGGCCGCCGGAAGGAAGCATTCCGCCCATGCCGAGCGTGCCAGTGAACGGGATCGATCTGTACTACGAGACGAGCGGGGAAGAAACGGATCCTCCGCTGCTCCTCATCTGCGGCCTCGGGATGCAAATGGTCAGCTGGGGTGACGATTGGATCGATGCCATCGTCGCCAAGGGCTACTTCGTCATCGCCTTCGACAACCGCGACGCCGGTCTGTCCACGCACCTCGTCGAGTCCGGCGTGCCGGATCTGATGGCGCTCCTGCAGGGCGGCGACGCCAACATCGCCTACTACTTGAGCGACATGGCCGACGACACGGCCGCCCTGCTCGGTGCACTCGGGCTCGAGTCGGTGCACGTGCTCGGCATCTCGATGGGGGGGATGATCGCCCAGCAACTCGCCATCAGCCATCCGACTCGCCTGCGGAGCCTCACGTCGATCATGTCGACGACCGGCAACCCGCACGTGGGGCAGCCGTCGCAAACTGCAGCCGAGGCACTCCTGTCCTTGAACGCGCAGTCTCGCCAAGAGGCCATCGACTCCGCCATCGTGGTCTTCGGCATCATCGGCTCCCCCGGCTTCCCGCCGGACGAGGATCGCTTGCGGCGCTTGGCCGCTGTTGCCTATGACCGCTCGAACGAGCCGACCGGGATAGCCCGGCAGATGGGAGCGATCCTGGCGTCGCCCGACCGGACGACCGGCCTCGGCGAGGTCGTCGTTCCGACGCTCGTCGTCCATGGGGCCTCGGATCCGCTCGTCAACCCCTCGGGCGGGGAAGCCACGGCGAAAGCCGTGCCCGGCGCCCGGCTCGTCTACATCGAGGGCATGGGCCACGACTTGCCGGAGCAGGTCTGGGAGCAGATCCTTTCCGAAGTGGACGAGAACGCCCAAGAGGGCGAGAGGCGGCTTGCCGGTCGCAGGGACGCGTCCGCAAGGTGAGCGGGCCGCTCAGCGGACTTCGAGTCCTCGAGCTCGCCGGAATCGGGCCATGCCCGTTCGGCGCCATGGTGCTCGCCGACCTCGGAGCGGACGTGCTCAGAGTGGAGCGGTCGAGCGCCGTGCCGGCGACACGGCCAGCCGGTCGGTCCTGGGATCTGCTGCAACGCGGGAAACGCTCCATCGGTGTGGACCTGAAGCACCCCGACGGCGTGGAGCTGGTGCTCGCCTTGGTCGAGCAGGCGGACGCACTCGTGGAAGGCTTCCGACCCGGCGTGACCGAGCGCCTCGGCCTCGGGCCGGACGTGTGCCTGCAGCGCAACCCCCGACTGGTCTACGGGCGCATGACGGGCTGGGGCCAGGACGGTCCGCTCGCCGACCGGGCCGGCCACGACATCGACTACATCTCCATCGGTGGTGCGCTCGATCCGAT
>JBEKYM010000023.1:0-42665 GCA_049510975.1 Acidimicrobiales bacterium
GCCATCATCGCCGTGTTCATCGGCGGCCTCATGGTCGGGCGAACGCCGGAGTATCTCGGCAAGAAAATCCAGGCGCGGGAGGTGAAACTCGCCGGCCTCCTCGTCCTGGTCATGCCGATGCTCGTCCTCATCCTGACGGGTATCGCCGTGTCGATCCATGCCGGACGAGCAGGTCCCGAGAACGGAGGCCCGCATGGGTTCTCCGAGATCCTCTATGCGTTCACGTCCCCGGCCAACAACAACGGCTCCGCCTTCGCCGGCCTGACCGGCAACACGGCGTTCTACAACGTCACCCAGTCACTGGCCTTCTGGTTCGGCCGTTTCGCCGAGATGGTGCCGGCGCTCGCCCTTGGCGGCGTGCTCGCCGCAAAGAACGCCACTCCCGAGTCGGCCGGAACCTTCCGGACGGACTCAGGGCTGTTCGTCGGACTGCTCGTCGGCGTCATCCTGCTCGTCGGGGCGCTGGTGTTCTTCCCGGCCGTCGCCCTCGGGCCGATCGTCGAGCAGCTCGTGAACAAGCGCTACTCCGACCCGAACTCGCTCCACATGTTGTGGCATCACGTTTCCTATCGAGTTTCCCTCCTCCACGGCAAGGTCCTGTCATGACCCAGTCCATCACCCCTTCTGCCCCGGCTCCTCAGCCGGTGACCCAAGCGCACGGCGTCGTCGGCGAACGCGGTTTGTTCGACCGCGAGATCTTGAACGGCGCCCTCCTCGACTCCGTCAAGAAGCTGGATCCGAGGGTCCAGATCAAGAACCCCGTGATGTTCGTGGTGCTCGTGGGCAGCATCGTGACGTTCATCTACTCGGTGACGTCTCCAGGCATCTTCGACTGGAGCATCACGATCTGGCTGTTCCTCACGGTCATCTTCGCCAACTTCGCCGAGGCGATGGCGGAGGGCCGCGGCAAGGCCCAGGCGGACACGCTCCGCAAGATGCGTTCGGAGACCGAGGCGCGCCGGCTCAACGCCGACGGCGTCGAGGAGCGTGTTCCGGCAGCCGCCCTGCAGAAAGGCGACCTCGTCGTCTGCGAGGCGAACGACCTCGTCCCTTCCGACGGCGAGATCGTCGAAGGCATCGCATCGGTGGACGAGTCGGCCATCACTGGCGAGTCGGCGCCGGTCATCCGGGAGTCCGGTGGTGACCGTTCGGCCGTGACGGGCGGCACGAAGGTGCTCTCCGACCGCATCGTCGTGCGGATCACGGCCGAGCCGGGGCACACCTTCATCGACCGCATGATCGCCCTCGTCGAAGGTGCCAACCGTCAGAAGACGCCCAACGAGGTCGCCCTCACGATCCTGTTGGCCGTGCTGACGATCATCTTCCTGCCCGTGTGCGTGACCCTCGTGCCCTTCGGCGGCTACGCCCACACGGCGGTGTCCGTCGTCATCATCGTCTCGCTCCTCGTCTGCCTCATTCCGACGACGATCGGGGCGCTGCTGTCGGCCATCGGCATCGCCGGCATGGACCGCCTCGTGCAGCGCAACGTCCTTGCGATGAGCGGCCGAGCCGTCGAGGCCGCCGGCGACACCCAGACGCTGCTGCTCGACAAGACCGGCACGATCACGCTCGGCAACCGCATGGCGTCCGACTTCTACCCGGTCGGCGGCCAGAGCGAGGAGGCGGTCGCCGAGGCGGCGCAGCTGGCCTCGCTCGCCGACGAGACGCCCGAAGGACGGTCCATCGTCGTGCTCGCAAAGGAGCGTTTCGCTATCCGCGAGCGGGACATGGGCACCGAGCACACGTTCATCCCGTTCTCGGCCGTCACCCGCATGTCCGGGCTCGACATCGACCATCGCCAGGTCCGCAAGGGTGCCGGCGAGGCCGTCAAGCGCTGGGTGATCGAGCAGGGCGGCACCATCCCCGACGACCTCGACCCGATCGTGGATCGCATCTCGCGGGCTGGTTCGACCCCCCTCGTCGTCGCCGACGGCCCCGTCGTGCTCGGGGTCATCGAGTTGAAGGACGTCGTCAAGCAAGGCATCCGTGAGCGCTTCGACGAGATGCGCGCCATGGGCATCCGCACCGTCATGATCACCGGTGACAACCCGCTCACGGCGGCCGCCATCGCATCGGAGGCCGGCGTGGACGACTTCCTCGCCGAAGCCACACCGGAGAACAAGCTCGCCCTCATCAAGAAGGAGCAGGAGGGCGGCAAGCTCGTGGCCATGACGGGCGACGGTACGAACGACGCCCCGGCGCTGGCCCAGGCAGACGTCGGCGTCGCCATGAACACCGGGACGACGGCAGCCAAGGAAGCGGGCAACATGGTCGACCTCGACTCGAACCCGACCAAGCTGCTCGACATCGTCGAGATCGGCAAGCAGTTGCTCATCACGCGTGGCGCCCTGACGACGTTCTCGATCGCCAACGACGTGGCCAAGTACTTCGCCATCATCCCGGCGATCTTCTCCATTGCCTACGCCTCCGGCAAGAGCCACCCGCTCGAGGCGCTCAACATCATGAAGCTTCACTCTCCCCAGAGTGCCGTCCTGTCCGCCGTCATCTTCAACGCCCTCGTGATCATCGCCCTCATCCCGCTCGCACTGCGCGGCGTCAAGTTCAAGGCTGCGGGCGCCTCTCAGATCCTGCGGCGCAACATCTGGATCTTCGGCGTGGGCGGTCTCATCGTTCCATTCATCTTCATCAAGCTCATTGACTTGATCCTCACAGCGCTCGGGGCCTACTGATGCTCGTACAACTCCGCAGGGCCGTCGCCGTCTCGGCCGTCCTCATCGTTCTCTGCCTCGTCTACACGGGCGTCGAGACCTTGATCGGCCAGGTCGCCTTCAACTACCAGGCGAACGGCTCGCTCATCAAGCAGGGCAACACCGTGATCGGCTCAGCCCTCATCGGCCAGACCTGGACGGGCCCGAAGTGGTTCCAGGGCCGGGACGACCCCGACAACCCGGCCGAGTCCGGTCCGACGAGCTACGGGCCCCGCTCCGATCAGCTCTACGACCAGGTCCGCCAAGAGATGGCTCTGCTGAAGAAGGAGGGCATCACACCGACGAACGGTCTGGTGACCGGTTCTGGCAGCGGTATCGACCCGGACATCTCGCCGGCCGATGCCATGGCACAGGTGAATGCCGTCGCCAAAGCCAACAACCTTCCCGTCGCCGAGGTGAAGGCACTCGTCGTGAAGTACTCGGCGCCGGTCTACCTCGGGGTCTTCGGTTCGCCGTATGTGAACGTCCTGTCGCTCAACATGGCGCTCGCCAAACTGAAGGGCTGATCGCTCAGCCGGCGCGATAGGCCACCTCGCCGCCGACCACGGTGGCGAGGACGGGCACGCCGGCGATCTCCTCGGCCGGGAGCCGGCGGGGGTCTTCGCCGAGCACGACGAGATCTGCCAGCTGTCCCACGGCCAGGGAGCCTCGTTCGTGCTCGGCTCGGACTGCGAAGGCCGAGCCCTTCGTGTAGGCGAACAGCGCCTCCTGCGGGCTCAGGGCCTCGAGTGGGGCAAAGGGCTGGCCCGACTCGGTCCGGCGCACACACATGTCGGCGATCCCGAGCAGCGGCCGCCCGTCCACGACCGGGCGGTCGGAGCTGCCCGGCAGGACGACGCCGTTGCGGAGGAAGCTGGCGAGGCGGTAGGCCTGCTGCACGCGTCCGGCTCCAAGCGCCGCCAGCATGCCGTCGCCGATCTCACCGACGAAACGCCCCTGCGGCACCGGGATGACCCCGAGCTCGCGGATCCGCCGCAGGGAGGTGTCGGACGTGATGCCGCAGTGCTCGATGCGGTGCCGGTGATCCGCTCGGGGGTGCGCCCGCAGCGCCTCCTCGTAACAGTCGAGTGTGAAGGCAACGGCGGCATCCCCGATGGCGTGTGTCGCCACCTGCCAGCCGGCGCTATGGGCGTTCACGATGAGGTTGCGGAGCTCGCCGGGGGCGGCCTGCGGGTAGCCGGTGTTGCCGGCGTCGTCGCTGAAGGCGTCGTGCATCCAGCAGGTGCGACCGATGAGGGAGCCGTCGCTGAAGACCTTGAGGGACCCGATACGAAGCCACTCGTCGCCGAGCCCGGTTCGGAGCCCGGCGTCGAGGGCGGCGGCGACGCCGTCGTGTGGGTGCGCTCGGACATCGTGCACGAGGTCCGAGGCGATCATCACGGTCGTGCGTACCTTGAGCGCCCCCCGCTCGCGGGCAAGCTGGTAGGCGGCGAGCTCGAGCGGGCTCTGACCGATCCAACCCCCGGCGATGCCGGCGTCGCAGGCACTCGTCAACCCTTCGGCCAGATACCGGTCGTGTGCCCGGCCGATGGCGGTGGCGAGCTCGTCGAGCGAGCGGGGCAGCACGATCTGCTGAACGAGGGATTGCGCCCGCTCCTGCAGGAGGCCCGTGGGCTCGCCAGCGCCGTCGGTCACGACGACGCCGCCGGCGATCGGGGCGGCGACGGCGGCCGGCCCGATGACGGCGAGCGCCGCCGAGTTGATCATGCACATATGGCCGGAGGTGTGCTGCAGCCACACCGGCCGGCCGCCGGCCGCCGTGTCGAGACGCCGCCGGTCAGGGTGCGAGCCTCCGAGCTTGTTCTGGTCGTAGCCCGTGCCCACGATCCAGTCGCCGGGGTTTCGACTGGCGGCGCTGTTGGCAACAGCGGCGTAGAGATCCTCGAGGGAAGAGATCGGCGGGCTGGACAGGTCGATGGCGTCCAAACCCAGCCCGAAGCTCGTCGTGTGGCAGTGGGCATCGTGAAACCCCGGGAAGACCGGCCGCTCGCCGAAGTCCTCCTCGACCCGAGCCGACAGACCCTCGGTATCGCCGTCGAGGGCAACGATGCGTCCGCCGAGGGTGGCGATCGTGTTCGCCTCCGGTCGCGCCTCGTCGAAGGTGACGAACCGGCCACGCAGGATGGCGTCCACTCGCACGCCGGCCATCGTTGCACGCTCGGACCGGCGGCCGGCCGGCAGAAGCCGGCGCTTCCTGCCGCAGCGTCCAGATAGCCTCCGGCCCCATGGCACTGCAACCAGCCGAAGCACTTCGCCGGGTGGCCTACCTCCTCGAGCGCGAGCGCGCCGACACCTACAAAGTGCGGGCGTTCCGTCGGGCTGCGGCCACCGTGGACGGCACGTCGGTCGAGGAGCTCGAGGAGCTGGCGCTGGCGCGTCGACTTACCGATCTCGACGGCGTGGGCGACACGACCGCCCGCGTCATCACCGAGGCGCTCGCGGGCGAAACGCCGCCCTATCTCACCGAGCTCGAGTCCTCCACCTGGCTGCCCGAGTTGAGCGACGGTGCCCGCACGATCCGCTCCCGGCTACGGGGGGACTGCCACTCCCACTCGGAGTGGTCCGACGGGGGGAGCACGATCGAGGAGATGGCCGAGGCTGCCCGCGGCCTCGGCCACGACTACCTGGCCCTCACCGACCACAGCCCGCGTCTCACCGTCGCCCACGGTCTCAACAAGGAGCGGCTCCTCAGCCAACTGGACGTGGTCGCCGGCCTCAACAGCACGCTGGCGCCGTTTCGCATCCTGACGGGCATCGAGGTGGACATCCTCGAGGACGGATCCCTCGACCAGGAGGACGAGCTCCTCGACCGCCTTGACGTCGTCGTGGCGAGCGTCCACTCGAAGCTGAGCATGGAGTCGCTGAAGATGACGGCCCGCATGATCCGGGCGATCGAGAACCCGCTCTGCGACGTGCTCGGGCACTGCACCGGGCGCAAGCTCGTCGGCACGGGCCGGCCGCCGAGCAAATTCGACGCCGATGCGGTCTTCTCCGCATGCGCCGCCACCGACACGGCCGTCGAGATCAATTCGCGGCCCGAGCGGCAGGACCCCCCGCCCGAATTGCTCGAGCAAGCCCTCGGCCTCGGCTGCGTCGTCACGATCGACACCGACTCGCATGCTCCCGGGCAGCTCGAGTGGCTCGTGCTCGGTTGTGAGCAAGCCGCCGCCGCCGGTCTTGCCGGCGAGCCCGATCGGATCATGAACATCCGGCCGATGGACGAGTTCCTCGCCTGGACTGGTTCGCACCGTCCCTAGGGCCGCCCACGGCCAACCCGGGTTTCTCACCCGGGACCGGCCCGAGGACCGCTCGCCACCAACCTTGATAGTGCTTTTCGGACTCATAGGTCCGAAACCCACTATCAAGGTTGCGAACAGGCCTGCCTGAGGCCTCGCCCGGCGTCGCCGGCGCCACCGCCGCCGGCGGCGAATCCGACGAGCGCCGGCGACACGAACCCGTGCCAACAAGCCGGGAACGAGGCGGCGTCGCCCGACTTTGACCATCCAAGGGCGTCCGGTCGGCTACTATGGCCTTTGCCGGGCGTCAGTTGCCCGGGTGCACGCCGCAACAGCGGCGGGGCCTGATTCGGACTTCCATTTCGAGTTGGCCTTCTTTCAACTCGTCTGGAGTCTAGTGACAGCCACGTTTTCCGATCTCGGGGTCTCCCCCGAGTTGGTGACCCGTTTGCGTACCCTCGGCCTCACCACGCCGTTCCCGATCCAAGAAGCGACCATCCCCGATGCGCTTGCCGGCCGCGACGTCTGCGGCCGTGCTCCGACCGGATCGGGCAAGACGCTCGCCTTCGGTCTCACGATTGCGAGTCGCTGCACCGGAGCCGCACCGCGGCGTCCCCTCGCCCTCGTGCTCGTTCCCACTCGTGAGCTCGCTGCACAGGTGCAGCGTGAGATCGCCGGCCTGTCCGCCGGCGGCTCGCGGCGGGTCATCGCCATCTATGGCGGCACCGGCTACGCGCCGACCCGCCAGGCTCTGCAGAAGGGTGTCGACACCGTTGTCGCCTGCCCGGGCCGTCTCGAGGATCTACTCAGCCAGCAGATGATCGACCTGAGCGCCGTGAAGACCGTCGTGCTCGACGAGGCGGATCGTATGGCGGACATGGGTTTCCTGCCGTCGGTGAAACGGATCTTGGACGTCACGGCGCCGAGCAGGCAGGTCCTGCTCTTTTCGGCAACCCTCGGGCCGGAGATCGAAGCCCTCGTGCGCCAGTACCTGCACAACCCGGCCCGCCACGACGTGACGCCTGCCGAGGAGTCGAGCGACGTCTCCCACCTGTTCTGGCACGCTGAGCGCGAAGAGCGCGTCAGCCTCACGGCTCGCCTCGTCGGCGAGCACGGACGCGCCCTGGTGTTCTGCCGCACCCGCCACGGAGCCGACCGGCTCGCCAAGCAGCTCAAGTTCGCCGGCGTCGAGGCGATGGCGATCCACGGTGACCGGTCGCAGGCGCAACGGGAACGTGCCCTGTCGGCGTTCTCCCGCGGCTCGGCGCAGGTGCTCGTCGCCACCGATGTGGCAGCTCGCGGCATCCATGTCGACGACCTTCCCTGCGTCGTTCATTTCGACCCACCGGCCGACGCCACGGACTACCTGCACCGTTCCGGCCGCACGGGACGCGCCGGCAAGACGGGCACCGTCGTGTCGCTCGTGACGGGCGAACAGCAGAAGGCCGTTCGCTCGCTGCAGCGTTCCCTCGGCCTCGAGGAGCGCGTGCATGCCCCTGGCGGCGCGGTATCTCGCCGGCTGGCGCCCTCGGAACGCTCGAACGGTCCGGCTCGCTCGGACCGGTCCGCCCGCTCGGCACGGCCGGTGCGCTTGGAGCGGCAGCCTCGCTCGGAGACACGCCGCCCTGAGCCGGCCCGGCCAGGTTATTCTCAGCGCCCAGACTTCTCCCAGCGGTCCGACTTCTCCCAGCGGTCCGATTTCTCGCAGGGTTCAGGGCGGCAGCGCCCCGAATTCGCCTCCAGGGGAGCTGGTACGGGTCGCGGTGACCGCTGGGCAGCCCCGCAGCGCGAGCTCGGCCGGCATCACGCCCCTCACGCCCCTCACGCCAGCACCGACCGCGCCTTCGGGTCCGTCGCTGTGAAGGACCGCAACAACGATCGCAACATTGACCGCAACACCGAATACAACGCCTCTCGAAGGCACAATCAAGGAGTAAGAATGCCAGTCGGCACCGTCAAGTTTTTCAACGCTGAAAAGGGTTACGGCTTCGTGTCTCGCCCCGATGGCGAGGACGTCTTCGTCCACTACAGCAACGTGCAGGGCTCCGGCTACCGCACGCTCGAGGCCGGCCAGCAGGTCGAGTTCGAGGTTGCACCTGGTCGCAAAGGCGACGAGGCCCGCAACGTCAAGGTGATCTGAGGGAACTCGCTCACGCGAGCGGGCGCTCGACACCCCAGTGCTGCTGGGGCACGAGCGCCCTAACATCTCGCTTCCACAAGGGTACGGGAGGTCCCGCACCTCGAGGAGGCCACGATGTCCAAAGCACGACCAGCCCGATCGTTCTCGTCCCCGGTGTTGCCGGGGCGAGGAGGTCGGGCTGCTGTCGTCTTCGCCGCCCTGGTCGCCGCCACGAGTGCGATCGCACTTCCGGTCAGCGCCGCCTCTTCGCTCCGGGCAGGCGGCGCCTCCACCGGCGAGGCGACGCACGTCACGGTGAGCCCGTCGAAGAACCTCGACTCGGGCGAGCTCGTCTCGGTGTCGGTGTCGGGCGAGCCGGCGGGAGCCACCTTGCTCGCCGTCGAGTGCTCGCCGGTGGCCGTCACGATCGGCGAGGACGGGTGCGAGAACCGGTCCAATGCCGTCTCTTTCGCCGGGCCGGGCGGCGCCTCCGTCAACTTGCGCGTGTTCGCCTCCATCAACACCGCCGTGGGAGTTCTCACCTGCGGGAGCACGTGCCTTGTTGCTGCCGTCCGGCTGTCGGCCGGCAACGCCGTCAGCATCGTCGGGGCGGTCGGCATCTCCTTTGAACAAGGCGGTCCGTCAACGAGCGGGCAAGGCCCTCCGGCGCCTCCGGCCTGGCAGTCGCCGCCGGGGGTGCCTACGGGCAAGGTCCTCCTCGCCGGCCAGAGTGCTGGCCTCACGCTGCAAGCGGGCGTGGCCGGAGATCTGGCGAGCCCGGCCGCAGTCACCGGTGCCGGCGTGACGTTGCCGGCCGATCGTGTGCCTCCCCAGCCCGTCACCGGTGTGGCGTTGCTGCAACTCGTGCTGGCGGCGCCGGCCACCTCGTGGGCGAGCGCTACCGACACCGCAGCCGTCGTCGACGTGAAGGTGCGAAACGGCCCCGTGCAACAGATCGTCCTGTTCGCCGGCTCGCGCCCGTTCACGTACGCGGCTCAGTTCGGCGATCTGTCGACAGGGTCCCAGCAGGTGTCCGTCACCGTCGACGGAACGCTCTCGAACAGCAGGGCTCCCCTCGAGGTTCGCCTGATCGCATCCCGCCTCTCCATCGTGGCACCATCCAACCCCGCCTACCTCGCCATGCAGTACGCCCCCATCGTGTACGGGCGCCCGGACTCCGCTGCCAGCGACACGCCGTTGCTGAGCTTCGTGCAGGAGAGCGCTGCCGCAGGGGCTGCTGCGGGAACCGAGCGTCTCGTCTACACGACGATCTGGTCGAAGGAGGATGCCGGGACGAGTTTCGTGCCGTGGCTCGAGCTCGGTGAGTGGGGCCGAATGACCGATATCACCGAGACGGTCGCCCTCGAGGTCACCCCGGCCGGCGCCATCGTCGACCCGACCTACGACTCGTGCGGTTGTTCTGCGACGTACCCGGTCAACCGCACGTCTCCGAAGGAGGAGGAAGTGCCCTTTCATGGGCAGCGTTACGGCACCCACCTCATCGTGCGCAACGCCTCCGGTAACGATTACCAGGACGACACGGGCTCCTCGACCTTCCGCATGGAACAGCCACCCGTACCGGGCCCCGTCACGGGAGCCGTCCGCGAGACCGTCATGGACGCCCACCCTTGGACGTACCGGGTTGCGGCCGAGGAGCTGTCGCGCTGGTACGCCGACGGGTCGACCAGCCCGACGTCGCCGGAGATCGGCGACAGCCGGCAGTACGCCATCGTCGACTTGAGCGTCGTGACGAGGCAGACCGACGCCGTGGGCGTCGCCATCGAGTTGAAGGGCTCGACCACCTGGTATTCGAATGACTTCTCGAGCGGCTATTCCCTCTACGACGGTGGCCACGGCCGCACGGTCGTGAAGCTGCCCCTCGGGTGGGAGTCGAGCGGGATCGCGGCCGTACGCCTCGTCGAGTACCCGTCGTCGGCAGGTGCCTCGATCAAGGACGTCCACCTCGACGTACTCGCGCTCACCGAATACTTCGGGCTTGCCTTCGTGCCCTCCCCGGCGCCGGTTGTCCTACGAGCCCGAGACGTCGCTCGGCCAGCTTCAGACCGCCTCTGACGAGTCGAAGACGCCGTCCTGACTAGATTGTCGGCGAGCCCCGGATGGCTTCGCGATCGCGCTGAGCGAGATCGGAGGCGGGACCCGGCGAACCGTCGCCGGTCCGAACAGGTGGGCCGGACAGGGGGAGGGACGTGGTGTTGCCGCTGGCGGTGATCGTGCTCTTCGGATGGATCTCGGCAGGGATGCGAGAGCACGAGGAGGAGTTCCGCCAAGCGTGGCTGCAGCGCTTCGGCGCGACCACGGCTGCCGGCGGCGGAGTGGTCCCGCCCGCCACGTACAAGGCCTGGTACAAGCAGTTCAAGAAGACGGGCATCCGTCCCGCCGAATGGCTCGGAACGCTCGCCCAGGGACCGCCCGGAGGCTCTGCTGTCTGAGCCGGCGGCGGAGCACGCTCGGCTCGCCGAGGCTGGGCCGGCCTGGCGGCGCTTCGGCCCGTACCTGGCGGAGCGGGCCTGGGGAACCGTCCGGGAGGACTACAGCGAGAACGGGGACGCTTGGGACTACTTCGGTTTCGAGCAGTCCGGATCGCGGACTTACCGGTGGAGCGAGGACGGCCTCGCCGGCATCTGCGACGACGCCCAGCTGTTGTGCTTCGCTCTGGCGTTCTGGAACGGGCACGACCCGATCCTGAAAGAGCGCATCTTCGGCCTGAGCGGTCCGCAGGGCAACCACGGGGAGGACGCCAAGGAGTACTGGTGGTATGTCGACTGCACGCCGACGCACTCGTGGATGAGCTGGCGGTACCTCTACCCGCAACGGGCGTTCCCCTATGCCGAGCTCGTGGGCGAGAATGCCCGCCGGACGAAGTCCGACCCGGAGTTCGAGCTGATCGACACGGGCGTGCTCGACGACAACCGGTACTTCGACATCCGGGTTGACTACGCGAAGGCAAGGCCGGACGACTTGTGCATGCGCATACGCCTGCGCAACGCCGGCCCGGACGCCGCCGCCCTCCACGTGCTCCCGACGCTCTGGTTCCGCAACACCTGGTCGTGGGGGACCGTCGCCGGCGCCACCGAGAACGAAGTTCCCCGTATCAGCGCCGACGGTGATCGCCTCCTGGCGACCCACGAGCACCTCGGTCAGTTCAGCCTGGCGGGCGACGGTCCGGCCGACTTGCTCTTCTGCGAGAACGAATCGAACCTCGAGCGCCTCTTCGGCGTGAGCGGCTCGACACCGTACCCGAAGGACGGCATCAACGATCACGTCGTCAGCGGCGCTGCCTCGGTCAACCCCGAGCGCCGCGGTACCAAGGCGGCCCTCTGGTACCGCCTCGAGATCGCCGCCGGCGAGGAGGCCGAGATCCTGCTGCGGCTGGCGCCGACGACCGCTGCCGGCGCCACACGAGCGCCGGGCGCCTCGCTTGCGCCGGAAGCGGCGGGCAGCGCTCGCCAACAGATACACGACGTGCTGTCGGCACGTGAGCGCGAGGCGGACGAGTTCTACGCCGGCATCTCGCCCGCAGACGCCTCGGCTGACGAGGCGGCCGTCATGCGCCAGGCCTTCGCCGGCATGCTCTGGTCCAAGCAGTTCTTCCACTACGACGTCGAGCGCTGGCTGGACGGGGACCCGGGGCAGCCGGCGCCGCCTCCGGCCCGCAAGTCCGGCCGCAACGCCGGGTGGCGCCACCTCAACAACCACGACATCATCTCGATGCCGGACAAGTGGGAGTACCCGTGGTACGCCTCCTGGGATCTGGCTTTCCACTGTGTCGTGCTGGCGCAGGTGAGCCCGAGCTTTGCCAAAGCCCAGCTGCTGACGATCTGCCGTGAGTGGTACATGCACCCGAACGGCCAGCTACCGGCCTACGAGTGGGACTTCGGGGACGTCAACCCCCCGGTGCAGGCCTGGGCGGCACTGCGGGTCTTCGAGGTCGACGGCTCGAGCGACTACGCCTTCCTGCGGCGCATCTTCGCCAAGCTCGTCATCAACTTCACGTGGTGGGTGAACCGCAAGGACGCCGCCGGCAACAACGTCTTCGAGGGAGGCTTCCTCGGTCTCGACAACATCGGGCCGATCGACCGGTCGGCCAAGCTCCCCGTCGACGGCATCCTCGAACAAGCAGACGGGACGTCGTGGATGGCGATGTTCTGCCTCAACATGCTCGAGATCGCCCTCGTGCTCGCCCGCCACGACCGCGTGTACGAAGACATGGCCGTGAAGTTCTTCGAGCACTTCGCTTACATCGGCTCAGCCGTTTACAGCCAGGGCTTGTGGGACGACGAGGACGGTTTCTTCTACGACCTGCTGCGTCTCGCCGGCGGCGACGGCATCCCGCTGCGCGTACGCTCGGTCGTCGGGCTGCTCCCGCTGTGCGCCACGGCGACGCTCGACACCGAGACCCTGAAGGATCTGCCGTGGTTCGCCGAGCACTTCGACTGGTTTCTCGTCAACAAACCCGAGTACGCCGACGCCGTGGTTCGCCCGCATGCCCTCGGGCCGGGCGTCTCCCACCTGCTGGCGGTCGTCGGGCCCGACCGGCTCCGGCGCGTGCTCCAGTTCATGCTCGACGAGAGCGAGTTCCTCTCCGGGCACGGGCTGCGGGCGCTGTCGAAGTTCCACGAGGATCACCCGTTCAGCATCGAGCTCGCCGGCATGCTCGACACCGTCGACTACGAGCCGGGGGAGTCGACCACGAACCTGTTCGGTGGGAACTCGAACTGGCGGGGACCGATCTGGTTCCCGATCAACTACCTCATCGTCGAGGCACTTCGCCGCTTTCACCGGTTCCTCGGCGACGACTTCACGGTGGAGTGCCCGACCGGCTCGGGCACGATGGTGACGCTGCAGGCGGCCTCCGACGAGATCAGTCGCCGCCTCGTCTCGATCTTTCTCGACAACACCGACGGGCGTCGCCCGGTCTTCGGCGGTTACGAGAAATTCCAGAGCGATCCCGGTCTCCATGGCCTCATCCCGTTCCACGAGTATTTCCACGGGGACACCGGTGCGGGACTGGGCGCTTCTCACCAGACGGGCTGGACCGGCCTCGTCGCCACTCTCATCGCCGGTCGCAAGTAGCCTGCCGGACATGGCACTCGTCAGCCAGCTGTTCCGCTACCCCGTGAAATCCTTGCAGGGCGAGCGGGTGGAACGGCTCGAGTTCACCAACGGCTCGGCGGCCGGAGATCGCCAATGGGCGCTCGTCGACTCCCTGAGCGGTGTGTTCCTGTCGGCCAAGCGTCATGGCCGGCTCCTCGATGCATCGGCCAGCACCACGAGCGACGGCTCGGTCGTCATCGCCCTCCCGAGTGGCAAGGAGCTCGAGGCAGCCGACCCGGCGACGGCGGCGGCGCTGTCGGACTGGCTCGGTCACGACGTCGAGCTCCGCCGTCCCGCCGACGGCGTCATGCCGGCCTACGAAGCTCTGGCGGACTCCACCGACGAGAGCTCCGACACGGTCACCTTTGCCGGCCCCTCGACCCATTTTGCCGACTTCGCCGACGTGCACGTCATGACGACCGCCAGCCTGCGGGCCGCCAAAGGTCTGCACCCGCAAGGCGATTGGGACGTACGACGGTTCCGTCCGACGATGGTGCTCGAGGCCGAGGGGGAGGGTTTCGTCGAGGACGAGTGGGTGGGATCCCGCCTCGGGGTCGGTGCGACGGCATCGTTCCAGCTCTTCATGAAGACGATCCGCTGCAACCTGCCGACGCGCGCCCAGCCCGGTCTCGGCCGCGACACGTTCGTCGCCCGCGTCCTTCGCGACGAGCACGACTTCTGTCTCGGTGTCTACGGCGCCTTCCGCCAGGGCGGGCTCGTGGCCGTCGGCGACACGGTCAGCCTGGTGAGTGACTGACGACGGCAGAAGGCCTGTCATTTCCTCGGGCGGAATATCCCCAGTGGCTGTGCGACCAAACGGACCGCTTCCCCCGCCTCGTCCAGCTCGAATTCGGCGGTGATACCGGGCTGACCCTTCACCTCGAAACGCAGACCACGTCCGGGCCGCAGCTCGAGTGTCGAACCGCCGGGCATGGCCACGCTCAGCACGTGCTCGCTCTTCATGGCGACGACCACCTCGATCGTGCCAAGGCTGTAGGTACCGCATAGTCGCTGAAGAACTTCCGGATCCAGTGCCTGGGCATCTGGTAGCCGATCGAACCGTAGCGGCTCGACAGAGGGCTCGAACGGGACGGTGAGGGCCGTGACATCGCCATCGGCGTTCGAAGCAAACATGAGCGGGAAGATGTGGGACTGATCACCGAGCTCGTGCCATTCGAGGTCGAACGTCTCGTAGTGGCGGTGGGCGAGCGTCAGATCCATCGTGCCGAGGCGCGGCCGCAGAGCACCCTGTTCGAGCGAGATCGTGAACGTGCCGTAGCCCGGATGCTCGTACTCGCCGGCGTAGGCGTCGAGGGATCTGGGCAGAGGGGCGTCGGGGACGCAACGCCGTGCGCCACGCACATCCCGCATCCCCTGCGCCGCAACGTCATAGCGAGCTTTGAGGTCCGAGAACCAGTCGAGCGGCTCGAGACCGAGCAGCTCATCGAGTACGCGGTAGGCGACGACCGGGGCCATGGCGCTCGAGGACGTATTGGTCATCACGACAACGCCGATGCCGTCGTCCGGCAGCAGCATGCACTCGGTCAGGAACCCGTCGATGCCACCGCCGTGCTCGACGAGGCGGTGCTGGCGATACCTCCCGATCATCCATCCGAGCCCGTAGGCGTGCCGGGTGGAGGCAGGAAACGTCCGGTCCTCCTGCAGCACCACGTGGGCGGTGTGCGAGCGCCCCACCGTGTCGAGCGACATGACGGTCGCACCGTCCACCTTCCCCGCACCGAGCTGTGCCAACAGCCATCGAGCCATGTCGGCAGCACACGAGTTGATGGCGCCGGCTGGCGCCATTGCCGTGACGGGCCGCGGCGGCACGGGAACGACGGCGCCTTGACGGCGTTCGTATGCAGTGGCGTGGTCCGGGTCGGCGCCCATGTCCTCGACCGACAGGTTCGATCGGCTCATCCCGAGCGGTGTCAGAAGCCGGGCTCGCAGGAACTCCTCCCACGACAGATCCGAGAGCATCTCGACGAGGTGTCCCGCCACGAGGTAGCCGAGGTTGCAGTACTGGAATGCCTGACGCAGATCCTTGCTGAGGGGCAGATGCCGCATCCGGTAGACCAACTCGGCGCGGGATCGGTCCGGGTGACCGACCCAGATCAGGTCGTGGCGAGGCAGGCCGGACCGGTGGCATAAGAGGTCGACAACGGTCACACGATCCGTGACCACAGGGTCGTGCAGCCGGAGGTCGGGTAGGTAGTCGCGCAGGGGACGTTCCCACTCGAGGATGCTGTCGTCGACGAGGGCACCGACGGTCGCCACGGTGAAGGCCTTCGTCGTGGACCCGATGGCGAACAGGGTGTCCGAGGTGACCGGGAGGTCCGCCGCCATGTCGCGCCGGCCCCATCCGGCTGCCAGGACCACGTCCCCACCCCGGACGGCGGCGATCGCGCAACCTGGCACCTCCCAGGCGGCCAGCTGCTCGGCGACGAAGGCTCCCACGCCGTCCATGACGTGTACGCGGTCCTTCGCGGCGTCCGAGGGCAGCAAAGCGACCTGAGGGCTGTGCGCCGGCTGGTTCATCCTGTCGGCACGTCCGTCGCTCTGGCCCGCCGCCGGCGTCGCTCGAGTCCCACGACGAGGGCGACCCCGAGCACCCCGAGGACGAGCGTGGCGCCGGTGATCTTGAGCCCCTTCGAGAAACCCTCCGCCTCATACGAGAATCGCACCACGCTGACGCCGGCCGGGATGTCGACGGCCTGCACGACACCGACCTGGAGCACCGGCGTGGCGTGGGCGCCGGCCAACGTCCGGTCGTGCATCTCGCGGGCGGCCGCCGGGCCGCTCAGGATCTCGGCCTGCCAGCCGGCGTCCCAGGCCGAGCTGCGCAACAGGATCGACGAGCGGTGGACCTGCACTGCGATCGTGGCGGACGTCGTGCTCTGCGACACGATGGTGACGGCGGCAGGCAGGTGGTCGGCGATGGCAAAGGTTCCCGGCGCTTGCACCCAGGCCTCCTGCGGGGTGTACTTGGTCTTGAAGACGGCGAAGTGGTCGGCGCCCCCCACATCGGTCCACGATGCCGGACTGACGGCGAACGAGAGCGGGCCATCAGCCGCGTAGGCGTGGCCGTCGTCGGCAATCGTGAGCTGCATCGGCCCGAGCTCGGCGCCGGCGAGGAGCTCGATCAGGAGCCCGATGCTGGGTGTCGCCGAGACGCGGAGCGCGACGACGCCCCCGCCGGCGAGCCGTTGGGGCGGCTGCCACTTGACCGAGCCGCCCGGAGCGATCTGGCCGACGCGGACGGTTTGGCCGCGCGCCGGGTGGGACAGGACGAGAGCGGCCGCGCTCGGTGAAGCCACGGTCCCGAAGAACCAACCGTTGCTCGCACCGAGCAAGAGCGCCGCCCGCGGGCTCGAGAGCGGAGGCTCGGGGAGGATCTCCTGTGGCGGGAACTCGTCGCCGGCAGGAAGCAGCGGGTCGACGCCGGCACGTTCGGAGATGGGCGACAGGTTGACGGCCGCCGACGCTGACGCCGACGCCGACGGCGATGCGGCGATGGGCTCGAGGAACTCCTCCGGCGGCGCCAGCATCACTTGGAGGTCGAGGGCTTTGAAGTAGCCGGCTTGGAGCTCGCCGGCTGCCAGCGATCCGCGGATGTGGGTGGCGGTGTGGAGGGAGTACTTCGAGCCGACGACGGCGCCGTAACCCTGCACGCTCGGAAGGTCCACCATGATGCCGACGTCTGCCTCGCCCGCCTCGCTCATGACCGAGGGGTAGAACAGGTCGGGGTCGTAGACGGCGTAGCGACCAGCCGTCGAGAGGTTGTCCTTCACGAGCCGGAGCAGCGGTCCGGGATTGGACGAGGTCGGCGTCGCCTCGGACGGGCCGAACATCATGCCGGAGGCGTAGAGGCCGACGTCGACGACGACGAACACGAGGGCGAGGCGGAGCCACCGCACGCGGCCCAAGCGAGGCCGCAGGAGCACGATGCCGACGGCGCCGAGGGCGAGCGCCATCGAGACGGAGCTGGCGACCTTGATGCTCCCGAGATGCGCGGCAGGCGGCGCCGTGGCTCCGAGCGCCCGCCAGAGTGACGCCGGGCTGGCTTCGAGCCAGGCGAGCACTCCTGCGGCGACGGCGAACACGGCCAAGCCGGCCACGAGCTCCGAACGGGTGCGAGCCCTCTTCGGCCGGCTCCCGCCGTCGAGCCACCAGGCAAGGAGCATGCTGGCGGCGAAGTCGACGTCGACGATGTTTCGCCCTTCGTCACGTTGCTTGCCGTAATAGGGGATGCGAAAGATGAGGTGCTCGAGGGGCGTGTGCGCCCCCACGGCGAGCACGAGCCCGACGGCTCCGACGACGTACCAGGTGAGCCGTTCGCCTCTCGGCAGCCAGGTTCTCCACTGCCGGGAGAGCAGGGCAACGGCGGCGATCACCGGGAGGATGCCGATGTAGAAGGCGACCTCGGGGAGGTTGGAAAGCCCGAAGTACTGCGGTTGGGCGATGAGGCCCCAGCCTCCCTCGACGAAGGGGACGAGCCCGAGCAGGAGCGAGCGTGGCGGGAAGCTGTAGCTGGAGGCGAAGGCCTGACTGACGGCGGCACGCTGCGAAGTGGCGATGAAGCGCAGGGCGGGTAGCCAGACGAATGCCGAGAGACCGATGCCCATGGCGAAGCCCGCGCCGACGCGGCTCGCCCGCCGGAGCCAGCCGCCCGGCCGCAGCGCCCAGCGCATCACGGCGTAGGTGAGGGCGAGGATGCTCACATCGAGGATCGCCTCCGGGGCGCCGGCGAGGACGAGACAGGCGACGGCGGCGCCGAGCAACACCGCCCAGCGCCAACGGCCATCGTCATCGATGCGCCGGACCGCCAGCAGCATCCATGGCAAGGAGGCGAAACCCTCCGCCATGTCCATGTGCACCGCACCCTGGGCGGCGACGGCGCCTGCGAAGGCGAACGACCCGGCGGCGACGAACGCCGGCAGGCGGGAGGTTCCGCAGGCGCGGGCGAAGCAGTACGTCCCGACCGCCACCGAGGCCGAGGCGACGATCTGGCCGATCACCCAGGCGCCCGTTGGCGGCATGATGGCGAACAGCAAGGTCGTCGGGTAGAACGCTCCGGCGTTGAGTCCCGCCATGAGCGGCGTTCCGCTCCAGATCCACGGATCCCAGACCGGCATCTGACCGTGGCGGAGATCAGTGCCGACGAGGGCACGCAGTGGGTAGCTCTGAATGAGGTTGTCGCCGACGAGCAGCGGGTGACCGGTGATGACGGCGGCGCCGACGAAGACGGCGGTGGGGACGAGGACGAGCACGAGGATGGGGAGTGCGGCGGCGAGTTGCCGGCGCCGCGCCGGCGTCCAGCCCGCGACCCGCCCGGAGAGCGCCGCGTCGCCCGCGTCGTCGACCGGACGCGCCTCGGTGACGGTCATGGTCCGTGATGGGGCGATCGCCAGTGCCCGTTCACCGGCAGCCAGATGGCGATGCGGTGCGCCCGCAGCGTCGGTTTGCCGAGCGCCGCCGCCAGGTAGTTGTAGACCGGGACGCGGTCGTCACCGCCCGCCCAGTACACGACGGCGCCGACTGAGTAACGGGCGAGGAAGATGTGGAGGGCGTCGACGTCCGCCGCGTTTGCCGGCGCCGGCAGCGGCCAATGGTCGCCGAAGGACGAGTAACCGAGCAGCTCCTGCACGTAGGGCGGCGTCAGCAACGCCGGCCAGCGGTGGCCGCTTTGGCCGATCTGGATGTTGGCGTAGCCGCCGAGCAGTTGGAAGTCCATGCCGGCGGTCGCTTCCCAGACCATCGGTCCCGGGTGCAGCGGCGTCGGGTAGGGGTAGGCGAGAACGACCGAGCCGGGCGGGACGATGAGGCCCATCTCCCGGGTGAGCGAGGCTGGCCATGGCAGCGGCTGGCTCGGGAACGGGATGTTCGGCAGGAGCGAGAGGGCGACGACGCCGGCCGCCAGGCCCACTCGCGCTCGCCGTGCCGGCACCGTGTCGGCGCCGAGAGGCCCGAGCCGGGAGCGCCACTTCTCGCTCAACACGCTGGGGGCGCCGCGTCGCCGCCAGAGGCGATCGACGCCGATGCCGAGGAGCATGGCGACGAACAGGCTCGTGTAGAGCGAGTAGCGAGCCGGGATGGTGTTGTCGAGCAGAGGAAGGTGGGCGAAGACGAGCTCGGGAAGCGGGATGTGGGTGTTGAGCGTCCCGATGCTCAGCCTCGAGCCGAGCGAGATGACGAACGACGTGACGGCCAGCCACCCGAAGGCGCGCACGACCGGATCGCCCTTCAGCCGTCGGAACATGAAGATCAGCAGGATCAAGAGCGGCAGCCCGAGGTAGGTGCCGTTCTCGGAGAGGTTGCCGGCCACCATCTCGTTGCCGAAATGGGCGATGAACGAGGGCGCCAGGATCTGGTTGACGGTGGGGGCGACCGTCCCGAGGAGGTCGGAGTGGAGCCCCTGCAGCGCCGAGGTGGGGATGACGGCGCCCGTCAGGTGGTTCGGCCCGGCGATCATGTACCAGATCAGGTAGCCGGACAGGAGGGCGAACGTGACGCCGGCGACGACCGAGGCCGACGCGAGATAACGCCACCGCTCTCGCAGCAGGCGCCGGTGGCGGACGAGGAGGACCACGACCGCGCAGCCGACGAGCACCATGCAGCCGCTGAGGACATCGGGCGAGATGAGCAACTCCGCCGTCGTGGCCACGCCGATGAGGATCCCGAGACGCCACGGGCGCATCTGCTGGGTGCGGACGAGCTCGTCGGCGCACCACACGAGCAAGGGAGGGATGGGCACGAAGGCGAGATCGAGGTGGAGCTCCTGCCCGGTCATGTAGGGGCCGAACGCGTAGAGCAACCCGCCGACGAACGGGCCGATGAGGGATGTGCACCACCGGCGCAATACGGCGAACATCGAGATGCCCGAGAGGGCGAACGCCAAGCGGATGAGGAAGTTGAAAGCGGCGATCGGGCCGAGGTTCGCCGTGATCGGCCAGGCGATGAAACTGAGCAGCGGCACCGTCGTGTTGTCGGCAAGGTTGACGCCGGTGGGGTAGTCGAACCCGGTCGTGTGGAAGATGTTGAGGCCGTGGGTGAGCGCGTAGGGGAGCCAGGCCAGGAACCAGGACATCTGGTACGGGTCCGAGCCGGCCGGGTTGCCAGGGCCGGCCGACGGGATCGACCGCGTTCCGAAGGGGCTGTGGGGAAGGAAGGCGATGACTGCCAGCGCCACATAGGTGAGGATGCACAACACCGTCGTGCGTCGCCGGCGGCGGGTCCGGTCGGCTTCGACGTCGGGGGCGGCGGCGGAAGTCTCCGAGGCAGCCGGGCTGTCGGCGACGATGGCCGTCATCGAGCCAGGGCCTCCCGGACCGCGCCGGCGCTGTCCGGCGTCGTCGCCGTGAGCTCCGGGCCGCCGGCGGCACTCGGGCGCTCGTTCGATGAGCCCGGCGAGCGAGACGAGCGCCGGCGGCCGAGGGTCACGAGCACGCTGAGCACGACGAGGATCATCCCAAAGGCGCGCCACGCCGACAGGTTTGCGCCGGCATCGAGACCGAGGACCGACCCCGGCGGCGTGAGCCCCATGAACAGCAGCACGCCGAGCCAGGCGGCCACCGATCGCATCGGGGATCTGGGCAGGATCACCGTCATCGCCAGTGGCACGAGGGTCAGCATGAAGTGGTTCTCTGACAGCGTGCCTGCCAGGTACGTGCCGATCAGCAACAGGCTCGTCGTGGTGACGACCCGCAGGACGAAGTCGTCGAGCCGCTGCCACGACCACCAGGCGGCGACGAGCACGATCGCCACCGTTGCCAGCCGGATGAGGATGGTGGCGTAGTCGGGGACGCCGAAGCTGCGCAGCACGTCCACCCAGGCCGAGTTCAGCTGAACACCCGTGCCGGAGCGGTTGAGGAGGCTCGGCAGCTTTGCGAAGACGGCGCTCGGGTCGGTCACGACGGCAAAGGCGACGACGTTCAACACGGCAGGGATGGCGACGGCTACGGCGAGGCCACGCCACTGCCTCACGAGCACGAAGATGACGAGGACCGGCAGGAGCAACGGTTTGATGGACAGCGTCACACCGATGGCAACGGCGGCCCAGACCCATTGGTCCTTCTTGGCGAACAGGAAGAAGGCGGCGAGCGCAAGGGTGCACAGGACGGTGACGTTCTCGAGTCCGAGCTCGGCCACGACCGGCTGGGCGAAACGTAACGCGAACACGACGATCGCGGCGGTGAGCCCCCACCAGCGGCGGCCGAGCGCCGCTGCGGAGATCATGACGGCCGCCCACGTCATCGCGGCCGTCGCAACGAGTCCCCACACGGCCACGCCGTGCAGCGAGAAGAGCGCAATCGGGCGCATGAGGATGAGTGAGCTCGGCGGGTAGAGGAAGAGTCGATGGTGGGTGTCAGCCAACGAATAAGGCTGGCTGCCGTGAACGAAGGCCTGCTCGGCCCGCCACGATGTGACGAGATCCCAACCGAGGCCGCTGTCGGTGCGGTGGATCCGCAGGCACTCGAGGGTCCAGGTGACGGCCGAGGCAGCCCACAGCAGGGCAGCGGCGACGACACTTGCCCGCACCGCCCCGGGGGTTCCGCTCAGCCGCTGCCAGCGGAGGGTCACCGCTTCGGTCATCCGCCTCGGGTGCGAGCTCGGGGAGATGGTGGTTTGCGGGGGGATGGGCGCGCCAGAGCCATCGGTCTCGATGGTGCCGGGCATCCACGCCATGATACTCGGCAAGCCCTCCTGAGCTCATGGCAGCCCTCTGTGCCCTCGCTCATCGTCGCCAGGTTGGCCAAGCTACGACCGCCTCAGCGGCGGGTCGCCTTCACCCACTCCGGACTGAGCTCGGACACGGCGGGGCACCCGAGCAGGACCATCGTGCGGGTGATCTCGGCGCGGAACAGGTCCAAGATGTGCTCCACGCCGGGTTGGCCGCCGGCGGCGAGACCGTACAGGTACGGGCGTCCGATGAAGACGGCTCGGGCTCCGAGCGCCACCGCCTTCACGACGTGGGTCCCTCGGCGGACGCCACTGTCGAGCAGCACTTCGGCCGAGTCTCCAACGGCGTCGACGACCTCGGGGAGCACACGAAACGTCGCCGGCGCCCCGTCGAGCTGGCGGCCCCCGTGGTTGGAGATGATGACCGCCTCCGAACCGATGTCGGTGGCGATGCGGGCATCGGCACCGCTGAGGAGGCCCTTCACCGCCAGCTTGCCGGTCCATCGTCCCCGCAGGTACTCGATGTCCGCCCAGCTGAAGGGGGAGGCGACCATCTTCAGCATGGAGAAGCCGCGAGCCTGGGCGCCGGGCTCGGACGGAGCGGCAGCCGGGCCGTCGGCATCGGTGTGTCGTGCCGGTGCCGGGCCTGCCGCGCCCGCAGCGCCCGCAGCAGCGCGCGTGCGCCGGATCGTGCTCACGCCGTCGCGGGCCATCCGATAGGTCCAGACCGGTCGCGCCAGCACCTGGGGGCCGAGATGGACGGCGTTGTGGGCGTCCACGCGGATCGGGCCGGTGACGCCGTGATGCCGATCGCGCTCGCGGTTGCCGAGCGCCGGCGTGTCCATCGTGACGACGAGCACGTCCACGCCGGCACCGGCGGCGCGGTCGAGCAGCTTGTCGGCTTCGGGTCGCCCGCCGCCGGCGTAGAGCTGGAACCACACACGTCCCGGCGCCACGGGGGCCACCTCGTCGATGGGCGAGCCGGCAACGGTGCTGAGCACCGAGAGAGTGCCCTGGTTGGCTGCAGCCCGAGCGGCGCCCGCGCCGCCGTCCGGGTGCATGATGCGCACGAGGCCGGTCGGCGCCAGCAGCAACGGCATCGACACAGGCGTCCCGAGAACCGTGGTGGCGAGATCGGGCGTGCGCACGTCGATGCCCATGCGGGGCACGAGGGTGACGTCGTCGAAGGCCGAGACGTTGGCACGAGCCGTGATCTCGTCGTCCGCTGCTCCGTCGATGTAGTCGAAGACCACGGCCGGCAGCGTGCGCTTGGCGATCCGGCGAGCGTCGTTGATGTTGGCGATACGTTCCAGCTTCATGCCGAGCTCCTCGTGTGGCGACGGGCTGGGCGCCATGACTTCGGTCGCCCCCCCATGGTCTAGCGACCGGACAGCATCGTTGGCGAGCCGAGTGGCCGCGCATCCGGCGCGGCCGGCAGGAGGCGGCATAAGGTTCGCCCGTGCCAGAACCACGTTCCAAGGAGGCCGCAGCCAAAGAGGGCATGTTGCTCGCCTGGTGGGCGGCCGCCACCCCGTCGACGCCGGCCGTCATCTCTGCCGCCGGCTCGGTCACCTTCGCCGAGCTGAACGGGAGGGCCAATCAGCTGGCCCGGGCGTTGCGGCGGCGCGGGCTTCTGCCCGGCGACTCGTTCGCAGTCATGTGCGGGAACCAGGTCGAGTTCGCCGAAGCGGTCTTTGCGACGAACCGTTCCGGTTTGCGGATGACGCCGATCAACCGCTACCTCACCGCCTCCGAAGTCGCCTACATCCTCGCCGACTGCGATGCCAAGGCCCTCGTGGCATCCGGATCGCTCGCCCCCGCGGCCGCCGGCGCACTCGAGGGTGCCCCAGACTGCCGGGTCCGCCTGCTCGTCGGTCCGGCGCCCGACGGGTCGATTCCCGATGGCTTCGAGGACTACGCCACCGTCCGGGATGCCGAGGACGCCTCCGATCTGGAGGATCCCTCGCTCGGCACGACGATGCTCTACACCTCGGGCACGACCGGTCGGCCGAAAGGAGTCTTCCGTTCGGCTGCCGGCGCCGCCAACATGCTCGGGGTCAACATCTACGGCTACCGGGAGGGCGGCGGCGACGTGCACCTGTGCACCGGGCCACTCCATCATGCCGCCCCCCTGTCGTTCTCGCTGGCGGCGCCGATCGCCTATGGGGCCAGCGTCGTGCTCATGGAGCGCTTCGATGCCGCCCGGACGCTCGCCCTCATCGAAGAGCACGGCGTCACCCACACCCATGTCGTCCCGACGATGTTCCACCGCCTGCTCTCGCTTCCTGCCGACGTGAGAGAGCGCTACGACCTCTCGAGCCTGCGTTACGTGCTGCACGGCGCGGCGCCGTGCCCAGTCACGGTCAAGCAGCGCATCATCGAGTGGCTCGGCCCGATCGTCTGGGAGTACTACGCCGCCAGTGAGGGCGTCGGGAGCTTCGTGGACTCGGCCACGTGGCTGGAGCACCCCGGCACCGTCGGCAAGCCCTACACACCTGGCCAGATGCTCGTGGGCGACGAGACCGGCACGCCGTTGCCGCCGAACGAGATCGGCCTCATCTGGTTGCGGCCGGCGCCGGGGGCTCGCTTCGAGTACTACAAGGACCCGGACAAGACGTCTTCGAGCTACCGAGGGGAGTACTTCACCCTCGGCGACGTCGGGCGCGAGGACGAGGAGGGCTACTTCTACCTGACGGACCGCTCGGCGAACCTCATCATCTCCGGGGGCGTGAACATCTACCCGGCAGAGGTCGATGCCGTCCTCCTCCAGCACCGCCACGTCGCCGACGCCGCCACGATCGGCGTGCCCGATCCCGAATGGGGCGAGTCGGTGCTCGCCGTCGTCGAGCTGCAGGAGGGCGTCGAGGGCTCCGACGAGCTCGCCGCCGAACTGATCTCGCTGTGCCGCTCGCAGCTCGCCCACTTCAAGTGCCCGCGATCGGTGGACTTCGTGGCCGAGCTTCCCCGGCAGGACAACGGCAAGATCTACAAGCGGTTGCTGCGCGACCGCTACCGCTCGCTCACGGGCTGAGGCCGCTCCTCAGGAGCGGCCGGAGAGCACGGCGACGCCTTCGCCTTGAAGGTCGGACAGAGCGATCTTGCGACCCACCATCGCCATGAGGATCGAGATGCCCAACCCCGCCACCTCCGGACCCGATCCGAACGACCAGTCGCCGTCGGTCATCCGGAGCGTCACGCCGGCGATGCGCCGCTTCACCTTGAGGGGGAAGCCGTTGCGCTTGTAGAAGTCCGCCACGGTCACGACGTTCTCGACCGGGTGCTGCCCGAAACCCGTCCGCCGCGGTCGGAAGATGTCCTCGCCGTGCACGAGTACCTCGCCGAGCACGGTCGTCTTCGGCCCAGGTGGCTTGGCGCGCGACTCGGCGGTCGCACGGAAGGCCTCGAGGATCTCGGCCGGAGACTTGTCTTTCGTGACGGCGGCGATGCCCTCGGCCTGGAAGGCGCCGAAGTTCAGCCGGTTCCCCAGCATGCCTTTCACGAACCTGCCGGTGGACATCGTTCCGATGGCGGTCATGTGGCCGACGACATCGGCCACCGTCCAGCCCTCGCACAGCGTCGGCTCGGTCCAGGCTTCCTCTGGCAGGGCCTCGAGCTGCTCGGCGATCTGTAAACGCTCGCCGTGGGCCATCTCCCAGACGTCCATCGTGCCCCCTTCTCCGGTCGGCGCCGCTGGCGATCGGGCATCGCGTCAGTGCGATGGCTCGGAGTCTAGGAGGGGCGTTCCACCGCTGCGGAGGGACCGCCGGGGGCGGCGGCCGAGCCGGCGTTGGCCAGGGCCTCCTCGATGCAGCGCACGAGCGCTCGGGCCGACTCGGCCGTCAGCTCGACGGCAACTCGGGCCGACGGGCCCTCGGCCTCGTTCAAGAAGTCGATGTTGAGGGTGTGCTCGTCAGGCGAGTGGTACGGGTGGTCGAAATAGGCCATCGCACTCGTCAAGGCGAACCAGCCCTGCGCGCCCTTGCCGCTGCCGGACACCGAGGTGGCGGACGTGAGATAGGTGCACATGCCGCTCTCCTCAAGCCTGCAGGAGCCGGCCGTAGAAGCTGAAGATGCGCTGCCAGCCGTCGGCGGCGGCCGCCGGGCGGTAGGAGTCTCTCGCCGTGTTGAAAAAGGCGTGGCCCGCCCCTTCGTAGCGGTGGAATTCGTGCTCCTTGCCGAGTCGCTGCAGCTCCGCCTCGAGGGTGTCGACTTGATCGGGGGAGGGGAACTGGTCGTCGAGCCCGAACAGGCCGAGCAACGGGCAGTGCAGGTTCTCGGCGAGATGCAGCAGCGGCTTCATACGGCTCATCGCCTCGGGCGGATCCCCGACGACGAAGGCCCCGTAGCAGTCGACGGCGGCGTCGATATCGAGCGAGCAAGCGGCGAGAAAGGCTTGCCGCCCACCCGAGCAGTACCCGATGACGCCGACTTTCCCGTTCGAATCCGGGCGCGCCCGTAGCCAGCTGGCGGCCCCGCCGACGTCCCCGACGAGCCGGTCGTCCGGGACACCGCCGGCCGCGCGGGCCGCGGCAGCGGCGTCGTCGGGGGAAGCTCCCGGGGCGTCGCGGTGGTGCAGGTTGGGCACGATGGCGAGGTAGCCATGGGCGGCGAACCGGTTGGCGATCTCGGTGGTGGACTCGTCCCAGCCCGGCATGTGGTGGATGATCACGACGCCCGGGAACGGCCCGTCCCCGTGAGGCTCGGCGAAGTAGGCGTTGATCTCGTCGCCACCGTGGCCGGTGATGCGGATCTCGTCTGCGGTCAGGCCGGAGTACATGGTTCCTCCTCGGTCGGGATGTCAGCCTGAGAAACTAGCGAGCAGGCCACGGCGCCGGGCTACGTTCGCGACATGAGCCCGGCGGTCGCCGATGTCGTTGCCCGCCTGTGGCCTGGCACCGCCGCCGTGGCCGAGCCGCTCGCCGGCGGGATCACGAACTCCAACTACCGGGTGACTGTCGGCGAGGAGCGTTTCGTCCTTCGCCTGATCGGTGCACGTACGGAATTGCTCGGCATCGATCGCGACAGCGAGCTGGCGGCGTGCACTTTGGCTGCCGGCCTCGGCATCGGTCCCGAGCTCGTGCGGGCCGATCTGAGCGACGGCATCGTCGTGACGCGCTTCATCGACGGCCGTCCCATCGACCCGGGCGAGGTCGGCGGCGAGCCGTACGTGAGAGAGATCGCCGTTGCCCTCCGGCGCGTGCACGGGGCCGGCACCGTCGCTGCAACCTTCGACACGTTCCGGCTCGTTCCCGCCTACTGCCGCGAGGCGCACGCCCACGGCGTCGTCCCGCCCTTCGACTACGAAGCCATGGCCGCCACGCTCGAGCGCATCGCGGCCGTGAGGCCGTGGAAGCCGGCAGCGCTCTGCCACAACGACTTGCTGAACTCGAACCTGCTCTACGACGGGGGGATCCGGATCGTCGACTGGGAGTACTCGGGCATGGGCGACCCGTTCTTCGATCTCGGCAACCTCGCTGTCAACCACGGCTTCGGTCCACCGCAGGAGGAAGCGCTGCTGCGTCATTATTTCGAGCGCGCCGAGGAGCCGCATCTGGCAGCCCTCCGCCTCTTCCAGCTCGCCTCCGAAGCGCGAGAGGCCATGTGGGGCGTCGTGCAGATGGCCATCTCGGCGCTCGAGATCGATTTCGAGGGCTACGCCGGGGAACACGCGACGGGCTTCTTCGAGCGCTTGGAGACGATCGATCTCGAGTCCTCGCTGGCGCTCGCCGCCCTCCTCGCCTGAGGCGCCCTCAGCCGCGCACGCGGGCGTTCTCCGGGTCGTAGAGCGGCTCGGCTGCCACCTCCCCGCCCAGCCACTGCCCGAAGAGGTTGACCTCGACCCGCCTGCCGGCGACGGCGTGCTCGGCCGGCAGGTAGGCATAGGCGATGGACCGCGCCACGCTGTATCCGTAGCCGCCGCTCGTGACGCGCCCAGCCAGGCACCCATCGACCCGCACCGGCTCCTCGCCGAGCACGACCGAGGATGCGTCGTCGAGCACGAGGCAGGCGAGGCGCCTCGCCGGCGAGCCGGCGCCCTCGAGCGCTCGGCGACCGATGAAGTCCTCCTTCGACATGGCGACGGCGAAACCGAGCCCTGCTTCGAACGGCGTGTCGACCGAGGTGATGTCGGATCCCCAGACCCGGTAGCCCTTCTCGAGGCGGAGCGACTCGATGGCGCGGTAGCCGGCGGCCACGATCCCGTGCGCCTGCCCAGCTCGCCAGAGCGCGTCCCAGAGCCGCACGCCGTACTCGGCGGGGCAGTAGAGCTCCCAGCCGAGCTCACCCACGAACGTGACCCGAACTGCGAGGCAAGGAATTGGCCCGACGTTCAGCTCTGCCGCCGTCAGGTAAGGAAACCCCCCCGCCGACACGTCCGCCTCCGTGAGCGGCGCCAGGACTTGGCGCGCCAGCGGCCCCCAGAGACACACACAGGCATAGCGGGAGGTGACGTCCTCCACGTGTACGGAGCCATCGGCGGGCAGGTGGGCTTCGATCCAGGCGCGGTCGTGACGGCCCGAGGCGGTGCCGGTGACGATGCGAAACCGTTGCTCGCCAAGGCGCGTCACGGTGAGGTCGCTCTCGATACCGCCGCGTTCGTTGAGGAGCTGGGTGTAGACGACGCGGCCAACCGGCCGGTGGATGCGGTTGGCACAGAGGTGCTCGAGGGCCGCGAGGGCGCCGGAGCCGGAGATCTCGAGCTTGGCAAAGGACGTCTGATCGAACAGGGCGACGCCCTGGCGGCAGGCGAGGTGCTCGGCACCGATGGCCGGCGACCACTCCTTGCCGGCCCAACCTCGGGGCCGGAGGCTCTCGTCGCCGGCCGGCTCGTTGCCGGCGATCCAGTTCGCCCGCTCCCAGCCCGACTTCTCCCCGAAGGCGGCGCCGAGCGCTTCGAGGCGCCCGAAGAGCGGGGAGAGCCGGAGCGGTCGGCCGGCGTGCCGTTCCTGGCCCGGGTACTTGACGTCGTAGTAGGTGGCGTAGACCTCCGTGGTCCGCTCGAGGGTGTAGGCCCGGCTGCGGTACTGGTCGCCGAAACGACGCGAGTCCATGTGCCAGGCGTCGAGACCGGGTTGGCCGAGGGCGATCCACTCCGCCACGAGACGGCCCATCCCGCCGGCGCCGGCGATGCCGTGGGCGCAGAATCCGGCTGCTACCCACAAGCCGCCGACGGCCGACTCGCCGAGGATGAACTCGCCGTCGGGCGTGAATGCCTCCGGCCCGTTCACGAGCTTCACGATCCCGGCGTCGGCGAGCAACGGCACGCGCCGTGTGGCGTTCTCGAACAAGGGAGCGAAGCGCTCCCAGTCTTCCTCGAGGAGCTTGTTGTTGAAGTCGGCGGCGATGCCGCCAAGACCCCACGGAGCCGGGTTGCGCTCGTAGCCGCCGGCGACGAGGCCGCCGCTCTCGCCGCGGAAGTACACGAGCAGCGAGGGATCGCGCAGCGTCGGCATGTTCGCCGGCAGGCCGCTCGGCTTGGTGATGGCGTACTGGTGCGCCATGGCAACGAGGGGGACGTGGATGCCGGCCATGGCGCCGATCTCGTGGGCGTAGATGCCGCCGGCGTCGACGACGATATCGGCGAGGATCGTCGAGGTGGCCCCGGCGTGCTCCACCTCGACGCCGGTGACGCGGCCTTCGCTCACCGAGATGGCGGTCACGCGGGTTTCGGTGCGGAGGTCGGCGCCTTGGAGACGGGCACCCTTGGCGAGGGCCAGCGTCAGCTGGCTCGGGTCGAGGAAGCCGTCGGTGGGGAGGAAGGCCGCCCCGGCGACGCCATCGGTGTCGAGTGGCGGGAAGCGCTCGGCCGCCTCCTTGGCCGAGATCAGCTCGAGCGGGAGGCCGAAGGTCTCGGCCCAGGCGGCCTGGCGGCGGAGCTCTTCCATGCGCTCGCCCGACGAGGCCAACCGCAGGGAGCCGACCTCGTGCCAGCCCGTGTCCAGACTGACCTCGTCACCGAGCTCCCGGTAGAGCTCGACGGAGTTCATCATCATCCGGGTGAGCGACTGAGAGCCCCGCAGCTGGCCGACGAGCCCGGCCGAGTGGAACGTCGAGCCGCTCGTCAGCTGAGCCCGCTCTACGAGCACGACGTCGTCCCATCCGAGACGCGTCAGCCAGTAGGCGATCGAGCAACCGCCGACGCCGCCGCCGATGATGACCGCTCTCGCCCGCTCCGCCACCGCTCCCCCTATGAGGCGGCGACGGCGCCAGCGAGGCGGCGGTGGCGCCGCCCTGGCTGTGGCGCGCGGACGCGGGGCGGTGCACTGGGTAAATTGCCCCTGCTCGGCCTGTCGGCGGTTCGGGCTCGGACGGCGCGACGGGAGGGGGGTCGATGGCGAACGCAACCGACTCGTCCATGTTGTCGCGAGGCGATGGTCCCCTCTACGTGCAGATCGCCGCCGCCATCGAGCGCGGTATCGCCGACGGGAATTACGAGCCCGGCTACCGTTTCCCGCCCGAGCCGGCCTTGGCGGCCTCCCTCGGTGTCAGCCGTCTGACGTTGCGTCAGGCGCTCACGGTCCTCGAAGGCCGCGGCCTCATCGACCGGGTCGTCGGCCGGCACGGGGGCACCTTCGTGCGCAAGTGGACGGTGGACCGGGATCTGAGCGCGTTTGCGGGTTTCTCGGAGCAGTTGCGCCGGCAAGGTCGAGTCGCCGGTGCGCAGGTGCTGAGCGCTCGCCAGATCGCCGCCTCGCCGCCAGTCGCCGAGGGGCTCGACCTGAGCGAGGGAGCTCCCGTGTTCGAAGTGCAGCGGCTGCGCCTGGCGAGTGGCACGCCGGTGCTGCTCGAGTCGTCCTGCTTCCCGGCCGAGGCCTTCCCAGGACTCCTGGACGAGCCGCTCGAGCAGTCCCTCTACGGCCTGCTCGGCGACCGCTACGGGCGCCGGCCGACTCACGCCCGTGAGGTGCTCGAGCCGGTAGCGGCCGACCGGCGGGTCGCCAAGCTGCTCGGCGTGAGCGCCGGCACGCCGGTCTTGCTCGTGCGGCGAACGGCCTTCGACGCTGAGAGCTTGCCCGTCGAGTTCGCCACCGACGTGTTCCTCGGCGATCGGACTCGGGTGGTCGTCTGGAGTTTTGAGGTGCCGGAGCACTAAGGACGTCCGGTCTCCGGTGGGATCGTGACGGGCGGGAGGTTCTTCCGGCGTTGCACGAGGCCGTAGTAGAGCATCCCGATGATCAGCCAGACGACGAGCACGGTGTAGAGGACCGGGATGTGGTTGAGGAAGTTGATGTGGAAGTTCAGCAGCTGGCTCTTCGCAACGACGGTCTGGATCGGTTCGGGGTTGCTGGCCGCCCGCGGCCAGGCGAAGTTCACGAGCATGGCGCCGCCGTAGAGGATCCCGATCGTGTTGACGACCTTGCCCCAAGGGCCGAGAGCAAAGGGCGATTTCACGCGCGGCCAGCCCTGGAACCGCGCTTTCAGAGAGGCGACGTTGCCCAGGAAGTAGCTCAGGTAGATCATGCCCGTGGCGGCGATGGCGACGTAGCCGGCGCCGGCGTACTGGATCATGGGGACGGCCGAGAGCACGCCGACCACCACGCAGGCGACGATGGGGGTGTGCAGTGACGGGCTGACCTTGGTGATCGGGCGCGAGAAGGGCAGGTTGTTGTCGCGAGCCATGCTGAAGCAGAGCCGGATCGTCGCCGTCATGATGCACATGCAGCAGACGAGGATGGCGGCCGAAACGATCAGCAGATAAATCGTCGCCGGCACCTTGGAGAAGTTGGCCTCGATGATCGACGCCGGGCCGTAGCCGCCGGCGATCGCCCCCTTCAGGTTGGGGATGGCGATGAGGAGGGCGAGCAGGAAGATGCCGCCGATCACGAAGGCGCCGGCCACCGAGGCGAGGACGGCGCGGGGCGCCATCCGCCTCGGGTCGTTCGTCTCTTCGGCGAGCGTCGATGCGGTATCGAAGCCGTAGATGACGAACAAGCTCATGAACATGGCGAGGAAGAACGACCCGAAGTTGACTGGGAGCCCGCCGCTGTTGGTCACGATGGAGATGCTCTGGTGGTGGTGGAAGATGAGCAGGATGAGGGCGAAGACCACCATGCCGAGGATCTCGAAGAGGACGCCGGTGTTGTTGATGAACGCCACGAGCTTCACGCTGAAGATGTTGAGGACGAGCACGACGACGAGCAGGATGAGGGCGATGTAGCGCTGTTCGGAGAGGCTGCCGGACAGCTTCCAGCCCATCTCCTGCATGGCGGGCACGAACGCAAGCGGGAAGGTCACGAGCACGGCCGTCGTCGTGAGGATGCCGGCGACGAGGTAGATCCAGCCGGTGAACCACGCATAGGGCCTGCCGGCGAGGTACTTCGTCCACTGGAAGACCGAGCCGGCGAGCGGGAAGTGGCTGGAGATCTCGGCGAAGTTGAGGGCGATGATGAACTGGCCGGCGGCGACGATCGGCCACGACCAGATGAACACGCCGCCGACGGTGATGAGGCCGAGGGAGAACAGCGTGAAGATACCCGTGGACGGCGAGATGTAGCTGAACGCCGCCGCGAACGAGCTGAAGAACCCGAGGGAACGGTGAAGCTCCTGCTTGTACCCGAACGACGCCAGGTCCGTCTCGTCCCCCTTGTGCGAAGTGGTGCCCGCACCCGGCGGCTCGATCGTCTGCGACATGGTCCCCCCATTCCGTAGCGCGACTCGCTGGCGAGAACGTACTACCGCGGGCTTTAACTGTCCATACCTTTTGACGTCCGTCGGATGGCTCTGACCGCTCAGGTGTAGACGAGCACTCCGCGGATGTTCTTGCCGTCACGCATGTCCTGGTAGCCCTGATTGATGTCGCCGAGCTTGTAGGTGTTCGTGATCATGCCGTCGAGGTCGAGCTGGCCCTGGCGGTAGAGCTCGAGCAGCTTGGGGATGTCGTAGCGGATGTTGGCCGACCCGAAGATCGTGCCGACGACCTGCTTCTCCTGCAACGTGAGGTCGCAGAGGTTCATCGTCACGTCCATCTCGGCCATCGGGTGGATGTTCGTGACCACGACCCGGCCGCGCTTGGCGCACAGCATCATGATCGAGGCCATGAGGGACCCCTGCCCGACGCCCATCGCACAGACGATGCGGTCGCACATCCGGCCCCACGTCGCCTCCTGGATCAGGCTGAAGGCCTCGTCGATGCTCGAGGCGGTGTGGGTGGCGCCGAAGCGCAACGCCTGCTCGCGCTTGAAGCCCACTGGGTCGATGGCGAAGATCCGCTCGGCGCCGGCGAGGCGAAACCCCTGGATCGCCGAGGCTCCGATGCCGCCGACACCGATGACGGCGACGTTCTGGCCGGGCCGCGCCTCTGCGGCGTAGACGGCGGAGCCCCAGCCGGTCGTGACACCGCAACCGACGAGGCAGGCGCGGTCGGCCGGGATGTCGTCAGGGATCTTCACGACGGAGGCGACGTTGACGACGGTGTGGCGGGCGAAGGTCCCGAGGCAGACCATCGTGTTCAGATCCTGCCCGCGGGCGTGGTGCCGGGACGTGCCGTCGAGCTGGCGCCCGAACATGAGGATGGCGCCGGTGTCACAGACGTTGGAGTGCCCCGTGGCGCACGACGGGCATTGCCCGCACGCCGGGATGAAACCGAACACGACGTGGTCACCCACCTGCAGCGACGTCACCCCCGGCCCGACGGCCTCGATGACGCCGGCGCCCTCGTGGCCGCCGATCACCGGAACGGGGGCCGGGAAGTCGCCGGTGACGAGGTGCTCGTCGGAGTGGCACATGCCCGAAGCGTCCAACCGGACGAGCACTTCGCCGTCCTTCGGCGGGTCGAGCTCGATCGGCTCGACGACCCACTCGCCCCCCGGCTCCCACAAGATGGCTGCTTCGGATTCCACGAAAGTCTCCTTGTCGACGCGTTCCCCTCGCAGGTTGTAGCCGACGGGAGCCGGCAGCGCACGCCGACGCCGCCCGCCGCCCTCAGCTGTCTTCGTCGAAGGTCCAGCGGCGTTGGGTGCGTTTCGACTGCTCGTGGAGGCGGGTGGCGCGGCGCCGAGCTTGCTCTCGCCGGCTCGGTCGGGTCGGGCGCCGCTCCGCCGGGATCTCGAGGGCGTCGGCGAGGCGGTCCCCGAGGCGCTCGGCCGCCAGGCGACGGTTGCGCCACTGCGATCGCTCGTCGGACGCCACGACGCGTACGACCCGGCCGAGCTTCTCGATGATGCGCTCGCGCTGGGTGTCGTTGAGCACGCTCGAGGCTTCGACGTCGAAGGCGACTTCGGCTCTGGTGTTGGACGTGTTCACGTGTTGGCCACCCGGCCCGCCACTGGCCGAATAGCGCCAGCGCAACTCCTGCTCGGGGATGAGCGGGCCGCCCGGTACCTGCACGCCGCTCGCCGGCATCAGCCCGGCAGGACCGCCTCGATGGCGCCCGTCAGCTCGGCGGACTCCGGCTCGACGAGCGGCCGGAAGCGGTGAACCTCGCCGCCCGGGGCAACGAGGAACTTCTCGAAGTTCCACTGGATGTCGCCGGCGGCGCCTTCGGCGTCGGGCACTGCGGTGAGGTCGCTGTAGAGGGGGTGGCGGCCCTCGCCGTTGACCTCGACCTTCTCGGTCATCGGGAACGTCACCCCGTAGGTCGTCGAGCAGAACGTCTTGATCTCCTCCGGCGAGCCGGGCTCCTGCTCGCCGAACTGGTTGCACGGCACGCCGAGCACCGTGAAACCCCTGCCGGCGTAACGCTCCTGCAGGTGCTCGAGGCCCTCGTACTGCGGCGTGAGCCCGCACTTGGAGGCGACGTTGACGACGAGGACGGCCTTGCCGGCGAGCTCGTGCAGATCGAGCGGGCTGCCGTCCAAGGTGTTGATGGGGTGGTCGTAGAGCGCCATGAGCAAAACCCTAGAGGTTTCTTGTCGGGCGGACGCCGCTGGTAGCTGGCGCTGGTCTGTCCGAGGCGGTCGTTCGAGCCGCGCCGCCAGTTGGCTCGCCGGCGCCCATTTGTCGGCGCGCTCGGGCAGCAATCGCGCTCGGGTGGTCCGAGACTCAGGAGTCTTGGCCCAGCTGGTGTTTGACGACCTTTCCGAGGGCGTTGCGGGGGAGGGTCTCCACGACGCGGATGATCCTCGGGCGCTTGTAGGGAGCCAGGCGCTGTGCCGCGAACTCGCCGACGGCCTCGGCGAGGCCCTCGCCCGCGCCCGCCGCCGGGACGATCCAGGCGGTCACGACCTCGCCCCACTCGTCCGACGGCGTGCCGGTGACGGCCACCTCCGCCACGCCGGCATGCTCCACGAGGACGCCTTCCACCTCGGCGGGATACACATTGAAACCCCCCGAGATCACGAGCTCCTTCGTCCTCGCGAGGATCGACACGTAGCCGTCGGGCGCTACCGAGGCGACGTCGCCGGTGCGGTACCAACCGTCGGCAAAGGCCTCCGCCGTGGCATCGTGGCGCCCGAAGTAGCCCTCGAAGACCGACGGGCTGCGGACGAGGAGCTCGCCGGCGTCCGTGGCGCCGCCGTCGGTGGTGTGCCGAAGCGGACGGTCGTCGTCGGTTGGTGCCGGGGCCGCCAGGCGGATCTCCACACCGGGGAGCGGCAGCCCGACGGTGCCGGGGCGGCGCTCGCCCTCGAGCGGGTTGGAGAGGCTCATGAGCGTCTCGGTCGTGCCGTAGCGCTCGAGGATGACCGTGCCGCCGGCGGCGATGGCCCGGTGCAACGCTGCGGGGAGGGCGGCCGAGCCGGAGACGGCCAACCGAAGGGCGCCGAGCTCATCGGCCCGGCCCGACTCGGCCAGCCGGTGGTACATGGTCGGAACCCCGAAGAACAGCGAGGCGCCGAAGCGTTCGCGAGCGCCGAGGACGTCGTCCACGCCGAAGCGGGGCAGGAGGACGGCCGACGCACCGGCATGCAGGCTCCCGAGCAGGCCCACGCACAGGCCGTGGGCGTGAAAGAGCGGCAGCGCGTGCACGAGCCGGTCGTCGGGCTCCCAGCGCCAGGCCGTCCGGAGGGACTCGGCGTTCGCGAGCAGGCTGGCATGGGTGTGAACGGCGCCCTTCGGCGTGCCCGTCGTCCCGGAGGTGAACAGGATCAATGCCGGGTGGAGCGGGCGCGCGACGTCGAGCCCACCGTGCTCGGGCCTGCCGGGCTCGCCGAGCCCGGAACGCTCCGAGGTTCGCCCTGTGCCGCCGCCGCCAGCACCGCCGAAGCCCTTGGTCCTCCGGCCGTTTGGCACTCGCCGGCCGCCGGCGACGGCCGATGCCAGGTTCGGGTCGATCTCGGCGAGGCGGTGGGCGAGGGCGCCATCGTCGATGAGCGAAGCGGCCGGCTCGGTGACGTTGACGACGTGGCGCAGCTCGGGGGCCGTGAGGGCGGGGTTCACCGGCACGAGGACGAGCCCGGCTCGGAGCACGCCGACGGCTGCGATGGCCGAGGCGATCGGCTCGGCCGGCGACCAGAGCACGCGATCGCCGGCGCCGAGGCCGCACCGCTGCAAGTCGGCCGCCAGGCGGCCGCTCGCGTCCTCGAGCTCGGCTGCCGTGACGATCGCTCCGTCTCTCCCGTCGATGAGGGCGGGAGCCAAGGGGTCGCGCGACCAGACGCGCGCGAACCGACGCGGCAGCGTGTCGCCGGCGCCGGCTACAGGCGCGACCAAGCCTCTTCGAGGACGCTCCGGAGGATTCCCTCGATCTCGTCGAAGTGCTCCTGCTCGCAGATGAGCGGCGGCGACAGCTGGATGACGGGGTCGCCGCGGTCGTCGGCGCGGCAGATGAGCCCCTTTTCGAACAACGCCGGCGACAGGAAGCCGCGCAGCAGGAACTCGGCCTCGGTGTGCGAGAACGTCTCTTTCGTCTTCTTGTCCTTCACGAGCTCGATCCCGTAGAAGTAGCCGGCGCCGCGGACGTCGCCGACGATCGGCAGATCGCGCAAGCGCTCGAGGCTGGCCCGGAAGTCCGGCTCGTGCTTTTGCACGTGCTGGAGGATGCCCTCGCGCTCGAACGCGTCGAGGTTGGCCAGTGCCACGGCGGACGACACCGGGTGCCCGCCGAAGGTGATCCCGTGGGCAAAACTCGCACCGTGCTCGAGGAACGGCTCCATGATGTGGTCACGGGCGATCATGGCCCCGATGGGCGCATAACCGCTCGTCATCCCTTTCGCGCAGGTGATCATGTCGGGGACGTAGCCGTAGCGGTCGCAGGCGAACATCTCGCCGAGCCGGCCGAACGCGCAGATGACCTCGTCGGAGACCATGAGGACGCCGTAGCGGTCGCAGATCTCCCGTACGTTCGCCAGGTACCCGTCCGGCGGCGGGAAGCACCCACCTGAGTTCTGGACGGGCTCGACGAAGACGGCAGCGACGGTCTCGGGTCCTTCGAATTCGATGATCTGCTCGATGGACTCGGCGCAGCGCATCGTGCAGTGGTCGAGGTGCGAGCAGTCGCCGCAGCGGTAGCGGTTCGTGTTCATCGCCTTGCGGGCACCAGGCACGAGGGGCTCGAAGGGGATGCGAGCGGCCGGGATGCCCGTGATCGAGAGGGCGCCCAGTGATGTTCCGTGGTAGGCGATGTTCCGGCTGATCACCTTGTACCGGCCGGGCTGGCCGATGGCTTTGAAGTACTGGCGGGAGAGCTTCCAGGCGGACTCGACCGCCTCGCTGCCACCGGTCGTGAAGAAGATGCGGTTCAGGTCGGCAGGCGCGTAGTCGGCCAGCCGGTCGGCGAGCTCGATGCTCGCCGGGTGCGCGTAGGACCACAGCGGGAAGTACGCCAGCTTCTCGGCCTGCTTGTAGCCCGCCTCGGCGAGGTCGTGCCGCCCGTGCCCGAGCTGCACGACGAACAGTCCAGAGAGGCCGTCGAGGTAGCGCTTCCCGTGGTTGTCGTACACATAGGGACCCTCACCTCGCTCGATGATCGGGATCTGGTGCTCGTCGGTGTAGGCGCCCATCTGGGTGAAGTGCAGCCACAGGTGCTCCCGGGCATTGTCCTGCTGGACCTTCTGGCTGCTGTGCTCGTGGGTAGGGCTCATGTCGTGCCTCGTCTCGTGATCACGATGTCGGTCATCGTGTGCCCCAGGCGTAGGTCTGCTTTACCAGCCTGAGGTAGATGAAGGTTTCGGTCTCGCGAACGCCTTCGATCGAGCGGATGGACTCGTCGAGCAGGCTCAGCAGTCGCTCGTCGTCCTCACACACCAGCTCGACGAGGATGTCGAACGACCCGGCGCACAACACGACGTACTCCAATTCGGGGAGCGCGGACAGGCGCTTGGCGATCTCTCTCAGATCGCCTTCAGCTTTGATGCCGACCATCGCCTGCCTCGAGAAACCCACCGTCGCCGGGTCCGTCACCGCCACGATCTGCATGACACCGTCGTCGAGCAGGCGGCGAACGCGTTGACGCACGGCCGCCTCGGACAGGCCCACGGACTTGGCGAGGTCGGCATAGGACCGCCTGCCGTCGCGCTGGAGCTCTTCGACCAGCTGCTTGGAGGTGTCGTCCAGCGCCGAGCCATGGTGGGTCGACGCCCCATTCACCCTCGGCATGCCGCCATATTCACAGCCAAATGGGCGATTGTCAATGGAATCCGTTGCCGATATGCTGCTGTACAACCGATTCAGCAAGTCCCGAAAGGAACGCGATCGTGGACACCTCCGGAATCGCCCAACGCCGAGAACTCGTGACCGATATCCCCGGGCCACGATCCCGCGAGCTCATGGCACGTCGAAAGGCGGCGGTACCTGCCGGCGTGGGCGGCACGATGCCGGTGTTCGCCGATCGGGCGGCCGGCGGCATCGTCGTCGACGTCGATGGGAACTCCTTCATCGACCTCGGCGCCGGGATCGCCGTGCTCAACGTCGGCTCGAGCGCCGAGCTCGTCTCCGCCGCCATCGCCGAGCAGGCGGCCCGCTTTACTCACACCTGTTTCCAGGTGACGCCGTACGAGAGCTATGTCGAGCTCGCCGAGCGTCTGAACGCCCTCGTTCCCGGCGATCTCGAGCGGCGCACGTTCTTCGTCAACTCCGGCGCCGAAGCCATCGAGAACGCCGTCAAGATCGCCCGCTCCGTCACGGGCCGCCAAGCCGTCGTTGCCTTCGATCACGCCTTCCACGGGCGGACGCTGCTGACCATGAGCCTGACGGCGAAGGCAATGCCGTACAAGGCGGGTTTTGGGCCGCTGGCGTCGGAGATCTATCGGCTGCCGTACAGCTACCCCTATCGCTGCGCCGCCGGGGCTGCGCCTTCGGAGTGTGGGCCGGCGTGCGCCGAGGCCGCCATCACAGCGATGGACCGCCAGATCGGCGGCAACCGCATCGCTGCTCTCGTCATCGAGCCGGTGCTGGGTGAAGGCGGTGTGGTCATCCCGGGGGAGGGTTTCTTGCCGGCGCTCGCCGAGTACTGCGCTGCGAACGGGATTGTCTTCGTCGCCGACGAGGTGCAGGCCGGCTTCGCCCGTACGGGGCGCTGGTTCGCCTCGGAGCACTCCGGGATCGTGCCCGACATCATCACCACGGCCAAGGGTCTCGGCGGCGGGTTGCCGATCGGCGGCATCACGGCTCGGGCCGATCTCGTGGACCAGGTCCACGCCGGCGGCCTCGGGACGACCTTCGGCGGCAACCCGATCTCGTGCGCGGCGGCGCTTGCTTCGATCGCCGAAGTCGAGCGTGGCGGCCTCATCGAGCGGGCGCAGCGCATCGGTGAGATCTTCGAGCAGCACCTGCGGCCGCTCGTCGAGCAGGTGAGCGCCGTCGGCGACGTTCGTGTGATCGGGGCGATGGCCGCTGTCGAGCTCGTCTCCGACCGGGCTCGCAAGACGCCGGATTCGGCTGCAGCCGCCAAGGTGCTCGCCCGTTGCCATGCCGAGGGCGTCATCATGTTGAAGGCAGGGACATTCGACAACATCGTTCGCATCCTGCCTCCGCTCGTCATCAGCGAGGAGCTGTTGAACGAAGGTCTCGAGATCTTCGAAAAAGCGCTCCGCTCGCTCTGATCCCGGTCGCACCGGGGTAGCGGCGCGTCATACTCGGCCCTGGCCGCCTCTGTGTCGGGCGCGCTATGGGGTCAACCTTTCGGCCATGCCAGCCGATATATGAGAAGCTGCGCTGGCGAGGAAAGTGGGGCATCCATGGCCGGATCCTGGGAAGAGGACGTTCAACGACCGCCGACCGAACGCCAGCCCTGGGCGTCGCCACCACCCCCGCCGCCACCCCCGCCGCCACCGACCGGGTACGCCTGGGTGTCTCCGGCGCCGGACATCTCGCTGCCGTTGTCCGGCGACGACACGTCCGTCGCGTCGGACGGCGGCGATGACTCGGCGCCTGCGGCGTCATCTGCTCGGTCTCGGTTTCGGTCTCGCCGCAACCGGATCGTCCTCGCCGGGGTCGTCTTGTCGGTGGTGGCCGCCTTCGGCATCGTGACGGGCATCAACTCGAAGGAAAGCGGCATCCGGGCGGCGCTGGCGAGCGTGTTCTCCCGCCCGAGCCTGCGGGTTGTCTTCACGGCCCGGACGACGAACTCGGCTGAGGAGGCGACCATCGCTCAGTACTCCGTCGTCCTCTCGGTCACGAGCGAGAACGGGCGCGCTCCCCTGTCGGGATCGGATGCCGCCGACGAGTACGAGGTCTCCGTGATGCGCGGCGGGGTTGACCTCGCTGACGTCATCGTTGCCGACCAGGCCTTGTACGCCCGCGTGAACCTGCATGCGATCTCCGCTAGTGCCTGGCAGAGCGCCGAGCAGTCCGTCGCGAACCTGCAACTCTCAGCAGCTGACGAGGCGCTCGCTCGGGCCGCTCTCAACGATCAATGGGTCGGCGTCGACGACAGCACGCTCAAGTCCATCGAGCAGAGCCTCGGTTCGGCCATGCCGGCGTCGGACTCGACCGTCAACTTCGACAACCTCCGCAATGCCTTCACCCTGTCGTTTGCTCAGTCCTGGGACGCCTGGGCGAGCATTCACCAAGTGTCTTCGGGCAATGGGACGATCGAGTACTCGGTGAAGCTGCCCGTGCAGCATTTCGTGTCGACGTTCTTCAATGACGTGAAGGGCGCAGTGTTGAAGGACCTGCCGGCCGCCGACGCCTCGGTTGCTCATGTGATGGTGACCAGCCTTACGAGCGCCATCTCGAAGATTCCTGCCGGCCTCGAGATCCCCATGACCATGTGGGTGGCCAACGGGTCGCTCGACCGGCTGCTCATCAGCTACAAGGGCGACAGCCTCAACCTCGCCATCTCGCACCCGGCGGAGGGAGTGACCGCCCCGTCGGGCGCGTTCATGATCACGGCCGCCATGGTCCGGTCCTTCCTCAGCGATGCCCTCTGCTCGAGCATGAATGACGGGTCGACTGCCCCGGAGGCGTCGTGCGCATCGTCGGGAGTCTCCGGCCTGCCGACTGGCTCGGGCGTCTCGGGGTCCGGCATCTCGGGCGTGTCTGGCATCTCGGGCGTGTCTGGCATCTCGGGCGTGTCTGGCATCTCGGGCGTGTCTGGGAGCACCGGCATCTCGGGTGTCTCGGGCATCGCCTCGAGCGGCGGCGGTGTGGTCGGATCGTCGAGCAGTACCGCTGTCGTCGGTGCGGCCGCCGCAAGCTGACCCGACCTTCCGTCGGGGCGGCGCCCGGCTGATCACGCACTGTCGAGCGGCCGACGCAGTCCGGGCTGGCGTTTGAAGCTCGCCACGCGAAGGAGCCCCACCGCCGAAACGGTGGGGCTCCTCCTACAACCGTGCAGGTCAGAATCAGGTGTTTGCTTTGAACACGTTCTCCAGAGTGGACCCCTTGGCGGGATCCGTCTTCACCTGGACGTCGTGGCCGCCCTTCAAGTTGTAGAGCGTCAACCCGGCGCTCTTGATGGGCACGCCGTTGATCAGGCAGTTGGCCTGCGTGATGGTCGTGAAGGTCGGAACGTCGGCGTAGTACGTGAGCACACCCTCGCTGAGGGCGACGTCGGGATTCCCGTCGGCACCATTGGCCTGCGCCGACGTCACCGTGTAGCCGGTGGTCAGGTCCGTGGTCACGGCAGTCGTCTCGCCAGTCGTCGCGTTCTCGGAGAGCGTGGCACTGATGACATCCCCAGCGGTCACATTGAACACGTAGTTGTTGCCGCCTTCGCCGGTGTAGGCGCTGATGGAGTAGTACGGCGCGCCGTCGACACAGACGAATTGGATGTCGGAGGCAGCGTCCTCGTAGCCGGTTGAGTCGTAGATGTAGGGCCCGATCGAAAAGTCCTCGATATCGGTGCTGTTCGCACAGGTGAAGCTCGGTGCGGTGAACGTACTCGTGTCACTCAGAATGCCGGCCGACGGCGCTCCGGAGTAGCCGGCGATGAGCGTGCTGTTCTTGGCCGCCGACTTCACCGCGAACTTGCCATTCACCCCGCCGACAACCGACGAGGTCGACGAGTGATGGACGACGGTTCCGGGTGTGGAGGCGCTGGCCGGGGTGGCGAGCATCCCGAGCGACATGGCGCTCCCCACGGCCGCGACGGTAAGGATACGAATTACTGCCCTCATAAAGGTCTCCCCTCGGTCAATCGAGGGGCCCCCGCCCCCCGGCAAGGCCTCCCCTCGCGGCGAGCCCTGGTCAACGGTAGCACCGCGGGAGTCTCGGCTCGCGCGGAAGGCGTCGCTCCCGGAGACGACCAGACCAAGGCTCAGTCCCTGCGCCCGGCTCGGAGCGACAGAGAGGACCGACCAGCCCGGGCCGCTACTGACCGGTCAGCTTGTCCACGGCCGAGGCGAGTCGCGAGGGCCGCCCGGTGCGGGCCTCGACCCGATCTGCCCATTGCATGGCGACGAGCCCGGCGTTGACGCCGAGCCAGCGCAGCGGCTCAGGCTCCCAACGGGGCGAGCGGTGATTCACCCAAGG
>JBEKYM010000024.1:0-42200 GCA_049510975.1 Acidimicrobiales bacterium
ACACGACCCGAGCCAACGCCGAGGTGACCTCCGACAGCTCCTTTGTCAGCACGCCCACGCTCCTTCACCCAGCCTGACCACAGCCAAGGGCCACAGGCCACGGCAAGCGGCCACAGCCACAGCCCACAGGACAACGGCGCCGAGCGCGAGATGTGCCCAAAAGCGGCGCCACCGCCACCCCAGAACACGTGTTCGTAGCATATCCGAGGGGTGTGTCAATCACACGCCCAGCGCGCCCAGCGCGCCTAGCGTTCGGAGACGATGGGTGCCCTTCCCAGCGACTACGACTCGGATCCCGAGCGTTGGGCAAGTCTGGACGCCTCGACGCAGCGTTTCGGCGACGTCCACGAGCGCGTGGCCGCCATCCTGACGGCCGAACGGGCGACGCCAACCCTGGACGTCGGCGGTGGCGACGGCCGGCTGGCGAAGTGGTTGCCGGCGGACTGGCCATCGATCATCCTCGACAACTCGCCGACGCAGCTCGCAGCGGCCCCGGATCGCAAAGTCCTCGGCGATGCCGCCGATCTGCCAGCCCGGCAAGGCGTTGCCGGCTCAGTGGCGATGCTCTGGATGCTCTACCACCTCGACCAACCCGTCCGAGCCATCGCGGAAGCTCGCCGAGTGTTGCGTCCGGGCGGTCTGTTCGTCGCCTGCACGTCCAGCCGTCGCAACGATCCAGAGTTGACGGACGGTTACCCGGCGACGGGTTTCGATGCCGAAGAGGCAGGCTCGATCGTCTCGACGGTCTTCGGCGAGGTGAGGGTGGAGAGTTGGGATGCGAGGATGACGTACCTGCCCGATCGCGATGCCGTGGTTCGCTACTGCCGATCGCACCTGCTGCCAAGAAGTGCGGCGGACGCCGTGACGCCGCCGCTCTGGCTCACGAAGCGAGGTTGCCTCGTCTTCGCCCGTGCCTGACGGCCGCGGGCAGCCCAACTGCACGACCGAAAGCCGCCAGACATTCCGCCGCGGTTACGTCAGGATGAATGACATGACCGCTGCCGTCGTCACACATGCCCCGTTCCGGTTCAGCCCGCTGCCGGCTCCCATCGCAACTGACTCGCCGTCGGCGAGCCGAGTCACCGTCGCCGTCGACGCCCCCGACGCCTACCCGTGCCGCCGCTGCCTCAACGACGGCGAGCCGGGCGAGATGATGACGCTCATGTCGTACAACCCGTTTCTCGGTGAGAGCCCGTACTCCGCCCCGGGACCGGTTTTCGTGCACGCCGAGGGATGCGTCTCCTTCAACGGCGGTCGCGTGCCGGCGCAGCTCCGCCGCCGGCTCCTCGCCGTGCGCGCCTACGACGCCAGCCATTTGATGCTCGAGTCCGAGATCGTCGACGGCAACGAGCTCGAAACGATCGCCGGCACGATGTTCGCGAACCCTCGGGTCGCCTACGCGCATGTTCACTTTGCAAAGGCGGGGTGTTTCGCCGTCCGCATCGACCGCTGACGGACCATCGAAGCGGCGACGCCGCAGCGAAGACGGGCTCCTCAGAAATCGAGCGCCGACAGCTCGGGCACCGTCTGCTCGGAGCGGCTTCGGGCCTCGAGCCAGCGGGCCCGATCGACCCGGCGTCGCGGCTCGACGACCACCCGCGGTCGCACGAGTGCGGCTGCCTCGTCGAGCGACGCCCACACGCCCGTGGCCGTCCCGGCAAGAAACGCCGCCCCGAGCGTGGTCGCCTCCGTCACCGGCGCCACTTCGATCCGGCGTCGTGTCGTGTCGGCGAGCGCCTGTACGAACGTCACGTTGGCGCTCATGCCGCCGTCGACTTTGAGGACGTCGACGTCGAGGCCCGAGTCGGCGACGACGGCCTCGAGCAGATCGGCGCCTCGATGGGCGATGCCTTCGAGGACGGCGCGGACGATCTCGGCCCGCGTCGTCCCTCGGGTGATGCCGACGAGCGTCCCGCGGGCACCGAAGTCCCAGACGGGAGTCCCGAGACCGAGCAGCGCAGGAACGAAGTAGACCCCGCCGGCGTCGGGCACGCTGGCGGCGATGGCGTCGGTTTCGACAGCGCTACTGACGATTCCGAGATCGTCGCGAAGCCACTCAACACACGACCCGGCAGAGAGCATGACCGCTTCGAGGCCCCAGGTGAGCTCGTCGGCGTGGCTCCAGGCGACGATCGGGAACGTACCTGCTGAGCCTCGCAGAGCAAATGCAGGCCGCTCGCGTCCGACGCAGCAGTCGAGCATGCCACCGGTGCCGAACGTCGCCTTCGCACTGCCGGGTCCAAGGCAGCCTTGCCCGACGAGCGACGCTTGTTGATCACCGGCGATGCCGGCGATGACGGGCGAGCCCTCGAGTGCCGAGGCTTCTCCGATCACGCCCGTCGACGAGACGATCCTCGGCAGCACACTGGCCGGAATCCGCAGCGCCTCGCACAGCTCGAGGTCCCAACCCGCACCGTCGCTCGATACCAATCCGGTGACGCCGGCGTTCGTGTGATCCGTGACGTGCAGCCGCCCGCCTGACAACACCCACGCGACCCAGGTGTCGACGGTGCCGAAGCACAGATCACGCACCCGATCCGGATCGGCGAGATCAAGGAGCATGGCGAGTTTCGTGGCGGACTGGTTGGGCGCAAGCCGGATGCCCTGAGCCCGCAGCATCAGGCACATCCCAACCGTTCGGAGATCCTGCCAGCCGATGCCCGGTGCGACCGGCTCGCCCGTGGCGCGATCCCACACGACGGTCGAAGCCCGCTGGTCGGCGATCCCGACGGCGTCGACCGGCCCGCCGGCGCGCAAGGCATCGCCGGCGACCCCGAGGACGGCTGCGGCCATCACGCCGGCATCGAATTCGACGAAACCCTGCGCCGGCGACTCGGGCAGCACCTCGCGGTGGTGCACGTCCGTAACGCTGGCGTCCTCGCGCACGACCGCTGCGCGCACCCCGGACGTGCCGACGTCGACGACGAGGACGCTCATGGCGCCGCTGCCCATGGCGACGGGCCGAATCCCGACTCGAAACCCAGCTTGCCCGGATTCAGCACTCCCGCCGGATCCAACAGTTTCTTCACGGACTCGAGCACGGCGTAGCCGTTGCCGAGTGCGCCCGGGAGGTACCCGGAGCGGACGAGACCGATGCCGTGGTGGTGGGAGATCGAGCCTCCATGTGCACGCGTGGCCGTCATCACTGCCGCCCAAGCCTTGCGGTAGAAGGCCTCATCCCACTCGCCGGCCTCCGAAGACTCGCACGCGCTCGCCGGGGCGTCCCCACTTTCCGGTCGGCGGCCGGCGAAGGTGAAGTACAAGCAGGCGCCGTCGAGATAGGCATGCGACTCGTGGGCACTGGCCGCCAAGCACCCATCGATTTCCGTCAGCGTTCCGACGGCCTCCTCGTAGATGGCCGGCAGTCCCGCCCACGGTGCCGAGATCTCGATGGTGTCGACGACGATGCCGGCCTTGGTCACCGAAGCGAGGGCCGAGACGTCGTTGCGGTGTCCGAGCCACGTCTCGACGAGGGCATCGTCGAGACGCTCTGCGCCGGCCGAGTCGCACTCGTCGCCGAGCACGGACATGGCGGCGCCGATGATGGCCGGATCGCCCTCGTCGAGGACGATGAGGACGTTGGTTGAAGCTCCGAAGTTTCGGGCGGACTCGCGCTCGTCGTACAACCGGATGACCGCCGGTGTCGCCCCGCGCCGCAGCGTTCGACGCAGCACTTCGAGGCCCGCCGCGAAGCTCGAGAACCCGTAAGCCAAGCGCTGCTCGGCAGGAGGCACCGGATGGGCGCGCAAGCGGGCGGCCGTGATGATGCCGAGCGTGCCCTCGCTGCCGACGAAAAGCTGGGTGAGGTCGGGCCCCATTGCCGAACGCGGCCCGGCACCGGCCATGGCGCCCGTTCGGACGATCTCGCCGTTCGCCAGAACGACTTCGAGTCCGGCGACGATGTCCTCGATCTTGCCGTACCGGGTCGAGTACTGGCCGGCGCCGCGGCACGCGAGCCAACCACCGACGGTGGCGAGGTCCATGGACTGCGGCCAGTGACCGACGGTGAGGCCGTGATCGGCGCGCAGCTCACGTTCCAGATCCGAGCCGAAGGTTCCTGCGGCGACGTCGACGAGGAGCGAGTCGTCGTCGACCCCGAGGATGCCGACGAGCGCACAGGTATCGAGTACGACGCCGCCGAACACCGGGATGCTGGCTCCGCATACGCCGCTGCGACCACCGGCAGCCGTGACTGGGACGCCCGACTCGGCGCAGAGCCGCAGGACACCGGCGACTTCGTCCACGCTCGCCGGGCGCGCGACGGCGCCGGCTCGCGCCGGCGTGTCGCCCGCCAGCGCCCAGTGCTGGGTGAGGGGCCACCAGTCGCGCCCGGCCTCGGCGGTGGCGGCGGCCGAAATGTCGACGTCGGCGCAGATGCCACGCAGCCGCCCGATCCACTCCTCCGACAACTGGACGCGGTAGCCACCGAAGTGCTCGCCGGCGGCCGCGGCGCCGTTGGCGAGCTCGATCGGTGGGGTCGGCTGACCGGGTCTCATGCTCCGACCTCGACAGCCGGGTCGTTGCCGCCCGCCTCCGAGTCGCCCGCTCGGTCGTTGCCGCCCGCCTCCGAGTCGACCGCTCGGCCCTGACGGATGCTGCCGAGCTCGCGGGCGACCGTCTGCTCGAGGGCGGCAAGCTCGGCGGTGGTCCGTTGATCGTCCCATCCGAGCTCGCCCGCCATGAGCGCTGCGACGGCTGCCGCCGCCGATGCCACTGCGCCGGCATCGAGAAGGAGCGCCCGCGTCCGGCGCGACAACACGTCGTCGAGGTGCTCGGCCATCTCGTAGCGCACGGCGTAGACGGCCTCGGCGGCGAAGTAGGGGAGTCCGGGCACGAGTGGATCGGCGAGCTCGGGACGCTGCTCGATCAAGCCGGCGACAGCGGCCGCCTCCCCTCCGTAGCGACCAAGCAACACGGACAGGACCGCCTCATCGACGCCGAGGGACGCTGCCGCCCCGCGCCTGCGGAGGACGGCCGCCCCGTCGGCGCCGCGCAGTCTCAGCTTGCGAGTGGGCGAGGAGGGCAGCTTCCGGCCCAACTGCCTCCCAACCGCGGCGACGGCATCCTCTGCCATCTTGCGGTACGTCGTGAGCTTCCCACCGGTGACGGTGACGAGCCCGTCGTCGGACACGATGACCCGGTGGCGCCTCGACAGGTCCGCCGTGCGCGCGCTGGGAGCCTTGTGGTTCGGCGTGGCAGCAAGCAGCGGGCGCAGCCCTGCCCAAGTGGCCGTGATGTCGGAGCGGGTGAGTGGCTCGGTGATGACGGCGTTGATGGCGTCGAGCACGTAGTCGATGTCGACGTCGTCGACGCCGGGGTCGTCCAGGGTTCCCGAGTAGTCGGTGTCGGTCGTCCCGAGGTAGGTGAATTCGCCCCATGGCACGACGAAGATCGCCCGCCGGTCAGCGGGCACCGGGATGATGGCGGCGACGTCGCAGGGCAGCTTGGAGCGGGGCACCGTCACGTGAACGCCCTTGGCGGGCCGCAGTTCGTGCCGGGCGGGCCCGCCGTCGAGGGAGCGGACTTCGTCGGCCCAGATTCCCGTGGCGTTCACGACCACGTCCGCTCGCACCTCGATCGGCTCGGCGTCTCCGCCGGCCCGTTCCGGCAGGATGCGGGCGCCCGTGATCCGGCCGGCGCTGTCCTTCAGCAGGTCCGTCACCGGCGCGTAGTTGAGGGCGACGGCACCGTGCTCGAGCACCGCCGTCCGGACGATCGTGAGCGTGAGGCGGGCATCGTCGGTGCGAGCGTCGTAGTAGAGAAACCCCGCCACCACGCGACCCTGCCGCAGCGTTGGGAGATGGGCGTAGATCTCTTCGGCGGTCACTTTGGTGTGCCGCTTGCCGATCCGCCAGCCCCCGCCGACGTCGTAGAGCCACAGGGCGATCGAGTACCCCTTGACGATGCTCTGGTCGACGACGCCTCCCTTGCCGAACAAGGGGATGAGAAAGCTGAGCGGCTCGACCAGGTGAGGGGCGTTGCGCAGGAGCCGATGTCGCTCCACGAGGTTCTCGTGGACGAGCCCGAACTCCTTCTGCTGGAGGTAACGCAACCCGCCGTGTACGAGCTTGGACGACTTCGACGAGGTACCGGAGGCAAAGTCGGTCCGCTCGACGAGGGCGGTGCGCAGCCCGCGTGAGGCTGCGTCGAGGGCCACGCCGGCTCCGGTGACTCCTCCTCCGATGACGAGGACGTCGAAGGACTCGCTGCGGAGGCGGTCGAGGGCGACACGGCGGTCAAAACTCGTGAGGGGTCGCGTCATGATCGATTGCAAGCCTGCCATAGGGGGTCGCGACCGGCCCATTCGGCAGCCGGCAAGCGATGCCCCGGGAGTGCCCGCTCTGATTAGAATGAAACCAAGGTTGGACTCACTATTGATCGATGTACACGGAGGGCAACGTGCCGGAACTCGCGAACAGCCAGACGCAAGCAAACCTGAAGGAGGCGTTCGCCGGCGAGAGCCAGGCCAACCGTCGCTACCTCTACTTCGCCCAGGCGGCCGACATCGAGGGCCAGCCCGACGTCGCAGCCCTCTTCCGCTCCGTCGCCGAAGGAGAGACCGGGCATGCGTTCGGTCACTTCGACTTCCTCAAGGCCGTCGGCGACCCGGTGACGGGTGTCCCGGTCGGTACGACGGCTGAGAACCTTCGCTCGGCGATCGCCGGCGAGACCTACGAGTACACCGAGATGTACCCCGGTTTTGCTCGTACCGCTCGGGAGGAGGGTTTCGAGGACATCGCCGAGTGGCTCGAGACCTTGGCCCGAGCTGAGAAGAGCCACGCCGGCCGGTTCACGAAGGGCCTCGAGTCGATCGAGGAATGAGAGTCGGAGCCCCGCGCCCGTCAGGCAAGGGGATGCCGGCATGAGCAAGCTCACCCTCGACGACATCACTGACCTCCGCGCCTACGAACGCGGGCGCGAGGAATTCCGGCGCGAGGTCATCGCGTTGAAGAAGCTGCGGCGCGTGTCGATCGGGCCGTTGCTCACCGTCGTGTTCGAGAACCGCACGACGATGCTCTTCCAGATCCAAGAGATGGCGCGCGCCGAGTCGATGTCGACCGACGAGCAGATCCTGGCGGAGCTGGAGGTCTACAACCCGCTCATCCCGGGACCGGGGGAGCTCTCCTTGACCTTGTTCGTCGAGCTACGGAACGACGCCGAACTGCGCGAGTGGCTGCCGAAGCTCGTCGGCATCGAGCGCTCGCTCGAGCTGCGCTTCGGAGACTCCCCGGGCTTCACTGTCCGCGCCCTCGTGGACCCCGAGCACGCCGCTCAGCTCACGCGTGAAGAGTTGACAGCCTCTGTGCACTATGTGCGCTTCGAGCTCGACCACGCCCAACGTCAGGCGTTTGCGGCAGGACCAGCCGTCCTCGCCGTCGATCACCCCGCCTATAGCTACGAGCAAGACTTGTCGCCGGAGACGCGAGCATCGCTTGTCTCCGACTGGGACGGCGGCTGAAGCCCCGCCGATAGCCCCTATCGACATTGCAGTGCCCGAACTTGAGCGGGCCGGGAATAATACAGGTATTTCCGCCGGACCATTGACAGCCGCTGAGGCATCGTGGATAATCGATCTTCCTGGTCGGCGGTGACCCGCTCGTGTAGAGCCGCGCGGGGGTGCCAGGAAGTTTCATCACGGTGCCGGGTGACTCGCCGCGGCACGAATCTGACGAAAGTGAACGAGCAATGAACGCCACGTGGCGCCATCGAGCGGCATGCCGGGGACTTGACCCCGACATCTTCTATCCGGTGTCAGACGACGACGCCTGGGAAGCAAAGGCCGTCTGCGACGCCTGCCCGGTTCGTCAGACCTGTTTGGAGCACGCACTGGCGGGGCGCGAGCGCGAAGGCGTTTGGGGTGGCCTCACCGAGCGCGAACGCCGCCGAGTCCTTCGGCAGCGGCGCCGGACGGCCTGAGCCGGCTCGCTTCTCCAGCAACTTCCGGACCGCGCAGGGCGGCCTCGCCCTCCGTGTCCGCGCTCAGCGTCAGGAGCGGCCGACAAATTCGGCAGCGGACTGACACGGGGTGGCGACTAGCCTGCTCGCCGTGAACTTCGAGCTTTCCGAAGAGCTGGGCGCCCTCCAGGAGATGGTGCGGCGCCTCGCCCAGGACAAGGTGAAGCCCCGCGCACGGGAGATCGACGAGACGGGCCAGTACCCGGACGACTTGTTCGCCGTGTTCCGAGACGCCGGCCTGCTCGGCTTGTGCATCCCCGAGCAGTACGGCGGCTCGGGCGCCGGCATTCTCGGGCTCACGATCGCCATCGAGGAGGTCGCCAAGTACTCCAACACGGCTGCCCTGATGCTGCTGCTCACGCGCCTGCCTACCGGTCCGGTGATGATTGCCGGATCGGAGGAGCAACAGCGCCGGTACCTGCCGGGAATTGCGGAGGGAACGGCGAGGTCGGGTTTCGGACTGTCGGAGGCCGGCGCAGGCAGTGACGTCGCCGGCATGCGGACACGTGCGACGCCGGACCCTGACGTCGACGGGGGCTGGGTGCTGAACGGCGTGAAGTGCTGGATGTCCGGCGTCGTCCAGGCGGACTGGTACACCGTGTTCGCCAAGACGGGAGATCCGTCGAGTCGGCGCCACGACGCGATCACCGCGTTCATCGTGGAACGGTCCGCTCCGGGCGTCTCGGTGGGCTCGATCGACCGGAAGATGGGTGTGCGGGGCGTCGACACCGGCGAGCTCGTCCTTGCAGAGGTGCGCGTGCCGGCCGAGAACGTGATCGGAGAGGTCGGCGGCTTCCGCCTGGCGATGCTCGGCTTGAACTCCATGCGCCCGATCGTGGCCGCTCGCGGCATCGGGCTGGCGGAGGGCGCCCTGATGTATGCCACCGAATACGTGAAGGAACGCCCGGCCTTTGGCGGCAAGATCGCCGATTTCCAAGGCATCCAGTGGGAGATCGCCAAGGTTGCCGTCGAGATCGAAGCGGCGCGCTTGCTGACCTACCGGGCGGCATGGCTTGCCGACCAGGGCAAGTTCACTCGTGAGTGGGTGCCTTACCTGTCGATGGCGAAGTACTACGCCACTGAGGTGGCCGTGAAGGCGTCCGGTCTGGCCGTGCAGCTGCTCGGGGCTGCCGGCTACATGAAGGACCACCCGACCGAGCTCTGGTACCGGGACGCCCGCCAGCTCACCATCGTCGAAGGGACCTCCCAGGTGCAGCTCGGCCTCATCGCCCGCGGGGTGCTCGACCATCACCTTTGGTGGGATTGAGGTGAGTGGGAGCGACACTCCCGAACAGGCAGCTCCAGAAGACATCCTGCCGATCGAGGCGCTCGGTGGGTGGGCGGCCGTACTCGGCCGGCTGTTCGGGCGCCAGGACCTGACGTCGTCAGAGACGACGGCGGCGCTGGACTCGGTGCTCGGCGGCGAGGCTTCCCCCGTGCTCGTCGGGGCGCTGCTGGCGGCACTGCGCACGAAGGGCGAGACGGTCGAGGAGATCACCGGCCTCGTCCGGGCGTTGCGGACGAAGGCCGTGCCGCTGCTGATCGAAGGCGAGCTCGTGGACACCTGCGGCACGGGGGGCGACCGGAGCGGGACCATCAACGTCTCGACGATCGCGGCGCTCGTGGTGGCAGCCAGCGGAGCCCGCGTCTGCAAGCACGGCAACCGTGCGATCTCTTCGATGGCGGGCTCGGCCGACGTCCTCGAGGCTCTCGGAGTCGCCGTCGGTCTCGGCCCGGTGGGTGTGCGGCGTTGCGTCGAGGAGGCAGGAATCGGCTTCTGCCTGGCGCCGCGGTTTCATCCCGCCATGCGTTTCGTCGGGCCTGTCCGGCGCGAGCTCGGCGTCGCTACCGTGTTCAACTTCCTCGGCCCGTTGATCAACCCTGCTTCGGCCAAGCGTCAGCTGATCGGCGTCGGTGACCCGGCGATGGCCGAGCGCATGTTGGCGGTGCTCGAGGCCTCCGGCACCACCCACGCCATGGTGGTCTTCGGACATGACGGGTTGGACGAGATCAGCACCGTCACGACCTCGACCGCGCTCGAGACCGTGCGCGTCGGCGAGGAGCCAACGCCATATCGGCGCCGAACGTTCGAGATCGATCCGAGGACCTACGGCTTGGCGCCGGCTCAGCTCGCCGATCTGCTCGGCGGTTCGGCGGCGGTGAACGCAAGTCGTGCCGTCGCCGTACTCGATGGTGAGGCCGGTCCACAGCGAGAGTTCGTCCTCCTCAACTCCGCCGCCGCCCTCGTGGTCGCGGGGGTCGTGGAGGGGATCGAGGAGGGCATCGAGCTCGCAGTCTCGCTGCTGGACGGGGGCAAGGCGGCTGCCAAGCTCGAGCGCTTCGTCGCCGTTTCCAAGCAGGCCGCCGTCGAGGAGGAGTCCGCCCAGGGCTGACCGGCGGCGGGTGCCTCACAACAGGCGGCCCGGCGGCTACGGGCTACAGGGAACCGGGTTCCACGGCTCCGGGTAGTTCTTCGCGTTGTCGACGATCGGGACCGTTGTCGTTCCGGTCACCGCCAGCGACGTCGTCGTCGTCGTCGACGTCGAGGTCGTCGGCGACGTGGATCCGGTCGTCGACTTCGCCTTGGTCGTTCCGATCTTGAGGAAGCTCGCGACCATGGCGTTGTCGAGCTTCCAGACCGGGAGCAGGATGTCGGCTCCGTTGTAGACGGCGCCACTCGTGGGCATGACCTCGGTGTGCAGATTCGCCGAGGCAACCCCCCGGAACGTAAGGGCCAGGTTCAGCAGGTTGCTCTTGAGGCCCGGGTCGATCTCGATGTTCCGGACGGCGTTCTGGATGAAGTCGTTGATCTGGATCGGGTTCCGGTCAGAGTCGGCCTTGTCGATGATGGCGTGGAAGAAGGACTCCTGCCGGCGGATGCGGCTCAAGTCGCCGAGCCCATCGACGTTCCACTGCCCGTTGGCGTAGTAGTAGAGGTCACGGCTGCGGACGAGCTGGAGGGCTTCCACGCCGTTCAGGAACTGGCAGCCCGTCTTCTTGATGTTGAGGCCGGTCTCGGCGTCCCGCACCGGGTCCGGGAAGTCCATCCAGATGCCGCCGAGCGCCTGCACGACATTCGTGAAGCCGAGGAAATTCGCATACGCGTAGTAGTTGATCGGGATGCGGAAGTCCTGTTCGATCGTCTTCACGAGTTGGCTCGGGCCGGTGTTGAAAGCGGCGTTGATCCGGTTCGTCTGACCGCCCGAGTCAGCGATGCTGACCCAGGTGTCGCGGGGGATGGACAACATCTCGAGACCGCGATCGGCAGGAACGAGACGCAGGATGATGATGACGTCGCTGCGCTGCCCGCCGGAGTTGCCCTGGTTGCCGAGATGCGACTGGCACGACGCCGTCGTACAGAACGAGCGCGTGTCAGATCCGACGAGCAAGATGTTGAGCGGCTGCCCTGGCTTTGCCTTCTCCAGGCCTTTCACTTTGACCGTCGGGATCTGATTGATCCGGTAGTTGACGTACCACCACCCGCCGGCTGCGAGCAGCAAGGCGAGGACGACAAGGACCGACGTGCCGATGGCGGTTCGCCTCAGCCAGCGGCGCCGCTTGCGTCCACCTTGAGCGGCCGCTGCCTTGCGAGCCTTGCGATGCTGGCGCCGCCCGGAGGCAGTCGCTCCGGTCGGGGAGGGTTGCGGCACAGCGCCGGGATCCGGCGTCCAGTCAGCCGGTGTTCCCGACGAATCGTTTGTCACGGCGGCTCAGGTTAGTGGCGAAACGGCCAAATTCGGCGTCAGCCCGGCTCCCTCACTGCGCCCGCAACCTCAACACGGGACCGGGTTCCAGGGCTCGGGGAGCGACTGCGGTGTGTCGGTCACCACGAGGCTCGGCGGTGTCGTCGTCGTGGTCGTGCTCGAGGACTTCGAGCCGCTCTTTCGTGCCGTCGCCGTCTTCGGAAGGCCGAACGAGAGAAAACGGGCGATGGTCCGGCTGGCGGCCGGCTCGGCCGCGAGTAGCGCGTCTTGCTGGTCGATCGTCTGGGCGTAGGTCGGCAGCACGCTGGTCACGAGGCCGGACTCGCTGAGCGAGTGGTACTTGAGGCCGAGCGAGATGAGCTCGCCGCTGCCGAGCGACGAGTCGATCGTGAGGTCCGAGACCGTGGCACCGAGGAACGAGTTCAGCGTGAAGATGTCCGGGAACACGCCGTGCACTTTGTTGAGCAGGGAGTGGAAGAACGCTTGTTGGCGGCGGATGCGACTCCAGTCGCTGTCGCCGTCGTAATTCCAGACCTTGTTCTTGTAGTAATAGAGGTGGCGGCTGCGGACGAGAGCAAGCGCCTGGGCACCGTTGAGGAGCTGGCAGCCCGTCGTGCGGATGTTGAGGCCGGACAGCTGGTCCCTCACCGGGTCGGGAAAGTCGAGGGAGATGCCGCCGAGGGCGTTCACCATGCCTTGAAAACCGCAGAAGTTCGCCATCATCACGTGGTTGATGGGGATGTGGAAGTTGTCCTGGACGGTCTGGACGAGCTGATTGGGCCCGTTGTTGAAGGCGGCATTGATCTTGTTGGAACTGCTGGTGCCTGCGATCGGCACCCAGGTGTCACGCGGGATCGACAGCATCTCGACCTGTCCCGTCGAGGAGATCAACCGCATGACGATGATGACGTCAGCACGCTGACCCGTCTGCGTGCTGCTCGAGCCGAATGCCTTGGCAGCGGCCGCCGTCGTGACGCAAGCCCTCGAGTCCGAACCGACGAGGAGAATGTCAATCGGCTTTCCCGACTGCTCGGGCGTCAGGGCTGGCACCGACACCCGAGGGATGCCGTCGAGGCGTGAATTCACATAGAAGTAACCGCCTGTGCCCATGACGAGCAGGAGGACGATGAGGACGAGGGCGCCGACGAGGAGGCGCTTCGGCCACCGCCGACCGCCGCCCCCGCGGCCGTGGGCGCGGTAGACGTTCCGGCTCGAAGGGGTGGCCGATCGGTGGCGTCGCCGGAACTTCGGCTGCTTGCCCCCGACGCTGTACGTCGCCCGGGAGCGCCCCGGTATCGGCGGTAGGTCAGATGGCACGCTGGTCGAGATTACCGATGGAGGCGGGCGTTTTGAGGTCACCCGCCCCGCTATTCCGGCAAGGAGCGCGGATCAGCGCCTTTGCAGCCGCTCCCGCCAGAGCAGCATCCGCAGGCGGACGAGGCCGCTTGCCGACTCGATGCTTCGTTGCCACACCGGTGTGCGAGGCGGGCGGATTTCGACGACGTCAGCCGGGAGCTCGGCGATGCGCACGCCAGCTCGAGACGCTCGCAGCACGAGCTCGACGTCGTAGAGGGCGCCGGTCATCGTGCACGCCGCCGCAGCGGCAGCGCACTGAGCCCGCGACAGCACTTTCATTCCGTGAGTGTCGGTAACGGGGAGCTGCAGGAGGACTCTCATCGCCAAGGTGAAGCCGGCGGTGAGCACCCGCCGGCTGACCGGCCGTCGGTCGGTGGCGCCCGGCGCCCGCTTGCTCGCGAGCACGATGCCGGCGAGGCCGGCGTCGATGATGGCAACGGCCTTCTGGAGAAACCCGAGATCGACGTAATCCACATCGAAGTGCACGACGAGCTCTCCGAGCGACTCAGTAAAGCCCCGCCCCACGGCGGCGCCGTAGTCCGCCACGGGGAGGGTGATGACGCGAACTTCGGGGGTGTCGGCGGCGATGCGTTCAGCCAGCTCGAAGGTGCCATCCGTCGAGCCGTTCTCGACGACGAGCACCTCGAAGCTCACGTCGAGGTCTCGCATGGCCTTGACGAGGTCGCCGACGGCTGCTTCGAGCAGCTCTGCCTCGTTGTGGGCGGGAAGAACGATCGAGCGATCGATGGAGCGACCCAGGTCGGCCGTGCTCACAGTGTCCCGCCCGCACGATCCGGGTACCAGGGGACCTCCTCGGAGCCGGGTCCCTCGGCGCCGGTTCCCGGGTGGCGCTCCGTGGTGTCGTCGGCACCGATCTGCGCCTCGTCTTCGTCAGCTACCTGGTCAGAGCCGGGAGCAGGCTCGGCTGGATCGGTTGGGTCGGTTGGCGTCATCGGACCCGGGTTGGCAGCTGGGTCGGGCCCGACCGCCGCCGGCGAGATCATGGCGAGGCCACCGAGCCCGACCAACCCGGCGACCGAGGCGCCCTTTCCGATCCAGTCGACCGTCGTCGTCCCATAGGCGAGTGTGACCCGGTGAGAGGTCGGGACGACCACCATGATGTTGGGCATCGCCTCGTAGGGGCCCGTCGCGCCGGAGGCTTGCCAGTTCGGGAAGTACGGGATCTTCACCGCCACGGGCGTCCCGAGTCGCGAGACGTCAAAGGAGATGGAGGAGTCGGTGGTGGTCACGTTGCTCACGGTCGTCGTGGGCGCCGGAACCGCGTCGGAGGATGGCACGAGGCGCCCCGGAGTCGCTCGAGGCCAGGAGGCGGGGCCGGACTGGGTGAGCTGCACCGGCCAGTACTGCTCGCTCTCGTACCAGTTCAAACCGGTGGAAAGCCACTGGCTGGGGCTCGAGGGCTCAACCTCAGGCTCGTAGCTCAACGGGGTCACGAGCGGCGCGTCCTTGATCAGGTAGAGCTGCCAGACGGGGTTCGGGTCCGGCAGTCCGTTGATCGAGCCTGGGAAGCCTTGGGTCTGGCCGATCTTGACGAGCGACGGGTCGGCGGCAGCAGCAGCTTCGACGGGAGGCGACATTGCAAAGAAGTATCGGACACCCATGAACTGAAGATGACGAATTCCGTCGGGCAGGTTGTAGCCGGGGTAGTTGAGGCCTGACACCGGATCGGGCGACTCGCCGTTCTGCGAGACTTCGCTCACATCGAGGAAGTGGAACGGCGTCGTGGTAGAGGATTCGAAGTAGATGCCGTCGGTTGCCTCCATGCAGCCGTTCGTGAACAGCGGGATCGCCATCATCGCTTCGGTGGAGCCGAACGGGTCGGTCGTCTCGGAGATGTACTCGTACTGCAGGCGACCGCACCCGTACTTGGCGCCGGCCTTGTCCATGAGCGAGATCATCCCCTGCCACTGCGGCCAGCCGCTCTTGCCCTGGAAACCGGTGTAGTTCCAATTGACCCAACCCTGCACCTGGATCTGGTTGCCGACGGGCCCGATGCCGGGAAAGGCGCCGATGAGTCCTCCCGCTTGAGATCCGCCGGCGAGGCAGGCGATCGTGCCGACAACGGTGCCCACGGAGACGACCCAAGGGCTGGCGCACACGACGGCGAGACCGCGGAACGCCTCTGCGAGGGCGTAGGCCGCCATCAGCGCCACGAAGAGGAACCAGAACGGCAGCCAGCGCCCGTTGTAGATGGCTCCGGAAGGCAGGAACCCGAAAGCGAAGCCGGACCCGACGGCCGCCAGGCCGATGACGATGGCGAAGCGGTCTCTGCGGACGACAGCGATGACCAGTCCGATGATGGCGGGCACGAGCACGTAGAGCCACCCGTTCGGCACCAGGTTCGACCAGAGGCCGACGACCCGGTTGTACCCCATCGAGGCGCTGTAGTGGATGTCAGCGACGAACGGCAGCATCCAGAACGCTGCAAGAAGACCTCCGACGAGGCCGACGGGGATGAGGACCCTGAAGGCACTGAGGCGGCCCATCGAGAGGGCCAAGAGGACCGCCACGCCGGCGAAGGCGAAGGCGGGGACGATATGGCAGAGCGCCGTTGCAGCAAAGAGGATGGCCGCCAGCCATCGGAGGCGACCCTTGCGCAGGGCGTACACGAACACGCCGAGAAACAGGATCCCGAAGCTCATCGCCAAGCTGAACGAGAACTCCCCGGCCATGGTCGAGGTGATGTTGCCGCCGTCGATCGTGTACGACGTGTTGAACAGGTACGGGAGCGTCGCCGCGGCCATCAGCTCGGGAACGGGCCGCCGGAAGCCGGCGAGGTACCCGAAGGCCCACACGCAGACCGGGAGCGTGACGGTTCCGAGAACCGTGACGAGCTTGAAGGCGACGGCGTAGGGGAAGACCACGTTGAGCACGGCGACGAACAGCGCCGGCAGGGGGAAGTAGAAGACGTAGAGCGGGAACCCGTCGAACCATTGCGGGTCCCAGCCCGTGATCCGGCCGTGGTTGAGCAGATGATGGATGAGGAAGTACGGAGCGGCGACGTGCCCACCGTTGTCGCCCCCGACATCCATGCTCGGGCTGAAGAGCAGGTCGGGCCTGAGCTGCCAGATGACGAAGACCGTGATCCCGATGATGGCGAGGGCGCCGATGAGCTTGTTGGTCACCTCGCTGCCGGGATAAGACCGGAGCACCGCCTCGTAGCGCAGCTTGCGGCGAACGAGCCAAGGTGGCGGTAGCTCCATCGCCTCGAGAGGCTCCGGAGGATTCTGGACGGCGACGCCTCCGATCCAGGGCGTCGCGCTCAACAGGAGGTGCTCGTTGACAGGAGGGGGAGGGACCTCGTCGTCGCTCTCGTCCCTGCCGGTCGGATCGGCGCCGTTGACGTCGTTGTAGACGCTGAACTGGTCTTCTCCCGGCACGATGTCGGGTGCGGCGATGGAGGGACCACGGCGTTGGGCGCTCGGCCGGATTGTCTCGTCCTTCTCGTTGCCGGCGCCCTCGCGCGGTGACGTGCCGCTCCCGTCCGCGGTCATGTCACTCCTGGATCGCGTTGTCCGAAGGGACCGCCGCATCTGGCATCGGCGGACCGGACAGCGCGTTCGGCCACCGAATTCACGGGCAGCAATCTACCCGTACCGGGCTCGGGTTCGATTTCGCCCGCTGTCTGGCGACTGCGGAGCCCGGCGCGCCGGCCGGCGCATGCGGGCGACAGTGCTACCTTGGTGAGCTGTCGGGCCGTTGGCGCAGTCTGGTAGCGCACCTGCATGACGCGCAGGTGGTCGGGGGTTCAAGTCCCTCACGGCCCACTCCCTTGCGTGGCGAAGCCGAGGAGCTCGGATCTGGCCGCAGCCCGCTCCGATGCTGTGATCGCCTTCCACCTTTCGTTCCTGCGCAGCGGGGGCGACGGTGGGCGTCAACCGCTGCTTGCTTGGCGACTCGGCGGGACTTCCCAGCTTTTGCTCAGGGCGTCCGGAGTTGAAAACCGCAAGATGTCCGCATGTTCTCATTACTCGTTACCGCACCGCTCATGGTCATTGCCATATTGATCGCCGTCCTGCCCATCCTCATCATGTCCATCCGAGAATCTCGGCTCGACAGTGAGACTGGCGGATCTTCAACCTCGCTGTCTCACCGGAGAGAGCCCGGCGCTGTGGCCGCTGGAGAAGCTCAAGAGGGGATGGCCGCCTAACACCTTCCTGGCACGTATGCTGCCGCCCACTAGAGGCCATATTTGGCGGCAAGGGGGCGGACATGAGGTCAGCAGCTCGTTCGAGGAGCGCTGAGGGACGACCTCCGTCGTCCCGTGCATCGGTGGCATCGCCACGGGATGACAGCAGCAGCCTGAGCTGACGGGTTGCGGCGTCAGCTCACGGCCGCGGCAGGCAGCGCCGCCAATCGCTCCTCGAACATCTGCGTGATGCCCTCAACGGAGCGCAGCCCGTCGATCGGGACGGCCAGTCGCTTGACGCCGTCGAAGTAGAGGGCGAGCAGCACACGACCGCGTCGCAGATAGACGTTCACGCTAGCTACGGGGGGCTCGCCTTTGATCGAGATGGTCTCGTCGAACGCGAGCCGCTGCACGCCGCTCACCGCCTGCCACGTGGTGTCCGGCCGAGGGCCGAGGGCCGTCTTCCACGCCGGGGGGCCTTCCGGCGGGACGAGATAGCGGTCCTGGCAGGTAGCGGCGGCATGGCGCAGCTCAGCGAAGGCAGTTGCCGTGGCGTCAGCGTTGGTATAGACGACAGCCTCCGTGCCCATCGCCCCGTCGCCCGTGCCCCCGAGGACCACCTGGCGACGGGCCACCCGCAAGCGCTCCGAGGCGAACGTCTGACTGCACAGATCGAGCGTGACCTGGCCTGCGACCTGATTGCCGTCGAACTCGAGTTGCACCGAGGAACCCGGCGGTCCGTCGGAAGGCCGAAGCGAGATCGCTTGCAGCGTTGCCCGCTCGGCGGCGGTTCCCGACGCGCTCTTCGCCACGAGCGTCGCCAGCGGCGTTGCACCGGCAGGCGTCGTGCTTGCCAACGGTCGGCCCCAGTGGCTGAAGGTCAAGGTCGACAACAGGCCCGAAGTCGAGAAGTACAGGCTCAGTGGCCAGTATGGCGCCGAAGTGGAGACAGTGAGCGTGGCTTTTGTTCGCCTTGCTTTCGTCGCCAGCAGCACGGAGCTCGGCATCGTGCCCGTGAGCGAGACATAGAGCGGTCGCTCGGTGAATTTGGCGACGTGGGCCAACGAGAGCACCGCGAGCCAGGTCCGTTCTTCCAGCAGCGCTCTCACTGTGGAGATGCCCGGCAGCGAGCGAGCCGGCGAGGACACCCAGCGATCCGCATAGCGGTTCGCCAAGCCGGTGGCGACGCCGAGGCTCACGAGGGCGTCGACGGCTCCTCGCACGTATACCGCGCTTCCTACCAGCTCGACGTCGCTGGTCGACCGGCCGTCGGAGGAGCGCACGCTCCCGCCGGTCGCCGCTGCCTCGATCGTCTCGGTCGTTGATTGCGTGCCATTCGTCGTCGAATCGACGATCTCGACCGAGTGGACGGACCTGACCGCTGCCAGCGACTTGGCGAGGATGGCCGGAGCAGGCAGGGACGACAGTGTCGGGCGGGTCGGTCCTGATGACTGCACCGCCAGCGGGACGGCGACGGCAGCGACGACGACGACGGCGATCACGGCGATGAGGCGATGGCGGCGCCACACAGGAGTCTTTTGGGCGGATGTGACGGGCGCGCCCAGGGGCCGAGTCGTTCCCGGCGCCGTCCACGCGTCCCAGATGGGTGCCTGACCCGAAGGCCCCCACGGGGGCGGTCCTTCGCCTCCCGTCGCCCCGATCTGCGCCGGCCACGTGAGGGCCGGCCCTCCCGGCTGACCCGGCCATGGGCCGGGTGGCGTCGATGGCTGCGGGGACCGGACATCCTGCCAATGGCGAAGGCTCGGGTGGAGCTCCGGCGGGTACCACTTGCCGTCAGAGGCCTGCCACCATCCGGGACCCTGCGCCGTGTCGCTCACTGTGTTGACCTCGTCTCCCGCCAGCCGGCCGCACCACAATGCCACCTCGGCGGCTCGCCGGACGTGCGTGGACTTGGCAATTGGTGGTGTGCGCAGCACCATGGGTGAGTCCGCACCACCCTGACGAGGAGTTCTGGCACGTGAGCTACGACGTCGCATCGATCCGGTCCCGGTTTCCCGCCCTCGAGGACGGGTTCGCGTACCTCGACGGCGCAGCCGGCACGCAACTGCCCGTCGCGGTCATCGACGCCATCGCCGATGCCGCTCGCGCTGGTATCAGCAATTTGGGCGGCGCTTTTGCGGCAAGTGAAAGGTCCGAGGCCATCGTTCACGGCTGCCGGCGTGCGGTTGCTGATCTCGTCGGTGGCCATGAGGACGGCGTCGTCCTCGGGCCGAACATGACGACCCTCACGTACCGGATGTCGGCGGCACTCTCCAAGCAGTGGAACGCGGGCGACGAGGTCATCGTCTCGCGTCTCGACCATGATGCCAACATCCGCCCGTGGATCCAGGCAGCCCAGCGAACGGGCGCGGTCGTTCGGTGGGCTGAGGTCGATCTCGCCACCGGCGAGCTTCCCGTCGCCCAGTACGAGGCTCTGCTCAGCGCTCGCACGAAGCTCGTGGCCGTGACGGCGGCCAGCAACGCCATCGGTACGAAACCCGACGTCGCCGCGATCGCGACGCTCGCCCATTCCACCGGAGCCTTGGTCTACGTAGACGGCGTTCACGCGACGCCGCACGGTCCGACGGACATGACTGCTCTCGGCGCCGACTTCTACGCCACGAGCGCTTACAAGTGGGCGGGACCACACGTCGGCGCTGTCATCGCCGATCCCGCCTTGCTCGAGGGCATCCATCCGGACAAGCTCGCTCCCTCGAGCGAGAACGTTCCCGGGCGCTTCGAGTGGGGGACGAGCGCGTTCGCGGATCTTGCCGGCGTGACCGCTGCCGTCGAGCATCTCGCCGGCCTCGACTCTTCGGCCGTCGGTTCGCGACGCCAGCGCCTGTTGGCGTCGCTGGCGTCCTCCGAGGGTCACGAGCAGGGTCTGTTCGCCGTATTGCTCTCCGGCCTTGCCCAGTTGCCGGTGACCGTCTACGGCGCTGCTGCCACACGAGCAGCTACCGCCTACTTCAACGTGCGCGGCCGCTCCCCGCGTGATGTCGCCGAGCACCTCGCCAAGCGAGGCGTCAACGTGTGGAGTGGTGACAACTACGCCTACGAGCTGACATCCGCCATGGGCATCCGCGATTCGGGCGGAGCCGTACGCGCCGGCCTCGTCCATTACAACGACCGATCCGATATCGACCGACTTCTCGAGGGCGTCTCCGAGCTGGCGTGAGGGCTCGACGAGGGCAACGGTCTGAGGGCAGGGCCGTCGCCTGCGGAAGGCGTCGACCCGAGTGGGACGTCACCAGGTGGCGTCTCGGGCCGACGGTGCGGCCTCGAACGGCAGGGGTCGCAGGCGGAGCACGGTGCCCCAGCTGTCCGCCCACACCATGCGTATCTCACTGTCGTCGAGGCGGACTCGCGGACGGGCAAGGTTGCCCGGAGCGCCCTCGAGACTGCCCTCACGAGTCGGCCACGGCGCTTGCCGGATCCGCATCGAGAACATCTGAGCCTCGTCCATCATCTTGAGGCAACCGCGTAAGGCGCGTTCGCCGACCTCGAGCGGCGGCGGCTGAAAGATGGAGCCGAGGCTCACTTTGCGCAGCGCCTCACCATGCTCGAGCACGAGCGACGTACCCTCGGCGCGGACGGCGTAACCATCCCCGAGGGCGACTGCGAGGCGCTCGGCCACTCCCTCGACGACGGCCGCCCAATCGAAACCGGACGCCATTCCGACAGCCAGCTGGCGGGCCATTGGGCCTCTTGTCGCTTGCGGCGCTTCCGCCGCCTCGGGCAGGGGCGGGTACGCCGGCGGCCAGGGCTCCGTTGCCCACGTTTCGGTACCGATACCGAGATCGGGCGGCCGGAACGGCTCCGCACGGCCGTGCTGGCTCAGCGAGTCGGCAATGAAGCTGGCGATGATGGGCACGACGATGAGTCCGGCGAAGACGATCGCCCAGATGGCGCCGAGGACGATGATGAGGAACACGTTCCAGCGCTCGACGAGGGACAGGACGACGAGGACCGAGAAGACGGCGGCAACGAACAGCTTGACGATCGCAGACCCGGCGCCGATGCCGAGCCGGATACCGGGGCGGCTTGCGGGGCGCGCGGTCGCCCGCCGATTGCCGGATCCCTGCGCACGCTCCACCCGCCAAGGATCGCAGATTGAGGCCGGCACCTCGGCGCACCCGGCGCGTCAGCTAGCCGTGACGGTCCTCGCCCGAGGCAAGCTCGGTCAGGGCCGCGCCCACGTCCAGGCGTAACCCGGGTCCTCGATCCGGCGCGCCGTCGCCGACAGCCGGAGCGGCCGGAACGTGTCGACCATGACAGCGAGCTCGTCGGTCCCGGCCTTTTCCAGCGCGCGCTCGACGCTGCCCGGCTGCGGGCCGTGCACGAAGCCGGCCGGGTGCAGCGAGACCGATCCCTGCCCGATGCCAGAGCCTGCCCTGCTCATGAAGTCGCCGCCCACGTAGAACAACACCTCGTCACTGTCGACGTTGGCATGCGCATACGGCACGGGCACCGCATCGGGGCCGAAGTCGAAGGGTCTCGGCACGAACGAGCAGACCACGAAGCCCCGACCGGCGAAGGTCTGGTGAACAGGCGGCGGTTGGTGCACGCTCCCCACAATTGGCTCGAAGTCGTGGATGGAGAAGGCCCACGGGTACAAGCAGCCGTCCCAGCCGACCACATCGAAGGGGTGGTTGGCGTAGATGTAGCGCGTGAGCCCGGCTCGCGTTCGCACGAGCACCGGGATCTCGGTGCCGTCGACGATCAACGGTCCCTCCGGGCTGCGGATCGCTCGCTCGCAGAACGGCGCACCCTCTTTCATCTGACCTCGACTCGACAAGTACCGAGCCGGTATCTGCAGGTGACCCGAGGTCTCCAGGCACAGCAGCCGAACGGGTTCGTCGACCACCCAACGGTGCGTCGTGTGAGTCGGCACGACGATGTAATCGCCCGCGACAGCCTCGAGCACGCCGAAGACCGACTCGAGAGTCGCCCGACCCGACTCGACATACAGCAGCTCGTCCCCCACTGCGTCTCGGAACAGCGGGCTCGTCTCGCCGGCGGCCACGTAGCTCAGTCGGACGTCGTCGTTGCCGAGCAGGAGCTGCCTCCCGGTGACCGGATCCCCACCGGTGGCACACTCGTGCAGCCTCAGATGGCGTGGGAGGAGAGGAGCGTTCTCACAGAGCTCGTCGCGGGTTTCCTCGATCATCTCGGCAGCGGTGATCGCCATCGGCGAGTGCCCGTGGTACAGCAGGGCGCTCTCTTCCGAGAAACCCTCGCTGCTCATCAACTCCTCGGTATACAGCCGCCCGCCCGCGTCGCGAAACTGCACATGCCGCCGGCTCGGCACGTCCCCGAGGCTGCGGTAGAACGGCATCTCAGAGGTTCCCGCGCCGATCCTGCTCGCGCTCGAGGGCGATGAAGAGCGCTTTGAAGTTGCCGTTGCCGAACCCAGTCGATCCGTGCCGTTCGATGAGCTCGAAGAACAGCGTCGGCCGGTCCTGGTTCATCTGGGAGAAGATCTGCAGCAGGTACCCTTCGTCGTCGCGATCGGCCAGGATCCCGAACTGCTGCAGCCGGTCGACGTCGAGATCGAGATCGGCGAAGCGGACGCGCAAGTCGTCGTAGTACACGTCGGGCACACGCATGAACTCGATCCCCCGAGCCTGCATGGCAGCGACGGAGGCGACGATGTCTGCGGTGCTGATGGCGATGTGCTGAACACCTGGACCGTTGAAGAAGTCGAGATACTCCTCGACCTGGCTACGTTTCTTGCCGGCTGCAGGCTCGTTGATCGGGAACTTGATCCGTCCGACACCGTCCGAGACGACCTTGCTCATGAGGGCGGAGTACTCCGTTGCGATGTCGTCGTCGGTGAAACCCTGGATGAGCGAGAAGCCGAGCACGCGTTCGTAGAACTGGACCCAGAAGTTCATGCGGTTGAGCTCGACGTTGGCGACGGAGTGGTCGAAGTCGAGCAGCGCAGGCGCCGGCGACGGGTCGGCGATCGGCGGCCGCGGTTCGTAGCCGGGAGCGTGCGCTCCCGAGTAGTCCGAACGTTCGACGAACGTGTGGACGGTCTCGCCGTAGGCAGCGATCGTGGCCCGCCGGAGGATTCCCTGCTCGTCTTTGTCCTCCCAGGGCGCCTTGACGGGCACGGCACCCCTGCGGACCGCTTCGGCGAACGCGGCCGGGGCGTCGGCCACGCGCAGGCAGATGTCGCGCACGCCGTCCCCGTGGCGGGCAACGTGGCGGGAGATCTCGGTGCCCTCCCGGAGCGAGGACGTGAGCACGAACCGGAGCTTGCCCTGCTCCAGGACATACGAGCATCGATCGCGCATCCCCGTCTCCGGGCCGCCGTACGCAACGATCTGAAACCCCCAGCCCGTGCGGTAGTAATGGGCGGCCTGACGAGCGTTGCCGACCCAGAACTCCAGGGCGTCGACCCCGTCGAGCTCGAGCGGGTCGGCCTGGGATCGCTGGCGGCTCGGATCCGCCGCTGGGGCGGGCACGGCTGGATGATGAGCGACGGTCATGAGGCGACTCCCGCGGCAGTGTTTCGACGACGTTGTCTTGCCGGCGACGATATCGGTCTTCGTGCACGAATCGATGGCGCAGGAATCGCGTGCAGCCGAGTCCCCACCCGGCCGGCTGTGCTCGTCGCGATTCACGAGCCCACAAGCATGTCCGATTTCCGCCAGACCAATGACACACCGCTCTGGGATACTGCTCAGGTGACCACTCCCGCATCCGGCAGCCCGGCTCGCCTCAGCCTCGTGCCCGGCGGCGGGCCCAGCTTGCGGAGCGACCGGGATGATGAGGTGTGTTACCGCGCTCTCGTGGCCCGCGACGCCCGTTTCGACGGCTGGTTCTTCGCCGGCGTGACTTCCACCGGGATCTACTGCCGCGCGAGCTGCCCTTCGGTCAAGCCTCGACGGGACAGGGTGCGCTTCTTCGCCACGTCCGCGGCCGCGCAGCGGGCTGGCTTCCGGGCCTGCAAGCGCTGCCGGCCGGACACCGCTCCGGGGTCGCCGGAGTGGAACCGCCGGGGCGACGTCGTCGGGCGGGCGATGCGCTCCATCCGCGAAGGGGTCATCGACCGCGAAGGCGTGGCCGGTCTCGCCCGGCGCCTCGGATACAGCCCTCGTCAGCTCCAGCGCCTGCTTGTCGCCGAGGTGGGTGCGGGTCCGCTCGAGCTCGCACGGGCGCAGCGGGCTGAGACCGCCCGGATCCTTCTCGAGACGACCGATCTGCGAATCGCGGAAATCGTGTTCGCAGCCGGGTTCGGCAGTGTCCGGCAGTTCAACGACACCGTGCGGGAGATATTCGGTGAGCCGCCGCGGGCCATGCGGGAGCGTGCCCGACGCAGTGCCAGGGGCGGTCAGTCGCCTCGCCCGGTGGGCCGCGGCGCCACCAGGTCGATGTCGGGCCCGCACTCGGTCACGCTTCGACTGGCCTACCGCCAACCGTTCCCGCTGACGGTGCTCTTGGCCTTTCTCGCCGATCGGGCCGTCCCGGGTGTCGAGGAAGGCAACGCTGAGTACTACCGCCGGGCCCTGAGTCTCCCGCACGGGGCAGGCGTGGCGACGGTGCGGGACGGCGGCGACGGCACGCTCCGGTGCTCCTTGCAGCTCGATGACCTCCGAGACCTCACGTTGGCGGTCCAACGCGTGAAGTACCTGTTCGACCTCGACTCCGATCCCGCTGCCGTCGTCGAGGTCCTCGGGACCGATCCCGTCCTCGGCCCTTCCGTCGCCCGCCTTCCAGGTCTGCGCATCCCGGGACACGTCGACGGGAGCGAGCTCGCAGTGCGCGCCGTCCTCGGCCAACAAGTGAGCGTGACGGGAGCCCGCACGCTCGCCGGCCGCCTTGCACTGGGACACGGACGGGCGCTCAGCGTCGCCGTCGGTTCGGTGCAGCGCGAGTTCCCGGCGGTCGACACCATCGCCGGTCTCTCCGCCGCCGACCTGCCCATGCCCGGCGCCAGGGGTCGAGCACTCATCGGGCTCGCAGAGGCGCTGGCGTCGGGCCGCCTCGCGCTCGACGGGACGGTCGACCGCGACGAGGTGTCAAGCACGCTGCTCGCCTTGCCGGGCATCGGGCCGTGGACCGTCGCCTACGTCCGTATGCGTGCCCTGGGCGACCCGGACGCGTTCATGCCGAGTGATCTCGGAGTGCGGCGTGCTCTCGAACGTCTCGGCCTGCCTGCTGGGGAGCGGCAGGCGACGGCGCTCGCCGAGAGCTGGCGTCCCTATCGCGCCTACGCGCTGCAGTACCTCTGGTCGTCGTTGAGCAACGGTGCCTGGAGCACCGGCAGCGACCAGGCAACGACACCGACGTTTCCACGACACAAGGAGCCAGTGACAGCATGACCTCGATGATGAATCCCAAGTTGGCGACGAAGGACGAGTGGTGGGTGACGCCCACCCCGGTCGGCCATCTGCTCGTCGTGGGCGATACCGAGTGGCTGCATTTCGTCGGCTTGCCGGGCTCGTTCGACGAGACCGCCCTCGACCCCGAGCGCCGCGGGAGCCCAGACGCCGTGGACGAGACGGTCCAGCAGGTCGATGCGTACTTCGACAAGCAGTTGCGCGACTTCTCGTTGCCGCTGCAACCCGCTGGGACGGCGTTCCAGCAGCGGGTGTGGTTCGCGCTCGCCGACATCGGCTACGGGGAGACCGAGAGCTACGGGCAGCTGGCCGCTCGCATCGGCAACCCGAAAGCCTGCAGGGCCGTTGGCCTCGCCAACGGCCGGAACCCCATCCCGATCATCCTTCCTTGTCACCGAGTCATCGGCTCCAACGGCAGCCTGACGGGATACGGGGGCGGGCTGGAGCTGAAGCAGTGGCTACTCGAGCACGAGTCCGGCGCCGGCGCCTGAGCCCGAGGTGACCTGAGAGCAGGTTCGGGCGGCCGGCGGCGGCAGCGTCTTTCAGCGCCCGAGCCTGCTGCGCAGCACGGCGAGCAGCTGCGACAGTTCGGCCTACTCGTCGAGCAGGCGAGTGGGGAGCCGGGCCTCGGTCATTCCGCCGGCCCCGTTCGACTCGATGCGCCAGCCGGACTTGCCCGGCAGCGACGTCACGGCCTCCACCAGATCCGTTCCCACGTAATGCAACCCCACACCGTCGTCGGTCGCGAACGTGAGAGGCAGCGTGCCCTCCGCCACGAGCCGCTGCACGAGCGGGCGTCGTTGTTCCTCGCCGTCGTAATGGACGCCGTTCGCGAACGGCAGGAAGCCGAGGCCGTTCGTGATGGGCTGGAGCTCTGGACCGAAGGAGTCGGTCGTGCCACCTACGTGCCAGCAGATTGAGCCCGCACTGGATCCGGCCAACACGACCCCTGATTCCCAGGCTGCGCGCATTGCCTCGTCCACACCGTGCAGCCGCCAGAGTGCGAGCAGATTCGCCACCGATCCGCCTCCGACCCACACGATGTCCATCGAGCACAGGAACGACGTGATGTCGCCGACATTCGGCATTGGGAAGAGCTGGAGGTGGAACGGTTCCACAGGCTCACCGGCGGCAGCTCCAAAGGCGCTCACCAGGTTGGTGCTGCTGTCGCCGGTGGCGGTGGCGACAAAGCACAGGCGCGGACGTTGCTTGGCGCACAGGGCGAGCGCGTAACGAAGCAGCCCACCGAAGCGCCACGAGAACGGCCCTCGCCCGGTCGCGGCCATCCCGCCACTCGTGGCGACGATGTGTCGATCCGGCATCGAGGATGTGTCTAGCCGAAAGCGACTCGTGGCGCACCGATCACGGAGCGAGGCTCTGCGCAGCGCCTCAAAGGCGCCGATACGGTGTCGCCATGGCACCGTCCCTGGCCCAATCCGAACGGCAGTCGCTCTGCACGCTGTTCGAGGACCGCAGCCCGCTGGCGCCAACACTGTGCGAAGGCTGGACAACCTCCGACCTGGCTGCCCATCTGTATGTCCGCGAGAGCCGGCCGCTCGCATCGCCGGGCATCCTCATCCCGGCATTTGCCGAGATCACCGAGCGTGCCATGGACAAGGCCAAGCGAGATCTGGGTTATGCCGGCCTCATCGGCAAGCTCCGCAGCGGTCCGCCTTATCCCTTCCGCCTCATCGACGCGCAGATGAACCTCATGGAGTACTTCGTGCACTTCGAGGACGTGAGGCGGGCGGAAGACGGTTGGGAGCCGAGGCAGAACGCCGCCCTCGATACCGGCCTTTGGCCCATGGCCAGGCGCGGAGCTCGCCTCATGGCAAGGCATCTGAACGGCGCCGGCCTCGAGTTGGTGGCGCCCGGGTTTGGAAACGTGATCGCCCGCAGCGGCGAACCTCGCATCGTGGTCACGGCTGGCCCGCAGGAGCTGATCCTGCTCCTGTTCGGACGCAAGAAGGCCGCCAGGCTGAAGATCGAGGGGCCGGAATCTGCCGACGAGTTGCTCGACTCCACCCGGTTCGGAATCTGACGCTCCTTCCGGCAACCGACCCGAAGTCGCCGGTCATCAGTGGTAGTGAGCGGCGCTCTGCGCGAGGGCGATGAATTCGTCGCGCATAGCAGTCGAGACGAGTCCTGGCGACACTGAGCACGTGGCCGTTGCGGCGATTCCCTCGCCCTGCTCAGGCCGGATCCTCGCTTCGAGCCGAAAGCTCTCGGGAAAGACTTCGGTGACGTTCACGGCAACGGTCACATGGTTGCCTTCGACGACGGCTCCGACCCGGATGGCGCACGTCAGCAGCGCCAAGCCGGGCTCGTCGATCGTGGCACAGCGAGCGAAGTAGGCCGATCGGGCCGTTGCGAAGAGGCGTTCGACGGCGCCGGCCGTGAGGTGCCCGTCCTTGTCGCGGTCGGCACCGTCGACGGGCAGCTTCACCACCACTGGCCAGCGGCTGGCGATGGATCCGGGCATGCGCCAGTTTCGCGCTGCCCGCGGGCCTCGTCGGCGAGGTCTCCCCGACGCGCCGCTGCGCCCGGCACGAGTCCGGGCGCAGCGCTCCCTGAGGTGAGCCGGGGGCAGGTGGCCCGTCCCCAAGGCATGTTGCTCGCAGCTCAGTGGAAGAGCTGGAGCGTGTTCAGATCGTCGTCCACGAAGCTCCGGCCCGGGGCGGACCAGCCCGTCAGCTGGTGAAGTCGGCGGTCGCGAGCACCGCTCCGCCGCCCTCCTGCACTTGTGCCGAGGTGACCGATGCTCCCGGCGACGACAGCTGCACTGCCCAGCTCCCCGTACCGTCGTGCAGCCAGAAGCTCCCGACCTGGCGGGAGCGGCCGCCCTCGTCGACGACGCAATAGACCCTGCCCGACCATCCCGGCCGTTGCACGGTCATCACGACCCACGATGGGCTGCCGCCGGTGATGGCGACTTCGCCAACGTTCACCGTCGGGCCCGAATAGGCGCTGCTCGATCGCAACGTCGCCAGCCGGATCTGTCCCGTGGCAGCTGGCTGCGCCTGCCGGGGCGCAACGGCGACGCCAAGACCGATGCCGGCGCCGGCGATGACGACCGCAGCAGCTGCCAAGGCAGCTCGCGCCCGCAGCCGGAGCGGGACGATGGAGCCCCGACCCGCCGCAGGTGCTGGCACTGGAGCCGGCACTGGCGCCGGCATTTGCACTGCCGTCGGAAGAGCGCTCGACGACCCGTCGTGGCCGAGGCGGGCGAGCAACCGCACTTCGAAGCCAGCCGGCGGGTCCGCCTCGGGCGCCAGCAGCAACAGGGCATCGGCCGCAACGGAGAGCTCCTTCAGGGCAGCCTGACACGCTTCGCAGCTCTCGAGATGTGCGAGGGCGGCAGACCGGTCGGAACCAGTGAGCGATCCAAGCGCCAGTTCGGACGAGAGCGAATGGAAGAGGTCGCATCCGCTGAGCTGATCGCGATCCGACGCTTCTGGCTGCATGAATGGGCCGCCCTCGTCGCCGAAGGGGTCGAGAGGGGTTGTCATGAGCGGTACTCCTGGTGCGGGTGCGACTCGGCGGACGACGCGGTCGCCTCGGATCGATGGAAGGAATCAGCTGAAGGCCTTGGCGAGCGCAACGGTTGCAGCGTGGCCTCGTAGTGGCCGGCCGCGGCCAGCAACGAGCGAACCTTCGACAGCCCGGCCCGGATCCGTGTCTTGGCCGTGCCGAGCGGTATGTCCTCCTGCCTCGAGATCTCCTCTGCGGTCAGGCCGTAGAAGGCCGAGAGCACGAGGGCCCGCCGCTGCTCGACCGGTACCGAGGCGAGGGCGAGGCGGACTTGGGCGGTGGCGTCGCCTCGCTGCGCCAGATCGGCCGGGTCGGGGTCCGTGCTGATCATCCCGAGGTTGATGATGTCGTCGGGGTCGATCGGCGTGGCGCGCCGCATCCGGAGTGCGTCGATGGCGAGGTTGCGCGTGATCGTGAGGACCCACGTCGTCACCGAGGCTCGCCGCGAGTCGTACACCGGCGCATGCCGCCACGTGCGCACGAGAGCCTCCTGGGCGATGTCTTCGGCCAGGTCGGGGTCGCTCACGATGGAGAGGGCGAGGCCGAAAGCTCGGCGTTGGTAGCGGCGCACGAATGCGATCCCGGCCGTGTCGTCGCCGATCGCCATGGCGCCGAGCAACGCCTCGTCGGACCGCGTGTCACTGTTCGCCATCGCTGCTCCCACGCCAGGGGATACGGACGGACGCCTCGATCGGATTGCTCACGGCCGTACCATGCTGCCAATGCCTACCCGGGAGCGCTTCGACCGTCTCGAGAGGATGACGAACCTCGTGCTCGTTCTCCTCGAGACCACCCATGCTCTCACCTTGCGCGAGATCTCCGGAACCGTGGCGGGCTACCCCAAAGGTGCCGAAGCTGCTCGGCAGGCCTTCGAGCGCGACAAGCGGGCGTTGCGCGAGCTCGGCATCCCCCTCACGATGGAGTCGGTCGAGACCGAGCAACAGGTCGGTTACCGCATTCTCCCCGACGACTACTACCTGCCTGATCTCGGCCTGGACGCCGGCGAGGAGCAGGCCCTCGGCTTCGCCATCGCCGCCGTTCAGCTCGGAGGCGCCGCCGGCGCCGATGCCATCGCCAAGCTCGGCAGCCCGGTGACCGAAGCCGCTCTCGGCCGGGCCGGTCTCGGAATCTCCGTCGCCGGACCCGGGCTGGCGCCCGTCGCCGTGCTCCCCTCCTTGCCGGCCCTTGGCCTCATCCACGAGGCGATCCGTCAACGGGCCGTCATTCGTTTCGGCTACCACGGCCGCCAGCGCGAGGTGGAACCGTTCGGACTGGCCTTTCGCGCCGGTGCCTGGTACTTGGTCGGTCAGGACCGAAAGGCCGCCGGCGGTCCGGCGCGGCGGACGTTTCGTGTCGACCGGCTCGAGAGCATGCCCTCGGCCGGCGAGCCGGGCGCCTACGAGCGGCCCGCGGGTGGAGACTTGCGCGACGAGATCCGGCTGCTGCCGTGGAGCGCCACCGAGGCGGCGGCGGAGGTGCCGGTGGCTCTGGTCCGTGTGGACGCCCGCCAGGCACGAGTCGTTGCGACTCAGGTCCCGCGTGCGGCTGTCGCCGGGTGGGAGGCGGACGGGAGCGTGCGCGTCCACCTGAGCGCCGGCGACCAGGAGGCGTTCGTGTCCTGGGTGCTCGGTCTCGGCGATACCGCCGTCGTCGAAGGCCCGCCCGAACTGCGCACGGCAGTCGTCAGTCGACTCGGACAGCTCGCCGGCGAGTCGGGCACGACAACTGGGGAGCCGACCCTGGGCGCTACGGGCGCTCCGGAGGAGGCGGCAGCAGCGAGCGGGCGAAGGGCGAAACGCCCGAGCCGCCCGAAGACGTCGCCACCAGCACTCGCCCCGACGAGCCGCAGCCGGCGTTCGCAAGCCGGCAGCACAGTTCGCCTTGCCAACGCCGTGATGGCCGGCGAGCGTCTTCGGCGGCTGCTCGCCATTCTCGTGCACCTCGCCCGCGTCGGCGAGGCCGACCTGGCGGACGTGGCGCAGCGGTTCTCGATCGGAGAAGAGGAGCTCGTACACGAGCTCGAGCTCGCCGCCTGCTGTGGCGTACCGCCCTACTCGCCCGACGAGCTGATCGAGCTGTTCGTCGACGGCGACCGTGTCGTCGCCCAACGGCTGCGGGAGTTCGGGCGTCCGCAGCGGCTGACGCCCGATGAGGGCTTCGTGCTGGCGACGGCTGCTCGCGCCCTGCTGTCGGTGCCGGGTGCAGACGAGGAGGGGCTGCTCCGCTCCGCCCTCGCCAAGCTGGAGGGCGCCCTCGGGTCGGCTCCGCTCGCCGTCGAGCTCGACCAGCCGGAGCACCTGCAGGAGCTCCAGGAAGCGGCCCGCCGGCTGGAGCGAGTCGAGATCGAATACTTCTCGAGCTCGGCAGCGGCGCCGAGCCGCCGCCGGGTCGATCCCTACCAGGTCGTGCTCCGGGAAGGTCGCTGGTATCTCGATGGGTGGTGTCACGCTGCTGGTGGGTTACGGCGGTTTCAGGTCGATCGAGTCCGTTCCGTGCGGCCGGTCGGCGAGCGCTTCGAAGCACCGGCGGATCTCTCAGACGATCTGCAGCGGCCGGGAGCGTTCCTCGGCGGGGCCGACGCCGTGCCGGCCAGGATCGTGTTCCCGGCCGCGTCGGAGCTGGCAGTCGAGCAGGTGGCCGCCGGGCCGATCGAGGCGACGACCGACGGCAGCGGGCGGCTCGCCGCCACAATTCTCGTCGGCGACGCCGACGGCTGGTTCGGACGACTGCTCCTTCGCCTCGGAGGCGGAACCGAGGTGCTGTCGCCGCCGGAGCTGCGGGACGCGGCCGCCAACGTGGCGCGCCGCGCACTGGCCGCTTACGAAGAGGACGGGGACAGCAAGCCGGCCGGAGACTCGGTCATATGACGACGTCCACGGTCATCCTCGCACTCGCCGTGTTCGGGGCGAGCGCCGTCGAGATGGTCGAAGCGCTCACCATCGTGCTCGCCGCCGGAGTGTCGCGAGGCTGGCGATCGGCCTTCGAGGGTGCCGCCGCCGCAGCCGTCGTGCTCGCCGTCCTCGTCATCGGAGTCGGTGCGCCCCTGGTCCGCCTCGTACCGCTCAACACGCTCCGCGTCGTGATCGGCGGTCTGCTGCTCGTGCTCGGCCTCAACTGGCTCCGTAAGGCCATCCTGCGGGCGAGCGGGCACAAGGCGCTCCACGATGAAGACGCCATCTACCAAGAGACCGTGACGTCCCTCACCGGAGCCAAGGCCGGCAGCACCCGTGACGCCGTCGGCTTCGTCGTTGCGTTCAAAGGCGTCTTCCTCGAAGGGCTCGAGGTCGTGATGATCGTTCTGACGCTGGGATCGAGCTCGCGCCACTTGGCCCTCGCCTCGGCATCGGCGGCGGCGGCGGTCGTCGTCGTCGGCATCGTCGGCGCCATCGTCGGCCGGCAGCTGTCCGAGGTGCCAGAGAACGCCATGAAGATGGCAGTCGGCATCATGTTGACGAGCTTCGGTGTCTTCTGGGTGGGTGAAGGTGCCGGCCTGAAGTGGCCCGGGAGCGACCTGTTCCTGCTGGCGCTCGTGGGCATCTTCGTGCTCACGACGGCCGCATCCGTGCGCCTCATGCGTCAAGTGCTCCCCGCCGGCGCCGAGCGCACGACATGAGCGACGAGCCGTCCGCCGGCGAGGCTCGCAGCGGCAACCTCGTCACCCGCTCCATGGCGGCCTTCGGCCGCTTCTGGTGGGACTTCCTCGTGGGGGACACGCCCGAGCTGTTCGTCGCCACCCTGATCGTCATCGCCTTGGCCGAGGGTCTGCACCGCTCACACGTGCTCGCCGTCGTGATCGTGCCCGTGGCGGCGATCGGGTTTCTCGGCTGGAGCACCTGGCGGGGGCGAAAACCTCTGAAATAGCACGAAACAGAATGAAAACTTCGGTACGCTATCCAAGTGCTCAGCATCAGTCGGGTCGCGCTCGGAGGCGAGGAGTACTACCTGGCGACCGCTGGCGACGGGCTCTACCAGCCAGAAGGGCTCGTCGAGGCGCCTGGAGTGTGGCTCGGCACGGCGGCCGCCCGGCTCGGGCTGGCGGGTATCGCCGAGCCCCTGGCGGTTCGCCGGCTGCTTGGCGGCGTCCATCCGCTCACGCGCGAGCCCTTGTTGGACGAGCCGGTCCGGCGCCAGATCGCCGCCTTCGACTGCACGTTCTCGGTGCCGAAGTCCGTCAGTCTGCTCTTCGCCTTCTCGAGCGACGCGACCGTGGTCGAGCAGGTTCGCCTCGGTCACGAGGAGGCCGTGGCGGCGAGCCTGAGCTATCTGGAGGCGGAGGCCGGCGTCTTCCGCCTGCCCGGAGTGGGGGGCCGGCGTGTGCACAGCGGCGAGCTCCTGGCACTCGGCTTCGTGCACCGCTTGAGCCGAGCCGGCGACCCACACCTGCACACCCACGTGCTCGTCGCCAACATCGTGCCCGAAGCCACGAGCGGCGGCGGCCGACCGCTCGACGCCACCGGCCTGTTCCTGCACTGTCGAACGGCCGGAGCGCTCTATGAGACGCACCTGCGCTACGAGCTGACGCACCGGCTCGGCGTCGAATGGCAGCCGCTCGACGGCCGCGTCTGGTCGGATCTCAGGGGTCTGGACCGGTCGGTCATCCGAGACTTCTCCCAACGCAGCACCCAGATCGAAGCCGGTTTGGAGGCTGCCGGCTGGCAGGGCGCAGCTGCCCGCAGAGCCATGGCGGAGCTCACTCGGCCGCCGAAGGAACTCGGGCGCGGTTATGAAGAAGTGGTGGAGGGAGCGCGCGAGCGCTTGTGGTGCGCCGGCGTCAGCGCCAGTCGCCTGGCCGCCGTCTGCTACCGGCGGCAGCCCGCAATGCCAGCAGCGATGCCCGATGCCGACCGCTGGCAGGAGGAGGCGTTGCGCCACCTCGGCCGACTCACCGCCGACGGCACCTTCACGGCGCGCGATGCCATACGAGTGCGGTGCGCAGTCGCGCCCGACGGCCTGCCGGCAACGACGGTGCTGGCCGAGGCGCGTGCCTTTCTCGCCAACGACCAGGTCATCTTGCGGGGCGACCGGCCGGCCCGGTTGCGGGGCGGCGCCGGCGGCTCGATCCCGGTCGGGCAGATCGAGGCGACGTTCACGACGCCGTCGATCGTCGCCGCCGAGGCGGCAATCACGACCGCCGCCCGCCGGCTCGAGGGGCAGCGGCCCGGTGCCGTCACGACGGTCGCGTACGGGCCGGGGGAGCGGATCGAGGTCCTCGCCTCGCTTTCGGCCGCCACCGCTCTGTGGCGCCGGCAAGGCCAGTCGGTGGTGGGCGTGGCACCTGGGCGTTGGGCGGCGGCGGGCTTCGAGTCGACCTGCGGCATCGAGACGGTGGTGGTGCCCGGAGTGGATCGGTCGGAGCGTTCGGCCCGGCCGACGCTGGCTCGGGTTCCGATCGGTGCGGACTCGGTGGTCGTCGTCGCCGAGTGCCATGCCTACGGACCGCCGGCGCTGAGCGAGATCATGGACTGGTGCCTCATGGCTCAGGCCTCGCTCGTGCTCGTCGCTCCGCAGGCCGCCCTCCAGCGACGCCAGGTGCTGTCCGACCTCGCCGGACTGGGCGACCGAGGCCTGCCCCTGCTTTCGGCGGCAGCTCGCGGCGGGATCGAGGTCTCGCCCGAGCGCTACGAGTTTGCCTCCGTGGAGGTTGCCGTGGTGCCCTCCCTGCAGGCCGCCCAGGCCGAGGCGGCGACATTGCTGGCGACGGCTCGACGGTCGAGAGAGGACGGTGCCGCCGTGCCGGCTCTCCTGGTGGCCGGCGACGAGGCGCTCGTGAGTCGGTTGCGTTCCCTGGCCGGCGTTGCCGCCTCCGAGGTGGTGCACACGAAGGATCTGAAGGGCCGGCTTGCTTCGGGCGTTTCACCGGCCCCGCACCTCGTCGTCGTCGGCGGAGCCGCCGTTCTTCGTCAAGGTGCCACCGCCGCCCCCGAACTGCGGCGTTCTCATGTTCTGATCGCTCCCGGGATCGAGGCCGGATCGCCCGACAGCAGCAGCCGGGCGGCCGAAGCGGCACGTCCGCGATACCTGACCAGTCTGCTGGGCACGCCGCCGCAGACACCCGCGGACCGCCGGACGTGGCGGGGCGCTGCGGCCGAGGTGGAGGCGTATCGGGAGCGCTGGCAGGTGACGGACCCCCGGCGAGCCCTCGGCGCCGAGCTGGCGCAGTCGGCAAGCGGCGAACGATCCGCCGTCGAGCGTCTGGCTGTCGAGGTGCGAGGTCTGGAACGTGGGCGCCCCGGTCGCGAGCTCGAGCCACCGAGCCTCGGGCTCGGCCGCTGACCGCCAGCGGCGCCGGCGGCCGCGAGGTGCTTGAGGTTTCTTGGCTCAGTGACCCACAACCTCGAGCACCTTCGCCGATTCGGGCCCGCCACGTCCTACTGCCAATCGCTAGCGGAAGCGCTCCCGCCGCCAAGGCGGTCGCATCCTCGATTGATCAGAGTCGTAGTTCAGAGAGGGCTCCGCACGGAACTGTGTGCGCGGGTCGACCAGGGCGGCAAGCTCGGGGTTGGAGAACCAGGGAGTCGATCGCAGCCACTGCGGCCGCACGCCGTCGAGGTGCAGGATCACGCCGGAGTTGCCTTGGGCGATGACCTCGACGGGGAACCTCCGGTCGCGCCTGGTCGATGTCGTCTTCGAGTTACGGCCGCCTTGGCCGATGAGCCCGGCCCACGGTGACGAGCGCGTCTCGGACGTATGGCGGACGTCGACCTCACCGCCGAGCTTCGAGATCGTCTCGAGCGTGCGAACGTCGCCGATGCCGGGAAACACGACCTTTGCCTGAAACAAGGAAAGAAACCCATCCGCCTCGCGCCCCCATCGCGCCCCCGCCTGTGACAGATCCTGCAGGCAGGCAAGCGTGACGACCCCTTGGCTGCCCCCTTCGGCCACCACCGTGGGTAGGTCGTGCAACGGCGCGATGTTGGCCACCTCGTCGAGCGCGAGCAGGAGCGGCGGGAGGTAGGTCGGGCCCGGACTGAGCCCGGCGGCACGCCGGTAGGCGGAGCTGCGGAGGTCGCGGAGGACCCCGGCAACGAGTGGTGCCAAATGTCGCTGCTCGTCGCTGCCAGCGCAGATGTAGAGCGTCGAGGTCCCCGATACGAACCGGGCGCTCTCGAGGGCTGTTCCCTCCGTGGAGTCGATCGCCGCCTGCGTGCGATAGCCGGCGAGCACGCCGGCGGCAGTCGACCAGATGCCGCTCTGCTCCCGGGAGTCGGTGCCCGTGATGCCGGTCAGCAAGTTGAGCGCCGCGTCGGCGTTGTTGGGGGAGAGGTGTCTGCGGAAGTCCTCGGGCTGACGGCAGTCGATCGCCTCCAGGACCCGGGCAAACCCGGTGGATCCGAGCGCGCCGGCGTGAAAGGCGACGGCGAGCAGTGCTGTCGCCCGTTCGCTCCAGTGAGCAGCCTCGCCGCGGTTGCTGCCGGGCCTTGCCGCCAACACCATCGACTCGGCGACCGACAACGCACCCGGCCACGATGCCGCGCTCATCAGTGGGGACCAGGCGACACGCTGCACGCCTGGCGGGGGAGCCACCGTGCCACTCGGGTCGTAGAGCAGGCACTCACCCAGCCGGGACCGAGCACGAGCGGTGAGCTCGAGAACGTCGGGCTTGGTCGAGGCGGCCACGACCGGACCGCAGTTCTTGAGCACGTTCGGCACGATGATCGACGCCGTCTTCCCGCAGCGGGGCGGTCCAAGGACGAGAGCACCGTGCTGTGGCGGGGCAAAGACGGCGCCTTGCGGACCGAGGCCGATGAACAGGCCGTGGCCGCGTGACTCGGACACGGCCAACCAGGAGGCGAGCAGGCGCTCCTCGCCGGATTCGTCGAACGGGGGTGTGGCCATCCCACTACTAGAGGCCGAGAGGTTCCCGTCGCACCTACCGTTGGTCGTCCACAGGCCGCCCGCAGTCCACAGGCCGCACCGGACCCGACGAACACGGCATGCTGTAGCGCACCCCACCAGAGGAGACAGAGACATGCAGGTCCCGCTCACGATCTCGGACTTCCTTGATCGAGCCGCCCTCGTCTACCCGCAGCGCACCGCCGTCGTCGACGAGCCCGGCGTCCCCGGCTGTTTCGGTGCGATGAGCTATGGGGAGCTGGCGGACCGGGCTGCGGGGTTGGCCGCCGCTCTCGACGACCTCGGCGTCCCGGTCGGCGGCCGTGTCGGCATCGTGAGCCCGAACGCCGCCCGGTTCCTCGTGGCTTTCTTCGGAGTGAGCGGATACGGGCGCGTGCTCGTTCCCATCAATTTCCGGCTCAACACTCACGAAGTCGCCTACATCGTCGAGCACTCGGGCACCGATGTGCTCCTCATGGACCCGGAATACGACGAGATCCTCTCCGGCGTCTCCGCCCGCGAGCGGATCGTCCTCGACGGCGAAGCTGACGCGGCCTTGTTCGCTCCCATCGGCGCCCGCAGCCCGAAAGGCTGGGAGCCGGACGAAGATGCCACCTGCTCGATCAACTACACGAGCGGCACGACGGCCCGCCCGAAGGGGGTCGAGCTGACGCACCGCAACTGCACGCTGAATGCCATGGCCTTCGGGTGGCACACCTGCGTTACGGACCGCGATGTGCTGCTGCACACCTTGCCCATGTTCCACTGCAATGGCTGGGGAATGCCCTACGCCGTCACCGGAATGGGTGGCCGTCACGTCGTGCTGCGCAAGGTGGATGGGGAGCAGATCCTGCGCCGTGTCGAGAGCGAGGGCGTCACGATCATGTGCGGCGCCCCCGCCGTCGTGTCAGCGGTGCTAACGGCTGTCGAGGAGCGCGTGGCCGAAGGCCGACCGGTCCCCGGTGCGGCCACAGGTGCACACGTGCGCATCGTCGTTGCGGGCGCCCCCCCGCCGAGCAGCGTGATCCAGCGAGTCGAGACCGAGCTCGGTTGGGAGTTCATCCAGATCTACGGCCTCACCGAAACGGCCCCGTTGCTCACGATCAACCGAGCCCCCCTCGAATGGGACGGGCTGGCAACCGCCGAACGTGCGCGCCTGCTCTCGAGAGCCGGCACGCCTGCCATCGGCGTGCGCATGGCCGTCGACGACGAGGGCGAGGTCCTCGCTCGATCGAATCACGTCTTCTCCGGCTATTGGGAGCAGCCTGAGGAGTCGGCCCGTGTCCTCACCGACGGTTGGTTCCATACCGGCGATGGCGGGCACCTCGACGGACCATACGTGGTGATCTCCGACCGTAAGAAGGACGTGATCATCTCCGGCGGCGAGAATGTGTCCTCGATCGAGGTCGAAGACGCCCTCTACGGTCACCCTTCCGTGGCCGAAGCTGCCGTCATCGGAGTGCCGCATGAGCGTTGGGGCGAGACCGTGAAAGCACTCGTCGTCCTCCGTCCCGGCACCGAATTGTCCGAGACGGAGCTGATGGAGTTCTGCCGCTCGCGCCTCGCGCACTTCAAGTGCCCGACGTCGATCGAGTTCTACGAAGCGCTCCCGAGGACGGCGACGGGCAAGTTGCAGAAATTCAAGCTGCGCCAGCCCTACTGGGAGGGAAAGGACCGTCAGGTCAACTGACGCGAGTTGGGTTTCGCCTTTGATCATAAGGTGTTTGCAGGGTCGTCGACCCTGGGGCGAGGAGAACGGTGGGCTCTCTGGAAGGCCGGAAATGCGGCGCCGCACAGACACTTTGTCGGCCGCAGTACGAGGGTGCTTGATTTCTTGGCGAAATTGCTCTTGTATTTCCGGGGAATTCTCCGCGATCACCAGGAGGTGACGGTGAACAAGACAGAGCTCATCGGCAAGATCAGTGAGGTGTCGGAACTTTCGAGACGTGAGGCCGAAAAAGCCTTGGACTCGACGCTCTACGCGATCTCCTCAGCTGTGAAGGGCGGTGACGCGGTCAGGATCACTGGGTTTGGAACGTTCAAGCTTCGGCCGCGCGCTGCCAGAACAGGCCGCAACCCGCAAACGGGTACTGCGGTCAGGATCAAGGCCTCGAACGGCATTGCATTTGCGGCCGGGGCGACGTTGAAGAGTCAGCTCAACTCCCGCGGTGCCATCCCGAAGCCGTCCGGCCTCGCGGCTGCGCCGGCAAAGGCCGCCGCTCCCGCAGCCAAGGCTCCCGCCAAGAAGGCGCCGGCAGCAAAGGCTCCCGCAAAGAAGGCACCTGCCGCCAAGGCTCCGGTGAAGCGGGCTCCCGCCAAGAAGGCGCCCGCAAAGGCTCCCGCCAAGAAGGCACCGGCAAAGGCTCCCGCCAAGAAGGCACCTGCCGCCAAGGCTCCGGTCAAGCGGGCTCCCGCCAAGAAGGCACCAGCCCGCAAGGCCGCCAAGCGCTGATCCGGTAGGCGCCCCGATGCAGGGGTGCCGCCAGACTGATGGACATGGCTGAGGCCCCGGTCCACGGCGTTCGCCGAGACGGCCGGGGCTTTGCCGCGTCCTGCGACAGGCTTTGGCGCTGCCTCAGAGGCGAGCGACGCGGTGAAAGGCTTCGCCAGATGCCAGGCCGCCGAGGGATCCTTGGCGGGCGAGCTCCGCGCCGACGCGCCGGCGGAACTCCAGGACCTCGGCGTCTTCGGTGTCCGTTGCGGCCGCACTGCCCTGGGTTGCCGTCGAGGAGATGCCCATCGTCGATCGGTGCTGGCTGCGATGTTCGAGCAGGGCGGCCACTTTGACGTCCTCGTAGCCGCCGGCGTCCTCGACGTGGTTCGCCTCGTCCGCCTCGAACAGCAGCAGCGAGGAGGGCCGGTGAGGCGGAGCGTCGAGCTCCGGGAAGAACAAGGGATCGCGGGCGGCAACGATGCCGTCGGTGACGAGCCAGCCGGCGTTTCGGTGATCGGGGTGCAGCCGGTAGCGCTTCCAGGGGTCATGGCCGAAGACGACGTCCGGCCGGAAGCGGCGGATGGCGGCGGCCACTTCCCATCGCTGCCGGAGGCCGCATTCGAGCTCTCCGTCCGGCCAACCGAGGAACACGACTTCGGCGGTCTCGTGGAGGGTTCGGGCGGCCGCATGCTGCTCGCTCCGCCTCGTGAGGACGAGCTCAGCCGGATCGGTCTCCGGATCCCAGGTGCCCTTCGAGCCATCGGTGCACACGACGAGCCCGATCTGACAGCCGGCGGCCGCCCACTTCGCCAGAGTCGCCCCGCAACCGAACTCGATGTCGTCCGGGTGAGCGCCCACGGCCATGGCGCGGGCGGGAACCGGCAGGTTCGTATCCATCGGCGGGACGATATCGCTGCCACCCGGCCCATGGCGTCCCCTGAGAGGCGTCCTCAGCGCCTCTCAGGGGACGCTAGGGCGCGGCGGCGGCCCGGATGTCCGCAAGCTGAGCGGAGGCGACGTGGGCGAGATCTGCCGGCACGTCGACGTCAGCAGCCAGACGCTCGTCGTGGACGACGTCGCAGGCGAGGCCGAGCCGAGCTGCCTCGGCTCGGTGACGCCCGAAGGATCCGGGGCCGTAGGAGAAGCGAAACCCGGCCGAAGCCGGCACCACGGCGACATTTGTACCGTCGGATCGGAAGTCCGGCACCAAGGTGACGCGACCCTCCGCACCGAGACCCTCGAGCGGCCCGGCGTTGGGGAGGTCACCGTGGGCGACGACGACGAGCGTCGCTCCCCGAGCGCCGAGCGTGGCCACGCCGGCCTGGACGGCTCCGGAGAGACCGAGCCCCGGTGTCCAGATGACCCGGGCACCCTGGGCCCGGGCCCACTCAGCGACCTCCTCGTCGTCGCAGACGACGTTGCGCTCGAGGCCGCCGGCTGCCCCGAGGACGCCGGTGGCAAGGCTTCGGGCGAGGGCTGCGCGCTCGCCGGCGTTCAGCACCGGAGCCAGCCGGAGCTTCGCAGTCTGAAAGGACTTCACCGGGACGAGGAGCGCCCGCACGCCAGCGAGTCTAGATACCCTCGCCCGGCTGCTGGCCGGCCGGTGACACCGAGTGCCGCCGGCGACGACGCTTCATGCAGCCAGGATTCTCCCGCACGGCTGAGGGTCGTAGCCCTCGAGGGCGGCAAGTTGTCGGGGCAGCTCGCGCCCGCCGAGGACGTCGAGGAGGGCGCGTACCTCGACCCCGCCCATGAGGGAACGAGGGATGTGGAGCTCGGAGATCTCTTCCTGCCAGGGAAGGAACCCGAGCCCGTAGGCGAGCGCAGCCGGTTCGGTCGTGACGGCCGCGTCCGCCAGGCCCGAGCCGATGGCGGAGGCGACGAGCAGATGGGCCGTGCACTCGGTCTCGTAGCCGTGGACGTCGGCCGAGTCGATCCCAAGGCGTTCCAGCTGATCGTCGAGCAGCCGCCGTGCCTCCGACCCTCGCTCGCGGTTGGCGATCCGCAACCCGCCTGCGACGACGTCGCGAAGGTCCTTCACGGTGCTGCGGTGTCGTGGTGCCATGGCAAGGCCTTCCCGCCACGACGCGAACCCGACGGCCTCCACCCCCGGGCGGTGACGCGGGCGTGCGTCGACCGCCCGATGAATGGCGGCGGCGTGAACGGCGCCGCTCTCGAGCAGCTCGAGCGCGGCCCCGTTGCCGCACGGCCACCAGACGAGGCCGACCGGCGGGTTGTGCCGCTGCAGTGGACCTTGCAGCAGCGCCAGAGCCGGGTCACAGCCGGCCACCGCCAGGGCAGGCACGGCTTCGGCGATGCGGTTGGCCTCCACGTAGCCTTGGCGCCCCCTCGGACGTGCGGCGATGGTGGACTCCCGCTCGGCGTCGGCGACGGTACTGGGGGCGCCGTCGCCGTCGTGTGCCTCGGCTCCCGAGCCGTCGTGGCCGACCTCCCGGTTGCTCTCGCGGAGCACGCCGAGGGCCGGGATGAACCCCGGTACCAGCGACCCGTCGCGCGAGAGCGGGAAAGCGATCGTGTCACCTGCGACCTCGCTCAGCAGCATCCGTCGCGGTGGTGCACCAGGACTCTGGCGCGGCAGGCGTACGGCAAGGCGACCGGTCACCGGAGGTGCCTCGGCAGCTTCGCCGAAGAGGTCTTCGACCGACGAGTCGAGCGCCCGTGCGAGCGAGAGGGCGACGTCGAGGGAGGGCGACCAGCGTCCCGACTCGATACCCGAGATCGCTTGTCGCGTGATACCGGCGGCTCGGGCGAGGTCCCCCTGGGAGTGGCCGCGAGCCAGCCGAGTGAGTCTCAGCCGGTCATCTGGGTGGCGGCGGACATCTGGCAATCGATCATCCTTCCTCGGCCCCCGCGAGCTCCCTTCC
>JBEKYM010000025.1:0-70327 GCA_049510975.1 Acidimicrobiales bacterium
CCAACGGGAACGGCAAGCCCTCGCCCACGGGGATCGGTCTGTCGTACACGGTCTCGCGGCCCGTGATGTCCGCTCTTGCCTCATCCGGCCCCACCTGTGGTTGCAGCCGATACGGTCCCCAGACCTGGCGCTGGATCGCTTCGAGGTTGGGGGCCGATGGAGTCTGAGCGATCAACTTTTCATCCCGGCGGCGGAAATGATCGTCACGGATCGTCACGACGAGCTTGTCCAACTGCCCCAGATCGGCCGGACCGACCAGCATGACGCGCAGGGTGAGTCGCTCGCCGACGCCGCCGGACGGACTCATCGCTTCGCAGGACACTTGAAAGCGAGGGGTGAGCTCAGAGTGCCGACGACCTTGCTCAATCCCTACAAGGGCGTTCGCCGCCCGGTTGGCCTCCGTCGCTGCGCTATGAGCCTCTGAAGACGAAGACCTCGATATCCACGCTGCCCAGGCAGCCGCCGCGGCGGCTGCGATCGATCCGATCGCTCCGGCGGCTTCCCAGGCGTCCATGAGAGGTTGCTCTCTACCTGTAGGAACCACGCGTCGGGCGAGACGCCTGCGGACTGACGTCAGCGCGCTGAAGCCACGTCACTATCGAAGCTTGGTCGTTCGCTACGACCTCGTCATCGTTAGCGAACGCAGCGCCGATCCGATTCGGACGCGATCGAGTGGGGCGCGCCATGCCGTGGAGCCTACGATCCGACAACTCGCCGCCCGGCGGGTTGTCCATCCGCCTGACCATCGATGGCGGCAGCATGATCAGACGCAGCGATGGTCAGCAGACGGATCACGCAACGTAAGCAAATGCGGTGGGGTGCTGAGTCCCGGGCTGGACCGACGTCACACCCCTGTCAGCGTGGAGACGCGAGCTCGAAATTGGCTGGCTGGTTCGCGGAACCTTGAGCGACCCTGCGGTCCACGCGGGCTTGCGCTGCCGCCAGTGTGCGCCTGCAATGAGGCAACTCGTCCCAACGTAGGATCAGTCTCGACGGTCTCGTCGGCTGTCTCTTGGAAGCCCTCGACGGCACTCGCCGTCTGCTCAGTCCCCGTTGAACGCGCACCCATGGAGCATGATGACACTGGAGGTGGTGAAGACGCCGAAGCACGACATCAGGTTTGACCTTCCCCTGTACACGGTTGCCGAGGCGGCTCGGGCACTCGACGTTCCACCGACAACCCTGTCAACCTGGGCATTCGGCTACGTACGCAAGCCAACAGGGCGGCGAGAGCATCGCGGTGAGCCGGTCGTGACAGCGTTCCCGGGGCCCCAAGGGCCCCGCATTCCGTTCGTGGGCTTGGCCGAGGGAATGGTTCTCGCCGCATTCCGGCAGTCTGGCGTCTCGCTGCAGCGGGTGCGACCGGCTCTGTCGGTTCTCGCGAGCGACATCGGCATCGAGCATGCACTGGCATCGAAGCGCTTGTACACGGACGGCGCAGAGTTGCTGTTCGATCATGCGGCGCAACTGGCTGGCGATGAGGGCGACGCCGTACGCGAGCTCGTGGTCATCCGAAGCGGTCAACGAGTGTTCTCGGCGATCATCGAGGCGTACCTGCGTCGCATCGATTACAGCAGCGACGGTTACGCGCGGCTGATCAGGCTTCCGGCATACGAACGAGCTGAGGTCGTAGCCGACCCCGACCGGGCCTTCGGCCAACCGATCTTCGCTCGCGGCGGGGCCCGCGTCAGCGACGTGCTCGACCGGTTCTGGAGCGGCGACGACATCCAGACGCTCTCCGAGGAGTTCGGGATACCGAAGCCCGAGATCGAGGACGTTCTGCGTGCCGCATCCCGTCGAGCTGCCTGACCTCTTCATCGATCGCAGCCTTGGACGGATCGTCGTACCGCGTCTCTTGCGCGAGGCCGGCCTCCGATTGACCACGCTGGCCGAGCGGTACGGCATTCCTCAAGACGAGCTCGTCACCGACGAACGTTGGCTCGAGGACGCCGGGCTGCGGGGCGAGGCGGTTTTCATGAAGGATGCCCGTGTTCGCTACAACGCCGCCGAGAAGCTGGCGATCACAAGATTCGCTGTCCGATGCTTCTGCCTCTCGCGTCAGGACCTTGCGGCTGCCGCCATGGCCGATCGGTTTCTCTACAACCTGGAGCGGATCGCAGCGGCATGCGACGAACGGGGGCCGTTCTTGTATGCAGTCCACGAACGCCGCATCGACCGGCTCCCACTTTGAGGATCAATGCCGCGGGTTGCCGTGCTGCCCGGGAGCGGTTGTCCATCCTTTTGTCCATCCATTCGGACGAGATGGACAGATTCCGTCGCACGAGCTGGACGGCTCACCCCCTCTGAACAGCCAGAACACCACGGAGGCGAACCACGTGGACACCCCTGTTCGCTCTTTCAAGGTGGTAGCACGGGTTCGAATCCCGTTGGGGGTGCTCCAAGTCCCGGTCGGCGGGGGCTTGCCCAGTCCCCCGCCGATCCGGCAATCCGCGTCCGGACCAAGTTCGGATCAAATCTGCGCCCCACCCGCTCGCTACCGTCGTCGTCCGTCAGCGATCCCGAGGAAGGGCTGTGAGCGGGTCGGTGCGACGCAACGGCGAGGGTCGGTGGCAGGTTCGTGAGGACCTCGGACCGGTCACAGGCCACCTTCGCCTTCAGTCCTCGCCCTGAACCGTCGGTTCGGGTCAGCCGCGCCACCACCGAGGCCAGGTGTTCGGTCTGAAGCGTTCAGGGTTCGGGACCGCCCCAGTCAGCACTTGGCGGGCGCATGCTCAGGTACTCACTAGCGTGATGCAATGGGCATCAATGAGTCAGTCCCGGATGCCGGATTTCACCAACCTCGGGACCTCATCGATGCCTTCGCGGAGGCGCTGAACGCCAAGGATGCGGAGGGTCTCGGGAAGCTGTTTTCCGAAGACGCCGAGTTTGTCAACGTCCGGGGAGCGCGCATGCTCGGGCGTCAGGGCATCATCGAGGGCCACGCAATGTCGTTTTCGGGTCCACTGGCGGGAAGCACATTTGAGTTCCACTCAATCTCCGAACTGCCCGTCACGCCCGAGGTGACAGTGGTCCACGCACACTGCGTTCGTGATCGACTCCCTGATGCTCCTCCGACGACAGGGCCAAAGGTGTCGACAGTTCTCCAGCTTGTCGCTCGACGCGGGCTGAAGGGATGGCAGGCCGTTGCAGCCGCCAATGTCCCCGAGACGCCTCCCGCCGGGCCTTCCTGAGCTCACGGACACCCGACCCTGCTTCAGTTCGCCGGCTCAGGACGCGCCATAACGACGCGCGAATCGTCCGTGAGCGCGTTGAAGGACACGTAAATATTCGGCGATCTGCGCACGAGGAGCTCCACCGAGTCGGATCCCAGAATGCGCACCGGAACGGCAAGCGAGAACGCCACCGACCGCCGGATACCTGTGGCGGGTTCCGGCAAGCTACTCCTCAGGTGCTTGCATTCGCGAGCACCTCATCTCGTCTTCTCCGACGTGACGCTGAGCTCAGAAACCGCCTTCACTTCAACGCGTCGAGCCCGTAATCTAAAGCGGTGAGCGGACCAAGGTGGTTCCGTGCTTCAGAGGGGGTGTCTTCGATGACCATCAGTCGCTATCGCCGCGCTGCTGCTGTACTGCTTGTGCTCGGGGTCGCCGGCATCGGTATCGCTTCGACGGTGTCGGCCGCGTCGGCCTCCGCCACCGCGACCACACCCAAGCTGGCCATACAACCCAGCAAGATCTACTACCCCTGCAGCGAAGGCAACGTCACGTTTTCCGTGAGTAACTTTGCCGCCGACTCCTCCGTCGACCTGTATTTCGGGTCGACCAAAGTCCTCGACTTCGCAGTCATTGACACCGATTCCACCGGTTCTGGAAGCGCCGTTGTGAGCTTCAGCGACTACTACGCGGGTCTCTACAAAGTCTACGCCACCGATGGGAGCCTCAAAGCCTCCAAGAGCCTGACCGTCAGCGAGTGCCCATGACACTCATATTTCATGAGGCTGCATGATTGAGTGTCCGAACAGTCTTCGACGGGGTCTGCGGACAACGCTGAGGAACCTGCGGCGGTGAGACCGTGGCTGGCGGAACAGGTGTTCACGGGTTCTCCGTTTCGCGCCACCGGGGGCCAGCAGAGATCCAGTCCGCCTTCTCCCGACAAGAAGCACGAGAGCCGGTCGGGTCACCCATTCAGCCAGCGGTCACGGTACCCCGGGGATTCAACCCGACTGTTCGGGGGCGGGTGCTCCCACCCATCTCGCCTCCACTCGGCCTAGCCGCCAATAGGCGACGGCCACCACCCAGACCACAACGAACAGGCCGGCGATGAGAAACCCGGCCTTGTTGATGTCGAAGTTGGCCATGAGGCGCCAGAAGCCGCCGTGTACGTGCAGTTCGGCTGCCAGGACGCCGAGAATCTCGACGGTTCCGATGAGGAAGGCCACCGAGATCGACAGTCCGGTGATGACGAGGTTGTAATAGACCTTGCGGACCGGACGAGCGAAGGCCCAGCCATAGGCGAAGTTCATGAAACAGCCGTCGAGGGTGTCGAACAAGGTCATTCCGCCGGAGAACAGCAGCGGGAGCGACAACACGGCGAACCACGGAAGACCCTCCGTCGCCGCCGCGGCGGTGGCGGCGAGCAGCAGTACTTCGGTGGCGGTGTCGAAGCCGATGCCAAAGACAAGGCCGACGAAGTACATGTGCCAGGCCTTGGCAATCGATCCCATCCACCGGCCGAAGAAGCGCCACATCAAGCCACGCGCTTGCAGCTGACGCTCGAGCTCCTCCTCGTCGAACTCACCGCGGCGCATTCCCCGGAAGACCTTCAGGATGCCGGCGAGAACCACGAGATTCAGCAGGGCGATGAGATACAAGAAGCCGGCGGCCAGCGACGTCCCGATGACGCCGCCGAGCGTTTCGAAGCCCGAGTGCGGATCGACCACGGCGCCGAACACCGCCCGGGCGGCGATCGAGAGCCCAACGCCCGCCGCCATGACGACCGAGGAGTGTCCGAGGGCGAAGAAGAAACCCGTACCGAGCGGCCGCTGGCCGTCGGCCATCAGCTTGCGCGTGGTGTTGTCGATGGCCGAGATGTGATCGGCGTCGAAGGCGTGGCGGGCACCGAGCGTCCAGGCGGTGAAGGCGACTCCGACTCCCAGTCCGAGACCCTGAAAACGGAAGTGATGCGGTGCGATGGCGAACAGAAAGAGGCCCCAACCGAACAGGTTGAGAGCCAGGACGACAGCGCCCATCGAAGTGAGGCGGAGCCACTCCGACCCGCTCAGGTCGCCGTTGCCGTTCTGACCTACGCGGTGATCGGTCTTGGACATTCGAGCGATCCTCCCTTTCTCCGAGGGTTCGGCACGTCGACGGAGCAGGCAGGCGACCGGGCTTGTCCTCTTCAAAGAGGCTTGACCGTTGCGGGACAGTGCCGGACTCTCACCGGACTTCGCTGAGCTACTCGTCACCCCGAACTGTCGAGGTGCGAGGCAACCTAAGGGCAAAACGAGAGAACGTCAAGCCTGATCAGTTGATCAGATATTCCGGACGTCTGGCAGACTGTTGCCATGCATCTGGTTCCCGCTGAGCGCGCCCACCGCAGGATCATCGACGGCGACAAGGTCTGTGAAGCCATCGGGAGCCTGGATGACCCGGCGACTCTCCGAAGCTGGGCACGACGGTTCGCCGTGGTGGGCGACCCCACTCGGCTGCGTTTACTGGTCTGCATCCACGCGGCTGGACCGATCAGTGTCTCCGACCTCGCCGTGGCTGCCGACCTCAACGAGGACACCGTCTCGCAGACGCTTCGCTTTCTCCGAGCAAGCCAGAGCGTGGTCGGTGAGCGAGAAGGGCGGGTGATCCGCTACCGGCTCGCCGACCTCGCCATCCAGCAGCTCGTTGAACTGGTTCGGACGAACGCAACGTAGGGACGGGACAGTCCTTCGGACCTGGAAGGTCCAACTCGATTCTCCCTGTCAGGCTGTCGGCGCAGGCGCGGCCTGGTCACTCACGGCGCGTGTCGCAGTCTCGAGCTGTTGTAGACGACAAAGCCCGATGAGAGCGCCATGGCAGCGGCGGCGATGAGGGGGTTCAGGCGCCCAGCGGCGGCAAGCGGGATGGCAGCCACGTTGTAGGCAAAAGCCCAGATCAAATTGCCGCGTATCGTTCGCAAGGTCCGACGAGCGAGGCTGATGGCCGTGGCCACGACACGAAGGTCGTCGCGAACGATGATCAGATCGGCGGCATTGATGGCCACATCGGTGCCTGAGCCGACAGCCAGCCCAAGGTCGGCTGTCGCCAGCGCCGGTCCGTCGTTGATGCCGTCACCGACCATGGCAACCGATCGGCCGTCGCTCTGCAACCGTCGCACAAGAGCGACCTTGTCGGCGGGGAGCGCGTCTGCCACCACTTCGCTGACGCCGATCGCAGCGCCCACGGCCCTCGCCGCCAGCTCGTTGTCTCCGGTCAAGAGAATGCATCGGAGCCCAAGTGCCGTGAAGTCCCTGACGGCGTCGGCAGCAGAGGGTCGGATCGTGTCAGCCAGTGCCAGGGCCCCGATCACGGCGTCGTCACAGGTGAGCAGCACCGTCGTCCTGCCAAGGACCTCCCACCCCCGACAACACGCCACCAGATTGGAGGGAACCGACACCGACCCGGCGAAGAGCTGACTTCTCCCGATCGCAATCTGGCGACCCTCGACAGTTCCCCGCGCACCGAGGCCGGGGAGAGCGACGAAGCGATCGACCGGGGGCAGGGCGCCTACCTCCTTGAGCGCAGTGGTTGCGATCGCCCGAGCAACGGCATGCTCGGATGCCGCTTCGAGTCCGCCGGCCCACCGCAAGAGCGCTGCGCGCTCGACTCCAGGCGCAACCTCCACATCGGTCACCGACATACGGCCTTCTGTGACGGTTCCCGTCTTGTCCAGCACGACGGTGTCGACCTGCCGCGAGGCCTCTAAGGCGCTGTAGCCCTTGAAGAAGATGCCAAGTGTCGCCCCTCGACCTGATGCGACGAGCAGGGCCGTCGGCGTCGCCAGGCCGAGGGCGCAAGGACAGGCGATAATCAGGACGGACAGGGCGGCGTTGAAGGCTTCCTCAGCTGTCCCACCGGCGAGTAGCCACCCGCTCAATGTCAACGCCGCGCAGACCAGCACCGCCGGCACGAAGACGGATGCGATCCGGTCGGCGAGGCGCTGCACGGCGGCCTTGTCGTTCTGCGCATCCTCGACGAGGCGCATCATGTGGGCCAGTTGGGTGTCGCGTCCGATCTTGGTCGCCTGCACCACCAGACGCCCTCCGAGGGAGATCGTGCCGCCGACGACCGCGTCGTTGGCTGCCACGTCGACGGGCAGCGATTCGCCGGTCATGGCACTGCGATCGATGGTCGAGTGGCCAGAGACGACCACGCCGTCGGTAGCGACCGTCTCTCCGGGACGAACGACGAAGCAATCGCCCAGCCTGAGCTCACCCACGGAAAGTCGACGCTCGCTCCCGGCAGCGTCGAGGACGGCGACATCCTTGGCACCGATAGCCGCCAGAGAGCGCAGCACATTTCCGGTGCGACGCCTGGATACGGCCTCGAAGTAGCGACCGGCGAGGAGGAATGTCGTCACACCGGCTGCGACATCGAAGTACAGGGCGCCGCCCGATTGGTGAGTGAGCAAGTAGAGCGCCGAGTGAGACGTCGGCCAGGTGGCGCGCCAGAACATCGAGTACACGGACCAGCCGGTGGCTGCCACGATGCCGAGCGACACGAGGGTGTCCATCGTGGACGTCCCGTGGCGGGTTGCGTTGAGAGCAGCCTTGTGAAAGGGCCAGGCGGCCCAGGTCACCACGGGCGCCGCCAGGACGACCACCAGCCACTGCCAGCCGGGGAAACGAACGGCCGGAACGAGCGAGAACAACAGGGAGGCATCGCACAAGGGCATGAGCAACAGGGCGGCGACAAGCAACCGACGGCCAAGGACACGGACCCGCTGCTCGGCGTCGTCGCCGCCCTCGGTCGGCTGAGTCGACTCCTCGATGACGCTGGCGGAGTACCCAACGGATCGGATCTCCTCGATGAGCCGATCGATCGTCATGTCGGGGCTGAGCGACACGCTGGCCAACTCAGATGCGAAATTGACTCGCGCGTCCACGCCGTCGAGTCCGTTCAGGCGCCGCTCGATGCGGGCGGCGCAGGCTCCACAGGTCATCCCGCCGATTGCGAGAGAGAACTCAGCCTCGGTCGGTGTCGAAAGCTGGGTCGAGGTCAATGAAGGACATCCCGAATCGGTTCGTTCCAGTGATCACCTGCGGGAACTACGCATCGGCGCGTCGTCAGCCCCGCGACTCCTCGAAACTAGTTGGCGGCGACCGTCCCGTCTACGAGCGCTGAGCCCGCCGTGCTCAACCCGCCGGCGGTGCCTGTCTCACGCCGGCGCACGCGAACTACGGGCCGGCGGAACTTTTCCAAACCTAGATCGCACTACCTCAGTGTCGGTGAAGTCCGCAGTCGGTGTGCGATCGTCGACGACAGACACATGTCGAGCACGAACATCATGGGGGACAGGATCATGGCGACTCTGGGAGCGAGGCCAACGTGAGTGACGTCAGCGGGCTTCTCCCGTCCTCGATGGCGCGCACGGCGGCAGCGACCCCCGCCCGCGTCTGGGTGAGTCCGGAGCATCGGCGAAAGCTGCAGCTGGTGCTGGCTGCCATCTGGCTGCTTGACGGGATGCTCCAGTTGCAGGCTTTCTTCTTCACGCGCGCCTTCGGGAATCAGATGATCCCGACGATGGCTGTCGGGAACCCGTCGTTTATCGCCGGCCCCATCACGTGGTCTGGGGCTTTGATCTCCCACCACGCTGTACTTGCTGACTCCCTCTTCGCTGTCACCCAGGTGGCGATCGGCTTTGGAATCGCTTGGCGTGCGACGACGAAAGTTGCCCTGGCAGCATCGATCGTGTGGTCCGTGGGCGTCTGGTGGGTCGGAGAGGGTCTCGGCGGCGTGCTCGCAGGGGCAGCCAACCCGGTAAACGGCGCACCCGGAGCGGTGATGATCTACGCGCTGCTCGCCGTGCTCCTGTGGCCGAGCGACCGTGCCGGTTTGGTTCCGTCGTTCACTGCTGCTCGCGCCGTCGGCGAGGGTGTCGCCAAGGCGTTGTGGTTCGTGCTGTGGGCCTCCCTGTCGTATTTCGCGGTGCTCGGAGCCAACCGGTCCCCGGGCGGTCTCGCTGCGCTGATCGGCGCCGAGGCCGCCGGCGAACCGGGGTGGATCGCCGCCCTCGACCGTCACGCCGCCAGCCTCGTCGACCACCGCGGGTTGGCCATCATGATCGCCCTGGCCGTGGTTCTGGCGGTTGTCGCTGTCGGTACGTATCTGCCGGCGCCCGCCGCCAATGTCACGCTGATCGTGGCTCTTGGGCTCAGCATCTTGATCTGGGTGGTCGGCGAGAACTTCGGAGCGCTCTTCACCAATGGCGCCACCGACGTCAATTCGGGGCCTTTGTTGCTACTCCTGAGCCTGGCCTACTGGCGACAGCCCGGTGGACGATCGACTCAGCCCGAACTTGTCAGCGCAGCTGCAGAGGCGATCTGAGATGTCGGGTCCAACCTGGTTGGCGGACTTCTTCGCGGGAGTGATGGTCCTCGTGGCGCTGTACAGCGCATCGCGGTTGGTTGCCTCAAGGCGCTGGTCGCGACCGACTCACGCGGACACCGATCTGACCCACATCCTCATGGGCGTCGCCATGGCCGGCATGTTGGTGTCCGCGATCAACCCGATCCCGAGCGTCGTCTGGGAGTGCGTGTTCGGCGTCGTCGCCGCCTTCTTCATCTGGAGATGCGGCGAGTTCGTTGCACGGCATGGCGTTGGCGGTCGAGATGAAGACCATGTTCACCACCTCTCGCATTACGTCACGCACGTCGTCATGGCCCTGGCGATGCTCTATATGTACCTGGCGGCCACGCCGTCGGCGGGAAGAACCTTCAGTGGAGGAATGCTCATGGGTGGCGCCAGCGGAACCACGGCGGATTTCGTCGGGTTTCCTCTCGTCTTTCTCTTCGTGCTGCTGGGTTCGGCGGTTTGGGAGCTCGACGGTGCCGGCCGTTGGGCCCCCGCCTGGTCACAGATCAAGCAGCCGGAGCTCGCCCTGGGGCTGGCCGGCGCCGGTTCCTTGCCGGCGGCGACCTCGGAGAACCTCGCCTCGCCCGCGATGCACGCACGAGATGAAACCCGCCCGCCGATCCCCCGACCCCAACTGCAAAGCCCCGAGTGGCTGGCGCCGGGACTCAAGGCGACGTGCCACATCGCCATGTGCGTCACGATGGGCTACATGTTGATCGTCATGCTGTGAGGCGCCGGGCCCGGTGAAGATGGCTGGACAGGCGTCGCAGGCGACGAGGGTGCGCCGCGAGCACTCTCCGCCAAGCCAGGCGGTGGCTGACGCCCAGTAGACCTGCAGCGTGCTTCGGCCAACGTCCGACCGTCCGCCGGGCAGATCGGCCTCGCCGTGACCTGGCTGACTCTCGGCTGTTGGGCACGGCAACTGACGCGTCCGCAGCCACTGGACCGAGCCGAGAGACCGATCACGAGCTCGCGGCTCAGCTCGTGGATGCCTCGTCTATTCGCCGCTGTGCGGACTGCCGCTGGAGCAGCTCTTCCCGCGCACGGGCCACGCGCGATCGGATCGTGCCGATCGGGCAGTCACACACGACGGCCGCCTCTGCGTACGACAGCCCGATGATTTGGGTGAGCACGAGCGGCACGCGCCGATCCGGCTCGAGCACGGACAGCAGATCGAGCGGTTCTCCAGCCGTCTCGGGATGGGGGACGGGCGCAGGTCCTGGTGCCCCGTGAGCCAACTCCAGCCACCTGCCACGGCGGCGGCGCACGCGGTCGGCGCTCCGTCGGGCGATCACGAAGAGCCATGTCTTGGCTGAAGCTTCGCCACGAAAGGCTGGAAGAGCCCGCCACGCAGCCACGAAGGTTTCCTGAGCGGCATCGTCTGCATCGTCGAGCCCGACGAGGTAAGCACAAAAGCGTCGGACGGGTGGATGCGTGGTTCGAACGAACTCGGCGAGCGCCGCCGGGTCACCGTCTCGTGCCCTCAACAGAAGGTCGGTCAGCTCGTCCACTGGCGAGACGGTAGCGCCTTCGTCGCCCTCGTGGCGAGGAACGGGCGGCACCCCGGGGAACTTCGCGGAGCCCTGGGGGCACTACCTACTGGACGGTGAAATTCGCGCCGGCCGCCCCGACCGCACGCCTCTTCTCAGTGGGCTCGACAGGAGGTATCAGCCGCACATGCCAGGGATGAGCACGGGCCTGCAGGCGACCAACCCGACCATCGTGTCGGCTTTTGAGTCTCTGCTGTTCCGTCAGGGACTGGCCGTCCTCATCATCATCGCCCTCATGGCGGTGGCGTGGAACGTTCTTCGCGGGGTGCAGTTCAGGAGGGCAGTGGCCGGAACGGTCGCGCCGGAGCCGTGGTCCCACGCCGAGCCCGTGGGCCGGCGAGTGCTCCGCATCGCCTTCGGACTGATCTGGATTCTCGACGGCTTCCTACAGGGCCAGTCATCGATGCCACTCGGCATGACGACCCAGGTGATTCAACCGGCCGCCTCGTCGTCGCCGCCGTGGGTGCAGCACCTCGTGAACGTCGGGGCGACGATCTGGAGCCACCACCCGATCACGGCACCCGCTTCGGCGGTGTGGATTCAGGTCGGCCTCGGCGTGTGGCTCCTCGTGGCGCCCCGAGGTCGGTGGTCACGGCTTGCCGGGCTCTCGAGTGCGTGCTGGGGCATCGTCGTCTGGATCTTCGGCGAAGCGTTCGGAGGCGTGTTCGCCCCTGGTCTGACCTGGGCATTCGGAGCTCCCGGAGCCGTGCTCTTCTACAGCTTGGCTGGAGTGCTCATCGCCTTGCCGGAACGAGCCTGGCTCACACCCAGGCTCGGTCGGGTGATCCTCGCAGTGATGGGCACGTTCTTCCTCGGGATGGCGGTTCTGCAGGCATGGCCTGGACGCGGCTTCTGGCAGGGTCAGCTCCACAGCAGCGCGGTCCCGGGCACACTCACGGCGATGGTGCAGCAAATGGCACAGACGCACCAGCCGGGAGTCATCGGCTCCCTCGTGTCGAGCTTCGGGAGCTTCGACGCCGCCCACGGTTGGGCGGTCAACTTCTTCCTCGTTGTCGCCCTGGCTGTCCTCGGCACCGCGTTCGTGAGCGGTCGCCCGCGCCTCGTCCGACCCGCCGTCATCGCCGGGGTCGTGATCTGCCTCGCCGACTGGGTGTTCATCGAAGACTTTGGTTTCTTTGGTGGGGTCGGGACCGACCCGAACAGCATGGTGCCGATGGCACTCGTGTTCGTGAGTGGATACCTGGCTCTCACGCGGATCCCCGTGCCAGTCGAGGTGCCCGTGCCGATCACCACGGCGCGCCTTGCAGACGTCTCGCTCCGGGAGCGCCTCTCGGCACGGCCGCGGCACACGCTGCAGGCGCTCGCCGCCGTCGGCGCTATTGGAATCACGCTGGTGGGCGCTGCGCCGATGGCCCTCGCTTCAATGAGCCCCAACGCCGACCCGATTCTCGCCGAGGCGGTCGACGGCACCCCGAACGCCGTCGACGTCCCCGCGCCGGCATTCCAGCTCACGGATCAGCGAGGTGCGACCGTCTCGCTTCAGAGCCTGCGCGGCAAGACGATCGCGGTCACGTTCCTCGACCCCGTCTGCGTCTCCGACTGCCCGATCATCGCACAGGAGTTCCGGGAGGCGGACCGGTTGCTCGGGGCGGACTCGAAGAATGTGGAGCTCGTCGCCATCGTCGCCAACCCCGTCTACCGCTCCCCGGCGTACACGGTCGCCTTCGACCAGCAAGAGGGTCTTCAGCATGTGGCGAATTGGCTCTATCTGACCGGCTCGGTGGCGGCCCTGAGTCGCGTGTGGAGCTCTTTCGGTGTTCAGGTCGCTTACTCGCCGGCCGGGGCGATGATCGCCCACAGCGACATCGCGTACATCATCAACAAGGCCGGGTACACGCGCGACGTGTTGGACATGGATCCTGGGCCGGGCACCGAGACGACGCAATCCTCTTCGGCCGTCCTGCTGACGAACACGATCCGCAGCGTCCTCGGATCGTGAAGGGCGTACGGAAGCACCGACTGTCGCGATCAGCCGGCCAGAGGCGAGCCAGCGTACTGACCGCGGCGGTGCTCGCTCTCGGCACGGCTGCATGCGGTTCTGTTGCTGCCGCTCCAGGCCACCCGGCTGGCTCCGGCGTGATCAGCCCGTCGATGGCGACCTCGATCGAGACACCGGCGGGGTCGTGGGCGGTCGTGCCGATGGGAACTCTCGACGATCCTCTCAATACGTTCTGGCAGCTCTTCTTCCGACCGAGCGGCGCCTCCGGCTGGTCCGACGAGGCCTCCTCATTGGCCGTGGCGACCAACGGTGGCCTCGCCGTTGCCACCTTTGGCCGAGGGTCGCTGGCGGTGGCGATACGCCCGGCAAACCGGCTCGACTACTCCCCGCTGCTGGTCACCGCCGATAGCGGGCGTGCATGGTCCCCGGTACCTCCACTTGGCGGCGTGGCGAAGATGCCTGACGCCCTTGCCGTTGGCGCAAGCGGTCGTGGGCTCGCGCTGACCACCGGCACGACGGGCAACGACGTGCTCGAAAGCGCCAGTGGGTTGGCAGACTGGAAGGAGCTGACTTCAACCGGCACCCTGCAGTCCTCTGCAGCCGGACGCTCCTGCGGTCTCGCCTCGATCACCGCTGTCGGTGTCGTCGCGACGAACGCCCTCATTGGAGGGGACTGCCGACGAGCGGGCGTGGCCGGTATCTTCGCTGAGACTCCCGATGGGTGGCGTCTCGTCGGGCCGGCACTCCCGGCTTCACTCCGCCATGCAGCGGTCGACGTACTCGCCTTGCAGCCGACTCGAGATGGGGTTTGCGCCCTCCTCGTCACCGCCGGCAACGAGGGGACGAGCCTTGTAGCTGCCTGTTCGGGTGAGGATGTGAACTGGACGGTTTCTCCGATTCTCGAACTCGGATCCGAGCACGTCGTGTCCGTCGGCTCCGACGACGGCTCGGGACTGTTCGTGCTCGCCGCCCGTGCAGCGTCCCAGTCGATCGACGTCCTCTCGGAACCTTCAGCAACTTGGAGCAGTTTGCCAAACCCGCCGGCGGGCACCCAGACGCTCGTATTCGGGGCCGCAGGTAAAGTGGACGCGCTCAGCGTCAACAACACGACGTTTACCGATTCGGCGCTCTCGAGTGCGTCCGGTCGTTGGAAGGAATTACAGGTCATCGATGTGCCCATTCAATATGGATCGTCGGGTTGACCGACATGGCCAGGCGCTGGAAGCAAGGCCTCATTCGGTCGAGTAGTCGCCGCGTTGAGGCAGAGCCGGATGGAGTCACCGCCATGGTGAGGCCGGGTGGTCGGAAGAATGGCGCCCGGCGGGCCAGTCCACTCGTCTCGTGTCATTTGGCGCGCGAGGCGATCTCGGCGCTGGTCGATGGGGAGGAGCCGCCGATATCCGAGGCCATCACGTCCTCGCACGTCGCACAGTGCGACGGTTGCCAGGAGTTCCGTGCAGGTGTCGCGTCTCTCACGCGCGAGATGCGGGTCCGTGCCTTTGACCCTGAGCCGGACGGCTCACCAGCGGTATTGGAGCTGCTCGGCTACCGCGACCCGGTCGTCGTGCCTCGTCACAGGCGTACCCGTGCGCTCCAGAGCCGGGTCTCGCTTGCCCGAGCGTCTCAGTGGGCTGCTGGCGTGGTACCTCTGGGCGTCGCGGTTCCGGTCCTTGCTCTTGGCGTGTTTGGCCACGTCCATGTCGTGCCTTCCCACGTTCTGACGCCTTGCACCAGCGGTCTCCACCACGTCCGCATGAAGGTGGCCCGCTAGCGGGTCGAGCAGCGGTCATGAGCCGCTCCGCTGATTGGGCTCCGGTGCCCGCCGGGGACCGGCGAGGCGTGGTTCTCTTCACACGCCTCGTCCGGTACATTCGCAGGGGTTGTTTTCACGGCCGGGAGAGCCATGAGGTTCGCGGGCTCCCCGTCCACTTCCCAGGCTGAGAGCAGGATTCGTTCATGGCATGTCGCATCAGTGAGCTCGTGCTCGGTTGCCGCGACCCTGAGGCCCTGGCGCGGTTTTGGTGCGAGGTCCTGGACTTCGTGGTGCTCGATCGCGAGGACGACGGCTCGGTGGAGATCGGGCCGCGTGAAGGGTTCGGCGGTCCGCAGCCGACGATCATCCTGAGTGGTAGGGACGAGCCGGAGCCAGGGAAACCTCGGCTGCACATCGACGTCAACGCCACCGACCGCGATCAGGAGGCCGAGCTCGAACGCCTGCTCCAGCTCGGTGCTCGCCCGGCCGATATCGGCCAGACCGGGGAGGAGTCGTGGCATGTGCTCGCCGACCCCGAAGGCAACGAGTTCTGCCTGCTCAAGACCCGCCTCGCCCCACTCTGATCTTCATCTCGACGAGGGCGCTAGCTGCGTGCCGGCGGGCCGCCGGCGGTCACCTCGTACCAGTAACCGCCGTTCAAATCGAGCGCGTTGCCATTGGCCTGCCCAGGGGCGGAGTCGCCGACGTAGGTGTAGAGGGGATGACCGTCGTAGACGGCCTGGAGCGAACCGTTGGTGCGCTTGATCGTGCCGATCCGGCCCGTAACCCCTGGTCCGGCGACGGGTTGGCCGAGGACGGGCGGCCAATACGCCGCGCAACTCCCGTAGCAGCGCGACATCGTCGCCTCGTCGGGTGCGAAGTAGTAGAGCGTGAAACCCTTGGCATTGGTGAGCACTGTCGCGCCATGGATCGTCGCCGTCTTCAACTCAGTCCGGCCGCTTGCGGCGGCGACCGCTGTCGACCCGGCTGTGGCAAGGGCGGTTCCGAGCAGAGCGGCAGCTACGACCGACACTGCTGCGACGGCTCCAGCGCGCGAACGCGCGCCGGGAAGCATCCGGCCCACAGAGGAGCGAGCTCCCCGCTGGGCGCCGGCGGCTCGATCCGACGGGACAAGGGCGACGGACACGAGTACGGCGAATGCGGCCACCTCGATCGCGCCGGCGGCCACGCCGGCGGTCGTATCTATCTCCTTGAAGTTGAACAGGCCGATCCAGAGGGACAACAGGTAACCGCCGAGCGTGGAGAGCCCGAACAGGGCGCCGGAGGCGGCAACGATGCGACTCTTCGTCGCGAGCACCCCCGCGGCGAGCACGAAGGCGGCGATCACCTGGAGGAGGAAGAGCCAACCGATCGTCGGAATCGTGCGGTAGCCGGTGAGGTAGAGGTCAAGGTGGATCGCTCCGGTGGCAGCAAGCAGGCCAGCACCGGCTACCCGCCCGAGAAGCTGCCAACGGTTCGTACGGTTGTCCATGACAGGGACTACGGCCGAGACCCGTCGAGGGATCACCTCGGCGCCTGACCCTCGGGTTTCTCGGAGACTGACGGAATCGGGCAGTGCGGCCGCCTTCGTCTCCCAAGGGCCGCGACACGTGTGAGACGCTTTGAGAGGTGCAGCGGCGGCTGTACCCGGCTTCTCCGATTCCGTGTCACACGGGGTCAGCTCCGTCGTTGGAAAGAGTGTGGCCAGCCGACTAGGAGATGAGTTGGACGAGGGCGAGGAAGAGCGGCTCTACCGAGCGCATCAGCCTGCACTCGACAACGTCGCCCGCTTCAGCGGGACGCCCGCTCCGGACCGCGAGGATGTGACCCAGGACACCTGGCTCCGAGTGCTGCAGCATCGGCGGAGCAATGCAGGATCATCGCCTGAGGAGCGGGCCTGGTTCCGCTCGATCACGAGGAACCTCGCCCGCGATCGTTGGCGCCGTAACCAGCGCTCTGCCCGTGCTCATCAGCGACTCGCAAGCCGAGAGGAAGCGGCGTCGAGCACGGGAGGGGCGGACGAAGTGTTCCTCACCCATGTGGAGGGCGAACTGGTCCAGCAGGCATTCGCCAGGCTGACCGAGCCCCAGCGGCGAGTCCTGCAGCTGCGCGTCATCGAGGGCCTGAGCGCGGCAGAGGTCGGCACAAGGCTCGGAAAGGAACCAGCCGCTGTGCGGCAGATGCAGTTTCGGGCGGTCGTGGCGCTGCCGTACGAGACCGTTGTGCCCATGACCGTCCCGGCAGTGACGCCTGTATGGGTCGTGGTAATGAGGTCACACCTCGGAGGGTCGGCGTCGCCGCTGTTCTATGTCGCCGGCACCGACCGCCCAGGAGGTGCAAGGTTCTCGGCGGTGGAGACCGGAGGGGCCTTTGAAGGGATCGCCCTCAGTCGATTCGGAATCGTGCACACCCTTGTGCTGCCCAGGCATTGATCTCCCAAGCGTCCCGTCCGCCCAACAAGCGCGGCTGATTCGCAGCGAGCCAGCGCCGTCTTACCCTTCTGACGCAGCCAAGGTCAGATTGACACCGGCGATGTTGTCGTAGGTGCCGACGGCGGCACACGTGGCGCCGGCGCACGACGCTCCGCTGAGGTTGCTGTAGGTGGCACCACTGGGGTTGGGCGTGGACTCGACCGTCCACTTGCTTCCGTTCCACGCCTCGCCCAAGGTCAGCTGATCACCCGAACCTCCTTGTTGGTTGCCCACGCTGACGCAAGCTTTTGCTGCGGTGCACGACACCGCGAGGAGCTCGCTCGTCGTAGCGCCACTGGGGTTGGGCGTCGACTGGATTGCCCAGGTGGTCCCGTTCCACACCTCCGCCAGCGTCAGGGTGTCGCCCGAAGAGGCGAGGTACGAGCCCACAGCGACGCAAGCCTCCGCTGCCGTGCACGACACCGCCAGAAGCTCGCTCGTCGTGGCGCCACTGGGGTTGGGCGTCGACTGGATTGCCCAGGTGGTCCCGTTCCACACCTCCGCCAGCGTCAGGGTGTCGCCAGAAGAAGTGAAGTTCGAGCCCACGGCGAGACACGCCTCGGCTGCCGTGCACGAGACCCCGAGGAGCTGGCTCAAGGTGGAGCTGGACGGGTCTGGCGTGGTCTGGACGGCCCAGCCCGTACCGTTCCACACCTCAGCCAGCGGCACGATGGGACCCGAGCTACTGCTCTCGTACGAGCCGACAGCGACGCAGGCGTTCGCTGCCGTGCACGACACCGCGTCGAGTTCGCTGTCAATGGAGCTGGGATCGGGTGTGGGCACGATCGCCCAGGTGGCTCCGTTCCACACCTCCGCCAGTGTTTGATAGCCAGAGCCGTCGAAATAGATGCCGACCGCCATGCAGGCATCGGCTGCGGTACACGACACCCCAATGAGATCGCTGGTCGTGGCACCATCGGGGTTGGGCGTGGACTGGATTGCCCATTTGCTCCCGTTCCACACCTCGGCCAAGGTCACGGGAACGAAGTCTTGGTCGTAGCCAACGGCCACGCAGGCGCCGGCGGCGCTGCACGACACCGCGTTCAGCACGCTGTCAGCGCTCGGGTCTGGCGGGGACTTGATCGCCCACTTTGTTCCATTCCAGATCTCCGCCAGCGCCAGACCGTCGGAGCTTTCTCCAACGGCGACACAAGTGTCAGCGGCGGCGCACCAGGTTCCGGCGAGAGTGTAAGTGCCCGGCGTGGACTTGATCGCCCACGTCGCACCGTTCCACACCTCCGACAGCGGCGCTGATGGATTGCCGGTTGTGTAGTCATACCCGACCGCCACACAGGCGTTGGTAGCGGTGCAGGACACGTCGTTGAGGTAGCTGTTGTCGGTGGGGCTGGGTGTCGCCTGGATCGACCACGTGGACCCGTTCCAGGCCTCGGCCAGCGTGAGGTAGATGTCAGATCCGTTCTCGTAGCTGCCGGCAGCCGTACAAGCGTTCGCTGCCGTGCACGACACCCCGAGGAGCCCGCTGAGGCTGTCAGCGACCGGCGGCGTCGACATGAGGCTCCAGACCGACCCGTTCCACTCCTCCACCAACGCCGAGGCACTCCCACCGAAGCCGACGGCGACGCAAACGTCGGCCGCTGTGCAACTGACCGAGGCCAGTTCGTTCGCGCTGCCGGGGTCAGGAGTGGACTGGATCGTCCAGCTGACCCCGTTCCAGAGCTCCGCCAGCGTCAGGTACGGGTGCAAGCTCATCCCGTAGGTGCCGACGGCGACGCAGGCATCGGCGCCGGTGCACGACACCCCATCGAGTTCGGTGCTCGTCGCGCCGCTCGGGTTGGGGGTGGGCTGGACCGACCAAGTGGACCCGTTCCAGGCCTCCGCCAAGGTCAAGACTGTCGAAGCGTACGTGTACTCGCCAACGGCCACGCAGGAGTTCGCCGCCGTGCACGACACAGCGTTGAGCTGACTGCTCGTCGCTCCGATCGGGTTCAGGGCGGGCTGGACTGCCCATTTGCTCCCGTTCCACGCCTCGGCGGTGGTCGCGAAATTTGAGTCCGGAGCGAATTCGCCGACGGCGATGCAGCTCTTTGCGGTTGCGCAGGACACCCCTGAGAGCTGGTCGAAGAGTGAACCAGGGTTGGGGGTCTTCTTCACCTTCCACTTTGAACTTGTGGCGGGAGCTCGGCCACTCACGACCGGGCCATGGCCTGAAGCCGGATCACCGACGCCCCGGTCGGCGGGTTCGTCGGCCCCGAGCGCGGCCGAGAGCCGGCCTTGCGCGGCGCGCGGGACGAGAGAAAGGCTTCGGCCGGAGGCCCGGGCCGAGGTGGCAGCGACAGCGGCGGTACTGAAGCCAAGGAGATTGCCGCAAACCGCCAGTGTCAGCAGGACGGCGCTCGAGACAGCCGGTGAGACGCGACGGGATAGCTGACTGCTCCGACGGGGAGCCTTCCCACGCAGCCGGGCGCTGGGGCGGTGAAACTCAGATCTCTTCTCGACGCGCTCCATGCCTTGTCCTCCTGTTCCGAGCGCCGCACTCTCGGAAGGTGAAGCGGAGGGCCTTCGGCCAGCTCAGCGCCTTCCACCGGGAATTGCGTGACATCGGTGTGCCATCGCACGGCACAGGTGGTTCTGCCACCCGTCTCCCTCGGAGCCAGCGGGTTCACACGGACTACGCCATGCCACCCCATGATCCAGAACTCGTCACGACGATCGCTTGGCGGCTCGCGTACGTCTTCGTCGTGTTCGCGGTCCCGAGGTCAGGGCACCTCTGCCCAGACGAGCCTGATGTGGTCCACCTCGCCAGCCTTCAAAGTGAGGGTCCTGGGGTCGCTGCACGCCCCGCTGCCCGATCCCTTCGACGCGGAAGGGCCACAGCCGATCACTGTGTACTTGCCGGCAGCCAGGGGAATCCTGAACTGACCGGACGAGCCGACCGGCTGCTTGAGCGTCAGAGGTACGGAATGGAACTCCACCGTGACCGATCCGGCGGTCGGGTGAAACCCGCCCGGGTACGCCCCGCCTTCGACGCCGAGCTTGCCCAGGAGAACGGCTTTCGGCCCAGCGGTGGTGGCGGCATGGGCCGGAGCGGCCTGCAGAGCCATCATTGCGATATTGCCGGCGAACAGGGCAAGGACGACTTTCACAAAGCGGGACATTGGTTCTCCATTCCGTGTCGGTGCAACGTCAGAGGGTCGGCTTCGGCGGTGAAGCGCGCACAGGTTGCCGGCTGCCGTTCTTTCTGACGCCGCAGACATCTTGGCAGTTCCCCTGGGCAGAACAATTCCGCCGGCCGCAGGTCGAAGCCGCCGCCAGTCACCTTGGAGCTCCGATCAGGTGGCTTCTCCGAGTCGACGACGTGGACCGGACGGCACATGAGGATGCCGGGAGTCAGCCGTCCCGATCTCGCCTGTTCGGAGGTACCTGTGGCCAGTCGTCTCATTGTCGCCACCAAGCGGAGGATGAAGGCGGATCCATCCCTCGACGCGAGCGAGCCGGAGGGTGGTAGACAAAGACCATGCCCGAATTCACCGGCTTTTCGCACATCGGACTGACGATCAGCGACGTCGAGCGCAGCAAGGCCTGGTACTCCGACGTGCTCGGTTGGCAGATGCTCATGGAGGGCACCGACGAGCACGGGATCCACTTCGCTTTCGGTCTTCTCCCCGGCTCAGTCGGCCTTGGACTCCGCCAGCACCCGGAGGGAAGCGGCGAGGCATTCTCGCCCGAGCGCACCGGATTGGATCATGCGTCGTTCGCGGTGGCGTCGAGGGAAGCGCTCGACGAGTGGGCGAGCCACCTCGCCGAGAGGGGTGCGGCATACAGCGAGATCGTCGAGGCTCCGTATGGCCACGTGCTGAGCTTCAAGGACCCCGACGGCATCGCCCTCGAGGCGTTCGTGGTCGGCGGCGGCTGAACGACGAGAGCAACGAGACTCCACACTGCCTCGTCGTCGCCGACGTGCGGTGCGGCCACCCTCGTCGAACCGGCTCGCTCCCACGTGCTGTCCCTCGATCGGTCATCGGGACATTCGGCGCGGCTCGTCGAACACGTTGCACGTCACGCTCTCGTATCTCACATTCGAGGTGACGACCGCGACGGACATGGAACCCGTATCGGTCAAGCTCGAACGGTCGCCGGCGCTACGTCTTCGATCGCCTCGGCGAACTCCGGCTCCTCGGAGTGGACGTAGCGCCGCCCCATCAGGGCTGATGCGACCACGCCGATGGCCGCCGCCAAAGCGGCAAGGGCGAAGGCCAGGTGCAGGCCATGGGCGAACGGCTGCTCGATGAGCTTGGGGAAGAAGGACCGGCTCGTCACGAAAGCGGCCTGATGGGCGGGCAGGTGCTGGAGGGCGCCCGTCGGGCCGAGCAGCTCCTGGATCGGGTTGTAGCCGAGGAAGGCGGAGAAGAGGCTGCCGATGGGCGGCTCGTTTGCCACGAGGTGGGCCGCAGCGGGGTTGATGCCCGCGGCCGTCAGCCCGTTGAACAGGTGGGACGGCAGCTCAGCGGCCAACCCGAGGGTGACGATCGTGAAGAACAGGCCCATGGACAGCACCGTGGCCGAGTTGAAGAACGTCATGGTCATGCCGGCCCCGCCCCCGCGCTGATCCGGGGGAAGGCTGTTCATAATGGCGGCCTGGTTCGGAGAGAAGAAGAGGCCCATGCCCATCCCGAACAGGAAGAGCAGCAAGGCGAACCACACGTAGGTGAAGTTCATGGGCAGCAACTCGATCAGTACGAACGTCAATCCTGACAGCGTCAAGCCAAGACTGGTCAACAGCCTCGAGCCGTAACGGTCCGACAAGCTGCCGGAGAACGGGCCGAGGAAAAAGCCGAGCGTCAGCGGGATCATATAGATACCTGCCCACAACGGCGTCTGGCTGAAGCTGTAGCCGTGCTGGGGAAGCCAGATCCCCTGGAGCCAGATGACGAGCATGAACTGCAACCCGCCCCGACCGAGCGCCGCCATCAGTCCGGCGACGTTGCCCATGAGGAACGCACGGATCCGGAACAGCTCCAAGTGGAACATAGGGGCAGGAACCTTCGTCTCGACCCACACGAACAAGCCGAGAACTGCGATACCCCCGAACACGCCCGCCAGGACCCAAGGGTTCGTCCAGCCCGTGGGATGCCCGCCGTAGGGAAGAAGTGAGTACACGATGCCGGTGAGTAAGGCGACGAGCCCCACTGCAAAGGTGGCGTTGCCGATCCAGTCGATCTTGGCGGCGACGCGAATGCCGGTGTCCCGCAGGCGCCGGTAGCCCCAGATCGTGCCCACCAGCCCGAACGGCACCGACACCATGAACACGAGCCGCCACTCGATCGGGGCCAGTACACCGCCGAGGATGAGACCGAGGAACGAGCCGCTGACCGCGCCCACCCCGTTGATCCCCATGGCCCGGCCGCGCTGGCCGGGCGGGAAGGCGTCGGTGATGATGGCACTCGAGTTGGCGAACAGTAACGCCCCACCAACTCCTTGGAAGACCCTCAGCACGATGATCCACAGAACACCCGGCACGCCCGTCAGGAAGCTGGCGGACAAGAGAATGGAGAAGAACGTGAACACGGCGAAGCCCAGGTTGAACATGCGTGCCCGGCCGTAAATGTCGCCGACCCGGCCGAGGCTCACGACCAGGACCGCCGTCACCAGCAGAAACCCCATCAACACCCATAAGAAGTAGGACACGTTGGCAGGGGCGAGCGGGTTGAGGCGGATGCCCCGGAACATGTCCGGCAGGGAGATGAGCAGGATCGACTGGTTGATGGTCACCATCACCACGCCGAGCGTGGCCAGACACAGCGCAGTCCACTTCTGGGGTATCGCCACCGGGAGCACGCTATCGCCCGTGACCGACCGCAGCGTGCGTTCGGCGGTGCCGGATCTGGCCACATCCGCAGGTCACACGGCGACCGCCGGCGAGCGATGAGAGCCTGAACGCGCCGGCTCTCTGCTCAGGTGCCGTCGGTCAGTCCCGCGAGCGACGATCCGGCCTCTCCGCTACCGTGACGCCATGTCGTCGGCCATCGCCAATGGGATCACGATCGAGTACGAGACTTTCGGGGATCCGGGCTCAGCAGCGGTGCTCCTCATCATGGGTCTCGGCGGCCAGCTGACGGCCTGGGATCTGCCGTTCTGCAACGAGTTGGCGGATGCCGGCTTCTATGTCATTCGATACGACAATCGTGACGTCGGCCGGTCGACCTGGTTCGACGAGGCCGGTGAGCCCGGGCTCGCCGAATTGCTGGCCGGGTCGGTGTCGCCGGCCTACACCATGTCGGACATGGCGGCCGATGCCGCCGGTCTGCTCGACGCCCTCGGTCTCGACGCCGCCCACATCGTCGGTGCTTCCATGGGCGGGATGATCGCCCAGACCTTCGCCATCGCCTACCCCGAGCGGACCCGAACCCTCGTGTCCATCATGTCGACGACCGGGGACCGCAGCGTTGGGCAGCCTCACCCGCAGGCACTCGCCGCCCTCGCCGCACCGGTGCCGACTTCGCGGGATGCGGTCATCGCCCAGAGTGTGGAGGGGGGGCGAATCATCGGCTCAACCGGATATCCCTTTGACGAGCAGGCCGTGCGGGAGCGGGCTGCAGCTGCTTACGACCGCGCCTTTCACCCGGGAGGGACGGCGAGGCAACTGGCTGCAATTCTCTCCCAGCCGGATCGCACGACTGACTTGTCCGCCGTGAGAGCTCCTGCTCTCGTCATTCACGGCGAGGCCGACCCCCTCGTCGATCCTTCCGGCGGCAGAGCGACCGCAGCGGCCATCCCCGGTGCGCAGCTCAAACTCATCCCGGGGATGGGCCACGACCTTCCGCCTGCGCTGACGAGCGAGATCGTCGCCGACCTCGCCAAGCACTTCAGTCGGTAGAGCAACGACCGCGGTCTGGACTACCGGAAGAACGATCTCCTCACCGCCCGCCCCGCCCGCGTCGTGGCGGTACCCACGGGGTGTCTCGCGTACTCGATCGTCCGCACCGCCTTCGGCGTGGCCCGCCGCTTGATCGAACCCGCGGTGCTACGAACCGGGTGCATCGCTCGCCGCACCGATCTTGGCAAGAAACCCCGACGAAAGCTCACGGGACCACCCCTCCTTGGCTGCTGACGAGGAGCAGCGGTCTTCTGAGGCTTGACGAAGTCTCGAGCGACCAGCTGCTCGGTTGCCGTCATCCTTGCAGTCTTTTCCCCGCCGCCGTCAAGGCGGACGCCGAGCGGTGATCCTGAGGGCGACCATCTGGGAGCCGGCGCCGGATCGGCCGTCTCAGCACCGAACCGGCCGGCCCGGAATGGCCGAAGGCGGAGCTGCGTTGCACCACCCGTAGCCTGGAAAGGGCCTATGTCGCCGAAGCCACCGAGGATCAGCCAAAAAGTCGCCGTCGGAGCCGTCTTCGTCGCCGCCATGTTCATGTCGATCATGGACACGACCATCGTCAACGTGGCCCTCCCCACCATCGGGCGAACTTTCCACGTCGCCCCGACAGCCGTGAGCGCGGTGTCGATCTCGTTCCTCGTCAGCCTGGCGGTGTTCATCCCTGCCTCAGGCTGGTTGGGCGACCGGCTGGGTGGCAAACGCGTTCTCCTGGCGGCCATCGTGATCTTCACGCTCGCCTCGGCCCTGTGCGGCCTCGCCGCCAACATGACCCAGCTCGTGTTGTTCCGAATCCTCCAAGGTGTCGGCGGCGGAATGCTCGCCCCGGTCGGGATGGCCATGCTCTACCGGGTGTTCCCGCCTGCCGAGCGGGTGCAGGCCGCCAGCATCCTCACCATCCCGACCGCCCTGGCTCCGGCCCTCGGGCCCGTTCTCGGAGGTCTCCTCGTCTCGGACCTCTCCTGGCGCTGGGTCTTCTATGTCAACCTGCCAATCGGGTTGGCGGCGCTCGTCTTCGGGGCCTTCTTCCTCGAGTCGGTACCGGAGAAGAACCCCGGGCGTTTCGACCTGCCGGGCTTCCTCTTGGCAGGGATCGGCCTGGGGTCGGTCATGTACGGCGTTTCGGAAGGCCCGAGCACCTCGTGGGTGCACACCGACGTCCTCGCCAGCATCGCCGCCGGCGTCGTGCTCCTGGCGATGCTCGTCCGCTACGAGCTGCGTACCTCCGAGCCGCTCATCGACTTCCGCTTGCTCACGAACGCCCTCTTCCGTGCAGGCACGTCCGTCATCCTGCTCACGACTGGGGCCCTGCTCGGTGTGCTCTACGTCATCACGCTCTTCTATCAGGACGGCCGCGGGCTCTCCGCGTTGCAAGCGGGCCTCAGCACGTTCCCGGAGGCACTCGGTGTGATGACCGGCGCCCAGCTCGCCTCGAGGCTCATCTACCGCCGACTCGGTCCGCGCCGCCATGCCGCCATGGGGAATCTCGGCATCGCCGTGTTCATCGCCCTGCTCGCCTTGGTGGGACTCCACACCAGCTTGTGGGTGCCCAGGCTGCTCCTCTTCGGCATGGGCCTCTTTCTCGGCCAGGTCTTCGTCCCGATCCAGGCGGCGTCCTTTGCCACGATCTCCCCGGCGGCGACGGGCCGCGCCTCGACGATGTTCAACGCCGTACGACAGCTGGGGGGCGCCATCGGTGTTGCCGCCTTCACGACGGTCGTGGTGGCAGTCGGAGCGGTCCACGTGGTGGATCACCGGGCGGTGTCCAACCTCGCCGCCTATCACGCTGCCTTCCTCACCGCCGCTGGCTTCGCCCTCCTCGGGGCGATCAACAGCCTACGAATCCACGACGCAGACGCCATCTCCACGATGCCGGGGCTGCGCCAGCAAGCCGGCGAGACCGAGGTTGCACCGAAGGGCCTTGCCCTCGAGGGGTAGCTCGCTCTCTCCTTCTCGGAGACATCAACGGGTAACCTGCCGGCTGACCGAAAAGGCTGTGAGCCGCCGCTCACAACACCGAAGGATGTCGCATGCTGCCATGGTCCGCACCGCTCGCCGGTCGCCTCGACGAGCTCGTCATCGACTCCGCCGCCCTCACCGACAACCACCTTGGCGATCCGCACGTACGGCCGCTCTGGGTCTACGTGCCGCCCGGTTATGACGACGACTCCGAACGGCGATACCCGAGCATCTACGTCATCCAGGGCTACACCGGCAACCTCTCGATGTGGCGCAACCGGACCCCGTACCGGCAACCATTCGTCGAGACCGCAGATTCGGTGTTCAGTCGCGGCGAGGCACCGCCGGCGATCGTCGTGTACGTGGATGCCTGGACCGCCTACGGCGGCTCGCAATTCGTGGACTCGGTGGGCACGGGCCGCTACCACACGTACCTGTGCGAGGACGTCGTGCCCTTTGTCGACGCTCGCTACCGCACCTTGCCCGAGGCCGCCCACCGTGGGATCCAGGGCAAGTCGAGTGGGGGTTTTGGAGCGATGATCACGCCGATGCTGCGGCCGGATCTCTTCGGCGGTCTGGCCACGCACGCCGGAGATGCTCTCTACGAGTTCTGCTATGTGAAGGAGTTCGCCGACTGCACTCGCTACCTGCGCGAGTACGACGGCGACATCTGGAAGTGGTGGGCCGACTTCGGGTCACGAGTGGCGTTCACAAAGAAGGAGGACAGCACGCTGCTCATGACGCTCGGCGTCGCCGCTTGTTTTTCCGCGGCGGAGGACGGCACCCCGGTGCTGCCGTTCAACTCGCGTACCGGGCAGCTCATCGAAGAGGTGTGGCAACGCTGGCTGGCCTGGGACCCGGTGAGGATGGTGCCCTCCTACGCCGAAGCGCTCGGCGGACTCCGTGCCATTTGGATCGACGGTGGCCGCAGCGACGACTGGTATCTCGATCTCGGCGCCGAGGCGTTCCGTGCCGAGCTCAGCAAGATCGGCGTCACCGACGTCAGCTTCGAGCTGTTCGAAGGCACCCACGCGGCCATCGACTACCGCTACCCGCTGTCGCTGGCGTTCCTGGCCGAGCGCCTTTCGCCGTGACGTCCGCGTTCAGCTGACTCGAGCGGACTCGGCAGGGGACGAGGCTCCGGGGCTCACTGCGCACGTTCTGGCGGGCGCAGCGGCGTGCCTGCAGGAGCGACTGCCGGCAGCTCAGCGCGCGTGGCCCAGCACGCCACCCCGAAGCTGAGGAGGCCGGCTAGGGAATCGAGCGGTAGAGCCGTAGGAACGTCTCTTGGAACCCTCGCTGGGGCCAGAAACGTGCAGCGACGAGGTTCGTCATCCTCCAATCGATGGTCATCGCCGAGTAGCCCGACTCCCTCGCCCACCGCAGCGCGTGAGCCGTCAGAGCTCGGCCGACGCCGAGGCCCCGCACGGCCGGCTCCGTCACCATCTGAGAGAGATCGACGCTCGTGGCAAGGATGCGGAGATCGTCAGCGGGACGGCGGCGGAGCACGACGTGACCGACCACCTCCGGTACGAGTCCGGCCTTGCCAGACCGCTCGGCGACGAAGTGAGTGAGCAAGGGGTCCTCCGACATGCGGTTCCAGGCGACGATGAGCTCGTGCTCGCTTGGCACCGTGCGGCCGGAGAAGCTCGGCGACTCCGTGAGCTCCTCCTGCAGGAGGCGGGTGAGCTGGGCGGCGCGCCGAGCGTCGCCCGGGCGGCCCAGGCGAACGGAGACCGGACCCGGGGCAGCGCTCGCTTCCTCGTCGGCGACCGCGCGTACAGCCAGTGCGCCTGAGGCACCAAAGCTCAACCGGAACCAGGGTCTGATCATCTCGGCGACGGCGGGAACAAAGACGTAGTGACGCGAGAGACCGGATTCCACCCAGCTCTTGGCGGCTGCGGCGTAGAGATGGGGGATCGTCTCGGCCTCTCGGACGGCATGCCCGGCGATATCGGACCAGATATGCGCACCGAGAGGGTCTTCCCGGCACGCGCCCAGCAAGTAGCCGACCACTTCGCCGTCTTGCAAGGCCGCCACTCCCGTCGCGTCGGCGCGGGCGGATTCCACCTGGGCGCGAAAGTCGGCGACGTCAGGCAGCAACCGCTGGCGCTCTCGGTGTGCACGGTGCCGGGCGCCGAGCACTTCGGCCGCCCCCGCAACGTGATCGTCTTCGAACGCCACGATCTCGAAGGTTCCGCGCACCGGCGAAGTCTGGCACCGTGAAGGTCCGACCTTGTGGAAGCGCCGGCCGCCCGGAGCCGGATGAGCGTCAGGCGATGCCGGCGACCTACCGTCCCAGCGGCTCTGGCTGTTCGAGCGGCCCTGGCTGTTCGAGCGGTTCTGGCAGTGCAACGATGGCGGTCATGGCGACCGACGAGGAGACCGCCGCCGTCCTGCGCGCGCGTCAGGCTGAGCTGACAGGCGAAGTCAGCGCTCTGTCAGAACCCATCCGGGCACCCGGTGTGCAGATGCAGTTCGGCAAGCGGGCGGGAGACCACACGAGTGACGCCGTCATGCAGATGGAGCGTTCGGTCGCCGCCGAGCAGCTGCACCACGTCTCGATCGAGATCGACCGGGCCCTCGAGAAGTTGACGGAGGGCACCTACGGCCAGTGCGACGCCTGCGGGGGAGAGATCGCCCCAGAGCGCCTGGAGGCCTTGCCCTGGGCGGCGCGCTGCATCGACTGCCAAGCTTCCGGCCGATGAACACCGTCCCGATCATCGACATCTCGCCGCTCGTCGCCGGCGTTTCGACCGGCAGCGAGAGCGCTCAGACCAGCGAGGCGGCCGGCGTCGGCGCGGCGATGGACGCAGCGTGCAGGGAGGCGGGTTTCTTTTACATCGAAGGACACGGCGTCGATCCGGACCTCATCGGCAAGCTCGACGAGCTCTCCCGGCAGTTCTTCGCACTGCCGGAAAGCCACAAGGCCGAGATCGCCATGCCGCTCGCGGGCAAAGCCTGGCGAGGATGGTTCCCCGTGGGTGGTGAGCTCACCTCCGGCGTGCCGGACTTGAAGGAGGGGCTCTACTTCGGGGCTGAGCTCGGGCCTGACCATCCCCGCGTGCTGGCCGGCACCATCCTGCACGGGTCGAACCTGTTCCCCCGCGAGCCGGCGGAGCTTCGGTCAGTCGTGCTCGCATATCTGGACGAGATGACCCGGGTCGGGCAAGTTGTGCTCGGCGGCATTGCGCTCGGGCTCGGCCTGGACCGCTCCTTCTTCGAGCGGGGCCTCACGGCAGATCCGCTCATCCTGTTCCGCATCTTCTCCTACCCGCCGGCGCCGGCAACCGAGGAGCGGTTGGGCGTCGGCGAACACACCGACTACGGCCTGCTCACGATCCTCGGGCAAGACCGCTCCGGCGGCTTGCAGGTCCGGACGCAAAGCGGCTGGATCGATGCCCCACCGATCGCCGGAGCCTTCGTGTGCAATCTCGGAGACATGCTCGAGCGCCTCACCGGCGGTCGCTTCCAGTCGACGCCGCACCGAGTGCGGAACCTGAGTGGTGTCAGCCGGCTGTCGTTTCCGTTCTTTCTCGACCCTTCGTTCGATGCCGTCATCGATCGGCTGCCCATCGTGGGCCGCCCAGCGGACGAGGGAGCGAGCGACCGCTGGGACCACGCCAGCGTGCACGGTTTTGCTGGCACCTACGGCGACTACATCCTCGGCAAAGTCGCCAAGGTGTTCCCCGATCTGGCTGACTCGATCGAGTCGGCGCCGTAACCCGACCTTCGTCCAGCGCTGCTCGCCCACCGCGACGCGGCCATGAATCGCGTCAACCTCAACTGGCATACTTCGTGGCGACGAGAAGGAGGAGGCGCGATCATGATCTCTCGCAGCCGGGGTGCCCGACGGGCCTTTTTGTTCGTTGTGGTCGGAGCCGCCCTCGTCATCGGTGCCAGCCCAGTCGTGGCGCAGGCAGGACGGATCTCACGGGTCGGCGCACGCCACCGACCCTTCTCCGGCTCGACGCTCACCGTCGTGCTCCTCGGCGGTCAGCCTCCCGTTCTCACCCGTCCGGGCGCCACCGTGAAGCTCAATGCCGAGGTGACAAAAGGATCGGTCGTCGTCACATCGGCGAAAATCTCGTGGTCCTCGAGCGATCCGTCCGCCGTCTCGGTCTCGAGCTCCGGCCTCGTGACGGCCAGAGTGTCGCCTGGCTCAGCGACCATCGCCATCACGTCGCCGGGCGCCGACGGGGCGGTGGCCGACATCGCCGTCGCACCTGCGGCACCCGACACCGTCGTCGTTGCGAGCGGTGACGTCGTCTCGAATTCGACGAGCAAGGGAACGACGACGAGCACGCTCGTGTCGAACCCGACCACAGACGCCATCCGCGTGGGCGATCGCGTCGTGTCGGGATCTGCCGGAGGGCTCCTCGCCTACGTGCACACGACGGCTCGGTCCGGCAGTCACGTCGTGCTCACGACGACGCCCTCGAGCCTCGATCACGCCTTCACGCAACTCGACATCAACGTCGGCGGCTCCGCACGCTCGGCCACTTTGGACGTCAAGGCCGGGGCGGCTTCGGTCGTGTTGCCAGGCGGCCGAGTCGTCGCCCAGCTCCCGGCTGCCGAGACGTTCACTTGTACCAATGACGTCCCGGGGGATGAACCCGTTCAGCTCAGCGGTGCGAACCTCACCGCTCCCGTCACCTTTCAAAGCATCGCCCGGCTGCAAAGCACGACTGCCGGCATCCAGCTCTTCGAGCTCGGCGTCCATGTGTCCATCCCCGTATCGGTCCTGACCGGCGCGGTCCTCGTGAACACGCCAGGCGAAGTCGACAGCACCTGCTCGACGGTTCTCTCACAAGTGGAGGCGGCGTCGCCTGTCTGGATCGGTCCCGTGGAAGTCGCCCCGACGATCGTCGAGAGCAACGGCATCGAGGTCTCCGGCTACACGAGCTCCGAGCCGCTCGGTCTCACGGGACCTGCGATGACGGCCGACTTCACGACGTCCTACGGAGTGGAGTGGACGCACGCGGAGGGCTGGGAACCGATCGGTATCGGGCCGTTTGCTTCGCCAACGATGGCGGGTCCCGCGATCACTTCCGCGCAGAGCCTCGAGCTGCATGTCTACCCGTTCGTGGCAGCAGACGTCCGCGTGTCGGCGTCCCTCGCCGGAGTGCTGTCGGTCACGAGCCTCGGCTTTGCAGACGGGCAGGCGGAGGGGTTCGCCAACCTCATGTTCTCGGCGCCGTTCGATGATCTCGACAAGGCCTACGGCGGACCCAACTGGAATACGAACGTGACGTTCTCGGCCGGGCCGACGATCGACGTGGCCTCGGTGGCCAGCCTGATCGAGCTCTTCGGTGCCCCGGTGACGAGCACCGACTTCAACGAGCCGGAGAAGAACTTCGAAACGGTCGCCTCGCCGGCGATCACGGTGACGGCTGCCTCCGGCACGGTCAAGGTCGGGGCCGGCGATCTGATCACGGCCACCGTTGGCGGAGGCTTCAGTGGCGACAAGGTGGAGCTCGTCGGTTTTGCGGGCAGCGCCTCAGTCGGGCAGGTCATTGCGACGGCGACTGCCGGGACCGACACGGCAGCCGCCACCTGGAGACCCACATCCAGTCAGGAGGGCACCTGGAGCATCACCGCTCTGCTCTTCCCGCCGGGCGCCTCCCCGCAGCCGTACGCAGCCATCACCTTGGCGGGTGTCACCGTCGTAGCAGCCTGACGCTGTGGCGCGGCAGCGCCCCACCGCTGCACGAGGCAAATCGGCGGGGCGCTGCGCTCGCCTGATGGAGTCGAAGAAATCGGCCGTCAGGAAACCGGGGTTGGTGTGGGCACGGCCAGGAGACCGTCGGTGTTCCCGGCGGCGTCGATGTAGAAGCCGACAACCGAGCCGCCGTTGTTGATGCCGTTGAGCACGGTACCGCCCACGCCGCTCGGGTCGCTGATCGTGGTCACTGCGCCGGAGGCGCTCCTGATGAACCCTTCCGAGACGCCGCCGGCGGTGTAGGAACCGACGACCTGACCGATGTCGTTCACGCCGAAAGCAGCGGTGGCGGCCGAGTTGTGCACTTCGAACTCGCTGTAGGTGCCGTTCTCCCAGAGGAAGCCCTTCATGGCGCCGCTCGAGGTCGTGAGGAAGCCCACGACATCGTTCTCGTCGTTGATGCCTGCAGCGGCTGCGCTCACGGCGCCAGGCGGGTTGATGGCCGTGAAGACTTTCGTCTTGACGTTGTACTCATACGCGTGCGAGTTGCCCGCAGCGTCGTTGTAGAAGCCCACGACGAGGGAGTTGTTGTTGCGTCCGAGCAGCTGGTTGAACTTGGGGCTCGACGTCGTGGCCGGGTCCGTCACCGAGTAGAACTTCCCGTTCTGGGTGTAGAAGCCGAAGTTCGCCTCGGCGGTGTTGGTGTAGAACCCCGCCGTGTTGCCGAAGTCGTTGATCGCCACCACCTGGGTCTGCTGAGAGCCCGGGAAGTTCTCGTTCGTGTAGTTCGCCTGACCGTAGGGCGGATCGATCGTGTAGCCGTGGTTCGGGTTGGTGGTGGGGGGCGTACCGCTGCCGAAATAGCCGGCGATCACCTGCTGGTCGTTGATACCGAGCAACTGGTTGAACGTCGGATCCTGCGACGAGTCGAGCGTCGCGTAGGTGTAGGTCGGGCCGGCAGCGGTCGCTGCTGAGGTCCGTCCGGACCGGACGCTCGCTCCGGCGGTGGTAGCGCTCGCGAAGGCACCTCCGGCAACTGAGGCAACGAGTGCCAGCGCCACGAGGCCTCTGCGGCGGTGAGTGTGGGTCGATGTCATGGTCCTGCTCCTTCTGATGTCGTCTGCTTTGGGGGGCCAGCTCTTGGCTTGATGTCATCATCGGGGAACGTCCTTGCCGAGAACAGCGACATGACCCTCAGCTCACCCTCAGATCGCCCCCACTCCCGAGACGGTGATGCTCCACGGCCCGAGAGCCGTCGTGCCGAGGCGATAGATTGAGCCGGGGCGGGCCCGCGGTACCCACCAAAGCGAGGTCGGATGCGACAGCGAGAACCAGTGGTCAACTGGAGCACGGACTTCGATGTCATGGACCGGGCATACATCGAGAACCCGTATCCGATCTGGGACGAACTCCGCCAGACCTGCCCGATCGCTCACACTGATCGGCGCCGCGGCGCATGGCTGCTCACTCGGTACGGCGACGTCACTGCCGCCGCCCACGACATCGGACGCTTCAGCTCACTCGAGATCGGGGTCATCGACAACGACATCGACCCCGGCGAGGAGGCAGAAGTGGCCGTGGCGCCATACGGCCTCCCACCCATCTCGGCCGATCCGCCCCTGCACACTTGGACGAGGCGGCTCCTGCTCCCGTGGTTCTCCCACACGCGCGTCAACGAGTACGAGGCGATGACTCGCGATCTCTGCCGCCACCTCATCGATGGTTTCATCGACATCGGACGCGCCGACGCGGCGGCCGACTACGCCCAGCAGATCCCGGTCCGTGTCGTCGGCAAGATCCTCGGCGTGCCCGAATCGCTCTCGGACACCTTCACCGGTTGGGTACGCGACATGCTCGAGTTCGCCGACGAACCCGAGCGAGTCGCTCGCGGGCAGGCCGGCATCATCGCCTACCTCCTCGAGGAGATCGAGCGCCGCAAGCTCGACCCGGACGACGACCTCATCAGCGAGCTCGTGCACACGAGCCACGATGGCGAGCCGTTGGAGGACGGCCTCGTGCTCGGCATCGTCGGGCTCGTGATGATCGCCGGCATCGACACGACCTGGAGCAGCATCGGCTCGTCCCTCTTGCACCTCGCCACGCACCCGGATGACGCCGCCCGACTCGCCGTCGAGCCGGACCTGATGCCCTCGGCCGTCGAGGAGCTGCTGCGGGCCTACTCGCCTGTGACGATGGCCCGCGTCGTCACGGCCGACACCGAATTCGGCGGCTGCCCGATGCGCGAAGGCGACAAAGTGCTCATGAACTTCCCCGCCGCCAACCGTGACCCCGAAGTATTCGAACGACCCGACGAAGTCGTTCTCGATCGGAGGCTCAACCGCCATGTGGCCTTTGGCTCGGGCATCCACCGCTGCGCCGGATCCAACCTGGCTCGCATGGAGCTGACGGTGGCGCTCGAGGAATGGCTCGGCCGCATTCCCAGCTTCCGGCTCGCGCGGGGAGCCGAGGTCACCTGGGCCGGCGGTCAGGTGCGGGGTCCCCGCGTCCTTCCGGTGGAGTTCCCGTGACTGCTTGCCACTCGTGCTCAGCGGCTCGCTGACCTGACGCCAGCTGCCTCGAGGGGGCGGAGCGCCCCTTTGAGCGCCTGTACCGGCAATGGCTAGGATCGACCCGACGCTGGTGACAGTGATGACAGGCTCACTGTCAAGGCGAGGGGGACGGCAACGTGCGACGTAGCTGCAGTCTGCAAAGCCACTTCAACGCGCGGCAGCCGCGCACTCCGCATCACGTGACCGCCGGGCGACGTGGGCTGCTTCGCTGGCGGCTCGGACGGGCCGGCGCCGGCCTGCTGATGCTCGCCGGGATCGTCGTGACGATGGTGGTGAACGCCCCGGCGGCCTCCGCCGGCACGCCCACCTGGACCCAGCTGTCCCCTGCTACGAGCCCGCCGGCCCTCGAGGCACCCTCGATGGCCTACGACGCCAGTACCCACCAGCTCGTCCTCACCGGTGAGGCGGCTGGGGACACTGACAACGAAACATGGATCTGGAACGGCAGCACGTGGTCCGACGCCAACCCGGCGACCAGTCCGCCGGCCCGATTCGGCGCCGCCATGGCCTACGACAGCTCCACCGGCGACATCGTGCTCTTCGGCGGCACGGGCGCTGGCGGGCTCCGCCAAGACACCTGGACGTGGGACGGCTCGACGTGGTCGCAAGCCACCCCCGCCTCCCCACCGAGCGCCCGCGAAGGCGCCGAGATGGCCTACGACACCGCCACCTCGCAGATGGTCCTGTTCGGGGGTTACGACGGCAGCAACTACCTGGCCGACACGTGGACCTGGAGCGGCACCTCCTGGACACAGGTCGGGCTCAGCGAGCCGGGCAACTTCACAGGAAAAGAATTCCCGGCGGTGGCCTATGACCCGGCGACCAGCCAGCTGCTGCTGTTCAGCGGGTGGGGGCAGAACCAGTATTCCGATACCTGGGACTGGAACGGTACGAGCTGGAACCAGCTCACGCCGGGCGAAACCCCCTTCGCAAGCGGCGGCGACGCCATGGCCTACGACCCGGACCTCAGCCAACTCGTACTCTTCGGCGGCAACACTAGTCCCGACGACAGCTACGACGCCGACACGAACGGGGTCTTCTACTGGGACGGCAGCACCTTCGGGACGCTCGCGACCGGGCCGTCCGCCCGCGACTTCGCCGCTCTCGCCTACGACCCGGACTCTTCCCAGCTCGTGATGTTCGGCGGCAACGACTCCTCCGGCACCTACCTGAACGACACCTGGTCGTATTCGCTCGTGCCCACGGTGGCGACCACACTGTCGGTCGGCTCGCCGACCGTCGCCGGAGTCGAGACGGTGCCCGAGTCGGCGATCCCCGCCTCCAGCGTCGACGGGTCATCGGGCTCGGGCGACGCCGCCTCAGCGCCGCTGAGCTCCATCCCGCTGCACTCGATCGGCATCGGTTCGTCACCGCTCAGCTCGATCCCGCTTCACTCGATCCCGTTGCACTCCATCGCCGTCCCCGGCTCAGGAGCACCGTCGGCGCTGGCGACGGCAGAGCAGGCCCTCTCCAACACCTTGCTGTCGGACATCTCCATCGACTTCCCGTCCGGCTGCGAGAACGGAGGGGAGACCTGCACCGGGTGGCAGGGTGTCCTCGCCGGCTCGCAGTACGCCGGCGTTCCCCTCGAAGCAGTCACCCTCGGCGATGTCCTACTGGACACGAATCTCGGCAGTGACGGCGAACCGTCGCCGGCGACGAACTTCGGCTCCGTCGACCTCGGCGACCTCGACCTGTCCTCGTCATCACTCAGCTCGATCCCGCTCAGCTCGGTCGAGCTCGGCTCCGTACCGCTCGGCGCCATCGGCCTCTCGGGTTCCGCGCCCGGCACGTCGGCAGTGGACGCCTGGTGCAGCGAGCTGGCGAGCCTCAACTCGTCCTGCTCGGACTTCGGGATTGATCAGTCGACCGGCAACGACAACGGAGTCACGCTCCTGTCACTCGCCCTCGCCGGCTTGCCGCTGCATTCGATCCCGCTCAGCTCGATCCCGCTCAGCTCCATCGACTTGAGCTCAGTGCCGCTCAGCTCGATCCCGCTCAGCTCGATCCCGCTCAGCTCGATCGACCTCGCCAGCAACCCGCTCCACTCGATCCCCCTCCACTCGATCCCGCTCAGCTCGATCCCGCTCCATTCGATCGAGCTCACCTCGATCCCAGACCTCTCGCTCGTCGTCAACTGCCAGATCTTCACGTGCGCGGGCGCCACCCTCGGCGACGCCGCTGCGGCCGGCGCCATCCTGACGAGCGCCACGGTCGGCGACCTGCCCACCGACCAACTGTCGGGCACCTCGCTCGCTCAGCTCTTGATCGGGGACTCCACGAGCGACCCCGACTATCCGAGCCTCACGCTCGGCGACGTCCTCCTCTCGACGCTGCCGCCGGCCAGCTACCCGTGGCAGAGCGTTTCGATGTCGGGGTTGCCGCTGGCCGCCGACGAGAGCGCCGGCGGGACCGTCACCTATACCTTGACGCTCAACCTCAGCAACGGGCCCGGGACGGTGCTCGTCGATCTCACGCTGCCGCCGGGTTTCTCCTATGTGCACGACAGTGCCAACTGGTCCGACGGCCAGCTGATCGACCCGACACCGGCCGGGTCCTCGCTGTACTGGGCGCTCGCGCTCGAACCCGGCGTCTACCCGATCACGTTCGAGGCGACAGCGGGTACCGGGCTCGGAGCCGCCACGGCCACGGTGTCGTCCTCCATCAGCGGGGTCCTCAACTCCTCCGCATCCGCCTCGGTGAACGTCATCGACGGCGAGGAACCGGACGACACCGCTGCCCTCGCCACGCCGCTCGATCCCGGCACTCCGCCTGGCGCCGGCGGGAATCTCAACATCGGCTACCTCACCTCGAAGGGCGACGTGAACGACTGGGCCGTCACCGTGACCCAGGGCGAGGAGCTGGCGTTGGCGCTCACCAACCTTCCTGCCACCTACGATCTCGAGTTGTTCGGGCCGGACGGTCAGCAGTTGCAGACAGCACCCGACCAGAGTGTGCCCGGCGTCTCCGACTCGCTCCCGTCGATCACGCCAGGCGCCACCTCCGAGTCGACACCGGGCTCGCAGGACCTCGCCGTGACGGCGCCGGCGGGCGATCAGCTCGAGGCGGTGTCGAACAACCCCGACGCCCAGAGCCAGTACATCCAGACGCCACCGCTACCGGCTGGTACCTACATCGTGCAGGTGTCGGGTTACAACGGCGCTTACAGCCCGCAGCCCTACCTGCTGCAGGCGAACGTGCTCGGAGGCGCCACGTCCCCGACGTGCTCGCCCATCCAGTACCCGAACCCGCTCCCAGACGCCGGCCAGGGACCCGTGAGCTTCCCCGACACCGTCCCTCCCGGCACGAACACGCTGTTCCTCGTCAACACCCAGCGCCTGTCCGCCGCCTTCGGGAGCACCGACGAAGCCCAGATACTCGCTGACGCCGAGTCGGTCGCTTCCGACTCGTCTGCAGGCGTCTCCGGTGCCGTCATCGCCGTCGACTCCTACGCGAGCGTGCAGAGCGCCTATGCCCTCTGGAACTCCAACCCTTGCTCGGTCGACGCCGCCAACGGCGTCGTCGCCGCCATCGCCTCGGTCGTCGACAGCATCCGGGAGGCGAACGCGTCGATCCAGAACGTCGTCATCGTCGGGGCGGACGATCAGATCCCCTTCGCCCGCCTGGCCGATGGGGCGACGGAGTCGAACGAGCGCGACTACGGGGCGTCCACCTTTGCGGGCGAGAACAACGTCGAGGGCGACGCACTCTCGCTCGGTTACTACTTCAGCGACGACCCGTATGTCGCCAGCCAGCCGCTCACCGTCGGCAGCGCCACCCTCTACGACCCGGAGCTGGCCGTCGGACGGCTCGTCGAGTCGTCCTCGGAGATCGAGTCTTCCCTCATGCGTTTCGTACAGACGGGCGGGGATCTGAACGCCACGGCCAGCCTCACGACCGGGTACTCGTTCCTCACCTCGGGGGCCGAAGCCGTCTCGGCGAACCTGGCCGCCGACGGCCTCTCGCCATCGACACTCATCAACGAGAGCTGGACGACGAGCGACCTCGACGCCGCCCTCGGCGCCAGCCCGACACCTGGCGTCGACAGCATCAACGCCCACTTCGACTACTCACGCGCCCTGCCGGCCGCTGACAACGCCAGCGGTGACGAGACCGATCTGTTCACGACGACCGACGTCCGCAACGCCCTCGGCTCCTACGCGGGGCGGCTCTTGTTCTCCATGGGCTGTCATTCGGGCCTCGACATCGACGATGCCGAGGTCGGCAGCCCCGGCTCGGCGCCGGTCGACGACTGGGCAAAGACGTTCGCCGATGCCGGCGCTCTCTGGGTGGCCAACACCGGGTACGGCTATGCCGATACCGACACGATCGCCTACTCGGCCAAGCTCATGTCCGACTTCGCCGCCAACTTGAACGGTTCGCTCACCATCGGCGAGGCCATGACGGAGGCAAAGCAGCAGTACGCCGGCGGCAACGCCATCCTGAGCCCGTACGACCTGAAGGCGCTCATGGAGTCGACGTTCTACGGCCTGCCGATGTACAACCTCAACTCCAGCTCCACACCCGTCGCGCCGCCGACCGGCCCGCCGACGGGCACGGATCCGGTCACCGGGCTCACGGTCGCGCCCGTGGCCCTCAGCCTCGGTCAGGGATCGAGCACGGTGCCCGGGCAGCTCGGGCTCGTCAGCACGCCGAACGGCAGCTACTACCAGATCAACGGCACGACGCCGACCGATAGCGGCACGCAGGTCACCGAGTACCGGCCGATCGAGCCGCTCGTCACCCTGCCGATGACCGAACCCGGCCTCGTCGCCCACGGGGCCCTCGTCACGGCGCTGACGTCCACCGACGAGGCGTTCGCGCCGGCGTATTCGATGCCGTCGGCCGGCTCGGCGGACGACACGCCGCCGGCAATCGCGGACGCCGCCTTCCCTGGCACGTTGCAGCGGGTGGCGGACTTCTCGACGTTCACGCCCACCGGTACCGGTGAGGGAGCCCAGCTCGACCTCGTGGCCGGTCAGTTCTTCCCCAACGGGTCCTCCTCCGGTGCGGGAACCGAGCGGCTGTTCAACTCGATGTCGGCCGAGGTCTACTACCTCCCGCCGAACAGCCCCGACGCCAGCGACTACACGCCGGCAACGATCGACTCGACCGAGGCGATCGAAGCGGGCAGCAACGTCAACTTCGTCGTCCAGGTCACGCCCGCGCTCGCACCGGTCGTGCGAGTCCTCGTCCTTTCTACCGACGCCGACGATCCGGGGGCTTGGACGCCACTGGACCTGTCGTCGAGCGATGGACTGCGCTGGAGCGGAGCGGCGCCGTCGACGACGAGCGGCAAGGTGCAGTACATCGTCGAGGCAGTTGACGCCGCCGGTAACGTCTCGGTCTCGAACAACGAAGGCACCGCCTTCGACGGCACGACGCCACCCTCCTCTACCGCCCCCGACGTGTCGATCTCGCTCTCGGGCAGCGGGGGCGGAGGCGGCTACTACTCGAGCGCGGTCACCGCCACGGTGACGGCGCCCGCCGGCTCGACCTACGTGCTCGACGGCGCTGGGTCGGCGCCGGTGCCGGAGAGCGGCACGATCACGATCACGAGCAACGGCGAGCACGTGCTGTCGGTGACAGACCCGGTGGGCGGCACGACGACCCAGTCCTTCGCCATCTCGATCCCCAACACGCAGACCACGACGGCACTGACGGCCTCGACCGGATCGCCTACGGTCGGGCAAGCCGTCGCCCTCTCCGCCCAAGTGAGCCCGGATGGGGCCGGTGCTGGGAGCCCGAGTGGGAACGTGGAGTTTCTCGATGGATCAACACCCGTCGAGAGTTGCGGCGGGAGCTCGGGTGAACCGCTGACCGGGACGATCGCCACGTGCAGCGTGTCCTACGATTCGCCGGGAAGCCACCGGCTGACAGCCGTCTACCTCGGAGGTGGCACGTTCACGGGCTCGACGTCGGGCCCGCAGGATCTGGCGGTCATCTTGCCGACGGCGTTCTCCGTCATGGTGAACGGCGGATCGTCGGCGACCATCGCCTACGGCACACCGGCAACGTTGAGCGAGTCCGGAATCCAGTCGGAGGCGAGCGGAGTCGTGACGTTCTATGCGTCGGGAGGAACCGTGCTGTGCTCGTTCGCCTCCAGCGGGGGGGCCACGAGCTGCACCACGCCGGCGACGTTGGCCGCCCAGAGCTACACCGGGATCTATGGCAGTTTCGGCGACACCGACGGCAGCTACGCGAGCTCGTCCTCGACGAACAACGTGTCGCTCACGGTCGTCGGACCGACGCAGTTCTCGATCACGGTGAACGGCGGGGCGTCGGCGTCCACGACCTACGGTTCCGGCGCAACCGGGGCTCCCGAGCGGAGCCACCGGCACGGTGTCGTTCTTCAAGCGGGGCGGCAGGAGGTTGTGTTTCTTCACCGACAGCGGCGCAGGAGGGAGCTGCTCGACATCGGCACAGCTGCCGGTGCACGATCACATGGGCATTTACGCCACGTTCACCGACACTGACGGCCACTACGCTGGGTCGACGTCGACGAATACCGTGGAGCTCACCGTCACACCGGCTCCTCTCGTCATCACCGCCTCGAGCGCCGCCATGAGCTACGAGGGCACGCCACCGGTAATTCACGCCAGCTACAGCGGCTTTGTCGACGGGCAAACGGTCGGCAAGCTCACAACCCGACCGACGTGCTCGACGTCTGCAACCGACTCCAGCCCGGTGGGGACGTACACCTCCTCCTGCATCGGCGCCCTCGACCCCAACTACTCCATCACCTACGTGGACGGCGGCGTGACGGTGAGCTACCGCGTGAGGGCCGTCGTCACCCGACCGCAGGGTCTCTCCGGCGCTCTCCTGTTCACCTTGCAGCTGCGAAACGCCAACGGAACCAACGTGACTACGCCCGGTGTAGCGGTGACGGCGGTGAGCATCGACGGATACATCACGCCGGTGTCGGTCGTCCCCGACCCCGGCAACCTCTTCTCTTACGTGTCTCTCTCGAGCTCGGACACGTACCTGCTCTCCACCACGGGCCTGTCGCTCGGGTCCCACGTCCTTTCGATCAGCGTGGCGGGTGACCCCGTGAGCCATCAGATCGCCTTTACCGTCACGACATGACTGACGTCGGTCGCGCAGGCACCTCCGCCCGCCCGCGACCCGGGCTCGCCCAGGACCGATCCTCGCCAGCCACCGACGAACACGTCACCGATCGGTTGTCGCCCTACCTGCCACGAGTCGCTCTCGAGTGGCTCGCATGCTCGCCGGCCGAGGTTCATCGCCGCCTCGACGGGACGCTGCTGTTCGTGGACGTCTCCGGCTTCACGGCCCTCACCGAGCGCTTGGCGGCTCGAGGCAAGGCCGGTGCCGAGGAGATCACCGACGTCATCAGCTCCGTGTTCGGGGAGCTGCTCGGCGTCGCTGCCTCCTTCGGCGCCGACTTGTTGAAGTGGGGCGGCGACGCTGTCCTGCTGTATTTCTCCGAACCTTCGTCGGCGGAGCGGGCATGCCGGGCGGCCATGCTCATGTCGCGCGCGATGGGGCGCATCGGCCGCTTCAAGACGTCGGCCGGGCGGGTCACCCTCGAGGTCTCGATCGGCGCTCACAGCGGGAGCTTCGACCTGTACCTTCTCGGCGATCGCCATCGCGAGCTCGTCGTCACCGGTCCGGCGGCAACAGCCACGGCCAACATGGAGACGATCGCCCAGGCAGGAGAAGTCGCCGTCAGCCCCGACACGGCTCGCCGTCTCGACGGCGATTGCCTCGGGCCGCACAAGCTCGGCGGCGTTCTGCTGGCACAAGCGCCCGGAGCCGAGCCGGCGCCGCCGTCCGCCCCTCCCGACAGGTCGGGGCTGGACGTGGGCTCGCTCCTGCCGAGCGACACCCGGCTCCGCCTCCTTGGCGGGGGCGAGGAGGCCGAGCATCGGCAGGCGGCTATCGCTTTCCTGCAGTTCTCGGGGATCGACGCCCTCACCCTCGAGTCGGGGCCCGACGCCGTCGCTGCCTGCCTCGGGCCCCTCGTCAGTGCCGCCCAGGAAGCAGCCGAGCGTCACGGCGTCAGCTTCCTCTCGACCGACATCGGCTCCGACGGCGGCAAGATCATCCTCGTCGGTGGCGTTCCGGTGCACCGCGGCAACGATGCCGAGCGCCTGCTGAGGGCGGTCCGTGACGTGGTCGCCGGCCACTCGCCGAGCTCGCCAGTCGGGCTCCGCGCCGGGGTGAATGCCGGGCGCGTGTTCGTCTTCGCCAACGAATTCGCCCTCGCCCGCCGGCGCATCTTCTCCATCACGGGCGACGCCGTGAACCTGGCGGCGCGGGTGATGGGCCACGCCGGACCGCTCCAGGTGCTCGCCACCGAAGCAGTGCTGGTGCAGGCTCGCAACCCGTTCCATACCGAGGCAGTTCCTCCGTTCATGGTCAAAGGCAAGTTGGAACCCGTGATCGCCTCGGTCGTCGGGGCTCCTCGCCAGGCCCTTTCCGACGAAGTCGGGGACGAGCTGCCGTTCGTCGGCCGCGAGGCCGAGCTCGAGGAGCTCCTGCAGCGGGCCGACGCTGCCGTCGGGGGATCGGGCAGCGTGATCGAGATCGTCGGCGCTCCTGGTATCGGCAAGTCGCGCCTGGTGTCCGAAGCGCTCGATCGATGGGCTCTCGGAACGCTGCGGGTCGCCTGCGAGCAGTACGGCAGCGCCACGCCGTATCTGCCCTTTCGCCGGATTCTCCGCCGGTTGCTCGGGCTGGCCGAGGACGCCTCCGACGCCACCGTCGGCACCGTGCTCAGGACGGCCGTGGCGGTGCGCAGCCCGGAGCTGGCGCCGCTGCTCCCGCTGCTGGCCGACGTCGTCGGTGTTCAGGTGCCCCCGACCCGCGAGGTCGACGAGCTCGAACCTCGCTTTCGCCGCGGTCGCCTCGAGCACTGCGTGGCGCAGCTGCTGAGGAGCTACCTGGCGGCACCGTCGGCACTCGTGTTCGAGGACGCTCATGCCATGGACGAGGCCTCGCGCAGCTTGCTCGCCAGGGTCGTGCTCGAAGCCGCCGATCTGCCGTTGCTGGTCGTGCTCACACGCGGCCCAGAAGGCCCGTCCGTGATTCCCGAGGGCACCGACCGCTCGTGGACCGTCCTGCTCGAGCCGCTCACTGGCCGCGCCGCTGCTCGCCTGGCCGGCGGCGCTCCCGGCCGCCCGCTCGCGGCCGCGCAGATCGCCGCCATCGTGGAACGGGCGGACGGAAACCCCTTGTTCCTTCGTGAGCTCCTGCGTATCGCTGGCGACGCAGGCGGCGTCGAGAGCCTGCCGGAGTCGCTCGAACCACTGCTGGCTGCCGAGATCGACCTGTTGTCGCCATCTGACCGGCAGGTGCTCCGGGCGGCTGCGGTGCTCGGGACGCACTTCGATCCTGCATTGCTCGAGGACTTGCTCGAAGCTGGTGTCTCCCTCGACGCCGCCGTCTGGAGCCGTCTCGGCGCCTTCATCGCCCCGACGGCGGCGGGACAGCGGTTCGCCCACGGACTCATGCGGGACGCCGCCTACGAGGGGCTGTCGTTCAAGCGGCGGCGAGAGCTGCACGGCCGCGCCGCCCTGGCGATCGAAGAGCGGACGACGGTTCCCGACGAGTCCGCCGAGCTGTTGTCGCTCCATTGGTTGCACGCCGAGGCGTACGACCGGGCGTGGCGCTACGCCTGCGTCGCCGGCGACCGCGCCCGGGCTCTGTGGGCCAACGCCGATGCGGCGACGTTCTATACCCGCGCCCTCGAGGCAGCCGCCCGGCTTCGAACGGTCGCCCGCTCCGAGGTCTTGCCTGTGGCAGAAGCGCTCGGCGACGCCTGTGAGCTGACCGGTAGCTACGAGCGGTCACGACAGGCCTACTCCGAAGCACGGCGGCTCTGCGACGGCGACGTCGACCGGGCAAGGCTGTTGCGAAAGATCGGCGTGCTGCACGAGCGTCAGGGCCGCTACCGGGAAGCGCTCAGCTGCTACACCCGCGGTCGTCACTTGTTGGGCGATGGCAGCGCCGCGAGCGAGACGGAGCGCTCGGAGCTCGACCTCGCCTCTGCGGGCATCCGTTCACGGCAGGGGCACTACCGCGACTGCGTTCGTTTTGCCACGGAGGCAGGCGAGGCGGCGACGCGGGCGAGTCACCGATCTGGGCTCGCCCATGCCCTGATGCTCCGACACGTGGTCTCGGTGTACCTGGGCGAGCCGTCCGACGCGCTTGCCCGCCAGGCCATCGCCATCTTCGAGGAGCTGGGCGACCTCGTCGGTCAGGGCAACGTGCTCAACAACCTGGGCATCGGCGCGTACTACCTCGGGAGGTGGGCCGAAGCCCTCGAGTACTACGAGGGCAGCCGGGAGGCGCGCATCCGCTCGGGCGACGTGATCGGCGCCGCCACCGAGGAGAACAACATCGGGGAGATCCTGAGCGACCAGGGGCACCTCGACGACGCCCGCTCGCTGTTCGAATCCGCTCGCGGAACCTGGTTGGCGGCCGGCTACCGGGTCGGAGCCGCCCTGGCGACGTCCAACCTCGGTCGCCTCGAGGCTCGCGCCGGCGACGCCGGCGCTGGGCTCCGCCTGCTCGCCGACGCGCTCGAAGAGTTCCGGAGCATCCGTTCGCCCGTCTTCATCGCCGAAACCCAGCTCCGCCTCGCCGAGGCAGAAGTCCTCGAAGGCGACTTCGTCTCGGCCGTCGCCTCGCTGCAGGAGTTGCTGCTCGGCATCCGAGGGAGGGCCGGGCTCGAGCAGACCGAGGTGGCGACGCTCCGGCTGCTCGGCACCGCCAGTGCCCTCTCGGACCTCGTCGACGGCCGCGCCGGCAGTGCGCAGGCAGCTGGCGGGCCGCTCGAAGCCGCCGTTCACCACGCCACGAGCCTCGAAGCGCCCTACGAGCTCGCACTGGCGCTGGCGACAAGGGCAGCATTGGCGACGAGGGCAGCATTGGCGGAGGCGGGCGATGTTGGCGCCGGAACGACCGGCCGCAGGTCGGCGACCGAGCCCGGGCAGACGCCATCCGACCGAGCGGCCGCCGAGGAGATCTTCTCGGGTCTCGGCGTGACCGAGGCCGTCATCACTTGGTCGGTCAAGGTGCCTGGCGGACCGGTCTTCGCCCGCAAGCTGAGTCAATAGGCACTCGGCCCGGTCACTCCGGCCGGATTCGGCCTCCAGCCTGCGATCCGGTCCCGTCCAGATCCTCGACGCTGATCACCTTCGTACTCCGGAGGGGGTACGGATCGGGGTAGTCGACCACCCGAACGCGGCCGGTGGGCAGGTAGCGGCCGGCGTCGATGACCTCGCGGGGGACATAGGGATCCCGTTGCATGCTCCGGAACAGCCGGGTCGTCGGCTCCCAGATCGTGACCTGCTCGTGCCAGCGCAAGAGGTCGAGCTTCCGCAGCAGGATCATCAGCGTCACGAGCGTGCCGGCGAGCATGCCGGCAACCAAGGCTCCGAGGGCCGTGCCGCCGGGCAGGACAGAGATGAGACCGAGAAGCAGCGCCAGCAGCAGGAACAGCCCGGTCCACTCGATCGGGGACATCGCCTGGCCCGTTGCCGCCTCGATGAGGGCTCGGGAGGCGTACATGTTGATCCCGAGCTGCACGAGTTCCTTGTAGACGACCTCCTCTTGGCGGGTGTCCGGGTTCAGGGCGTAGAGGGCATCGGTGAGCTCGAGATAGGAAGGCGTGGCGAGGTGGTAGTCGACCAACCGGTAATCGATCTGATCGGTCAGATGACGGTCGACGAGGTCCCGGATCTGGCGGCGGTCGCCCTCGCCGAAGACCGACATCATCTGATGGATCGAGAAGAGCGAGGCGTTGCCTTTGGCCACGAGGTTCTGCACCAAGGCGAGACGCTCACGCGTGCGAACGATCGTGAATGCGAGAAGGACGCCGAAGAGAAAGGCCGCCATGCTGGCGAGTGCCACGTCGACGCGGATGTCGCCCCTGTCCGGGCCGACCAGCAGCGAAACACCGGCCACGATCACACCGCCGACAGCAGCCGGCCCAACCACTCGCTGACCGCTCACGATCGAGGACCACAGCGAGCGCACAGGCCGTATCACGTTCGTACGATCGGTCGACGAGGCGCGGCGGCTGCCAAGTGCCGTCTCCCGCTCCAGCTCATGCTGAGTTGGCGAAGAACTTGGCACGGATCCGATCGCGGATGCTGACAACTGAGCCGCGGCTCGCCAGCAGGTCGTCCTGTTGCCGCAACCGCTCCTCCATCAGCGACGTCAGCTCGTCGACCCACTCGGGGTGAGCACTGATGAGCGAACGGTAATGCTGCTCGGCGATCTCGAACACGAGGGCGCCGTCGTCGGCGGCCCGAACGGTTCCGGACCGCCGCTGCCCGGTCAGCAAGGCCATCTCGCCGACGATCGAACCGGGTCCGAGCTTCGAGATGAGCACATCGCTGCCATCCTCGAGCCGGCGGAGGACCTCGACGTTGCCGGCGGCCACGATGAACAGCGAGGTCCCTTCGTCGCCGTCACGCACCAGCCGCTCGATCGGACCGAGCAGGATCGGTCGTACCTGGCGTGCGAGCACGGTCACCTCGTCCGGACTGAGGAGGGTGAGAATCGGCACGGTCGCCACGAGCGAGGCGATGTTGTCGACGGAGGCGGCGGTGTCGGCTTCCTCCAGCGGTGACAGCTCCAGGGTGGGCCCGTACCCGTCGTAACGCTGGAGTACGGCCACCCTCGGCGGGTCTGCGACATAAGCATGCAGCAAGCTGACACTCATGGGCACGCACTCGTCGCCGGTGTGGTCCATCAGGCCGATGACCTTGGACCGCTCGGCCACCATGTTCATCGAGGCGCGGTATTGGATGCACGCCGTTGCGTACAGCCCCTGCTGATCGGCGAGGCTTCGTTGCTGCCACAGCACGAACTGACGCATCGAGTCGGGCAGGTAGGACAGCTCAGGGAAAGCAGAGCTCGTCTGGCGCAGGACGGCGCGCTCGGCATCGCGGAACACGCGTTGCCAGGTCTCCTGGGAGTTGCGGCGGTTGGAGCCGGCGAGCTCGATGGCCGCCTTCAGATCCTCGTGATGCACGTGGAGAAACGCCAGCGTGGCTTTGCGCTTGGCCAGCAGGTTGGTCACCGACACCGGACCCGTTCGGGGCGTCCCGAGCTTCGGGAAGGCGATCGAGCGAAGTCCCCAGACACGCCGCCACTCGGCTGGGTCGATCCGTGCCCGGATCTCTTCATAGACCGGGCTCGTCTCGAACGCGATCCGTTCGTCGGCGTCGAGGAGATCGCCGATGTCGTCCTTCACGGCTTCGGCGATGCCGATGCACGTGAGGAGCTCCAAATAGATGCCGACCCGAAGAAGCCAGGCAGGGTCGGTGAGATGCCGCCGCTTGTCGACGATGTCCTCGACGAGAGCGCTCGTGTACAGCGCCGCCTTGTCACCGCCGATGTGGAGCACGGGGAACCAGGGGTGGTACTCGACACCCGGGTTCGTGACATGGGCGGCAGCGGCCTGGCGGGCAGTGTCGGGCGCCACGACGCGTTCGATGACCCGCTGGTAGAGCCGACCGAGGTTCCCGATATCGCAGACGTCGAGACGGGTCTCGTCTGCTGCGAGGACCTGACCGCTTCGCAGGGCCCTGACGGCAACGTGCGCGCGGCGAAGGAAGCCGGTGGCAAAGCCGAGCTCCTGCCCGGCCAGGTCCGTTGCCGGTGAAAGATCCAGGCGGTGGCGCCCGGCCTTGGAGACGTCGCCCAAGTCCAGCTGCCGCCCCGTCCAGCCGGGAAGCGGCGTCCTCGAGCCGTCGTCCATGCCTCCCTCGAGACAGACAGTGGCTTCCACCGTGGCATCTGCCGGTAGGCCGTCCACGTCGAACAGCACCATGGCGGTATTCGGACGTGCCGGGTCATCCAGCACGACCATGGCGGAGTCGCTCGACCCGAGACCGGGATGGTCGATCTCGTCAGTCGGGCGGCGGCCAGGAATGAAGGGGACGATCCGGCAGACCGGCGGCTTGCCCGTGTCCTCCAGGGCGGCCGCGATCGCCTTCAACATCGCAACGAGATCCTCGGCTGGCAGATCGGAACCGGCGATCAGATCCGCCAGCTCGGCCGCCAAGCTCATCGGGGAGCCAGTCCGAAGCGTCGCACGACCGGATCGTAGTACGGCTGTCGAGGGCGCTCCGGGGGGAGGGCCGGGGTTCGCATGCGCAGGCGCCCCCCGCCGGCGGTCGCTCCGAGGTTGCCTTCGTGATGTCACTACCGAGGAGCCAACGTGCGCCTCACCGACTACGGCTCGTGCTCGGCCGGAAGGGGCTCGCCGAGTTGGCGGTAGATCTGCTCGACCTGTGACCGTAAGACGGCCACCTCGGTCCGCAGAGCAGCGACCTCAGCGCCTAAGGAGTCAGCCAGCTCGCCGAGGCTGACGACGCGCTCGCCTCGCGCCGCCGGTGGCAGGTAGCCGCTCTCGCCGTCGGGGAACGATCGAGCAGAAGCGGGCGGGCGGGCATCGACAATCGTGTCGAGGTTCTCCGCGGCGGGGCCTGCCTGGCCCGCAAGCGTCTGCGCCCATCGCTCCTCCTTCTGGCCAGGGCGACGCCCCAGGCGCACGGCAAGCGGTTCCTCCCGTGCGCTCAGCCGGCCGAGCTCGGACTCGACGTCGCCGATCGCTTCGAACGATGCCGTCCGCTCGGTGCGGACTCTGAGCTCTCCGGCGGTCTGGGCACCGCGCAACAGCAGGACCGACAGAAGGCTGAGCGCCCGCTCGTCAAGGCCGAGGCGCTCGTCGAGCGCGTGAGCGAAACGAATGACCGAGCGTCCGTGCGAAGGGTGCAGGAACCGGATGAACCCGGCCGACCTCAACGAAGCCAGGGCGGATTCGACGACGTGATCGTCGTAGTCGACGACCGGATCGCGGTTGGACGACTGATTGCAAGCGGACACGAGGGCGTTCAGCGTGAGGGGGTACTGCTGCGGCGTGGTCAGCTGCTTCTCGATCAGGCAGCCGACCACTCGTCCTTCCTCCGGGCTGAGGAGCACGTGCCGATCATAGGAGCGGCCCCTCACCCACCCTGGCGGGATGGAAGCGACGTACGCTCTGCTCGTGGCTGACGACGGCATGACTCCGGGCGGCGACAACCAGCCGTCCGGACGCACGCGCCGGGTTGCCCGCCGGCCGATTAGCCGCGGGCGAATCCGGCGATGTCGCGGGCGGTGTCACGGCTGATGTCAGGACAAGCGATCGTGAAGATCTCCGTGCCGTGCATCGTGCCCATCACCTGCCGGCCGCGGGCAGGGACGCCGGCCCGGAGCAGCAGCCTGTAGAAGTTGATGCCCTCGTCGCGCAGCGGGTCGCACTCGTTCACGCTGATCACCGTCGGCGGGAACCCGGTGACGTCCTCGACGGTGGCAAACGAAGGCCACGCCAATGGGTTCTTCTCGTTGAACGCCTCGATGCCGTAGCCGATGGCGCCTCGGTTGTTGTGCAGGTCGAGAAGGATGCCGTTGTTCTCGGTCGAGGAGGGGTTCTCGGGCAGCGGCCACGTGCCGGCGATGTAGGGACACATCGCGTACAACCCTTGAATGAGGCCGAGATCGCCGTCCCGCTTGAGTTTCAGGCCCGTCGCAAGAGTCAAGTTGCCGCCACCGCTCTCGCCGGCGACGACGATGCGGGCGGGGTCGATGTTGAGGTGCGCGGCGTTGGCCACCACCCAATGGAGTCCTGAGACGCAGTCGTCGAGACCGGCAGGGAACGGCGCCACTTCGGGCACGGAGGAGGGCACCACCGAGTTGCGGAAGTCCACCATCACGACGGCGACGCCGTTGGCGGCGATGATCTTGCCCCAACCGCGGTACATCCCGTCGAAGCACGACAGCGACGCCATGCCGCCGCCGTGGATGTAGTACACGCAGGCGACTGTCTCGTCGGAGTCGGGGCGGATCACCTGCAAGTTGATGAGGTTGCCGTCGGGCGAGGAGACCATCTGCTCGGTGTGCACTCGCAGCCCGGCCGACGGCGCCGCCTCTTCGGAGTCGCACAGATCCATGAACGATCGGAAGAGCTCGGCCCCCTGGCGGGCAGCCTCCGAGTTCGCCTCGGCGAGCAGCGTCTCCCGGTTGTCGACGTCGCCGGCGGTGATCGGCGGTATGGCGGCGAGGATCGCCTTGATCCTCGGATCGAGTCGCGGGTCACCGGCAATGTCGTGGGGCATGAGAGCTCTCCTCGCTCACGCGAACTGATGCGACGGGACGATAGGGGAAATCCCGTGCCCGCGTGGGGGGTAGCTTGCGGTGGTGGCTGCCACCCTCATCCGCGACGGCATCGTCCTTCCGATGACGGGGCGCGGCGTCATCCTCGATCCCGGGTCGGTGCTGCTCGACGGCGACGTCATCGTTGCCGTCGGTTCGCCCGAGGTGGTGGCGGGGCACCCGTTGGCAGCTGAGGCTGTCGTCGTGGACGCCAGACGGCACGCGGTCATCCCAGGACTCCACAACTGCCACTTGCACTCCGGGTTGCTGCGGGGCACCGCAGAGTCCTTGTCGTTGTGGGACTGGCTGAAGACCTATGTCGATCCGGCTCATCGAGCCCTCACCCCGGAGATCGCCGCGGCCGCCTCCAGGCTCTGCTACGCCGAGAGCTTGCTCGCCGGCACCACCTCGGTCATGGACATGTGGCGCTTCATGGAGGGTTCGGCCGCTGCTGCCGAGCAGGTGGGCCTGCGGGCGACGCTCGTGCCGTACGTCGCCGATGCGGAGGGTTTCGATTACTTCGAATCGATCGAGTCCAACCGGCGCCTCCTCGAGACCCATCGCAGCGCCGCCGATGGCAGAGTCCGCAGCTGGGTCGGCCTCGAGCACCTGTTCTATTGCACGCCGGCCGCTTTTCGAGCCGCCGTGGCGCTCGCGGAGGAGTTCGACACCGGTCTGCACACGCACTCGTCGGAGTCGATCTGGGAAGTGCAGGAGTGCCTGGCGCGCTTTGGTTGCCGGCCGATCGAGGAGCTGTTCCGGCGGGGTGCACTCTCGCCGCGTAGCGTCGTGGCCCACTGCGTGTGGCTCGACGACCGCGAGATCGAGCTGCTCGCACAGACGGGAACCAGTGTCGCCCACTGCCCTTGCTCGAACATGAAGCTCGCGTCGGGACCGGCTCGCGTGGGAGCGATGCGCACCGCCGGCGTGACCGTCGGGCTCGGCAGCGACGGCGAGAAGGAGAACAACAACCTCGACCTCCTCGAGGAGATGAAGTTCGCCTCCCTGCTGCAGAAGGTCTCGACCCTCGACCCGACGACCGGCGACCCATGGGACGTTCTCGCCATGGCCACCGTCGACGGGGCTCGCGCTCTCGACCTCGACAAGGTGACCGGGACGCTCGAGGCAGCCAAGCGCGCCGACGTGATCACCGTCGACCTCGGCGGGCTGCACACCACTCCGGTGCTCCATGGCACGGACTTCAACGTAGCGGCGCACCTCGTTTTCTCCGCCACGGGGCATGACGTGCGCGACGTCTGGGTCGATGGGCGGCGCCTCGTCGAAGAGGGCCGGCCCGTCACCTTCGACATCGACTCGATCCGATCGGACGCCCAAGCCGCCGCCGAGGAGCTCTTCGCCCGCCGAGCCGCCCTCTCCTGAGGACCGGGCGGCGGGACGCCCGGCGAGCGATGGGGACGGGGCCAAGGTTCAAGTTTGGGCCCCGAGGTGCTCGAGCTTTCGTGGCTCCTTGACCCACAACCTCAAGCACCTTCCCACTGGGCGCCGGGAAAGGCGCCGGGAAGGCGGGCAAACGTAGGATAGGGGCACGGCTCGAGGAGGGGAATCGGGCCGCACGCCGGCGGGAGCAGGCTCGCTCGGCCACCGATACGCCTGCGGGCCAGACGACTCACCAGAGGAGACCCACCCCATGTCGCACGACCTCGTCATCGCCGGCGGTTCTGTCGTCGACGGGCAGGGCGGCCCCGCCCGCCCAGCCGACGTCGCGATCGACGGAGACCGCATCACGGCCGTCACCGAGCCGGGCCGAGCCGGCGCCGCCAAGCGGACCATCGACGCCGACGGGACGGTGGTGACACCGGGCGTGGTCGATGTGCACGCCCACTACGACGGACAGGCCACTTGGGACTCCCAGATGACGCCGTCGTCGTGGCACGGCGTCACGACCGTCGTCATGGGCAATTGCGGCGTGGGCTTTGCCCCCGTCCGCCCGGCTGACCACGACGCTCTCGTCGAGTTGATGGAAGGCGTGGAGGACATCCCGGGTACGGCCTTGCACGAAGGCCTTGCCTGGGATTGGGAGAGCTTCCCGGAATACCTGGACGCCCTCGACCGTCGCCGGCGCGACATCGACATCGCCGCCCAGGTCCCCCATGGCGCCCTTCGCCTCTACGTCATGGGAGAACGGGGTTCGCGGCGCGACGACGCCACCGACGACGAGATCGCCGCCATGGGCCGGCTGGCCGCCGAAGCCGTCAGAGCGGGGGCGCTCGGTTTCACGACCTCGAGGACCCGCAACCACCGCACGAGCACCGGTGACTGGACCCCGACGCTGACCGCTGCCGCCAATGAGCTCGCCGGTATCGCGGCGGCGATCGGCGAGACCGGCGCCGGCGTGCTCGAGGTCGTCTCCGACTTCGCCGACGAGGACGCCGAACTGGAAACGGTCTTGGGCATGGCGGCGGCGTCAGGGCGCCCGCTGTCGATCTCCGTCGTGCAGCACAGCGTCCGGCCACAGGCGTGGCGCCGGCTGCTCGCCGCCATCACCGACGCCAACCTGGCCGGCCTGGAGGTGACCGCCCAGGTGGCCGCTCGCCCGGTCGGTGTGCTCCTCGGTGTACGCCTGACGTTGAGCCCGCTCGGGGCGTCCATGACGGCGCGTAGCCTCGGCGGCGACCTGGAGAAGCTGCGCAACGAGGACGTACGCGCCACGGTGCTGGCCGAGATGGCGGAGCGACCGTCGTTGTTCTCCTGGGATCAGATGTTCTGCCTCGACGACCCGCCCGACTATGAGCCGGCGCCGGAAGCGAGCGTGGCCTCGCTGGCCGGGCGGCTCGGGGTGACGGCGCCGGAGTTCGTCTACGACCGCCTCGTCTCCGGCGAAGGCGATGCCCTCTTCTACGTGCCCTTCCTCAATTACGTCGACGGCGACCTCGAGGCGGTCCGCGAGATGCTCTGCCACCCCTTTGCGGTGCTCGGACTGGCCGACGGCGGAGCCCACGTCGGCACCATCTGTGACGGCAGCTTCCCGAGCACGATGCTGACCCATTGGGTACGCGACAGGACCCGGGGGGAACGGCTCAGCCTCGAGCACGTCGTCGCCATGCAGACGTCGCGGACGGCCCGCATGGCCGGGCTGCTCGACCGAGGCGTGATCGCCCCCGGTTACCGAGCGGACCTCAACGTGATCGACCTCGAGCACCTCACCGTGCGCGCGCCCACGGTCCACTTCGACCTGCCCGCCGGAGGCCGGCGGTTGCTGCAACGAGCCGACGGGTACCTGCACACCTTCGTGGCCGGCACCGAGACCTACGTCAGCGGCGAGCACACGGGAGCCTTGCCCGGACGCCTCGTCCGCGGTCATCAACCCGCCCCGGAAGGAGCCCGCCCATGACTCGTGCCTACCCCGTCATCAGCGCCGACTCGCACATCACCGAGCCGCCCAACACCTACATCGACTTCATCGACCCGGGGTTCCGTGACCGAGCCCCCCACCTGGTCGACGGCGGTGCCGACGTCGGCGACCTGTTCGTGATCGACGGCATGAAGACGCCCGTCCCGATGGGCCTCGTGGCGGCTGCGGGCAAGCCGGCGGAGGAGATACGCGTGATGGGCGTCCGTTTCGGGGACCTCCACCGCTCCGGCTGGGATCCGCAGGCGCGCAGGGCCGATCAGGAGCGCGACGGCGTCAGTGCCGAGATCATCTACCCGACCGTGGGCATGCAGATCTGCAACCACCGAGACGGCGACTACAAGAAGGCGTGCTTCGACGCCTACAACCGCTGGATCGCCACGTACTGCGCGGCGTCACCGGACCGGCTGCTCGGCGCCGGCCAGACCGCTTTGCGCTCGCCGGAGGAGGGCATCTCCGACCTCGAGTCGATCAAGGCGCTCGGACTGCGCGGTGTCATGATGCCGGGCGACCCCGCCTACGAGGAGGACTACGACTCCAAAGCCTGGGATCCGTTCTGGGAGGCTGCCACCGACCTCGGACTGCCCCTCTCGTTCCACATCCTCACGTCGCGCATCGGCCAGACACGCGGCCCCCGGCTGAACGGCTTCCTGTCGGTCGTGCGCGGCTGCCAGGACATCATGGGAACGCTCGTCTTCGGCGCCGTCTTCGAACGCCATCCGAAGCTCAAGGTCGTGTGCGTCGAAGCCGACGCCGGCTGGGTCCCTCACTTCATGTACCGCATGGACCACGCCTTCGACCGCCACCGTCACTGGATGCAGCCCGAGCAGGAGCTCAACAAGGCACCCTCGGAGTACTTCGCCGAGAACATCTACGTCACGTTCCAGGACGACTGGACCGCTTTCCAGCAAGCCGACCACATGAACTGGAAGCGCTTGATGTGGGCGAACGATTTCCCGCACTCGGACTCGACCTGGCCATGGAGCCAGGAGATGCTCGACCGGCACACCGCCTCGCTGAGCGACGAGCAGACCGAAGCCATCTTGTGTGGCAACGTGGCCGATCTGTACGGCATCGACGTGGCCGCCCTGGCTGCGGCATCGTAGGAACCGTCATGGTCGCAACGACCTGCGAACCGGGGATGTTTCACTATGAGTGACAGCACCGTGATCGACAAGGAGGCGCTCCGGCGCAAGTACCTGGAGGAGCGGAACAAGCGCCTGCGCCCGGACGGCAACAACCAGTACCTGCGCGTGACGGGCCACCTCGCCCACTATCTGACGGACCCGGCTGCTCCGGTCGTCGAGCGTGAGCCCAAGACCGATCACGTCACCGTGGCGTTCATCGGCGGAGGCTTCGCCGGTCTCGTCACCGGCGCGCGCCTGAAAGAAGCCGGCATCGACGACGTCCGGATCGTCGAGAAGGGTGGGGACTTCGGCGGCACCTGGTATTGGAACCGCTATCCGGGCGCCCAGTGCGACACAGCGTCGTTCGTGTACATGCCGTTGCTGGAGGAGACCGGCCACATGCCGTCGGAGAAGTACGCCCACGGCCCCGAGATCCTCGAGCACTGCCAGCGGATCGGCAAGCACTTCGGCCTCTACGACAACGCTTTGTTCCACACCGAGGTCGTCGATCTCGCCTGGCAGGAGGCCGACTCCCGTTGGCTCGTGTCGACCAACCGCGGCGACGCCTTCACCGCCCAGTTCGTAGCGATGGGCACGGGGCCCTTGCACGTCCCGAAGCTTCCCGGCATCCCCGGTATCGAGTCGTTCACCGGTCACTCGTTCCACACGAGCCGGTGGGACTACGCCTACACGGGCGGCGATCCGTCCGGAGCACCCATGACCGGCCTTTCCGACCGGCGCGTCGCCATCATCGGCACGGGCGCAACGGCCGTCCAGTGCGTGCCCCACCTTGCCGCCGCCTGCAAGGAGCTGTACGTCTTCCAGCGGACTCCTTCGTCGGTCGACGTACGCGCCAACCACCCGACCGACCCGGAATGGTTCGCCGAGATGGCGACGCCCGGATGGCAGCAGCGCTGGCTCGACAACTTCGCCTCCAACCAGACCGGTGGCATGGCCGAGGAGGACCTCGTCATGGACGGATGGACCGATATCGCCCGGCGTGTGCGGGAAAAGATCATGGGACTGCCTCGCGAGGGACTCACGCCGGCGATGGTGATGGAAGCCTTCGAGGACTCGGACTTCGAGAAGATGGAGGAGATCCGGGCGCGCATCGACTCGATCGTGAAGGACCCGGGCACTGCCCGCGACCTCAAAGCGTGGTACCGGCAGCTGTGCAAGCGGCCCTGCTTCCACGACGAGTACCTGCAGGCCTTCAACGTCCCGGGGACCCACCTCGTGCACACCGACGGCAAAGGCGTCGAACGGATCACCGAGACCTCCGTCGTGGCGGCGGGTCGGGCTTATGAGGTCGACTGCATCATCTATGCGTCGGGTTTCGAGGTCGGTACCGAGTACGAACGGCGGGCCGGCTACGACATGGCCGGACGACACGGGCTTCGTCTCTCGCAGCACTGGTCGGAGGGGATGCGCACGTTGCACGGGATCCACGTCCACGGGTACCCGAACGCCTTCATCGTGCAGCCGACTCAGGGTGCCAACCTGATCTCCAACATCCCCCACAACCTCACCGAAGCCGGCAAGACGATCGCGGCGGTCGTCGCCCATGCCATCGCCGGCGGTTTCAACGAGGTCGAGGTGACCAAAGAAGCCGAGGAGGCCTGGATCGAGCTGCTCCTGTCCGGCGGTGGAATGATGCTCGGCTCGCCGGACTGCACGCCCGGTTATTACAACAACGAAGGCCAGGATCCGGGTCCACGAGGACGCTTCAACGTCGGGTACCCGCAGGGGGCCATGGCCTACTTCCAGTACATCGACCAATGGCGCGCGTCCGGCGCCTTCGAGGGTCTCGCCTTCGGCTGAACGGCGGGTGGATCGGCCGAGGGCCTTCGGGGGCCGATCGCCGCGCCCACAAGATGTTGGGGATCTGGGAACATTGCACCAATCCGGAAGCAGAGACGCTTCCAGGAAAGGGGCACGCCATGAGCCGTCCGAGCCGGGTCGCCGCGTTCACCGGTGCATTGCTGGCGGTGATGTTGCTCCCGGCGGCGACGGCGGCAGCCGCGACGAGCACTGCCACGCCGTCTCTCAGCGTGTCGCCGTCGAGCGGGCTGCGGATCGGCCAGATCGTGACCGTGACCGGCAGCAACCTGCCGGGCGACATCTACCTCGCCGAGTGCGAGCACGCAGCCACGAGCGGATCTGGCTGCGGCAACCACGACTTCGCCGTCGATGTCGTCGATGGTTCGATCCGTACGCCGATGGAGGTCATCCGGCACCCCCTTGGCTTGAAGGGGCCTGACTGCGCCAAGGCTGGAGCCTGCGAGATCGCCGTCCTCGCCTTCGACCGAGGCAACTCGGTGCTGGCGGCCACCGGCATCTCGTTCGACCCGAATGCCGCCCCGGTCGTCCCGCACGTGTCGGTCACCCCCTCGACCGGGCTGGCGCCCACACAATGGGTGACCGTCACCGCAACCGGGCTGGCACCGCTTGCCACCGTGCAGATCTTCGAATGCGACGGTCTGGCGTCATCGCGTGCGGGGCTCCTGCAGCACTGCGGGATCCCCGGCTACGGCTATCCGGACGGCGGGTTTCGCTTCGACACCCACCAGACGACCGATGTCGGCAGCCTGGCGCTGCGTATCCGGGCAGACTCGAGCCTCATCAGCCCGTTCGACGGAGACGCCGTTGCCAACTGCGAAGTGTCTCCCGGGTGCGAGTTCGTGTTCCTCACCTTCGACCCGGCCAGCCCGACGTTCAGCCCGCGGATACCCATCACGTTCAATCCGGCAGCGAGACCGGTGACCCCCGTGGAGACCGTGAGCGCCACCTCCGACTTGGCGAACGGCCAGACCGTCACGGTCGCCGGCGGCCCGTTCCTGCCTGGTGAGGCGGTTGCCGTGCGCGAGTGCCCGTCGGCCACGCCGGTGTGGGAGAACTGCTCGTTGGACGATATCGCCACCGGCGTCGCCAACGCTGCCGGTCAGGCTTCCATCCGCTTCGACGTCGTCGAGAAGTCCGGCTCAGGGCCGGTCGAGAACTGCACGACCGAACAGTGCTCGCTACTGATCGTCGGCCAGGACGACGTCTGGTACTCGGCCTGGACGCCCATTGACATCAACCCCGCCCTGCCGACCCAACGCCCGAAGGGGACGGTGACGCCGGCCACCGGACTCTCCAACGGAACACTCGTCACCGTGGCGGGGTCCGGGTTCCTCCCGGGCGCACCGCTCAACATCGAGGAGTGCCTCCGCAGCGGCGCCGACTGCGAGTTCATTGGCAACAGCGGGGCGGTCGGCGCCGACAGCACCGGGTCGGTGGACTTCGGCGTCGCCGTCGTGAGCGAGCTCGAGGTCTTCAACAACTCAGGACCGGTGAACGTGTCCTGCGGCCTTTCCGGCTGCATGCTGCTGCTCGTGAACCTCCAGGACGCCGAGCAGCGGGTCATCACGCCGATCGACTTCACGAGTTGACGACGGCGTCGCCGCGCCCGATCAGTCGAGGAGCTCCACGAGGGGAAAGGACCGGTGCGCCCGCGACGGCGTGAGGTAGTTCTGGCGGTGTGTTGTCTCGAGGACGTCCATGAAGGCGGTCCGCTGAGCGGCGGCGCCGACGCTGGGCTTGTCCTGGAACTCGCCGTCCATGGCCTCGCGGATCTGCTGGAAGAAGAAGCTCGACGGGACGTAGGAGAGAAAGTGGAGCCCGGCCACCGGACCGGGACCCTCCCCGTCGACGTCGGGGTTCGAGCTGTAGGCAAAGGGGTGGTCGACCGTGTTGAAGTCCGCCCGCACCGGAATCGCCGTGAGCGCCGGGTAGACGTTGCCGTACACGTCGGTCGTCGAGCTTTGCAGGCGGGAGATCGACTGCATGGACGACGAGTGGCCGACGGTGTGATAGCGAGCGGCGTCGGCATAGACGTCGGCCTCGCTCTCCACCTCGGGCGAGCCCGATTCCGGGATCGTCTGCGTGCCCGTCCGCGTGATCGCCGGGTTGGCGACGCGGGGCGTGAACAGTGCCGCCACGCGGGTGTCGTAGGTCTGGGCGTACCAGCTCTGCAGATCCTCGTAGATGTGTGACAGCGCCAGCGTCGTCCCCATGGCGAAGTAGCTCGTCCTCGACTGATTCGTCATGCCGAGCGACTCGAGGTTGGCGATGACGCCCGGACCGAGGGCACTCCGCTGGGTCGAGGTGAAGCCGAGGAAGAGCTCGGCCGTATTGGGGATCGAGTCCGCCGCGGGCAGCTTGTTGGCAAGGGCGAAGCGCTTTGTCAGGCTCTGGCCACCTTGGCCGAGCCGGGTCGCATCCACGAAACCCATCCGCCGGCTCGTCACCTTGAACAGCCCGCCGACGGCCCCCGTGAAGAGGCTCTCGTACGCCGTGGCGATGTGATCTGGTGAGTCGCTCGCCATGACCACGCACAGGTCGTTCGCCTCGAGCACCGAAGTGGCCGGGTCGGTCGTGAAGCGGATCGAGTCGAGCAGGGCCGGTGTCGTGACGCCGAGCAGCTTGGACGCACGCAAGTCGATGGGTGCGTACTTGTCCCACACCGGCGCCAGCGTGCTGCTGCGGAAATAGGGAAGGCCCCAGCACACGGCAAGGCCCAACCCCGCCGGCGTGTAGTCGAGCAGCCCGCTGCGCTCGAGCTCGCCGAGAGCTGCGCTGAGCCTGGCCTGGGCGGACTTGAGGGCGGTGACGGTGAGCTCGACGACGAGCGTGGCGGTGACGACCTCGTGGAACAACGGGGGCACGCTCACGACGACCCCGTTGTCGGTGATCGAGGCCGTACCCGAGAACAGATACTGCTCGCCCGGCAGCGGGGCCGACTTCGGGCTGGCGAAGCGGCGCGGCTTGGACTCGGCCAGCTGCTCGACGAGGCGGTAGGCGCTGCGGCCCCCGGCAGCGGCCGCCACCGACATCCCGAGAAACCCTCGCCGGCTCAGCGCACGATCATCGATCCCCATGTCGAGCTCCCTTGGCGCCGGACGGCAGGAGCTTCAATGTAGTGATCGGTGCTGCCCGGCAGGCATCGCCTCGCAACGTTCCGGCTGAGGACCGCCGCAACCGTCGCATCTAAGGTGAGCCGCATGGAGATCGTCGAGGAGACAACCGAGCGCGGCGTCGTCGAGCGTCGTTTTGACCTGAACGTGGACGGTGAGATCGTCCCGGGCATTCACTGGCTGCCCGAAGGGGAGGTGGCTCCGCATCCCACGGTGCTCATCGGGCACGGTGGCAGCCAGCACAAGCGCGTGCCCAACGTGCTCGGTCTCGCCCGAACGCTGGTCCGCCACTGCGGGTACGGAGCCGTCGCCCTTGATGCGCCCGGCCACGGCGACCGTATGACCGAGGCGCAGCGCCAGGCGCGAGCCGAGTTGCTGACCTCCCGCCAGGAAGGCCGGCCGGTCCCCGCCAGCTTCGACCGGGCGCGAGCCCTCGACATGTTCGCCCCGAAGGCGGTGGCCGAATGGAAGGCCCTCCTCGATGATCTCGCCTCCAACGCCATGTGGGCTGCCGGACCGTACGGCTACTGGGGCGTGTCCATGGGTACCGCCTTCGGCGTGCCGCTGCTGGCGGTCGAGCCCCGCATCTCGGCGGCCGTACTCGGTCTCGGGGCGCTGCGCAGCGACGACGACGTGCGCCGGACACAGGCCGCCAGCATCACGATCCCGATCCTGTTCCTCTTCCAGTCCGACGACGAGCTCATGACCCGAGAGGGCGGGCTCGCCCTCTGGGACTCCTTCGGGTCGAGCGAGAAGACCCTTCACCTCAACCCCGGCCCGCACGTGGGCGTCCCGCTCTTCGAGCGCCAAGCCGCCGTGGCGTTCTTCCGGCGCCACTTCGAACCTGCCACCACGGAGGCGGCGCCGGCGACGTGATGCCAACGGCTGGCTGCTGCCCGGGTCCGGCGAGCGACATCACGGGCCGGATGCACGGCGGTAACCCGGGCGAAACATCCCGGTGCTAAGAGATCCCGACGTGAACGACCTTTTCGAGGGCTACGAGCCCGGCGCCGCCTGGGACGAGATGTTCGACCGGGCCGGCAAGCCGCGCAAGCCCGCCTTCGGCCTCTACGAGGATCTCTGCGCCCTCTCGGTGAGCGACCTCGACGAGCGCAGCGCCGAGAGCGACCGGTCCTTCCGCGACCAAGGCATCACGTTCGCCCTGTCGGGCGAGGAGCGCCCCTTTCCGCTCGATCCGATCCCCCGGCTCGTCATGGCGGACGAGTGGCGCACGGTCGAGCAGGGAGTCGCCCAGCGCGTGCGGGCCCTCGAGATGTTCCTCGCCGACGCCTACGGCGCCGGAGCCGTCTTTGCCGACGCCGTCGTCCCTCGCCACCTCATTGCGACGTCCCGGCACTTCTGGCGTCACGCCTACGGTGTGGAGAGCCGAAACAACGTCCGTATCCACGTCGCCGGCATCGACCTCGTCAAAGACGCCCAGGGCCGGTTCTGCGTGCTCGAGGACAACGTCCGCATCCCTTCCGGCGTCTCCTATGTGATCGAGAACCGGCGCGCCATGGCGCGGATGTTCCCCGAGTCGCTCCTCAGCCACCGGGTGCAACCCGTCTCCGGCTATCCCGCCCAGCTGCTGTCCGCCCTGCAGGCATCTGCCCCCTGGGCGGCCGGCTCCGAGCCGACGGTGGTCGTCCTCACGCCGGGCGTCGCCAACTCGGCCTACTTCGAACACTCCTTCCTCGCTCGCCAGATGGGCGTCGAGCTCGTCGAAGGTCGCGACCTCGTCTGCCGGGACAACGCCGTCTACATGCGCACGACCGCCGGCCAGCAGCGCGTCGACGTGATCTACCGGCGGGTGGACGACGACTTCTTGGACCCGGTGCAGTTTCGTGCCGACTCGCTCCTCGGCTGCGCCGGTCTGTTGAACGCTGCCCGCGCCGGCAAGGTGACCATCGCCAACGCCATCGGCAACGGCATCGCCGACGACAAGCTCATGTACACCTTCGTGCCGGAGATCATCGCCTACTACCTCGACGAGCGGCCCATCCTTCCCAACGTCCCCACGTATCGCCTCGAGGACCCCGATCAGCTGGAGCTCGTCATCGCCCGCATCGACGAGCTCGTCGTGAAGCCGGTGGACGGCTCGGGAGGCCACGGCCTCGTCGTCGGCCCGCAGGCGACCGACGAGCAACTCGCAGCGACGGTGACGACGATCCGCCAGCGGCCCCGCGACTTCATCGCCCAGGAGCTCGTCGCGCTCTCCACCGTGCCGACCAAAGTCGGCGCCAGCGTGCAGCCGCGCCACGTCGACCTGCGGCCCTTTGCCATCAACGACGGCGAGCGCATCTGGGTTCTGCCCGGCGGTCTCACCCGCGTGGCGCTGCGGCAGGGAAGCGTCATCGTCAACTCGAGCCAGGGCGGCGGTTCCAAGGACACCTGGGTGCTGGCGCACGGCGAGGTGGCCACGAGCGCCCTCGGCGAGGACGGCGAGGTGGCCGCCGGCTCCATGATCGCCGAGTTCCCGGCAGACTGGTCGGGTCAGGATCTCGGGCCACGTTTCGTCGACACCCGTCAGGTGCAGGTGCAGCAGCAACAGCAGGGCCACGGGAGGTGCCGCCCATGTTGAGCCGGATCGCCGAGTCGCTCTTCTGGGTGGGCCGCTACCTCGAGCGGGCCGACGACACCGCCCGCCTCCTCGACGTCGAAACCCACCGCATGCTCGAAGGCGCCACCGCCAACGACCTCACGCTCTGCCGCTCGCTGCTGTCGATCATGGGCCTGCCGGCGCCGGCCGACACCGAGCTCAATTTCGATCAGGTCACCCAGTGGCTCGCCTTCGACGAGAGCCAGCCGAGCTCCATCGTGTCGTCGCTCGGCCAGGCCCGGGAGAACGCCCGCGGCGTCCGCGAGTCCATCCCCTCCGAGCTGTGGGAGTGCCTGAACGCCACCTACGTCACGCTCGGGCAGCGGACGGCCGGTGCCCGTGCGGGCGGGCCGCGTGCGTACTTCGGCTTCGCCCGTCACGTCCGCGAACGCATCGCCATGGCCGGCGGGATCACGGACGGGGCGATGAGCCGCGACGACGGGTGGAGGTTTCTTTCTCTCGGCAAGAGCATCGAACGGGTCGACATGACCGCCCGCCTCCTGAGCGTCCGGCTCAGTCAGCCGGATCGCCTGTCGGACTGGGTGACGACACTGCGGGCGTGTTCGGCCTACGAGGCGTTCCTACGGACCTACCGGGGGCGGGTGAGCGCCGCACGTGCAGTCGAGTTCCTCCTCCTCGATCGGCTCTGCCCGCGGAGTGCCTATTACGCCCTCGACTCGGCCACGAACTGCCTCGCCGAGATCAGCCGGCCGCGTGGGCAGCTCGGCCCGGCCGACGAAGCCGCCCGCATCCTCGGGCGAGCCCACGCCGTCCTCGAGTATCAGAACATCGGCGAGCTTGCCGACGACCTCCCGGGGCACCTCCTCGAGCTGCAGAAGACGTGCTCGGATGTCGGCGCCGCCATCGCCCAGCGCTACTTCCAGCGCGACAGCACGCTCGCCTGGCGGATCGAGGGCGACGTCGGCCGAGAATTGTCGATGCCGGCATGAGCAGCCGACTCGCCATCTCGCACCTGTCGACGTACCGCTACAACGAGCCCGTCGTCGCCTCCTACAACGAAGTCCGGATGACACCGACGTCGAACGACCGCCAGACACTGCTCTCGAACGACCTCACCGTCTCGCCGGCGGCGCCTCTCTACCGCTATGTCGACTACTGGTCGACGGCCGTTCACGCCTTCGACGTACACGAGCCCCACACCGAGCTCACGATCACGGCCACCTCGCTCGTCGAGACGAATTCGCCGGCAACACCCGACGCGTCGGTGAGCTGGGCCGACGTACGGGACCCGCTCATCCAGGACGCCTTCGCCGAGCTCCTGGTGAGCACCGTGTACTCGCCGCTCGAGTCCGAGCTGGGCGATGTCGCCGCCGAGGTCGCCGGCGCGAGCTCTCCGCTCGACGCCGTCATAGCGACGACCGAGTGGGTCCGTCAGACGCTTGCCTACGAACGGGGCGCCACGGCGGTGTCGACCTCCGCAATCGAGGCCTGGCGCCGGCGGGCGGGCGTCTGCCAGGACTTCGCCCACCTCACCCTCGTGCTCCTCCGGCATCTCGGCATCCCGGCCCGCTACGTCTCGGGGTACGTGCACCCTGAGCAGAGCGCTCCGACGGGCGTCACCGTTGCGGGAACGAGCCATGCCTGGATCGAGGCGTGGCTGGGGGACTGGCACCCGCTCGACCCGACGAGCGGCACACCCGTCGGCGACCTCCACGTCACCGTCGGCCGGGGCCGTGACTACCGGGACGTTGCACCGCTGCTGGGCGTGTACCACGGCGGCTCCCTCGAGGAGCTCGTGGTCGACGTAGGGCTCACCCGCGTGGCCTGAGTCTCAGTGCCGCCCTGCGCCCGCCGCCGGGCGATCGGCGCCGGGCTCACGGGCGATCGGCGCCGACGATCTCGCTTCCGAGCCCTCGGCGGGCAGCACTCACGTCGAGGCGGCCGGCACCGGCGGCAACGAGGGAGCGCCAGCGGTCGGCGATGGCGGCCGCCGCCGGCGTGACGTCCTCGCGTCCGTTGGACGAGGCGAGGTCGAGGTCCTTGAGCGCCAACTCGAGGGCGAAGTCAGGGCTGTCGTCCGCCTCCAGCATCTTGTGAAGCTTGGCGAGGGCAAAACCCGACGCCAGCGGACTGTCCCCGAGCGCCGCCAGCAGCGATCCCGGCGGAACGCCGAGTCGCGCCGCCAACGCCGCCGATTCGGCGGCGCACTCGATCTGGAACGCCAGCCAAGTGTTGAGGACGAGCTTCATCTCGCTGCCGGCGCCGGCGGGCCCGAGCCAGAGGGTCTTCCGCCCGACGGCCGCAAAGACGGGCGTCAGCAGTTCCTCAGCCGAGCCCGGCCCGGAGGCGAGGACGAGCAGCTGGCCCGTTTCTGCCGGTTCTCGGCTGCCGGACACTGGCGCGTCGACGAAGATGACGTCCGGGCGGACGGCCTTCGCGGTGTCCGCCACCTGCTCGGTCGCCTCGATCCCGATGGTTGCCATCTGGGCCCAGACGGCATTCGGGGCCATGGCTTCCACGACCTTGCCCTCGAGCATCACGGACTCGATGGCCGCCGGCGTGGGCAGCATCGTGATGACCACGTCGGCGTGACGAACCGCGTCCGTGGCGTCGGCTTCAGCGTTAGCACCGAGCTCGACCAGCGGCTCCGTCGAGCTCGCGTGGCGCGACCACACGTCTACGGCGTGACCGGCGCCGAGGAGCCGGGTGGCCATCGCCGTGCCCATCGTGCCGGTGCCGATGACGGCGACTCGGGCCCGGCGGGCCGGCGCCGGAGGCTGGTCATGGGAGTTGGAGTCGTTCACGGGAGTGCTCCTTTCGTCTGTGCGCTGTGTGTGCGCTGTGCGCTGTGCGGTCGATGATCGGTCAGACGGTCTCCGGGCTCGGGCCGGCGATGGGGGCTGCGCCCACCATCATCTCGTCAATGCGCCGCAGCGTGTCTTCATCGAGCACGAGATCGGCAGCCGCCAGCGCCTCGTCGACGTGCTCGGGGTTGCGGGTACCGACGATGGCGACGTGCACAGCCGGGTTGGCGAGCGTCCAGGCGACCGCGAGCTGGGCGAGCGTGACGCCGAGCTCATCATTGGCGAGGCGTGCGAGCTCGGCGACCTTCTCGAGGTTGTGTTGATAGGCCGTGCCCCGGAACGCCGTGCTGGAGGCTCGCCAGTCACCTGCTGGAAAGCGAGTGTCGGTGCGCAGCTGCCCACCGAGCAGCCCATGCGCCAGCGGCCCGTATACGAGGACGCCAATGTTGTGAGCGGCCGTGTAGGGGAGCACCTCCGCCTCGATCTGTCGGCGAAACAGATGGTAGGGAGGCTGCAACGTCTCGACCGGCAGGACCTCGCTGAAGCGCTCGATCTGAGCGGTGTCGAAGTTCGAGACACCGACGTGGCGCACCTTGCCCTCGTCCACGAGCTCGGCGAGCGCCTGGGCAGTCTCCTCGAGCGGCGTGTTCGGGTCGGGCCAGTGGACCTGGTACAGGTCGATGTAGTCGGTGGCGAGGGCCCGCAGGCTCTCGTCCACACCGTGGCGGATCCACTCGGGGCTGGCGTCGCGGACGACCCCTGAGCCCTGCCCGCTCGGGCGCAGCCCGCCCTTGGTGGCGATGACGACGTCCTGACGGCGCCGGCCGAACAGGGCATTGCCGAGCAGGCGCTCGGAGGCGCCGAAGCCGTACCCCTGTGCGGTGTCGAAGAACGTCACGCCGGAGTCCGCAGCCCGGGTGATCGCCGCGATGGCAGACGTCTCGTCGGTTGGGCCCCAGTCGCCGCCCAGCTGCCAAGTCCCGAAAGCGATCCGCGAGACGACGAGGCCGCTCTTTCCGAGTGTGACGGTCTTCATGCTGTCCTCCTCAGGTTGCCGGCGACACGGCTGGCGTTCCTTTCATTACGAAACGTTACGTCTCGTATCGTATCCATGTAGGGTTGAACCTCATGCCTGAGACCGTTATTCCCGCCGCCCCCACCCGTCGCGGGCGGCCGCGCAGCCAGCAGTCCGAGCGGGCGATCCTGGCGGCCGCGTCGGAGCTTCTCGAGGAGCAGGGTTTTGCCCAGTTCACGATCGAGGAGGTGTCGAGCCGGGCCAAGGTCGGCAAGGCCACGATCTACCGGCGCTGGCCGACGAAGGGCACTCTCGCCTTCGACGCCTTCCAGGCTCAATTCGCCCGCCAGCCGCTACCTGACACCGGGAGTTTGCGCGGCGACCTCCTGGCTGCGCTGCGCAGCTGGATCCGGGCCGTCAAGGGGACGTCGACGGGCCGCACGCTTCGTGGCTTGATCGCGGAGGTGCAGCGGGACCCGGAGCTTGCCGACGTCTGGCGCGACCGGTTCGTGCAGCCCGTGCGGACCCGGAATCGCACCATGTTCGACCGCGCCGTAGCGCGCGGCGAGATCGCGGCCGACGCGGATGCCGAGGTCGCCCTCGACCTGCTCTATGGCGCCGGCTACCACCGCCTGCTGCAGTCCCACCTGCCGCTCAGCGACCGCTTCGCCACCACCGTCGTGGATCTCATGGTCAGCGGCCTGGGCGCCGGCGAGCCGGGCGGGGGCTCGTCGGGCGCCTGAGCCGTCCGGCCGGCGGCCGTCAGCTGTACTGCAGCGGCTCCAGATAGCCGAGCAGGAACTCGCGCCGGTCCTCGAAGACGGGAGGAACCTGGAAGTTCTTACCGAGCTCCTCGTACGGCTCGTCGATGGTGAACCCGGTGGGCTTGGAGACGGTGGCTTCGAACATGGCCCCGCTCGGCGTGCGGACGTACACCGAGTCGAAGTATCCGCGGTCTTTGCGGTCCGACACGTCGGTGAACCCGAGGCCGACGAGGCTGTCCTTCACGGCGCTCTGCACATCGAAGTCGGCGACCTGGAAGGCCGTGTGGTGAACGATGCCTTCGCCGTACATCCAGCCCGCCTGCCCGAGGCGCGGCTCGGCCACGAAGTCGACGATCGTGCCCGACCCGCCGGCGCCGACCTCGAAGCGCGCATGATCACCGTCCTCCTGGGTGAGCCGTCCGCTCCAGCCTTCACTCATGAAGTCCGCCGACAGCCCGAGGTCGAGCACCGAAACCGTGATGCCGTGCGTCCCCTGGATGCCAAGCTCCTGCGGGACCGGGCCGGTCGAATGCGCCTCCCGCGGATCACCCGACACCCCGACGAGCTCGTACTCGATGCCGCACGGGTGCGAGAAGCGGAGTCGCTTCTCCCCGAACCGCTCGAGCTCCTCCACGTCGAAGCCATGATCTACCAGCCGGTCGCGCCAGTAGCCGATGGCCGTGTCGGGGATCGACAGCATCAGCACCTTCGTCTGGTTCGTGCCCTGCCGGCCCATGCGGCCCGACTGCCGCATCGGGAAACACGTGACGAGCGTCGACTCGAGGCCGACGTCATTGCCGTAATAGAGGTGGTAGATGGGCACGTCACCGTCGTAGAGCGCCGTCTTCTTCACGCTCTTCAGCCCGAGCACCTGGGTGTGGAAGTCGTAGTCCTCCTGGGCGGTACCGACGCACAAGGTGATGTGGTGGTGCCGCTCGATGGCGGTGCCGAGGTCACTCATGACGGTCCCCTCCCGTTTCTTCGACATTCATGCGCTCAACGAACGTCGTCTGCCGACAGCGTACCCCGCTCCATTGCGGCCTCTCCGGGCGCCTCGGTCGCCGCCACCAGCTCCGCCAGCACCCGCCTCAGCTCCATCGTGTTGCGGTCCGCCCGCGTGTGCACCTCCGTGCGGAGATCGAGCGGCAACGACAGGAGGTCGTAGCGCGACTGCACGGCGAGGTCCTCGTTCAGCACCTCCTGCTCGAAGGCGATCGACGAGGCGGCCGCCGCCGGGTCGTCCTCGAGGTCGTTGCGCCACAGCGTCGTGTAGAGGCGGCATCGCTCCTCGGTCTGCGGCTGGATGAAGAACCCGATGACGTTCACGCCTTCGGCCTCCAAGAACTCCAGGCGCAACGAGAGGAAGAACGGAGCCAGGTAGCGGTAGGTCATCCGCCGCGTCTGCACGAGCGGCCGGATGCCGGCGGCCACGCCCCGGTCCTCCCGGTTGGCAAAGGCGTGCTGGTAGACCACCCGGAACCCCCAGCCGTCACGCTCCACGTCGTAGGGGGCCAGCACGGCGGACTCGTCGGTGCCGAACGTGCCGGCGTGGACGAACGGGAAGTGGGCGAAGTCGAGGAAGTTGTCCGCCATCAGCCCAGCGCCGGCGCGGGCCTCCGTCGGAGGCAGCTCGAGCCGCGAGTAACCCTCCTCGTGGGCCTCGACGATCTCCGGCAACCCAACGAGCGGCGCCTCCGGAGCGAGGAAGACCATCCCGAGGCGCTCGGCCACACCTGCCGGTGCCTGCAGCTTGGCGGCAGGCGGGAGCGCCGTCCCGGGACCGAGCGCCGGGATGTCCACGCACCGGCCCGCCGCGTCGAAACACCACCCGTGGTAGGCACAACGCAGCGCGCTCCCCTCGCGGTGGCCGAGTGAGAGGGGAGCCTGGCGATGGGGGCAGCGATCGGCAAAGGCGACGAGCTCGCCGCCGGTACGGAACACCACGTAGGCCGACCCGAGCAGCTCCAACCGCACGGGCTCCTCGCCGATCTCGCCGGAGCGGGCGACCGGATGCCAGCAGCGCCGAAGCGCCGGATGCGTGTTGTTCAGTCGGCCCTGCTGCATCGCTCTCCTCCGACGGCGGCGCCGTCCTGACTCCCGCCGGCTGAGCTTTGCACACGACCGCTTGTCACGATCGAGACGCCCGTGGCGTCAATCTCACGACTGACCCGAGGAGGACTGCAATGAGTGATGCGCAAGACCGCAACGTGGACGTGCTCGTCATCGGCGCCGGCATCGCCGGCCTGGCGGCGGCGGCGGAGGCGGCACGGGCCGGGCGAAGCGTGGCTGTGCTCGACGTTCGCTCCGCCGGGGGCCGCGCACGGAGCGACGAGCGTGACGGCTACGTCCTCAATCAAGGCCCTCACGCCCTCTACCGGTCCGGGCCCGGCTCCGCCGTGCTCGCCGCACTCGGCCTCGAACTGCCGGGAGGATCACCGGCAAGCGAGGTCTTCGGGTGGCGTTCGGGCCGCTTCGACCGGCTGCCCACCTCGACGTCCTCGCTCGTGAGCTCGAGGCTCCTCGGCTGGCGGGCGAAGCTGAAGCTTGCCAAGTTGCTGGGCACGTTCGGCCGCCTGGATGCAGCGTCGTTGTCACTGCTCAGCGCGGCCGGCTGGGTGCGATCGCTCAGGTTGCCCGACGACGGATCTGCCGTCATCACGACGCTGCTGCGCGTCGCCACGTACGCGCCCGATCTCGAGGCCATCTCAGCCGACGCCGCCGTCCGCCAGCTCCAGCTCGCTCAGCAGGGTGGCGTGAGCTACCTGCATGGCGGCTGGAGCCGCCTCGTCGAGGGTCTCGCCCGAGCCGCCGGCGAGGCCGGGGCGGTGCTCGTCGAGGGCGAGCGCGCCACAGGCCGCCTCGTTCGGGCCGCGAGGGCTGGGTCGTGGCACGTGCCATCGGCGCAAGGCAGCTGGACGGCGGGCGCAGTCGTCGTGGCCGTCGGTGGCCCGGCCGCCGCCCGGGCCCTGCTGCCGATCGACCCGCACTGGGACCTCGGCGAGGACGTCACCGCCGCCTGCCTCGACCTCGGCCTGAAGCGGGCGCCCGAACGCAGAGTGGCCTTCGGCCTCGATGAACCGCTCTATTTCTCGACCCACTCGCCGACCGCTGACCTCGCCCCGCCCGGAGCCGCCATGGTGCACGTCATGCGTTACGGTGCCCGCTCGAGCGACGAAGACCGCGGCCAGCTGCGGGCGTTCGCCGAGGCCGCCGGCGTCCGGAAGGATGACGTCGTGGTC
>JBEKYM010000026.1:0-62670 GCA_049510975.1 Acidimicrobiales bacterium
AGGTCCGCGCCGCTCGCCGCCGGCACGGCGGCATCGTGTGCGCCGCCCGCCGGCGCGCCGCCGGCGCCGCCGGCCGGCGAGACCGGTGCCTCCTGAGCTGGCGTCACGAGGCGGATGGTACTGGTGCGAGCAGGTCAAGTGCTGTCTTGCCGGTGACTTGGACGCCGGCGATGGCACGTCGACTCCACTTTGATGTCCAATAGACACTTGACAGACGTCAGAAGTGATGTCATAGTGACGTCATGTTGCTGGCACCGATCGTTGAAGGACTCGAGCAGGATCTGAAGCGTGCGGCCGCCGTCGGCGGCGACGACACCCGCCGCGTCGCCGACGTGCTGGTGGAGGCGTTGGGATCGGCGGTGCGGCTGAGGTTTCTTGATGCGTTGCAGCAAGCGGCCGATGAGCTGACCGCTTCGCTCCCGGGCACGTCCGTGGAGGTTCGCCTGCAGGGCAGTGACCCGGTCCTCTCGCTCAGCGTCTCGACCGTCGGGAGCTCGTCCACCGACACGGACTCGGTGGAGCGAGGCGACGAGGAGGTCGCCCGAGTGACATTGCGGATCCCGGAGCGCTTGAAGACCCAAGCCGAGCGGGCCGCATCCCGCGACGGCGTCTCGCTCAACAGCTGGCTCATCGATGCCGCCGCCCAGGCGCTGCGCATCCCCGTCGCACCGCGGCGGGGAGCTCGGCGCATGACCGGCTTCGTCCGGGGTTGATCGGGTATGTGGATCATCACCGGACCGCCTGCCCAGCCTCCGACGTCCTCGCGGACCTCGGAGCGCTCTGCAGCAGCGCTGGCGGACAGGGCCCGCCGGCCAGATCGTGACACCCCTCGCTACAACGGAAAGGACACCACCGATGGAATGGACATTTCCAGCCAGCGGACCGCTCAAGGCTGACCTGGAGCTCTCGGCCGGTCAGGTCGAAGTCGCCCTCCACGCCAGCGACGAGATTCTCGTGCTGCTCGAGGCACTCGGCCGTGAGAACGACGGTGTGCGCGAGCAGATCGCCAACACCTCGGTCGCCTGCGATGGCGGACGCCTCGACGTCCACGTGCCCAAGCGCAAGCTGCGGGAAGCGTCCCTGCGCTTGCGGGTGCTCATCCCGGCGGGGTCGTCGGTCAGGGTGCGCACGTCGTCTGCCGACGTCGCCTGCGACGGGCCCATGAGCGCTTTCGAGGGCAAGACGGCCAGCGGCGACATCGTGGTCCGCGACGACTGTGAGTCGGCCAGCATCGCTACGGCGAGCGGCGACATCCGCCTCGTGAACGTGCTCGGCCAGCTCGATGTCGCCAGCGCCAGCGGTGATGTCACGGCTCGCAATATCGGCGGGCGCGTCACGGTGACGACCGCCAGCGGCGACATCCGTCTCGGCTCCATCGCCCATGACGCCCGCACCCGCTCGGCCTCCGGCGACGTCACGATTGCCTGCGCGTACGACGGCGAGCTCTCGGTCAACACCGCCTCGGGCGACGTGCGGGTCGGCGTCGGCGCCGGCGTCGGCGCCTGGCTCGATCTCGTCACGGTGTCGGGGGACTCGCGTTGCACGCTTCCTGCCGAAGGTGAGGGCTCGAACTCGGCCACGCTTCGAATCTCCTGCCGGACGGTGTCGGGCGACATCCTCGTCCACTCCGGTGAGCGTTCGCCCGGCGACGGAGACGGTGGAGGTGGTGGCGGTGGACCTGCCGGACTCGGGCTCGATGTCGCCGGCGACGGCGGCAGTGCCCTCCCCGGCTCGCCGGAGGTGCCCGGTGCCGAGCCATTCGCCGACACCGGCATGTCCGGCGGTGGGCCTTCCGGCACGGGCATCGCCGGCGACGCCGCCTTTCCCGGCGCCGGCTTCCCAGACACCGACGACTTCTCCGGCGCGGACGAGTTCGGGGGGATGTCGGGTTTCCCAGACCTGTCCGGCATTGCTGGGCTGGCCAAGCTCGCCGACCTGGCCGAGATCGCCGGCTTCGGCGACGTCGCCGATTTGATGATGGGCCGGCCTACGACAGGCCGGGGGATACGCCTTCCCTGGCGGAAGGCCTGAGTCGGGGCTCGTCCCCACGCCGCAGCCGGTCGCGCCACCACGCAACGGTGGCGGCGACGGCATCGCCGACCGGCGTGGGGACGATCCCGAACACGCTCGTGGCGGCTGACGAGTCGAGCACGAACGGCGCCTCGAACTGGTAAGACACCTCGGCGAGCTCCGCCAGGTCCTTGGAGAACACGCCGGCGAGCTGGAGGACCGCCTTCGGCACCCGCCGCACCTTCGGGACGGGCTGACCGGCTGCTCGTGCGAGCGCACCGAGCAGCTCTCTCTGCGAGCACGCCGGCGCCGTCGGCACGTGCCAGGCTCGCCCGAGGGCCCGGTCGTCGGTCCCGAGAACGGCCAACGTGCGCCCGACGTCGGGAATGTACGACCAGCTGTGCGGCACGTCACGCTCGCCGATCACCCTGACGGGCTTGCCCTCGAGGAGCCGAGGAACCAACCGCTCGCCGACGTGGCCCTCCGCCGTCACTCCCGGCCCGTAGAAGTCCGACGCCCGCGCCTCGGTCACCCGCACGCGCCCCGCCTCATGGGCCGCAAGTGCTCCCCGCCACATCGCTGCCCTCGTCCGCCCCTTCGGACCGGTGGCCGCCAGCGCATCGCCCTCGGTCATGGGGCGATCGAGCGGGCCGTAGCCGTACAGGTTGCTCATCGTCACGAGCCTCGCACCGGTGCGCTCAGCCACCGCCAAGAAACCCTCCGCCATCGGCGGCCACTCCCTCACCCAAGCGGAGTAGCGCGGGTTGGCGCAGTTGTAGATGGCGTCTGCTCCGGTCGTGAGCTCGCTCAGACGGTCGACATCGAGGATGTCGCCGGCCGCTCGCTCGATGCCGGGACGCTCGGGCCCGCCGCCTCGCCTGGTGACGAGCACGACCGAGTGGCCGGCTCCGGCGAGTGCCTCCGCCGTTGCCGACCCGACGGCTCCGGCTCCGACGATTACGTGACGTCCCACGGGTGTGCCTCCTGAGATCTCGAGCGGTGCGAGAGCACCGCTCTGATTAGAGATCAGTATTCACGATTGGTCTCGGAGAGTCAAGAGCAGTGCTCTCTGAATCAGCCGGAGCGCGCTCCTGCCTGCTGGCGCGGCCGGTGGCGAAGAAGCACCCGACGACGATGAGGACGAAACCGGTCGCCGTCGCCCATCCGAAGGGTTCGGAGAGCACCGTGACGCCGAGCAGCACGGCGACGGCCGGGTTGACGTAGGTGATGATCGTGGCGCGGTAGGCGCCGACTTCGGCGATGAGGGCGAAGAAGAGGAGAAACGCCGCCGCCGTGCAAAGGACCGTCAAGCCCACGATCGACTCGACTTCGGCCGCCTTCAGCGCATGGTGCGGGAGCTGGAAGGCGGCGATTGGGACGTACGCGAGCGCGCACAGCAGAAGGGACGCCGCCACGACGCCGAGCGGTGGTGCGTCCGCGAGATGATGAGCAACGATCCAGGGACCGAGCGCGTATCCGACGACGACCCCGCCGATGGATGCCGCCGCCCACAGGTCGGAGTGCCCGACGCTGAACCCCACGAGCAGCGCCACCCCGGCAAAACCGATCACCAGTCCGACGACACGCCGCCGGTCCAGGCGGTCGGAGCGTGTCACCCAGGCGAGCAGGGCGCCCGCCAGCGGCACGGCGGCGATGAGGAGACCGGACAGCGAGCTCGGGAGGCGTTTCTCAGCTTGGAACAACAGGATCCAGGGCCCGCCCATCTCGACCGCGGTGTAAGCGACGAGTGGCTTCCAGAACTTGAGGACCGGTCGGAGCTGTCCCTTGAGGACGGCCGCCGGCACGAGGAGGAGCGCTCCGCCTCCGGTGCGCATGAGCACGAGGAAGGCGGGGCTCACCTCTCGGACTGCCACCTTGATCAGGAGGTAGGGCACGCCCCAGATGATTCCCATCGCGACGAAGAGCACCCAGCCGCGCCGGCTCACCGGGCGTGCCTCCTGCCGCTGGCTGCGCCACGCCGTTGCACGTGTTCATCCTTGCCGGACTCCGGCGCCTTCCCGGCCGTCGCGCCGCAATCCCGCCATAACGTGGCCGCGAGTTCAGCCGGCGGTCGGTCCGGGCCGGCGGCTGCATCGGTATCGTTCGGTCCACTTCGACTGCACCGCCCGGAGGTGGCTGCGATGAGCCCGATCGAACGAACAATCTCGGCCGACGGCGGTCGCCTCACCTTGCCGGCCATCGTCGTTCACGGCGGCGCCGGGAACTTTGACCGCGTGGCAGTCGAGGCCGATGCCGCCAGCATTCTCGAAGGTCTCGATGCGGCATTGGCGGCCGGTTGGACCGTGCTCGCCGGCGGAGGTTCGGCCTTGGAGGCGGTCGTGGCAGCCGTTGCCAGCCTGGAGGACGGCGGCCGGTTCAATGCCGGCCGCGGCTCGGTGACGACGACCGCTGGGACGGTCGAGTTCGACGCCGGCGTCATGGATGGCACAACCGGCAAGGTCGGCGCCGTCTGTGCGGCGAGGTGGCCGGCCAACCCGGTGCGGCTGGCGGCGAAGGTGGCAGACGTCGGCGGTCCGCCGGACGGTCCAGTGCTGCTTGCCGGCGCCGGAGCTGACGCCTTCGCCGAGCGCCACGGGCTCGAGCAGATGACGGCTGCCATGCTGGCAAGGGCGACCGGCGAGACCGAGGACCTCGATCTCGACCGTGGCGCTGCCGGGGCGTCCGGTCCGCCGGCGGGCGGGGCTGACACGAGTGTCCCAGCGGGCGACGCCGGCGGCAGTGGCGGCACGCTCTCGGAGGCCGGCACGGTCGGCGCCGTGGCCGTCGACGCCGGCGGCAGTGGCGGCACGCTCTCGGAGGCCGGCACGGTCGGCGCCGTGGCCGTCGACGCCGGCGGCCACATCGCCGCCGCCACGAGCACGGGAGGTCGGGCCGGCCAGATCCCGGGTCGTGTCGGCGACTCGCCCATTCCCGGTGCCGGCGTGTGGGCCGATTCCAACACGGCGGCCGTATCGGCGACGGGGGCTGGAGAGGCGTTTGTCGTGGCGGGTTTCGGGCATCGGATCCATTGGGAGATGCTGTCGGGGCGCGAGATCGGTCCTGCGCTGAAGGAGGCGCTCGACGCCGTCGCCGGCTTAGGAGGCGATGGGGGCGGGATCGCTGTCAGCCCGGATGGGTCGTTTGCCGTCGGCTTCAACTCGAGGGCCATGGCGCGGGGCTGGCGCGACGCCACGGGAGTCGTGACCCGGGTCTTTCCGACGCCCGCGTAGCGGCCACGCCGGCGAACCGTGTGCACGAAGTAACCGGACAGGCCGGCGGGCGGTCACTCTGTGCACACGGTTCGAGGATGGGGCGCCGCCAGCGGCCACGCCGGCGAACCGTGTGCACGAAGTAACCGGACAGGCCGGCGGGCGGTCACTCTGTGCACACGGTTCGAGGATGCAGCCGGCCCCCGCCGGCGGCCGCCGCCCGCTCAGCTACGCGGAACCTGTGACCAGGGGAGGTCCTTGTCGGTGCGCACGTCGCCCGGGAGCCCGAGGACCCGCTCGCCGAGGATGTTGCGCTGGATCTCGGACGTGCCTCCCTCGATGGAGTTGGCCCTCGCCCGAAGAAACATCTTCCGTGACGAGCCAGGCGGCCCCACCAACCCAAGGTGCTCGCTGCGACGCATCGTGTAGTCGTAGTCGACGAGGGCGGCCGCTCCGAGCAGGTCGACGCACAGGTCGTAGATGGCTTTGTTGACTTCGGCGAACTGCAGCTTGGCGATGGAGCCTTCCGGCCCCGGGTTGCCGGCACGGCGGTTGCCGCCGGCCCGCAGGTTCGTGAGGCGCAGCACCTCGGCGTCGGTCCACAGGCGCATGAGGCGATCACGCTCGACGGGCGTTTTGGCGCCGGGCTCCTCCTTCCAGATGCGCACGGCCTCGGCGATCGGCCCCGAGCCCCTCGCCGGCGCCCCGCTGCCGCCGATGGACGTGCGCTCGTTCATGAGGGTGCTCATCGCCACCCGCCAGCCGTCGCCGACGTCGCCGACCCGGTCGGTGTCGGGCACGCGCACTTCGGTCAGGTACACCTCGTTGAACTCCGCCTCGCCGGTCATCTGCCGGAGCGGTCGGACCTCCACGCCGGGTGCGTGCATGTCGAGGGCGAAGTAGGTGAGGCCTTTGTGTTTCGGGGCTTCTGGGTCGGTGCGGGTGACGAGCATCCCCCGGTGGGACACATGGGCGAGCGTGTTCCAGACCTTTTGGCCCGTGATGACCCACTCGTCGCCGTCTCGCACGGCCCGTGTCGAGAGGCCGGCCAAGTCCGATCCGGCCCCCGGCTCGCTGAAGAGCTGGCACCACGAGTCCTCGCCGCTGAACAAGCGAGGGAGCAGCCGCCGGCGGAGCTCGTCGGAGCCGTGCGTCACCACGGTCGGTCCCGCCATGGCGAGGCCGAAGAACTCGAAGAGACCGTGCGGGGTGGCGCCGGCGGCCGCCAGGCGACGATCGACCTCTCGCTGGTACGACGGCGGCAACCCCAGCCCCCCGAAGCCCTCCGGGAAGTGCACCCACGCCAACCCGAGCTCGTACTGCCGGTGGCGGAACTCGACGACGTCAGTGGTCTTCGGGTCGGCTTCAGCGATCAGCTGATCGACGAGCTCGGCCACGTCAGCGGACGGATCCGTCGTGGCGGCGCGGGACGTGGTGGCGACCGGGTCTCCCATGGCCGCCATTCTGCCGCGTACCGCCGGCAGTGTGTTCCGAGCCGGCGATCAGTTGACGAAACGGCAGATGAGGGTGCCGAAGAGGGTCGGCCGTCCCAGCCGGTGGATCGTGCGGGAGTACCAGCGGGGAAAGGCGGCTGCGCGGCCTGGGAAATACGTTTCGAAGACCGCCGGGTTCTCGAGGTGCCGGATCTCCAAGGCCGAGAAACCCGCCTCGTCCCCCACCCTTCGCAGCGCCCTCACGGAGTTCGCTCGGTAGGCGAGAGAGAAGTGCGCCGCCGCCTGCGAATGCCCCTGCCCATGACCCGGACCGTGCACGTGCCCGCTCGGCGGCGACGACGTGTCGCCGTCCGGCTGCAGCCGGGCCTCGTGGGCGGACCTGAGGGCGGTGAGGAGCCGCTCCTCCACGCCGAGCGCCATGGACGCCTTGGTCACGAGGCCGAAGTAGTGCCAGAGGTTCGGCGTGATGATGAAGAGCGAGCCGCCCGGGCGAAGGCACGACCGGGCCGCCCGGAAGAACTCGACCGGCTCGGCGACGTGCTCCACGACGTAGATGGCTAGGGCGAGGTCGAACCCTCGGCGAGGCCCGCCGCCGCCCTCGCCGGCCCCGCCGCCCCCGCCCCCGCCCCCGCCCCCGCCGGCCACGAACTGGCGGGCAAAGTCCTCGATGGTCGTCTGCTCCCCGGCGTCGAGCCCTCGGTGCTCGGCGAGGTACGGATCGGGGTCGATGCCTTCGAAACGCCCCACGAGCGGGCGCACGAGCCGGCAGTACTGGTCGTCTCCGTCGCCAGCGCCGATGTCGAGGAGCGAATCGGTCGGGACGGCGACTTCGGCGATCCACTGGGCCAGGACGTCGTACTGATCCTCGGCTGCTCCGAGGCGACTGCTGGCGATGGACAGCAGCCCTGCGCGCCCCGAACGTCTCACCCGATCAGGCTACGGGCGCCCGCAGCGATCGGCTCGCGCCACCGCCATCATCGGCATCCGGTCGTAGCCTGCTCCCATGACCAAAGTTGTGCTGACGACCGGCGCGAATTCGGGGATCGGCCTGGCGACGGCGATCGAGCTGGCGAGGAGGGGGTGGTGCTCGGTCGGCTCGGCTCGCTCGGACTCCAAAGCCCACGAGATCCACGCCACTGCTGCCACGGCCGGCGTCGAGGTCGCCACGGTGCTGTTCGACGTGACCGACGCCGGCGGCTGCGAGCGCGCCGTGGACGAGGTCGTCGAGCGTTACGGCCGGCTCGACGGTCTCGTGAACAACGCCGGCTATGGCACGACTGCCGCCGTCGAGGACGTGACCGACGAGGAGGCTCGGGCCATTCTCGAGACGATGGTGATCGCCCCGGCCCGCCTCGCCCGCCTGGCCCTCCCGGTCATGCGGGAGCACGGCGGCGGAACGATCGTCAACATCTCCTCGATCTACGGGCGGGCGACCACCCCGCTCTCCGGCTGGTACCAAGCGGCCAAGCACGCGCTCGAAGGGTGGTCGGACGCGCTTCGCATGGAGGTTGCAGCCGAAGGCATTCGCGTGGTGCTCGTCGAGCCAGGCGGTTTCAAGACGGGTATCTGGGACGAGATCGAACAGGACGACAGCCTCTACGACGGCTCGCGTTACGCCACGGCGCACAAGCGGGCCCGCCAGACCATCGGGCTGTCAGCCCCGTTGATGGGACGGCCGGAGACGTGCGCCAAGGTGATCGCCAACGCCCTCGACTCGCGGTTTCCCCGCGCTCGCTACCTCGTCGGCCCCGATGCCTACCTGCTGGCGGCCGTCACCCAGGTCACGCCGACGAGCGTGGCCGACCGCATCACCCGGATCGTCATGGGGCTGTAGCCGGCGACCCGAGATCGTTCAGCGCCAGCGCGAAGGCGATCAGTCGCAGGTCGGGCCCAGGCGACCTGAGCACCCAGCGGTCGAGCTCGGGAACCTCGACGAAACCCATCCGCCGGTACATCTCTCGTGCCACCTGCATGACTTCGGTGGAGTGGAGCAGGATCCGGGAGCGGCCGTCGGCGCGGGCCTGCTCGATGCACGCAGCCGTCAGCGCCTTGCCGACGCCGGCCCCCTGACAGTCCGGGCGCACGGCGAGCATGCGGATGCCGGCGGCGTCGGGATCGCTGAACTCGCTCATGGAGCGTTCGGCGTCGGGGACATAGGTGACGCCGCCGACGACCTCGTCGCCGTCGACGGCCACGAGCACGACGCTGTCGACGGCCCGAGCCGCCACCGCCATCAGTTCCTTCTCGTAGTCCCCGTACCGGGTGTCACGCTGAAGGTTGCGGTACGCCTCGACAGTGATCTGTCCGAGGGTGTCGTATTCGTCGGGTCGGATCGGGCGGATCTCCATCGCCGTGATGGTAGGGGGCGATCCTGCACCTGCGGCGAGGACCGCAGGGCCGTCGCCGGCAGGTCAGGCAGCGACGGGCCGGGCGGCTTCGCGCTCGTCGAGCCAGCTCCACCAGGCGCCAGCCGCGTCGTCCACGGCGGCCGCGATGGTGCCGAAGTCCTGTGACGGTCCGGCGAGCTCAGCCAGCGCCTCGACGACCCACTGAGCGTGGTCGACGTCTGCGGTCGCATGCACGTCCCAGAATTCCGTCGCAGAGGCCCCGAGACCGTAGCGGGACCGCAGGCCGTCGGCCTTGCTGGCGGCAACTTCCGCCGCCTGCACCTCATAGGCGGCGAGGGCGCCGACGGCGGCGGCCCCACCGGACTTGGCCCAGCGGGCATAGCAGGAGACGAGCGCCTGCGTCGCCGGTGTGGGGGGCTCGCTCTCGGCGCCCACTGCCGCTCCGAACGTCTCGAACAGCTCGAGGTGCGGCGCCGGCACGGACTGCTCGTCGGCAAGGTTGGCGGCCACGAGATCGCGGGCTTGACCGTCCGGCAGCTGTTCGAGCACCGCCGCCAAGAAACCCGGCAGCTGCTCCTCGAAGTACCGGTACTGAGCCGCATAGGCCGCCAGTTCGCTCAGCTGAAGGCCCCCCTCCAACCAGCGCTGGTAGAAGGGGTGGCTCAAGAGCCTTCGATCGCCGATCGACGATGCGATCACGGCCTCGATCTCGGCGGGCTCGGCAAGCTGCTCAGTGCTCTTCTGATTCACGAGGGGTTCCTCTCCAGGCGTGATGCGTGGATACAACGGTCGTGGCGCCGGGCCGATGGCTCTGCGAGCACTTCGGCTCTTCGTCAAGGTGTAGCACGATCGGGCAGCCCGTGCGCGACCGGACCCGCCCTCGCGGGCGGGTCCGCTATCACTCGTTGTCGAGCAAAAGAGGGTCAGTCGTGCGCCCAGGCAATCGAGAAACCATTGCCGGTGCCGTTCAAGGCGGAGGGGACAGCCCGCTTCACGCCCTTCTTCGTGACCATCGTGATCTCGTGCGGGCCACTGTTGGTCGTGAAGCTCGAGATCGGCTCGTCGGCCCCGCCCGTGGCTGCCTCGCAGTTCGTGAAGCCCACGGTCCCGAAGTTGGCGAGCTTGGCGAGCTTGCACGTCGCCGAGCAGATTTCCGGCGATTCGGCGATCCACTCCGCCGACGCCTGCTTGAGCGAGGCGCTCCCAGTCACCGCTTTGGTGAAGGTCCATCCCTCGCTGCTGTGCATGCTGAGTGTGTATGTGCTGCCGGAGACCGACACCTCGGCCGTCAGCGTGTCGCCCGCCTGCACCGGATACTTCGAGGTCGACAGGTTGACCGAGTTGGCCGGGTACATCTCCCACCAGCCGTAGTAACTGGGCGTGGTGCCGTCGCAGTCGGAGTCCGTGCCCAGCTGCTCGACACTATCGGTGGAATAGCCGTCGATGCCGACCCAGAACGACGAGTACCTCGTCGACGTTCCCTTGCACTTCACGGCCGGCTGCACCCAGGTTCCGACGACATCGGTGAACTTGGCCGTACCCTCCGCGGCATAGCCGGACCAGTTGGTGGACTTGACGGCGTCGTGCGAGATCTTCAGCTTGGCTGGCGTGTTGACGATGTGGCCGGCCTGGGCGGCGGTGGCAGCCACGGCCCCACCCTGGACGAGCGCGCAGATCAGCGCGGCACCGGCGAATCGAGCGACGAACTTCATGGAATTCCCCCGTTGAAAGCGACGGAGACTTCCCCCGCCGGCTGCCTAACTTACTCGTTGTCGGAGCGGTCCCGATCCGAGCAGTCTGTCAGCGCGGTGACAGTGATTGCAGGTGGGTGGTGATCCAGGTGAGGCGGTTCAGGACGAGCAGGACGCCGTAGCCGGCCATCGCCACGGTGGCAACCGCGGTGATGGCGGCGACGTGCTGGCGGGCGAACTTGAGAGCCCCGGTGAGCCGCCCGAAGGCGAGGCTGACGGCCAGGCAGGGCACTCCGAGACCGAGGGAGTAGGCGATGAGCAGGCCCGTGGCGCGGCCGATGCTCGAACCCGAAGCGGCTACGGCGAGCACGGAGGCGAGCACGGGCGTGGCGCACGGCGTCCACCCGAACCCGAAGGCGGCGCCGGCCACTGGAGCCGCGAACGGCCCGAAGCGCGAGAGGTCGGGATGGAAACGCGCCTCCCGCCCGATGCCCGGCACCTTCAGGAGCACGCCGCCGGCGAGGACGGCCGCCATGGCGAGCAGCACGATGCCGGAGATGCGCGTGAGGGTCTGCTTGTCGTGGGTGATCGTCTGGCCGACGACCGTGGCCGAGAGCCCGACGAGCACGAACACCACGGAGAAACCCGCCACGAACAGCATCGTGTCGCGCGCCACCTTGCCGAGTCGGCCGCGCGTCTCGGTCACCGTCGTGATGTCGGTCCCGGTCACGACGGACAGGACGACCGGAAGGATCGGCAGCACGCAGGGCGAGACGAAGGACACGAGGCCGCCCCCGAAGGCGGCCAGGTAGCCGATGTCGATCGCGTTCGAGGCCGCCATGAGTCCCCATCCTGCCCGCTTCGAGGTGGCGGTTCAAAGCCTGTAGCTTGGCGAGACGATGTCGGAGGTCGCCGCACCCACGAGACGCCCGCCGTTGCCGAGGCGCCTGCGCCTCATGATCGTGCTCGCCGTGGTCCTCACCGGGTTGGTCGTGTTTGCGGTGGTGAAGGCCCTTCACTACTCGTCGGCGCCGACGACGCCATCGGGGATCGGCGAGTTCACCCCGAAGAACACCGCACCGGTCGCCTTCTCGCTGCAGCCGTTGACGGCCTCTGGTCACGGGTCGAAGACCACGATGTCGTCGCTCGTCGGCACGCCGCTCGTCCTCAACATGTGGTCGAGCACGTGCGTGGTGTGCAAGAGCGAGTCACCGGCGATCGAGAGCGTCGCAAAGACGCTCGGCGGCAGGGTGAGGTTCATCGGGGTCGACTCGGCGGACGAGCGCGGAGCGGCACTCGCCTTTCTCCACAAATACGGCGTCACCTACCCGCAGCTGTTCGATCCGACGGCCGTGGTCGCCACCGGCTACGGCATCCCGGGCCTCCCGGTCACCGTGTTCATCTCCGCCGCCGGCAAAGTCGTCGGCGAGAACGTCGGCGCCCTGTCGGTGACGACGCTGCGGCACTACCTCTCCGTGCTGTTCCACGAATGACACCCCTGGCCTCGCTGGCCGAGGCCGCCCCGGTGTCGTTCTGGCTGGACGACGCCGGCGCCCCGCCTCCGGCGCCGTCCCTCGTCGGCCGGACGAAAGCCGACCTCACGGTCGTGGGCGGCGGCTACACAGGACTGTGGACGGCGTTGACGGCCAAGGAGCGTTCGCCCGATCTCGACGTCGTGCTCCTCGAGGCCGACCGGTGCGGCTGGGCGGCGTCGGGGCGAAACGGCGGCTTCTGCGCATCGTCGCTCACCCACGGACTCGCCAACGGGATCGATCGCTTCCCCGGCGAGATCGCCGCGCTCGAGCGCCTCGGGCGGGCCAACCTCGAGGCGATCAGGGAGACGGTGGCGCGACTCGGGATCGAGTGCGCGTTCGAGCCGACGGGCGAGCTCGACGTCGCCACCGCCCCTCACGAGGCGGCTCACCTCGAGCACGAGGCGATCGTTGCCACCGAACACGGCCGGAACGTGACGTTCCTCGACACCGATGCCGTGCGCGCCGAAGTGAGCTCGCCGACCTATCTGGCCGGACTCTGGGACCGGGACGGTTGTGCGCTCGTCAACCCGGCTCGGCTCGCCTGGGGGTTGCGGGACGCCTGCGTGCGGGCCGGTGTGCGCCTCTATGAGAACACCCCGCTCGACTCGCTCGCCGACGACGTACCGGGGATCGAGCTTCGGACCGCCCACGGGGTCGTCGTCAGCCGACACGTCGCTCTCGCCACCAACGCCTTCCCGTCGCCGGTACGGCGCCTGCGCCGCTACATCGTGCCGGTGTACGACTACGTCCTCATGAGCGAGCCGCTGAGCGAGGCCCAGGCGGAGTCGATCGGGTGGCGGAACCGCCAGGGCATCGGCGGCTGCGGCAACCAGTTCCTCTACTACCGCCAGACGAAAGACGGTCGCATCCTCTTCGGCGGCTACGACGCCGTCTACTACTTCGGGAGCCGCCTGCGTCCGTCGCTCGAGCAACGGGAGGCGACGTTCGTCAAGCTCGCCTCTCTCTTTCACGAGACGTTCCCGCAGCTCGAGGGGGTGGGTTTCACCCATAAGTGGGCCGGGGCGATCGATACCTGCTCGCGGTTCTGCGCGTTCTTCGACCGGAGTTTCGCTGGCCGGGTCGTCTCGGCGGCGGGGTACACCGGGCTCGGCGTGGGGGCGTCGCGCTTTGGCGCCGAAGTCATGCTGGATCTGCTGTCGGGCGAAGACACCGAGCTCACTCGCCTCGAATTCGTCCGGAGCAAGCCGCTGCCCTTCCCCCCCGAGCCGATCCGATCGGCCGGTATCCAGCTCACTCGTTGGTCACTGGCCCGAGCCGACGAGCACGAGGGCCGGCGCAACCTCTGGTTGAGGTCGCTCGACAGGGTCGGGTTGGGTTTCGACTCCTAGTGCGAGGCGGTGCCGACTTCTTCGAGCGCCGCCGCCACCACATCGGGGTCGTACAGCCGCCCTTGGTTGCTGGTGATCTCCATCAGGGCGGTCTCGATCGGCAAGGCCGGCCGGTACGGCCGATGCGACGACATGGCGTCGAGGACGTCGGCCACCGCCACGATCCGTGCAGCAGGGCTGATCTCGCCTCCTGCGAGGGCGTCGGGATAGCCGCTCCCGTCGAGGCGCTCGTGGTGGTGCCGGACGACGTCGGTCACCACATCGGGCAGCTCCGCCTCCGCCAGGATCCGGTGCCCGATCTCGCTGTGGCTGCGCACGATGTCGCGTTCGGCAGACGAGAGCGCACCCGGCCGGTTCAGGATCTCGGCTGGAACGGCGATCTTGCCGAGGTCGTGGAGGCTCGCACCGAGGGCGATCTCCCGGACGGCGCATTCGGGCAATCCGAGGCGCAGGGCGATGCGACGGGCGAGACGGGAGACCTCGAGCTGGTGGCCGGCCGTATACGGATCACGGAACTCGACGGCGCGCGTGAAGGCGTCAACCAAGGACTGCTGGTTGCGCTCGGTCTGGATGATCCGTTCGGTCTCAACGGTGACATCGCGGGCGTTGATGACGATTCCCTGGACGTCGGAGTCGGCGAGCTGATTGTTGGCGATGGCGCTCAGGTGCACCCAGTGTCCGGCATCGTCGGCGACGCGGAAGCTGATCGACGGGTGAAGACCAGGGCCGGCCTCGACTGCTCCGAACGCGGCGAGCAGGGCCTCCAGGTCATCTGGGTGGCATCGCTCCCCTGCGATGGCGCGCAGCGACGCGCCCAGCGTCGGTCCGACGAGCCGCTCGAGGGCCGGGTTCGCTTCGCTCATCTTGCCCTCGGCGTCGACGACGAAGATGAAGTCGGCCGAGTGCTCGATGAGCGCCTCCTTGCGACGGCGCGCCGTGACGAGGTCGCTGATGTCGGCGACGTAGGAAAGGATGCGCTGCCGGTCCGCCTGCCAGACCGACGTGACGCGGACCCAGATGACCCGGCCGTCCACGCCCAGGTATCGCTTCTCGAGCACTCGGCCGCGGTCGTCGTCACGCGGCCTCGCCATGATCGCTTGCCGAGTGGCCCAGATGTCGTCGGGGTGCGTGAAGTCGAGAGGGGAAAGCCCTACGAGTGTTTGCCGAGAGCGCCCGAGCAGCTCACAGTAGTTGTCGTTGACGGCGACGATCTTCCCGTCCGCCGACAGCTCCACGAGAGGGATTGCGGCGATCGACGGCAGCCACTCGTCGCTGACCGGACGCAACTTCGGTTCTACGGTCATGTCGGAGCCCTAGCCTCGCGTGACGCGGAGGGGTGCTCGGATCGAGACAGTCTCCGTTGATGGCATCGGCATCTCTGGTCGCTGGCTTGAGGAGAAGAATTCGGCTCGGACAAAAGATTGGGACACTCGTCAGAGGAGAAACGCCGCGGCGCCCCTTGCCTACCGTCGGCGCTTCCCGCGTTCCCCAGCGGCAGGCGGGTACAGGCCATCGAGCGACGTCTGGAGGATCGCCTCTCGGTAGTTGGGCTCTCAAGGAGTCGCGTGCCGGCAATCCTCGCCTTCATTGCGGATCCACCGTCGCTGTCGTGCGATGACTCCGCAGATGCGGGCTCGAGTACATCGGCAGCTGCCAGCGTCGCCGCCGGCCGCCTCAGCTGGTGGGCGAGGGGGGACTTGAACCCCCACGTCCTTGCGGACACAGGAACCTGAATCCTGCGCGTCTGCCAATTCCGCCACTCGCCCAGTTCCGACGACGATAGCCGCGCCGCGGACAGCCATCTACCAGGACGGGAAAGGAGGCCATGCCAACTTGGCTGCACGACGGGCCGGTATCCTCATTCCCAGGATGGGACTCCAGCAGTTCGAGCGCCGCCTGGAACGGCTCGTCGAGGGCGCGTTTGCCAAGGCGTTTCGCGGTCAGCTTCAGCCGGTGGAGCTCGGCCGTAGATTGACGCGGGAGATGGACCTTCGCCGGACCGTCGGCGTGAAGGGCCTCATCGCACCCAACCACTTCGACGTTTTCCTGGCGACGGCCGACTACGAGCGCTTCGAAGCCTTTGGCGATGTCCTCAACCGCGAGCTCATCGAAGCCGTGAGGGAGCATGCGACCCAGGAGCGCTACCACTTCCTCGGTCCCGTCGAGATCGTCATCCGAGAGGATGCTGACTTGTCAACCAGCACATTTGCGATCGAGAGCGACTGGGTGGAGGGTGCCGGCGGCCCGACCGACTGGATCATCCTGCCAGACGGTCGCCGTGTCGGGATCGCGGACGAGATCATCACGATCGGGCGGCTGCCGGAGTGTGCGATCGCCCTCGACGACCCGAACGTCTCCCGCCGTCATGCCCAGATCCGGCGGGACGGCCTCGACATCGTGCTCGTCGATCTCGGTTCGACGAATGGCACCAAGGTGAACGGCGTGCTCGTGCGCGAGCACCGACTCCTGCCGGGCGACACGATCATGGTCGGCACCACCTCGCTGCGGTTCGAGCCCGCCTAGCCCGGCGGATCGACGATGCCACATGAGTTGCTGCACCTACTCCGGTACTTCCTGCTCGGGATGCTCTGGCTCTTCTTCCTGTATGCCGCCCGCATGGTGCTCGTCGAGATGCGCCGGTCGCGGGGCGACAAGAGCGCGACGCCGGCGCCGGCTCCGCTCGGATCGGACCGCTCCGTCGCGCTCCGGTTGAAGGTGGTCGATCCCCCGCAACGGCGCGGGCGGGTCTTCGACCTCGGCGAGGAGGTCACCGTCGGCCGGTCGCCCGGTTGTGCCGTCGCCCTCGAGGACGACACATTCGCCTCTTCGATCCACGCACGGGTCTTCCGCCGCAACGGCGAGTTCTGGCTCGAGGATCTCGGCTCCACCAACGGCACCTGGTTGAACGACTCGAAGGTCGACGGGCTCGAGCGCTTGCAGCGGGGCGATCGCGTCAAGATCGGCAGCACGCTCCTCGAGGTGGGGAAATGAGGCCGCCGGGGCTTGTCCCAGGTGGCCGAGCTCTGGCCGCGATGCGATGACGAGGCTGCACGCAGCCGCCGAGACGCACACCGGCTACGTACGCTCCACCAACCAGGACGTAGCCGTCGTGGCCGGCGACCTCGTGGCGGTCGCGGACGGGATGGGTGGCCACCTCGGGGGCGAGGTTGCCGCTCGCACTGCCATCGAAGAACTGTTGGAGGCGTTTCTTCGCGAGCGCACGGGCGACGGTCTCGTCATGGCGGCGCGGCGCGCCAACCGGGCGGTGTGGCGCCGCAGCCGCATCGACCGGACGCTGCACGGCATGGGCACGACGCTCACGGCGGCGGCGCTCGTCGCCGGGCACGTCGGCGACGTCAGCGACGGGAGCCGGCCCGACGGCGACGACCCGGAGGGAGGCGAGACTGGCCCCGGGGGTTCCGCAAGTGTCCACGTGATCCTCGTCAACGTCGGCGACTCCCGCGCCTACGTGCTCGACCGGTCGACGGGGGAGTTTCGTCAGCTCACCGAGGACCATTCGGTCGTCGAGGAGATGGTGCGCCACGGCGAGCTCACCCACGCCGAAGCTGCCGTCCACCCTCACCGCCACGTGTTGACGAGGGCCCTCGGGATCGAAGCCGAGGTGGCCCTCGACATCTGGGATCTCGCTGCTGAGCCGGCGAGCCGCTACCTGCTCTGCAGCGACGGGCTCACGAACGAAGTGTCCGACGGGGAGATCGCCGAGATCCTCGCCGGCGCGGACAGCCCCGAGCAGGCAGTCGGCGAGCTCGTCGGGCGAGCGCTCGGCCACGGTGGCATGGACAACGTCACCGTCGTCGTGGCCGATGTCGTCGAGGGCGAAGTCAATGATCCGGCGAGTGTTGCGGTACAGCTCGTGCCGCCCGGCCCGCCGCTGCCGGAGGACCCGGTCAAGGGAACTCCGGAGCTCACCGAGGCCATCCCGATCACGAGCCCGGGTGCGGCAGCGAGTCCGCCTCCGCCTCCGCCACCGCCCGCCGCGCCAGCCCCGACGTCCTCGGGTGGGGAGGGGTCGGAACTGAGCGGCAGCGGCGGGTCGATCGGTGCGGCCGGCCTCGAAGTGGCTGGCGGCTTGGCCGCCGGCGGCGCAGCAGGGGCTGGCGCAATTGAGACGGCCGCCGGCGGGGCCGGGGCGGCCGCGGGCCCAACAGGAATGGCCGGTGCGGCCGGTGTGGCCGCACTCGACACCGGCGCCGGCGCCGGTCCGACACCGAGTACCCGGCTCCGGGACACCGGCCATGGCAGCGGGCCGGACACCCAGGCCACGAGCTTGATCGATCGGGCCGACGGAGATGCCGGGGCTGCCGCCGGCCCGCTCGGCGCCGGCGTTGTCATGGCTGCCGGCGAGCAAGCCCTCGAGGTGCCGGCGGGGCCGCGCCACCGCAAGGGGCGCAGCATGACGGTGCGCCAGGCCCCGACCGGCAACGGAAGCGCCGGCTCCTTCGACCCGATGACCGGTCCGCCCAGCCGGCCGGTCGTTCTCGTGCCACAGACCCGGGTCCGGTCGACCCGAGACCGCATCGTGACGTTCCGCGTGTTCTTCTTCCTCGTGATCCTCGTCGGCCTGCTCGTGGGGACTGCCGGCGTGGTCATCTGGTACGACCAGTCGCACTACTACATCGGTCTCAACGGCGAGAACGTGGCCATCTACCAGGGGCGGCCGGGTGGGATGCTCTGGCTCAAGCCCCAGCTCATCGAAACGAGCCGCATCCGCACGACCGAGCTCCTCGGCTCCAGCATCGCCACGCTGCGAGCGGGGCTCGCCGAGTCGTCGCTGCAAGCGGCCGAAGCGGTCGTCGCCCGGCTGAAGAACGAGAAGCAGATCGCCCTCGCTGCCGCCACGACGACCACCACGAGACCGCCACCGTCCACCCTGCCGGCGGCCACGACGACGACGTTCCCGAACACAGTCCCGCCGAGCACGACCGCCCCGACGACGACCACGAGCCCGCCGACGACGACCACCATGCCCACGACGGTGCCGTCGACGGTTCCCCCGACGACCTCGCCGGGCGGCGGGGGCAAGCCGCCCCACCACTCGAACCGGGCGACCTGAGCGGTGGACTCGCGAGTCCGCCGTATGGGAGTGGTCATGCTCGTCTGCTTCGGCTTGCTGTTCCTGCAGCTGACGAACATCCAGATCCGCCAGGCGGCGGCGCTCGACGCCAACCCCTTGAACAACGTGGGCAAGCCGAGCCCGTTCTTCGAGCCGCGAGGCGAGATTCTCAGCTCCGACGGCTATGTGCTCGCCGAGTCGAAACGCACCAAGGATCAGTACCGCTACCTGCGCGTCTACCCGGCCGCCACCGCCGTCATGTTCTCCGACATCACCGGGTACTACGCCACGGCCGTGCAGGCGGATCCGTTCGGAATCGAGGCGTCCTACGACCAGTACCTCTCACGGCACGAGTCGCCCATCACGTCACTGCACGATCTCATCTCCCAGCACGAGGAGACCGACGACGTCACTCTCACGGTCTCCGAGCGCCTGCAGGCCGTCGCCATGCAGGCGCTCGACGCCCAGACCGAGGGCGGCAGCGGCGGAGCTGTGATCGCCCTCGACCCCCGCAACGGCGACATCCTCGCCATGTACAGCAACCCGTCGTATGACCCGAACGCGTTCTCCGTGCACAATCCCGCCGCCGTCAACGCCCTCGCCACGAAGTACAACTCGCTCCCGAGCCAGGAGAACCCGCTGTTCAACAACGCCATCGAGGCCCTCCATCCGCCCGGCTCGACGTTCAAGGTCATCACGACTTCGGCGATCTACGACCACGACCCGGCGCTCGCCACCCGCACCTACCCCTACGGGTCGGTGTACAGCTTCCCGAACACGGGCACGCCTCCGAAGACGATTCACAACTACGGCTACGAGTCGTGCGGCGGCGACTTGGCGGCGGCGTTGGCGGCGTCCTGTGACACGACGTTCAGCCAGATCGGCAACGAGCTCGGAGCTTCCAGCCTTGCCAGTGAGGCGCGGGCGTTTGGCTTCGGTTCCGTGCCGCCGATCGACCTGCCGGGTGCGGTTGCCTCGGAGTTCCCCCCCGCCAGTGCCATCGACGCTCCGAGCGCCAGCCCGTACCTCGGCTACAGCGCCATCGGTCAGTACGACGACAGCGCCACGGTGCTGCAGATGGCACTCGTGGCCGCCGCCATCGCCGATCACGGGACGATCATGGCGCCTCATCTCGTGAACAAGGTCGTCGGCAGTGACGGCCAAGACGAGTTCGTGTACCAGCCGCACGCCTGGCGCCAGGTGACCTCCTCGGCAACGGCGGCAACCGTTCAGCAGCTCATGACCGGCGTCACGAAGGACGGCAACGGCACTGCCTACGGCCTCTTCCAGGGCTATTACTCCGCCGGCTACCCCACCGCGGCCGCCAAGACCGGCACGGCGGAGCCGGGGGGCAACCAGTGCGGCACCTACAACTGGCTCATCGCGGCGGCGCCGGCGGCCGCCGGCCAGACGCCATCGGTCGTCGTCGCCGCCATGGTGCCCGTGCTGAGCTCGCTGTCGTGCAGCATCAACCCGACGGGCGCCTCCATCGCCGGCCCGGTGGCGGTGTCGGTGCTCGAGGCAGCCCTGAGCCAGTCGGGCGCCGGGTGAGGCGATGTCAGGGTCCAGGCGGCGACGATGCAAGCGAGACGAGGAAGTGAAGGTGCGAGTCCGAAGATGGAAGCCGACGAATAGGCTCAGATTGTCATGACAGTGAACCTCCCCCCGAGCGGGGAAACGGCCCCTCCGATCTACAACGGCCGCTACGAGCTGCGGAACCAGATCGCCCGCGGCGGCACCGCCCAGGTGTACCTCGCCCGCGACCTCCTGCTCGACCGCCCGGTCGCTCTGAAGGTGCTGTTCCCCGAGCTCTCGAGCGACAGCTCGTTCGTGGAGCGGTTCCGCCGGGAGGCACAGGCCGCCGCCAACCTGTCGCACCCCAACATCGTGCCGGTCTTCGACTGGGGCGAGTCGGAGCGCACCTACTTCATCGTCATGGAGCACATCGACGGCGAACCCTTGTCGGCGATCATCCGTAGCCAGGCCCCGCTGCCGGGCCTTCGGGCTGCCGCCATCGCCGCCGACATCGCCAAAGCGCTCAGCTACGCCCACCGCCACGGCGTCGTGCACCGCGACGTGAAACCCGGCAACGTGCTCATCACACGCGACGGCCAAGTGAAGGTCGCCGACTTCGGGATCGCCCGCGCCGTCGGATCCGACGACAGCGTCACCCAGACCGGCCTGGTCATGGGCACCGCCACCTACTTCTCGCCCGAGCAGGCTCAGGGTCTCGGCGTTGATGGCCGCAGCGACGTCTACTCCCTCGGCGTCGTTCTCTACGAGATGGTGACGGGACGGGCGCCCTTCGTGGCCGACACGCCGGTGGCGATCGCCTACAAGCACGTGTCCGAGGCGCCCGTGCCCCCCCGCGAGCTCGAGCCCCGGCTCTCGCCCGCTCTCGAGGCCATCATCATGCGAGCGATGGCGAAGAACCCCGCCGATCGATATGCGACGGCCGAGGATCTGCATGCCGACCTGCAGCGCTTCATGCAGGGAGCCACCGTTCTGGCGCCGGTCATCGCCGACGGCATGACGGGAGCCATGCTCGCCACCGGCGCCACGACGGCGCTGCAGGCACCGTTGGCGGGCGGCGACACGATCGCGCTCGGTGGCCTCGCCGGCGCCGGCGGGGCCGGGGCCACCACGGGGCAGCAGGCTGTGGACGGAGGTCGAGGACCCGGTGGACCGGGCGCCCCGGCCATGCCGAAGCGGCGATGGCTGCCCTGGGCGATCGTGGGCGTCCTGCTCCTCGCCCTCCTCGTGCCGCTCGCCGACTACGGCGCCCACCAGCTCGGCTACCTCGGCGGCGAGGGCTACTTCATCATGCCGAGGGTCGACGGCGAGCAGTTGACGCCAGCCATGGCACTGCTCAGGGGGGACGGTCTCAAGCCAGTCGCCTACTCGCAGGGGAGCCAGGTCCCGAAAGACCAGGTGCTGTCCACGAATCCGACGCGGGGCGCCCAGGTCCGCAAGGGCCAGACGGTGAAGGTCTATTACTCGACCGGGCCGGGCAACGTCACGGTCCCCCCGACCATCGGTGATCCGATCGCCCAGGCCGAGGCAGCGCTGACGAAGGCACATCTGAAGCCCGTCCTGCATCGCATCGTTCCCACGTCGGTCAGCCAAGCGACCGGCATCGTCATCTCCACGAACCCGGGGCCGAACAGGTCGGTCAAGCCCGGCACCGTGGTGACGATCACCTATGCGTCGGGTACAGCACAGGTGACGGTGCCGAAGGTGACCGGCCTGAGCGTCACCGCAGCGCAGACGAAGATTCTGAACGCCCACCTGACGTTGGGCAACACCACTCAAGCCATCTCGCCGACGGTGCCGAAGAACGACGTCATCGGGACGAACCCGGGGGCTGGCTCGAAGCAGCCGGAGGGGACTCCTATCGCCCTCATCGTCTCGGAGGGTCCGGGTGTGACCGTCCCCTCAGTCGTGGGCCAGCAGGTCGGCCCGGCGGAAGCGGCCATCACGAACGCCCAGCTGAACCCCGTCGTGCAGTACGTGCCGAGCTCGGCCGCCAAGAGAAACATCGTGCTCACCGAGAACCCCGCCGGCCACACTCAGCAAGCCCCGGGCACGACGATCACGCTCACGGTCGGTCAGGGCCCGCCCGACACGATCACGGTGACGTCGCCGGGCGACCAGAAGACCGTTGGGGGTAGTGCCGTCAACCTCCCGATCAGCGGCACCGACTCGGACGGAAACAGCCTCACGTTTACGGCCACCGGCCTGCCCCCAGTGCTCACGATCAGTTCGACCGGAAACTTCACGGCGGTGATCAGCGGTGACGCCTCCGTGTTCGGCAAGTACACAGTGACGGTGACGGCTACGGACTCGACCGGAGCCAGCGGTTCGGTCACGTTCACCTGGAAAGTGACAGGAGGCGGTGGTGGTCCGGCTCAGAACGTCACGCCCATCACGCACAACGCTCTGGCGGCCTTCCGGACCCGTTCGCCGGTCATCACCGGCTGACCGCCGGCCCGACACGCTTCACCTGCGCCGGGCGAGCGTGGCATGACGCCTCGGCAGCGGATCGCGGCCGAGTGCGAGCGCCGCGGCCGGCTGGCGCTGGTGCAGGGATGCGTCGATCTCATCGAAGGGCGGGATGTCGACGACGCTCTCGTTGGGCGGCGCGCGGGCTGCTCCACAACTGGGACGACGAAGCCACGCCCGCCATCGTCCGGGCCACGACCGACGAGGCCTGGCGCGTGCGCGAGATGGCCGCCAAGGTCATCGCCCGTCACCAGGTCGGCGAGGCCTTCGACGCCGTGGCGGGGCTGCGAGACGACCCGGTGCCGAGAGTTCGCGCTGCCGCCCAGCGGGCCGTCGTCGTCCTGACGGCCTCGGGCGCTTGAGGCGGCGACCGGCGCTCACGCCGGCCGAACGGCCGAGACGAGACTTCGGGCCGCGTGGTCGGCCAGGGCGCCAACCGAACCGCCAAGACGAGCGACTCCGGGCCGGGCCAGTCGGCCTCGGCGCCGGACCTAGGCGATGGAACTGGCGCCGGCCGGCCGCCGGGCGGTCCTGAGGAAGTTCGCCAGCAGGTCTTTGCCGGCTTGACCGGTGAGGATCGACTCGGGGTGGAACTGCACGCCCTCGATGGCAAGCTGGCGGTGGCGAAGGCCCATGACGAGGTCGTCCGCCGTGCGCGCCGTGATCTCCAGGCACTCGGGCACTGAAGCCGCCTCCACGACGAGTGAGTGGTAGCGGGTCGCTCGCAGCGGGTTCGGCAGGCCGGCAAAACACCCCAGGCCGTCGTGGGAGATGTCGGACGCCTTGCCGTGAACGATCTCGCCGGCCCGCACGACCTCGCCGCCGAAGACCTCACCGATGCACTGGTTCCCGAGACAAACGCCGAGGACCGGGAGGCCCTCACCTCCGAGCACCCTGATGGCCTCGTTGCTGACGCCGGCATCGGCCGGCCGTCCCGGCCCGGGCGAGACGAGCAGGGCAGCCGGTTCGAGTGTGCGGAGGCCGTCGAGATCGACGGCGTCGTTGCGCACCACGACCGGCTCGGCGCCGAGCTCACCCAAATACTGCACGAGGTTGTAGACGAAGCTGTCGTAGTTGTCGATGACGACGACTCGGGCACCCATCGCCCGCAGGCTACCGGTCCAGGCCGTCAGGCTGGCCCGCCGACCGCGAGCCGGAGGTCCGGCGCGACGACCTCCGCCCCAGGGCCTATCCTGACCAACCGTGCCAGAAACGACGCCCGACGCCGACGACCTCGCCGACGACTCCACCGACCGCGCGCTCGACGCCGACGCCGACGCCGATGCCGGATCGCCGCTCGATGACGACGATGACGGCAGCGCCGACGGTCTCATCGACGACGACGTGACCGCCGAGGACGGCGCCGACGAAACTGAACCCAGCGACGCCGTGACCGCCGAGGACGACGGTGAAGACAGCGACGGGGTCAGCGGCGCTGACGCCAGTACCGCCGACACCAGTACCGCCGACACCAGTACCGCCGACACCAGTACCGCCGACCCCGGCAAGGCGGCCGCGGCGGAGACGGCTGTCAAGTCCCCCGGCCGAACCAAGTCCCCCACCATCCGCCAATCGGCTGCCGCCACCAAGACGGCCACCGAGACGAAGAAGACAGGGCGTGCAACGGCCAAGAACGCTCCCGCCAAGACGGCGCCGCGGTCGGGCCGCTACACGCCCCCCATCCCCAAGGAGAAGCGCGAGAGCCCGAGATGGTTTCCCTTCGCGCTGCTCGGGTTTCTTGTGCTCGGGTTGCTGATGATCGTGCTCAACTACGTGCACGTGCTCCCGGGCGGCACGAACAACTGGTACCTCATCGGAGGCATCGGCTGCATCGTCGTCGGCCTCTTCATGGCGACCTTCTACCACTGAGGCCGTGAACTCGGCGCCAGAGGCGCCGATGCTCAGAGGCGCTCGATGATGGTGGCGTTGGCGAGCCCGCCGCCCTCGCACATCGTCTGCAGGCCGTAGCGGCCGCCGGTGCGCTCGAGCTCGTTCAGCAGCGTCGCCATGAGCTTGGTGCCGGACGCTCCGAGCGGGTGGCCGAGGGCGATGGCGCCGCCGTTCACGTTCACCTTGCTCATGTCCGGGTGGTGCTCCTTCTCCCAGGCGAGCACGACCGAGGCGAAGGCCTCGTTGATCTCGACGAGGTCGATGTCCTCCATCGTGAGGCCCGTGCGCTCGAGGATCTTCGCCGTGGCCGGGATCGGGCCGGTGAGCATGGTCACCGGGTCGACGCCGACGACGGAGAACCCGACGAAACGGGCACGAGGCCGCAGACCGAGGGCAGCCGCCCGCTCCTCCGACATGACGAGCACGGCGGAGGCGCCGTCGCTGATCTGCGAGGAGTTGCCGGCGGTGACCTTGCCGTCGGGCTTGAAGGCGGGCTTCAGGTTGGCGAGCGTCTCGGCAGTCGTGCCCGGGCGGATGCCCTCGTCGGCAGCCAGCGACTCAGCGGTGAGGTTGCCATCGGCGTCCTTCAAGCCGACGGGAATGATCTCCCGCTCGAAACGGCCCTCCTCGGTCGCACGCGCCGCCCGCTGCTGGCTGGCGGCTCCGAAGGCGTCGAGCTCCTCGCGAGACAGGTTCCACTGGTCGGCGATCATCTCTGCGGAGATGCCCTGGGGGACGAGGCCGCCCACGGGCTGGTACCGCACGCGCACCGTCGGGCCGAACGGGAAGCCGACGCCGCTTCCGATGGAGGCGCCCATCGGCACGCGGGTCATGGTCTCGACGCCGGCAGCGATGGCGATGTCGTAGGCGCCGGCCATCACGCCCTGGGCGACGAAGTGGAGCGCCTGCTGGGAGGACCCGCACTGGCGGTCGACCGTCGTGGACGGCACCGACTCGGGCCACCCGGCGGCCAACACGGCGTTGCGGCCGACGTTGAGCGCCTGGTCACCGACCTGCATGACGCAGCCCATGACGACGTCGTCGACGCTGGCGGGGTCGAGGTCGTTGCGCTCGGCCAGCGCCTTCAGGGTCTCGGCAGCGAGGTCAGCCGGGTGCCAGCCCGACAGCTTGCCGTTGCGCTTGCCTCCGGGTGTACGGACGGCATCGACGATGACAGCGTTGGGCATCCCTGCTTCTCCTCCGGGACCGGGCGGCCGCTCGGGCTCGCCTCGTGGACAAACTGACGTGTCAGTCAAGACAGTAGCGGCAGCGGCGCGGTCGCACCACCGGGGCCGGCGGATCGGCCCGTTCTGCGGCCCTCGCCGGCCGTTTGCCGGGCGGCCGCCGGCGGCGCGCCCCATTCTGGGTGCACGAAAGGGACACATGTGTCCCCAACTGTCACCCAGAATGCCGGCTGCGCGGAGGCGGCCGCTCCCAGGGGCCAGTACGGTGACAGACGTGCCCAAAGACATGAAGCGGTGGCTCGGCGACGGGGGGATGGCGATCCTCGGAGCGATCGGCGTCCGCTTCGACGACTTCGGTGTCGAGGACGACGACCACGCCGGCTGGGCGACGGCGATCTGGGAGCCGGCCGCCCTCGCCTGCAACCCGCACGGGACCGTGCAGGCCGGCGTGCACGCCGTCGTGCTCGACGCCGCCATGAACTTTGCCGTCAACGCCGGCCTGTCGGGGCGGGACCGGACGAAGGCGACGATCGAGATGAAGACCGAGACGATGCGGCCGGCGTCAGTGGGCGACACCCTCGCCGTGAGGGGGGCAGTCGTGCGTGAAACCCGCCAGATCGCCTTCGCCGAAGCCCGCATCGAGAGCGCCGACGGGAAGTTGGTCAGCCGGGCGACGGGGACGTTTCTGCTGCACCGGGCGGAGTAGCCGGGCGGCGCAGCAGCCGACGGCGGGTCAGGCGCTCGCCCGGTCTGCCGCCTCCGGCAAGCGGTTCGAGCGGACGGAGGCGATCTCGGCCACGGCCAGATCCACGAGGCCGGCAACGACGAGACGGTCGCCGCCGGCGTGGCCGACGAGGCGGGCGGCGATGCCGGAACGGTGCGCCGCCGTCAGTAGGGCGTCGGAGTCTGCTGTGCACATGAGCACTCTCGAGGGCGCCTCGCTGAAAAGGTCCTCCACCGTCCAAGGCTCGTCGATGACGGCACCAATGCCTGCCGCGCAGCACAGCTCGGCGAGGCAGACGCCCAGACCACCGTCGCTGACGTCGTGCAGGCCGGCGATCCGGATCGTCGCCGTGCCGGCGCACTCGGCCGCCACCAAGGTCCGCACCAGCTCACAGACCCGCCGGTGGCCGTCGAAGTCGAGCTCGGGGAGCGTGCCAGACGACTCTCCGCGGAGCTCGCGTGCCCAGCGCGACCCCCCGAGGGCCGCGAGCGATCCCGGCGGGCTGCCGTCACCGCCGACGAGCACGATGTCGGCACCCTCGGCGAGGCCGATGCCCGGCGGGCGATGTGACAGGCGGTCGATGACGCCGACGATGCCGACGACGGGAGTCGGGTCGATGTCGACGCCGCCGCTCTCGTTGTAGAGCGAGACGTTGCCGCCCACGACGGGGATGCCGAAGGCGTTGCATGCCGTCGCCATCCCGTCGATCGACTCCGAGAGCTGCCACATGACTTCGGGGTGCTCCGGGTTTCCGAAGTTGAGGCAGTCGACGACGGCGACGGGCCAGGCGCCGGCGCACGAGACGTTGAGGACGGCTTCGGCGACGGTGAGCTCCGTGCCGTGCCGAGGTGAGATGGCGCACCAAGCGGGGTTGGCGTCGCAGCTGAGCGCCAGTCCCTTGCCTTTCCAGGGCACGCCTGGGCCGGCGAGCTTCAAGACGGAGGCGTCGCCGCCTCCGGGTGGCACGACGGTGTTGAGGAAGAGTTGGTGGTCGTACTGGCGGTAGACGAAGGCGGGGTCGTAGAGGAGCTTCAAGAGCTCGCCGGAGGGGGACAGCGGCTCGCTCATTGTCTTTGTTACGGCTTGATGACTGTCGGTCGGAGCCGCCAACGGGCGGTGATAGAGGGGTGCGCCATCTGCTAATGAAACCGCCGGCATGTCACCGACGATCTCGCCGATCCCGGGCGGGCCGTCCCGGATCACGAGGCGGCCGATGCCGTCGGGACCCGCATCGCTGACCACGCCGATCACGGTCGCTCGCACTTCGTGGCGCCCGCACGTGCTGAGCACGGCTTCGAGCGACGACGGCTCCACGATGGCGAGCATCCGCTCCTGGCTCTCGCTCGTCATGATCTCGACGGGAACCATGCCCGCCTCCCGCAAGGGCACGGCCGAGACGTCGACCTCCATTCCGACTCCGCCGCGGGCGGCGGTCTCCGACGTGGCACACGCCAGGCCGGCACCGCCGAGGTCCTGGATGCCGACGACGAGGCCCTGGTCGAGGAGGTCGAGGGAGGCTTCGATGAGGCGTTTCTCTTCGAACGGGTCGCCGACTTGGACACTCGGTCGCTTGGTCGCCTCGCCGGCGCCGAAGCCGGCGGAGGCCAGCACGCTCACCCCGCCGATCCCGTCCCGGCCGGTGAGCGACCCGAGCAGGACGACGAGGTTGCCCACGCCGGACGCTTTGGCGAGAACGAGGCGTTCGATGGGGAGCACTCCGAGGCAGAAGACATTGACCAAAGGGTTGCCGTCGTAGCATTCCGAAAACGTCAGTTGCCCGCCGATAGTAGGAACGCCGACGGAGTTGCCGTAGCCGGAGATACCGCGAATGACGCCATCGAAGATGAAACGGCTTCGGGGGTCGTCGAGGGTTCCGAAGAACAATGGATCCATCAACGCGATGGGGCGAGCGCCCATCGTGAACACGTCCCTCAGGATGCCGCCGACACCGGTTGCCGCACCTTGGTACGGCTCGATAGCCGAGGGGTGATTGTGGCTCTCGATCCGGAGGGCGATGGCGATGCCGTCGCCGACGTCGACGACACCAGCGTTCTCACCAGGGCCAACAAGTACAGCATCGCCCTCCGACGGCAACCGCCGCAGGTGCACCCGGGAGGACTTGTACGAACAATGCTCGCTCCACATCACCGAATACATCGCGAGCTCCACCGGCAATGGCTCCCGGCCAAGGGCTTCGATGATCATGGCGTATTCGTCGTCGGTGAGCCCGAGGCTGCGGTGTGGGGAGGTCACCGGTCCCCCCGATTCGCGCCCTCTAGAACCCGTGTTGGGGCCGCAGTGATATCGCCCTGCCGCGTCGCTGAGTCGCTTGCCTTGCATTCATAGTGTTCCTGGACGACACTGGACGTATGCCCCCAAGAAAAAGACAGACCAAAACCAAGACAACGCTCAGCGATGAGCACAAGGATGCGCTCGCCGAGGGTCGACGCCAAGGAAATGCTGTGCGCCGTTACCTCGTCGCGCTCGAGGAGAACCGCCCGCGGCGCGGCCGCCAAGTGAGTACCGAGTCGCTGGCGTCCCGTCGTTCCGAAATCGACGCCAAGATCGCTGCCGCCGATCCCCTCAAGAGGGCTCACCTCATCCAGCAGCGCCGAGACCTCGACCGCCGGCTCGCCAGCGTCGAGGACACCGAGGAGGTCGACATCGAGGCTCTCGAGGAAGCCTTCGTGCTCGTGGCGGCCGAATACGGTGACCGCAAGGGGATCGAGTACAAGACGTGGCGAGAGGTCGGCGTTCCCGCCGACGTGCTGTCTCGCGCCGGAATCCACTGGAGCCGTCGCTCCTAAGCGCCGGTCGTGGCTGTTGCATGGATCGCACCGGCGCGCCCGGTGCGATCCGCTGCAGCCGTGACGAATGACTGCAACAGCAGGCGGCCGTCGCTCGAGCCCATGAGCGACGTGCAGGCCCGTTCCGGGTGCGGCATCAGACCGACGACATTGCCGGCCGCATTGGCGACCGCCGCGATCGAGTCCATCGACCCGTTCTGGTTGTCGATGTAGCGGAGCGGGATCAGCCCGCCGGCCTCGAGTGCCACCAGGGTCTCGGCTGAGGCGGTGTAATTGCCCTCGAAGTGGTTGATCGGCAGCCGCAGGCGCTGTCCGACGAAGGCTCCGGCCGTCAGCATCGAGGCCGTCGAGACCACTTCGCACTCGACGGTCGTGCAGAGAAAGCGGCCGCCCACATTGCGGACGAGTGCACCGGGCAACAGATGCGCCTCCGTGAGCACCTGGAACCCGTTGCAGATCCCGAGGACGGGTAGCCCTGCTTCGGCGGCTTCGCAGACGGCCTTCATGACCGGAGAGAAGCGAGCGATCGCCCCGGGCCGCAGATAGTCCCCGTGTGCGAAGCCGCCGGGCACCACCACGGCGTCGTACCCCTCGAGCGACTTCTGCGTATGCCAAACGAGCTCGGCTCGGGCACCGAGGCCGGTGAGTGCCTGGGCAGCGTCGTGCTCGCAGTTGGAGCCGGGGAAGACGACGACCGCGATCGTGACGGAGCTGTCGGTGCCGGCGCTCACGCCGGCCCCTCGTCGGCGGCGCGGACGCTGACCACGGCCTGCTGGATGACCGGGTTGGCGAGCAGCCGGTGGGCGAGATCCTCGGTGACGGTGCGAGCCGCTTGCTCGTCGGCGGCCTGCACGCTGAAGCGGAAGATCCGGCCGGCACGAAGGTCGCTGATGCTCTCGAACCCGAGCAGCGGCAGAGAGCGCTCGATCGTGGCGGCCTCCGGGTCGGAGATGCCGTCGAGTGCGCTCACCTCGACGGTGGCGGCAAAGATCACGCCACGCCCCACCAGTCCCCGAAGGCGAGCCCGCTGATCTGCTCGTAGGCGGCGACGTAGCGCTCGCGGGTGGCGGCGATGACGTCGTCGGGCACCGTCGGCGGCTCGGAGGCCTTGTCCCAGCCGGTCCCCTCCGCCCAGTCGCGCACGGGCTGCTTGTCGAACGAAGGCGGCGTCGTCCCGGGCTGCCAAGCGTCCGCCGGCCAGAACCGGCTCGAATCCGGCGTCATGATCTCGTCGCAGATCGCCAGCTCGCCGTCGATGAAGCCGAGCTCGAATTTGGTGTCCGCCACGACGATGCCGTGCTCGAAAGCGCGTTCGGCTCCCCGTGTGTAGGCCTCGAGGGAGATCTGGCGGGCGCGCTCGGCCACCTCGGCGCCCACGAGGGCCACCGCAGCCTCGAAGGAGATGTTCTCGTCATGACCGACGGCCGCCTTGGTCGAAGGCGTGAAGACCGGATCGGGCAGGCGGGCGGACTCGAGTAGCCCGCTCGGCAGCGGCGTGCCGTGCATCGTCCCGCTCGTTCGGTACTCCTTCCAGGCCGACCCCGTCAGGTAACCGCGCACGATGCATTCGAGCGGGAGCATCTCGGCTTTGCGCACGAGCATCGCCCGGCCGGCGACGTCGGGTACCTCGAGCGCCTCGGTGGGGAAGTCCGCCGGGTCCGTTGCCACGAGGTGGGAGGGCGAGACGGCGGCGAGCTCCTCGGCCCAGAACGCCGTCATCGCCGTGAGCACGCGGCCCTTGTCGGGCACGGGCTCGTGGAACACCACGTCGAAGGCCGACATGCGGTCGGACGCCACCATCAAGAGCAACCCGTCGCCGGCGTCGTAGACGTCGCGGACTTTGCCGGAGTAGACGTGGGGCAGGCTCATGAGCGCGTCTCCGGGACGTCTCCGAGGGCGTCGATCGTTCGGTGCGCATGGGTGAGCGCCCGTTCGAGGTCGAAGGCTTCCGCCAGCAGCGCCGGCGTGGCCGCTCCGAGGGCTGCCTCCACCTCGCCATCCTTCTCGAGCACGTCCCGAAACCCCCTCCGCTCCTCCAACGCCCGTCGGGCGTCCCGTTGCACGATGCGATAGGCAGCGTCACGACTGAGGCCCGCGCTCACGAGGGCGAGCAGCACGGGCTGCGAGAAGACAAGGCCGTGGGAGCCGTCGAGGAGGTTCTCGGCCATGCGGTCGGCATGCACGACGAGCCCGTCGACGAGGCGGGTGAGGCGTTTCACGGCGTAGTAGGCGGCGAGGCTGGCGTCCGGCAGGACGATCCGCTCGACCGAGCTGTGGGAGATGTCGCGCTCGTGCCACAGGGCAACGTCCTCGAGGCCGGCCACGAGATAGCCGCGCAGTACGCGGGAGAGGCCGACGAGGCGTTCAGAGGTGATCGGGTTTCTTTTGTGGGGCATGGACGAGGAGCCTTTTTGGCCGGCGGCGAACGGCTCTTCGGCTTCGGCCACCTCGGTGCGCTGCAGATGGCGCATCTCGGTGGCGAGCGTCTCGATCGTGCTGCCGATCGCCGCGCAGACATAGAGGTACTCGGCGTGGCGGTCGCGGGCGATCACCTGGGTGGCCGGGACGGGCGTGAGGCCGAGAGCGGCGCAGACGTAGTCCTCGACGGCCGGATCGATGTTGGAGTACGTGCCGACTGCGCCCGAGAGCTTCCCGACGGCGATCGTTTCACGGGCACGGCGCAGGCGAATCCGGTCGCGATCGACCTGCAGGCAGGCGAGGGCGAGCTTGGTGCCGAACGTGGTCGGCTCGGCGTGCATGCCGTGGGTGCGGCCGACCATGGGGGTGGTGGCGTGCTCGACAGCTCGGCGCCGCAGCGCTGCCACGAGACTGTCGAGGGCGACCGAGAGCAGGTCGGCAGCGCCCGCGAGCGTGGCGCACAGCGCCGTGTCGACGACGTCGGACGACGTGAGGCCGTGATGGATCCACGAGCCTTCAGGTTGGCCGATCGACTCCTGCACGACGTCGACGAAGGCGGCGACATCGTGGTCGGTGACGGCCTCGCGCTCGAGCACGCGGGCCACGAAGTCACCGTCGGTCCTCGGCGCCCGCTCCCGGCATGCGGCGGCATCGGCTGCCGGGATGACGCCGAGGGACGCCCAGGCTTCGACGGCCAGCAGCTCCACTTCGAGCCAGAGCGCGAACTTGGCTTCGTCGCTGAACAGCGCCGCCATCTCCGGCATGGAGTAGCGGGGGATCATGCTCTCAAGCTAGTCGGGGACGTGGTGCAGGTGGTCGGACCGATCACGCCGCGAACGAGACGTACTGCTCGCGCCCGGGGCCGACGCCGGCGTAGGTGACGGGCACACCGCTGTGGCGGGCGATGAGGTCGAGGTAGGCGCGGGCGGCCGGCGGCAGGTCGTCCACGGTGGTGGCGCCGGCGAGGTCGGTCCGCCAGCCGGGAAGGTCCACGAAGATCGGCGTCACCTCGTGCAGGATCGACTGGTGATAGGGGACGTGCTCGTAGCGCACGCCGTTGGCCTCGTAGGCGACGCAGACCTTGAGCTCGTCGAAGGCGGAGAGCACGTCGAGCTTCGTGACGGCGAGCTCGGAGATCGAGTTCAGGCGGACGGCCTGGCGCAGCATCACGAGATCCAGCCATCCCGGCCGGCGACGGCGCCCCGTGTTCGTGCCGTACTCGTGGCCGCGCTCGACGAGCTCGTCGGCCACCTCGCCCTCCAGTTCGGTCGGGAAGGGTCCGGATCCGACGCGGGTGACATAGGCCTTCACGATGCCGACGATGCGGTTGATGTCGCGTGGACCGATACCGCTCCCGACGCAGGCACCGCCGGCCGTCGGGTTGGACGAGGTCACAAACGGGTACGTGCCATGGTCGAGATCGAGGAACGTCGCTTGGGCACCTTCCAACATGACCTGCTCGCCGGTGGCGAGGGCCTCGTGGATGAGGGCGACGGTGTCGCCGATCATGGGGGCCACCCTCGGCGCGAGCTCGTCGAGGTACTTCGTGGCGATCTCGTCGGCGTCGAGCGGGAGGCGGTTGTAGACGCGGGACAAGATGGCGTTCTTCTCGCGCAGGACGACGTCGAGCTTCTGGCGGAAGATTTTCGGGTCGAGGAGATCCTGCACGCGAAGCCCGATCCGGGCCGCCTTGTCGGCGTAGGCCGGACCGATGCCGCGCTTGGTCGTGCCGAGCTTGTTGTGCCCGAGGAAACGCTCCGTCATCCGGTCGAGCTCGTAGTGGTACGGCATGATCAGGTGGGCGTTGCCCGATACCACGAGGCGGCTGGCGTCGATCCCGCGACTCGTGAGCATGTCGCACTCTGCGAGGAGCACGGCCGGGTCGACGACGACGCCGTTGCCGATGACCGGGACGGTGTGGGAGTAGAGCACACCGCTCGGGACGAGCTGGAGGGCGAAGGACTCGCCGTCGACGACGATCGTGTGGCCGGCGTTGTGGCCGCCCTGGTAGCGGACGACGAGTCGCATGTCCTTGGCGAGGAGATCGGTGAGCTTCCCCTTGCCTTCATCGCCCCATTGGGTTCCGACCACGACGGTGGCGGGCACGTGTTGCCTCCGGTTCGGTTGCCGGGGCGCAAATCTAACCGGTCCCGGACCTGGCCTGGCGCGGGCGCCGGTCCACGACCTGGCAGCGGCTGGAGAGCCGGTGACAGCGCGCGGGGGAGCCGGCGAACCGCCGGCTCACCGCTGGCAGCTGAGCTCGCTCGGGGGCGCTTTACCGGTCGCCCGAGGGGCGGCGCGTCGCGCCGGTGGAACGGGCGGAGTGAGCGTCCCGCTTGGGGAGCTTCCTCGACGCCTGTGCGAGCAAGCGATCGATGTGGTCACGTACGTGCTCTCTCTGAGGAGCGAGCATGAAATTCACCTCACTAATAAGTATCTTCCTGAGAAGCTAGTATAGCACCTGAACCGGCCGGCTCTGACGGCGCGGCCCGTCGGTGGAGGGGAGGAGTGCCATGGATGCCGAGAGTCGCCTACCTCGGTCCGAAGTCGCGCCGGCAGCCGGCGATGGTGACATCGTCGACCGCGTGCTCCGGGCCTGGCGGCAGGAGCGGCCCGACCTCGACTCCTCCGCCAAGGAGGTGACGGGGCGCGTCGTCCGGCTGAACGGCTTGTTCCACCGGTCCTTCCAGCTCGATTTCGCTCTCGAGGGGATCGACGAGGGGGGTTTTGCCGTCCTGGCGGCGCTGCGCCGCGCCGGGAAGCCCTTCGGGCTCACACCGACCGAGCTCAACCGCGAGCTCCTCATCTCCTCCGGGGGAGTCACCCATCTCGTCGATCGTCTCGTGCGCGGTGGCCTCGTCACTCGGCGGCCGGACGCGGCCGACCGCCGCTGCGTGCTCGTGTACCTCACGCCGGCCGGGCGGAGGATCGCCGACCGGGCCATGACGCTGCACGCCACGACGGAGCGACGTCTCGTCAGTGGCCTGACAGCAGCCGAGCGCACACAGCTGGCCGGCCTCTTGCGAAAGCTCCTCCTGTCGGTCGACCGCCCGCCGTCGGGGTGAGTCGCCGGCGCCGGCGCCGGCGCGTCAGCCGGCAGCCTGGGCCCGGGCCGGGTCGCTCCAGATGTGGGTGCGGAGGGGAGAGCGCTCGCCGAGGCCGGACACGCCCGAGGACTTCGAGAGGGCTTCGCCGTAGACCTCGTCGTCCTCGAGGCGCCGGAGCTCCTCGGCCAGCAGGTCGCCGAGCTCGCGTCTCAGCAACGGCAGCTCCCGGTCGGGCTGCCCCGTGCGCGAGAACCGTGCCAGCCGGCCGTCCGGGCGGCTGATCGTGAGCGTGCTGTCCTGATCCTCCTCGGTGAGGTCGACCTCGACCTCGGTGATGCCCGGCCCCTTGGAGGCGACGATGTCGGCCGGCACGCCGAGGCGGCTCGACAGCCAGCCGGCGAGGAGCGCGGCGGTCGGGTTGCCCTCCTCGGCGCTCACCCGTGCCGCTCGAGCCTGTGCTGCCGAGGCGTCGAAAGCCGACGCCAGCAGAGATCGCCATGGCGTCGCCCGTGTCCAGGCGAGGTCGGTGTCGCCCGGGGCGAAGTCCTCCGCCCGCTTCTGCAGCGCCGCCATGGGGTCGGGAGCAAGGGCGCAGTCGGTCACGCGGCGGTCGGCGAGCACGCCGAGGGCGTCGGTGGCGATGAGATCGGGCGGGGCGCCGTGCCACCACGTCACGACGGGCGCATCGGGAGCGAGCAGAGGCAGGACGACCGATTCCGAGTGCAGCGTCAGACGCCCGTACATGCGCATCACGACGGCTTCGATCGGCCCGAGGCGGCCACCGACCTGCACTTCGGCGTCGAGGCGATCGGCGGTCTCGATCTGGCGGCGGATGACCATGAGGAGCCGGCACGGGTGTGCCTGGGCGGCGATGGTGGCCGCCCGCTCGGCATCGGCGATGTTCTTCTCGTCGACGATCGTCACGAACGTGACCGCCAGCCCGGAGGCGACGGCGCCGCCGGCGCGACGCTCGGCGCTGAGCGCCTTCACGATGTCGCCGCCGTTGGTGTCCCACAGGGTCGTCGTCATGGCCGCCTCCAGATCCGTCCCTCGCGGGCGAGCATCTCCTCGGCCGCCCGAGGCCCCCACTCGCCTGCCCGGTAGCGCTCGGGTGGCGTCGTCGCCCAGTACTGCTCGAGGGGGTCGATCACCTGCCAGGACGCCTCCACCTCGTTGTGGTCCGGGAAGAGCGTCGTGTCGCCGATGAGAACGTCGAGCAGCAGGCGCTCGTAGGCCTCCGGGCTCGACTCGGTGAACGACGCCCCGTAGAGGAAGTCCATCGATACCTCGCGCACCTCCATGGCCGAGCCAGGGACCTTCGAGCCGAAACGCAGCGTGATCCCCTCGTCCGGCTGCACCCTGACGACGAGCTGGTTGTGCCCGAGCTCGGCGGTGTCGGTCTTGGCAAATGGCAGGTGCGGCGCCCGCTTGAACACGACAGCGATCTCGGTCACGCGCCGAGGCAGGCGCTTGCCGGTGCGGAGGTAGAAGGGGACGCCGGCCCAGCGGCGGGTTTCGACGCCCAGGCGGACCGCCGCGTAGCTCTCGGTGCGGCTGTCGGGCGGGATGCCCTCCTCGTCGAGGTAGCCGCGCACCCGCTCGCCCGCGAGCCAGCCCTGCTCGTACTGCCCCCGCACCGTGAAGGCGGACAGGTCCTCGGGGATCGAAACGGCCCGCAGCACCTTGCGCTTCTCGATGCGGAGGGCTTCGGAGTCGAAGCTCACCGGCTCCTCCATGGCCGTCAGCGCCAGCAGCTGCATGAGGTGGTTCTGAAGGACGTCACGAGCGGCTCCCGTGGAGTCGTAGAACGCAGCCCGCCCTTCGACGCCGACGTCCTCGGCCATGGTGATCTGCACGCTGTCGACGTAGTTCGAGTTCCAGACCGGCTCGAACAACGTGTTGGCAAAACGCAGGGCGAGGAGGTTCTGCACCGTCTCCTTGCCGAGGTAGTGGTCGATCCGGAACACGTCGTCCGGCGTGAAGACGGTGTCCACGAGGGTGTTGAGCTCCTTGGAGGAGGCGAGGTCGTGACCGAAGGGTTTCTCGACGACGACGCGGCGCCAGCCTCCGCGCTCGGAGTTGTCGGCCATGCGCGTCCGGTCGAGCTGTTTCAGGACCTGTGGGAAGGCGGCCGGCGGGATGGACAGGTAGAAGGCGGCATTGCCGGCGATGCCGTGGGTGCCCTCGAGGTCGACGAGCGTCTGGTCGAGGGCGTCGAATGCATTGTCGTCGTCGAACGATCCCGGCACGAACCGCACGCTGTCGGCGATCCGGCGCCAGACGTCGTCTCGGAACTCGGTGCGGGAGTGCTCCTTGGCGGCGGCCTTGGCGAGCTGCTCGAAGTCGCCGTCGCCCCAGTCACGCCGGGCGAAGCCGAGCAGCACGAAACCCGGCGGCAGCAGTCCCCGGTTGCCGAGGTCGTAGACGGCCGGGATGAGTTTCTTGCGGGCGAGGTCTCCCGTGACGCCGAAGACCACGAGGGCGCAGGGGTCGGGGATGCGCGGGAGGCGACGGTCCCTCGGGTCGCGCAATGGGTTCGAGGTCACGGCGCGGCGTTCCTTCCTCGTCGTGGGGGCGTGTGGATGCGGCTTGCGGCTCGGCTCCCGGCTGAATCTATCGGGCATTGCCGGCTCGACACAGCCGCCGTGCCGTTTTCCTCCGACCGATCGGGCCGTGGCCTACGTTCTGTGTCCGTGACCGAGACCGGGCCGCTGCTGGCCTCCGGGCGTGACGCCGACATCTACGAGTACGGGCCGCGCCTGGTGCTGCGCCGGTCCCGCACTCCCGGTCGCTCCATGGAGGGCGAAGCCAGGACGATGGAGTACGTCCGGTCCCACGGCTTTCCCGTGCCGGCGGTGGAATTCGTGAGTGACGACGGGACCGAGCTCGTCATGGAACGGCTGAGCGGTCCTTCCATGCTGGGGCTCCTCGAGCGGCGCCCGTGGTCGCTCCGCTCGACCGCCGCCGTGCTCGCCGATCTGCACCACCGCCTGCACGAGATCCCGGCGCCGGATTGGGTACGGCGCGCCCCGTGGGGCGGCGACACCGGCGAGGCCTTGCTGCACCTGGACTTACACCCCCTCAACGTGATGATGACGGGCGCCGGCCCCGTCGTGATCGACTGGACGAACGCCTCCGCCGGCAGCCCCGCCAGTGATGTCGCCCTGACGTGGGCGATCGTCGCCTGCGCCGAGATCCCGGGCGGGGCCTTCAAGCGGGCTGCCTTCGGGCGGTTCCGCGCCGGCCTGGTGTCCGCCTTCCTCGGGCACTTCGACGTCGATGCGGTGCTCGCCCACTTGGGGCCCGTCGTCGGGTGGAAGGTGGCCGACGCAAATCTCGGCGAGGCCGAGAAGACGTCGATGCGCGCCCTCGTCCGCCGCCAGGCTCAGGACGGCGAGGGCTAGACGCCGCTACTGCCGGGCGTCAGGGCGTCAGGGCGTCAGGCCGTCAGGGTGCCGGGCCGTCAGGGCGTCAGGGCGCCGGGGGCGGCGTGCCGTCGCTGGGAAGGTGCTTCTGCCAGACGGCACCGCGGCTGGTGGCCCGGAAGCCGAGCTCGTCGTTCACGCGTGACATGTGCAGGTTCGTCTCGGCGTTCCAGGTCGAGATCTTCCGTGTCCGGGGCGAGTGCTCCACGATGGCCTTGACGTTGGCGATCTTCACGAGGAGGCCGAGGCGGTGGCCACGGTGTTCGTGGGCGACGGTCGTGGCGAACTGCTCGGCGGCGTCCGGCGTCTCGCTCGAGATGCCGATCGTCGTCACGGCGACGAGCTGCCCACTCGAGATCTCGACGGCTCCGGCGTTGTAGGTCACGAGGCCCATGTCCGCCACCGTCGCTTCGCCCGCCCGCACGCGTGCCTCGTCCCAAGTCGGCGGCTCGTTGTCGAGCTCGCCGTGAGGGGCGTCCCGGGCGATCGTTCGCTCCAGCTCGATCATGCCCGGGACGAACTCGTCGGGGCATCGGTCCCGCCAGGTGACGAGGCGGTAGCCGCCGGCGAAGGGGAGGGCGGCCGCCGCCAGGTCGTCGAACCGTTCGAAGTCGAGCTTCACCGGGAGCGGCAGGACGCGGCGGATCTCGGGCAGGGCGCTCTCGTAGCCGAGGGCGAGGGCGAACTCGCGGCCCGGCGAGACGCCTTCGAGCGGCTCGTCGACTGCCGCCATCACCGTCGTTCGCCCGTCGAGCGGGCCGGTCTCCTCCACGTGGTGCACGAGCGCCCGGCCGGCTCCGAGGCGTCGATGCGCCGGGTCGACGTGGACTTCGAGCTCGATGCGACGCAGGTTGTCCCGGGTGGGGCGGCCCTGCATCGAGCATCCGACGGTCCGGCCGGCTTCGTCGAGGACGACGTGCAGGATGAAGCGCTTCCCGCCAAAACCCCCGTTTGCGATCGCCCTCATCTGGCGGAACGTGCTCGGCGTCTCGTCCGGCCAGTCGGCCTCCTTCGAGGCTCGCTGGACGGCGCACCAGGCCGTCAGTTCGGCATCGTCGTTCGGGTCGATCTCGCGGACCTGCATCGCCGCCAGTCTCGCTGACTTTGATGCTGCAGTGCGGGCGATGGCCTGGGCCGCGGCTCAGGCGAGGACGAGCCCCTCGCCGGCCTCGCCGACGTCGAACAGCGTGGACGGCTCAGGCGAGGACGAGCCCCTCGCCGCCCTCGCCGACGTCGACATGGACGGTGTCGCCCTCGGAGAAACGCCCCTCCAGCAACGCCACCGCCAGCGGATCGCCGATCGATCGCTGAATGACCCGGCGCAGTGGCCGGGCGCCGAAGGCCGGGTCGTAGCCGTGATCGCCGAGCCAGACCTTGGCGGCGTCGGACACCTCGAGTGTCAGGCGCCGGTCGGCGAGGCGCTTGTCCAGCTGGCGGAGCTGAATTTCGACGATCTGGGTGAGGTCGTCGCGCCCGAGTGAGCGGAAGCGGACGATCTCGTCGATGCGGTTGACGAACTCCGGCTTGAAGACCGAGAGCGGGTCGCCCTGCAGGTTCGAGGTCATGATGAGCACGGTGTTCGTGAAGTTGACGGTCCGGCCCTGGCCGTCGGTGAGACGGCCGTCGTCGAGCACCTGCAACAGGACGTTGAAGACGTCCGGGTGGGCTTTCTCGATCTCGTCGAGGAGGACGACGGCGTAGGGCCGGCGCCGTACGGCTTCGGTCAGCTGGCCGCCTTCCTCGTAGCCGACGTAGCCCGGGGGCGCCCCGACGAGGCGGGAGACGTTGTGGCGCTCCTGGTACTCGCCCATGTCGATGCGGGTGACGGCGCGCTCGTCGTCGAAGAGGACTTCGGCGAGGGCGCGGGCAAGCTCGGTCTTGCCGACTCCGGTCGGCCCGAGGAACAGGAACGAGCCGATCGGGCGGTTGGGGTCGCCGAGACCGGCGCGGCTGCGGCGGATGGCGTTGGCGACGGCGGTGACGGCCTCGTCCTGGCCGACGACACGAGCATGCAGCAGGTCCTCGAGGTGGACGAGCTTGGCGACTTCTCCTTCGACGAGCCGGGTGACGGGCACGCCCGTCCAGCGGCTCACGACCTCGGCGACGTCCTCGGGGTCGACTTCTTCCTTCAACATCTTCTGGGTCGTCTGCAGCTCGGACAGCTTCGCCGTGGCCAGCTCGATCTGGCGCTCCAGCTCCGGCACGCGCCCGTAGCGGATCTCGGCGGCCTTGGCGAGGTCTCCCTCCCGCTCGAAACGGTCCGCCTCGCCGCGAGCCGCCTCCACATCGCTCTTGAGCGAGCGGATGGCGCCGATGGCCTCCTTCTCGGCCTGCCAGTGCGCCGTCATCGCCGTCTGCTGCTCACGCAAGTCGGCGAGCTCGGCCTGCAGGCGGGCGAGGCGCTCTTTCGAGGCAGGGTCTTCTTCTTTCGAGAGGGCCATCTCCTCGATCTCGAGCTGCCGGATGCGCCGCGAGACGACGTCGAGCTCGGTCGGCATCGAGTCGATCTCGATGCGCAGGCGGCTGGCGGACTCGTCGATGAGGTCGATCGCCTTGTCCGGCAAGAAGCGCCCGGTGACGTACCGGTCGGAGAGGACCGCTGCGGCCACGAGGGCGGAGTCCTGGATGCGCACGCCGTGGTGCACCTCGTAGCGCTCCTTCAGGCCGCGAAGGATGGCGATGGTGTCGGCCACCGAAGGGGGCTGCACCATCACGGGCTGGAAGCGGCGTTCGAGGGCGGCGTCCTTCTCGATGTGCTTGCGGTACTCGTCGAGCGTCGTGGCGCCGATCATGCGCAGCTCGCCACGCGCCAGCATGGGTTTGATCATGTTGCCGGCGTCCATGGCTCCCTCTGCCCCGCCGGCGCCGACGATCGTGTGGAGCTCGTCGATGAACGTGATGATCTCGCCCTCGGCATCGGAGATCTCCTTCAGCACCGACTTCAACCGCTCCTCGAACTCGCCCCGGTACTTGGCGCCGGCGACCATGGAGCCGAGATCGAGTGAGACGACCCGCTTGTTCTTCAGCCCCTCGGGCACGTCACCTTCGACGATGCGCTGGGCGAGCCCCTCGACGATGGCGGTCTTGCCGACTCCCGGCTCGCCGATGAGGACCGGGTTGTTCTTCGTGCGGCGCGACAGCACCTGGATGACCCGGCGGATCTCCTCGTCGCGCCCGATGACGGGATCGAGCTTGCGCCGGCGGGCGAGATCGGTCAGATCCTGCGAGTAGCGCTCGAGGGCGCGGTACTGCTCCTCCGGCTCCTGTGAGGTGACACGGTGGCTGCCACGAATCTCGCGGAGGGCGCTCAGGAGGGAGTCGCGGGAGACACCGATCTCGTCGGCGAGCGCGAGGAGGAGATGCTCGACCGAGAGATACTCGTCGCCCATCTCCTTCTGGGCGACCTCGGCCCGCTCGAAGGCCTGCATCATCTCGCGTGAGAACGACGGCTCGCCGCCCCCGTAGGCCTTGGCGAGCTTGCCAAAACCCTCGTCGAGGCGGTTCTTCAAGCTCAACGGCGACACGCCGAGCTTGTCGAGGAGCGGGATCGTGACGCCGCCGTCCTGGCCGAGGGCGGCGTAGAGGAAGTGCTCCGGCGTCACTTCGGCGTGGTGGTACTGGCGGGCGAGTGCCACAGCATCTCGGGCCGCCTCTTGAGTCTTGTGTGTCCAGCGGTTCGGGTCGAATGCCATATCTCTGAGGTGTCCTTGGATCAGCCGGTCAGCCGCGCCACTTGGCCGGCAGCCGGTTCTTCTGGACCGGGACGAGGTCCCGGCGGTACAGGCGGTGCGTGTTCACGACGGCCTCCTGGGCTTCGGCGCGCACGCGGGTGAGCTCGCTGCGAAGCGATGCCAGCTCGGACTCGAGGGCGAGGATGCGACGGACGCCCTCCAGGTTGATGCCGGCGGCGGTCAGTTGCTGGATGTGCCGGAGGTGCTCGATGTCGGCTTCGCTGTAGCGGCGGATGCCGCCGTGGGTGCGCGCCGGGTCGAGCAGACCCTTGCGTTCGTAGATGCGCAGAGTCTGCGGGTGCACGCCGGCGAGCTCGGCGGCGACGGAGATGACGTAAACCGCCCGCGTGTTCGAGAGGACGCCGCTGGCGTTCGGGTTCGTGTCGATCGGACCTGACATGGCGCTCACACCTCCCCCAGCAGATGGGCGCGGGGCGAGTCGGGCGTGGCGGCGGCGAGCGCCTCGATGGCGGCGCGCTGCTGCTCGGTGAGTGCGGTCGGCACGGTGATCTCGACGGTGACGAGGAGATCGCCGGTGGCCGAGGGTGTCTTCACCCCGTGCCCCTTCACGCGGAACGTCTTGCCCGACGGCGTGCCGGCGGGGATCCGCAGCGTCACCGGCTCGTCGAGGGACGGCACCGTGATGTCGGCGCCGAGGGCGGCTTCGCTGAAGGTGACGGGGGCTTTGATCGTGAGGTTCCTGCCGCGGCGCCCGAAGACCGGGTGACGCTCGACGTGCACGATGACGTAGAGGTCGCCGGCCGGTCCGCCGTTCTCACCCGGCTCGCCCCGGCCCTTCACGCGGATTCGCTGGCCGTCTTCGACGCCGGCAGGGATGCGGACTTTGACCTGGCGCTGGCGCCGTTCGACGCCGCTGCCGCCACAGGTCGGGCACGGGTCGACGACCTTCAAGCCGCGGCCGCGGCACTCGGGGCAGGGGGCCGCCAGCGAGAAGAGCCCTTGGTTGTCGTTGAGCGTGCCGGTCCCGCCGCATCGGGGGCAGGTGATGGGAAGGCTGCCGGGTTTCGAGCCGCTGCCGGCACAGGTGTGACACATCGTGCCGGTGATGACGTTGACCGACGTCACGACCCCGTGGATGGCTTCGTTGAAAGGCAGGTGCAGTTCCGCGTCGACGTCCTGACCGCGGCGGGCGCTCGTCCAGGTGTTCGTCTTCTGGCTGCGGGACTTGCCTTGGCCGAAGAGGTTGCCGAACAAGTCGCCGATGTCGTCGATGTGGAAGTTGAAACCCTCACCGGTGCTGCTGCTCGCCCCGCCGCCGCGCCCAAAGCCCCCGAAGCCGCCGCCGAGCGGCCCGAGCCGGCGGACCTCGTCGTACTCCTTGCGCTTGTCGGCGTCGCCGAGCACGTCATAGGCAGAGGCGATCTGCTTGAATTTGTCCTCCGAGCCGGGGTTGGCGTCAGGGTGATACTGCTTGGCGAGTTTGCGGTAGGCGCGCGTGACTTCCTTCTCGGTCGCCTCCGAGGAGACGCCGAGCACCTTGTAGTAATCGGTGTCGAACCATTCGCGTTGTGGTGCCATCGTTCAGCCGGGGCCTTTTCCTGCCGCCGGGTCAGCCTCGGACCCGGACCATGGCCGGCCGGATGACCCGGTCGCCCATCCGGTAACCGGAGCGCCAGACCTCGCTGACGGTCGGGCCGGCCGCCGGCGGCTCGCCGTCGTCACCCGTAGTGTCGGCTGTGGCGTCAGGGGCACTGTCGTCCATGGCGGTGGCTTCGTGGATCGTCGGGTCGAAGCCAACTCCGACGGCGTCGATCCGCTCCAACCCCTCGCGGGCAAGGACCTCGCGCAGCTGCGCGTTCACGTGGAGCAACGAGGCGGAGGCTTCGTCGGTGGGAGGCGAGTCGCCGAGTCGGAGGTGGGTGAGTGCCAGCTCGAGGGCATCGAGCACGGGCAGCAGCCGGAGGACGAGGGCCTCACTGGCGCGGCTCTTGAGCTCGGCCTGCTGGCGCTCGGTGCGCTTGCGGAAGTTGTCGAAGTCGGCTTGCAGGCGCTTCAGGGCGTCGAGGAACTCGTCCCGCTCGCTGCTGATGCGGGCGAAGTCGTCGGACAGGAGCGACTCGAGACCGGTGAAGTCGTTGTTGCCGAGGCGGAAGAGGTCGTCCGGCTTGGGCGCTGTGGCGGCGTCCTCCTCGATGGCCGCAGCCGCCGCAGCGTAGGCAGCCGCAGCCGCATCGGAGACGGCGTCGGCTTCTTCGCCGGCGCTGTCGTTCGGGCGCACGTCCGAGCCTGCCTCGGTCGGACCGGCGGCACCGCCGCCGGCCTCCGGGTCAACCCCGGGTGCCGGATGCGGTGTGCGCTTGGAGGCGTCGCTCATGCGTCGCCCGTGGGGGGACCGTCCACGATCTCGGCGTCGACGACCTCGTCGTCGGAGCCGCCCCCGTCGCTCGAGCTGGAAGAGCCGGACGAGCCGGATCCGCCGGATCCGTCACTGGAAGCGCTCGAGGCCGATGCAGCGGCGGCCTCGTAGATCTTCTGGCCCATCGCCTGCGTGGCGCCTTTCAGCGTCTCGAGGGCGCGGTTGATGGCGTCGACGTCGCTTCCCTCGAGCGCCGTCTTCAGCGTCGCCAGTGACTCCTCAACCTTGGTCTTCTCCTCGGCCGGGGCCTTGTCGCCCTGATCGCGGAGGAGTTTCTCGGTCTGGTACACGAGGGTGTCGGCGTTGTTGCGGGTCTCGGCCTCGGCGCGCCGGCGCTTGTCCTCGGCGGCGTGCTCCTCGGCGTCGCGGACCATGCGGGAGATGTCGTCCTTCGGGAGCGACGACTGCCCGGTGATGGTCATCGACTGCTCCTTGCCGGTGGCAAGGTCCTTGGCCGAGACGTGCACGATCCCGTTGGCGTCGATGTCGAAGGCGACTTCGATCTGGGGGACGTTGCGGGGTGCCGGCGGCAGGTCCACGAGTTGGAACTTGCCGAGCGTCTTGTTGTACATCGCCATGTCCCGCTCGCCCTGGAGCACGTGGATCTCGACCGACGGCTGGCTGTCCTCGGCGGTCGTGAAGATTTCCGAGCGGCGCGTCGGGATCGTGGTGTTGCGCTCGATCAGCCGGTGGGTGATGCCGCCCTTGGTCTCGATGCCGAGGCTGAGCGGGGTCACGTCGAGCAGCAGGACGTCTTTCACCTCGCCCTTCAGCACGCCGGCCTGGATAGCGGCGCCGACGGCCACGACCTCGTCCGGGTTGACGCCCTTGTGGGGCTCCTTGCCCGTGAGGCTGTGCACGAGCTCCTGCACCGCAGGCGTGCGAGTGGCGCCTCCCACGAGGATGACGTGGTCGATGTCTTCCTTCGTGAGGCCGGCGTCGGAGATGGCGGACTCGAAGGGTCCGCGCAGCGCCTCCACGAGGTCCTCGGTCAGCTCCTGGAGCTTCGCCCGCGTGAGCTTCAGGTCGAGGTGCTTCGGGCCCTCGTTCGTGGCCGTGATGAACGGCAGGTTGATCGTGGTCTCCTGCACGGACGACAGCTCGATCTTGGCCTTCTCGCCGGCTTCCTTCAGCCGCTGGAGCGCCATCTTGTCGTTCGACAGGTCGACTCCCTCGGTGTCCTTGAACGACTTCACGAGCCAGTCGATCACTCGCTGGTCCCAGTCGTCGCCGCCGAGGTGGGTGTTGCCGGCGGTGGCCTTCACCTCGAACACGCCCTCGCCGATGTCGAGCAGCGACACGTCGAAGGTGCCGCCGCCGAGGTCGAAGACGAGGACCGTCTGGTCGGCGCCTTCCTTGTCGAGACCGTAGGCAAGGGCGGCCGCCGTCGGCTCGTTGATGATGCGGAGCACCTCGAGGCCGGCGATCTGCCCGGCCTCCTTCGTGGCGGTGCGCTGGGCGTCGTCGAAGTACGCAGGGACGGTGATGACGGCCTGGGTGACGGTGTCACCGAGGTACCCCTCGGCGTCCCGCTTCAGCTTCTGCAGGATGCGGGCCGAGATCTCCTGGGCCGTGTAGTTCTTCCCGTCGATGTCCAGCTTCCAGTCGGTGCCCATGTGGCGCTTGACCGAACGCACCGTGCGGTCCGGGTTCGTGATCGCCTGGCGCTTGGCCACCTCTCCAACGAGCACCTCACCGGACTTCGTGAACGCCACGATCGACGGCGTCGTACGCCCGCCTTCCGCGTTCGGGATCACGGTCGGCTCGCCGGCTTCGAGGAACGCAACCACCGAGTTCGTCGTCCCGAGGTCGATTCCTACGGCCTTCGGCATCTCATATCCTCCACTGTTCGAGTTCTTTCGATGTGCTCAGTATAACGAAGTTGAGTGCCTCATTGTCAAGTTGGAGGAACTTTCTCCCGAAAACCCACCCCTCCGGCCCTGCACGTAGGCTGAGCGCCGGTGCTCCAGCCGGACAGCGATCGCGACGTTGCATCGGTCGGGGACGTCGATCCACCGGTCGGGGCGACGTTCGAACCGCCGGCTCAGTGGGTGCGACGCACCCAACGCCCGGCTGGCCCTCTCGTGGGCCGTTGCCTGGCCCGGGACCTGGTCGGCTTCGAACAGGCGAGGCCCCCGGACCGCCTCCGTATTCTTCCGAGCCCGACGGTGACGCTCATGTTGCAGCTCGGGGAGCCCTTCGCCGGTCTGCCGGCTGCGTTCGTGCGCGGCGTCTCCCTCGAGCCGACGTCGGCGGCGCCAGGCGGTGTCATCGAGTGCGTCGATCTCAAGCTGACGCCCCCGGGTGCTCATTTGCTGTTCGGCGTGTCGATGGCGGAGCTGGCCGGGCGCGCCGTGGACCTCGGAGATCTCGTCGGCGAGTCCAGGGTCGCCCGGCTCCTCTCCAGGGTCGCTTCCGCCGGCAGTTGGGTTGCACGCCTCGAGGTCGCCGAAGCGTTCCTCCTCGAGTTGGCGTCGACCTCCCGGACGAGCCTCGATCCCCGGGCCGGCTGGTGCTGGGACGAGTTGTGCCGGACGGGCGGCCAGGCTCGCATCGGCCGCCTGGCTGACGAAATCGGATGGAGCCACCGCCACCTCGTCGCGGAGTTTCGGCGCCTTGTGGGTGTCACTCCGAAACAAGCCGCTCGCATCGTCCGCTTCCACCACACCATCGCTGTGCTCCGGCAGTCTCCCCCCGCACGACGGCTCGCGGTGACTGCCGTCGAATGCGGCTACTACGACCAGTCTCACCTGTGCCGGGAGTTCCTCGAGCTCGGCGGAATGACGCCGGCCGAGGCCGCCGCCGGTCTCTGAGGCCGATTTGGCGGACCGTCGGGCTCGGTGGAATGACGCCGGTCGAGGCTACGAGGCGGACGAATCCTCGTAGCGCTGCTGGAGCTCCTCGGCCGGCACGTGCTCGATGACCGTTGCCAGCCACCAGATGTTGCCGAAGGGGTCCACGACGCCAGCCTCTCGGTTGCCGTAGAACTGGTCGGCCGGCTCGCGCAGGCTGCTCGAGCCGGCCGAGAGCGCCCGGGCGTAGACGGCGTCGACGTCGTCCACGAAGGCGTAGTGGGCACACGCCCGTGGCGGGAAGCTCTCACCGGCATCGCTCACCATGACGATGGAATCGCCGACGAGCACTTCGGCATGACCGACACTGCCGTCGTGCCTCGTGATCCGTTCGGTCTCCTCGCCTCCGAGCACGTCGGTGAGCCAGCCGATGAGGCCCTCCGCTCCGGCTACGACGACAAACGGGTTGACGCTGTGGTATCCGATCTCCGACATGCCGGTCACGGTACGGGCCGGAGCGGTCGCTGTCTTGGAAAATCTTGACCGGCCCTCCGCCGCACTGCGGCTTAGAGCGCTTCGACTCCCCGCTCGCCCGTGCGGATGCGGATCACGTCCTCGACCGGCACGACCCAGACCTTGCCGTCGCCGATCTTGCCGGTACGGGCGGAAGTCGTGATGGCGTCGACGACGTCGGTCACTTGGGCGTCGTCGACGATGATCTCGATGCGCACTTTGGGGATGAGGTCGACCGTGTACTCGGCCCCTCGGTAGGTCTCGGTGTGGCCGCGCTGGCGGCCGTGCCCCTGGACTTCGGCAACGGTCAGGCCTTGCACTCCGAGGTCCTTCAGTACCTCTTTCACTTCGTCCAGCTTGAAGGGCTTGATGATGGCGACGACGAGCTTCATTGCACACTCCCTTCAGGGGCGAGGGCGTAGGGCCGCTGCAGCCAGCCAGCCACCACGAGCGAAAAGGCGGCCGAGATTATCACCAGGGTGTCGGCGGCCCGCCGTCTCTCGGCGAACCTCCGGCCGTTGTGGCCCGCCAGGCGACGTCGCCCGAGAGCAGCGGGGACCTGCATCGTCCCGAACATGCAACCTCCTTCACCCCGCGGTGGGGGCGGATCAGGGACACCGTTGTCCGAGTGCTTGCAACGAGGTTACAAACGGGCTGTTGCAGCGTTGTGCCCAACACGCGAACGCTGCATTACCCGGCCGTGAACGGCGTGTTACGCCGGCCTTGAGGCGGCACCGACCGGGCCTGCCCGCCGGACCGGGCCCCGGGCGGCATGCCCGTCATTTCGAGCCCGCCACCACTCGGAGATGGATCGCGCGCTCCTTCGGGATGGTCGGCGGGGACACATAGGTCCCCACCACCCATCCAGAAACCCTGCGGAGGTGAACACCGGACGCGAAACGACCCCCTCCCCGCACTGGGAGGGGGTCGTTCCGGACCCGCCAACTGTCAGGGCCGCACGGACCCTAGGTTCGTTCGTCCGGTGGTGACACCTCTTCTGACGATTGCCGCGAGGAGGACGACGGCGACGAGCTGCCGATGTCCATCCCGACCATGGCGAACGACCCGATGGTCTGCGGGAAGGCTTCCTCGTCGTGGATGGCGAGGTCGCCGACTTCGAGAACCTCGTCGGAGTAACGGAGCCCTCGGAGCACGAGGCCGATGAGCTTCATCAAGATGAAGGTCACGAGCGCCGACCAGAAGATCACCCAGACTGCCGCTCGGGCCTGTTCCCAGAGTTGGTGCGCCGAGCCCGTGTACATGAGCCCGCTCACCGAGAACGGCACACATTTGCCCGCACTGGCGGCATACACCGATTGGCTCGTGTTGACGACCTGCCCGGCCACGTCGAGGTGGCCGCAGCCGTACTCGAGCATGTTCGGGTCGCCGAAGATCCCGAGCAGCAAACCGCCGGTCAAGCCTGCCATTCCGTGGGTGTAGACGACACCGAGGGCATCGTCGACCTTGGAGAAGGGCCGCACCTTCGACAAGTAGTTCCATGCGACCCAGACCAAGCCGGTGCAGATGAGGCCGACGTAGATGGCACCTCGGCCGTTCACCCAGCCGGCACACGGGGTGATGCCGACGAGCCCGCAGATCATGCCGTTGACGCCGCCGAGGAAGGTGGGTTTCTTGGTCTTGGAGAACAAGCCGTCCAAGGCCATCCACCCGAGGACGCCGGCACCGGTTGCGAGGTTCGTGTTGACGACGGCCGCCGCCATGCTGGCGCCGGCGTAGTACGGGTCGCCACCGTTGAAGCCGTTCCAGCCCAGCCAGAGGATGCCGGCGCCGACGCCCGCCATCACGAGGTTGTTGGGTAAGGCGTGTTGCCGGTCCCTCAACAGGCGAGGCCCGAGGACCCACGCCGCCACGAAACCCGACACGCCGGCAGACATATGGATGACGTACCCACCCGAGAAGTCGAGTGCCCCCTCCTGGGCGAGGTAACCGCCGCCCCAAAGGAGGAAGGCGTCCACGCCGTAGACGAACGTCGACCACAGCGGCACGAGCAGGCACCAGGCGCTGAACTTGATGCGGCCGACCACCGAACCCATGAAGAGCAAGGGGGTGATGGCTGCGAAGACGAACTGGAAGTAGGCCAGCGACGACGTCGAGAAGTGGAACGGGATGGCGGTGTTGGCGGCCGAAACGGCTTGGCCTTCCTCGCCCGTGGCATTGGTGATGCCGCCCGGTCTCCCGACGAAGTTGTCGAAGAAGTGTTTCACCCAGCCCACGCCGGAGAGCTGAGTCTGCACGCCGCCTTTCACACCCGATCCGATCGACGTGGCGCCGAAGCCCATCTTGTAGGACCACAACACCCAGGCGATGAGGACGAGCGAGAACCCGGCGAACATCATCGCCATGATGTTCACAGCCCACTTCTTCGGGACGATCGAGGCGTAGAGCACAGCCAGTGCGGGCAGGCTCATGAGGCCGACGAACGTGGCGGCGGTGATCTGCCACGTGTTGTCGGCCGGGTTGAGCCAACTCGGATAGGGAACAGGAACTACGGCGCCAAGCATGTGCAGCACGGCTCGAGTACTCCTCTCGTACGGTCGATGCGTATGGCGCTCCGTGCCGGGGACAGGGCGTCACACATCAACGGGTGCGCCAAGGCCACAGCGGGCGGTTCGCCCTGCCGCACAAAGGATGCAAGCCGGGAGTTTCCAAACGGTCACGCGAGTGTTACCAGTGTGTGAACTGGGCTACGTGCTCCTGATCAGGTCGCAAAACCTGTGAGTACAGTCGTGTGCTGTGCCAATTCCTCGACCTCTGGCGGTTCCTCCGGCGGTGGATCTGTCCGTCGCCGGCGGCGGCGAGGCGCCGGTGGCGAAGCTACGGGGAGCCGGCGTCGACGTCGACGTACGCCGTGTCGGTCGCGTGGTCGTGACGTTGTGTCTGCTCGGTCTCGCCGTGCTCGTGACCGTGCTGTTCGTCGCCGGCGCCAGGAAGAACGCCGAGATCACGAGCCTGCATCAGCACGGCGTTCCCGTGGCGGTGAGCGTGACGAACTGCCTCGGTCTCATGGGGGGCAGCGGCAGCAACCTCGTCGGGTACCAGTGCAGCGGGACGTTCACCCTCGACGGTCGGCGCTACAGCGAGCCGATACCGGGCGATGCCTTTCACTCGACGGGGGCGATGCTCCGAGCCGTCGCCGTGCCGAGCGACCCTGGATTGATCGCCACCACGAGTGATCTCGCGAAGGAGCACACCTCAGACGGCGCGTTCGTGCTGCCTGCCGTGCTCCTCGTGGTGCTCCTGCTGGCGCTCGGGCTCGTGGTCGTCAGGCGACGAGGGTCCGGCAGACTCTCAGAGGGTCAACGTTTGCGCGGAGAAGCCGGCGGCGTGTAGCGCCGCGTCACCTGCTGCGAACGGGTGCCGGCTCTACCGGGCGGCTGCCCGGCGGCCGTGACCTCCTTCAGCTCCCGTTGCAGGCGGTAGGCCCGCACGAGCAACCAGGCGCCGGCGAGGATGAACGGCACGCCGAAACCCCAGTAGTGCAAGTTGAAAATGGCCAACCCGTACAGCGCCAGGGCGATGCCGAGGAAGAGCCGCTTGCGGAACATCGCCGACACGAGGACGATGACCGACAGGCCGACGAGGACGTAGGTGAGGCCCTCGTACACCGACGGGTTGACGTGATGGATGTTGATCTGGCCGTTCTTCAGGCGAGCAGCCGGGTCGTTGCTGATCAGCGCACCGGTGACGAGGATGCCGATGGCGGCGGCGAGGGGCGCGGCGATGAGGCCGATGAGCCGTTCCTTGTCGTCGGCGGATCGGACTGCGCTTTCCAGCTCTTCGGCTGGGCGAGGTTCGAAGTGTTCGTTGCCGTCGTCATCGTCGCCATCGGCCGGCCGCACGATGGCGGTGCGGAGGCGATCAAAGAGCGGTGCCTTGACCGGCGGCTGCGGATCGGGCTTGCGGCGCGGGGCGCTCTGTGGTTGCCGAGGCGGCGGCAGCTTGGCGTTGCGATCCCGGGGAAGGGCGTCGTCCGAGTCGACGGTTCGGTGACCCCGGGGCATCGCGGGGAGGATAGCGCGGCCCCTCTTCGACGGCCCAACCGCCCTGGGTGCGACGTACCTCAACGAGCCAGCCAGCCGCTAGCAGGCTCCCGTCAGAGGCGCCCGAGATGATCGAGGGCCCGGTAGCCGGCGGCGGTGTCGGTGAGCTGACCGCTGCGAAGGTGGGCGCGCAGGTCCTCGAGGCTCGCCGTCGTCACCTGCAGGAACTCGAGCGCTCCGGGATCCGGTTCGGCGACCCGGCGCGCCCCGGTGACGACGACGACCCATTGCCGGCGAAGCTCCGAGGCACTGCGCCAAAGCCATCCGATCACGGCCGCTTCGCCGGCGTATCCGGTCTCCTCGAGGAGCTCGCGTTGGCCGGCGTCGAGGGGGGTCTCGCCGGCGTCGATGATCCCGCCCGGCAGCTCGGCGAGGACTGCGTCCGGCCCCGGCCGGAACTGTCGGACGAGGACGACCTCGCCGTCCGCGGTCAGGGCGAGGACCGCGACGATATCGGGGCCCTCGACGAGGTCCCAGTCCGCTTGACTGCCGTCGGGCATGCGGTAGGTCGACGTCGTCACGGTGATCCAGCCCGTCGAACCGGGCCGCTTTCCCACGAGCTGCCAGGCGAGCGGGTCGGGCGGCGCGGCCATGGCTCATGTCTAGCGGCAGTTTCAGCGGGAGTAACGTGCGGCGCGTGCCGACTCTCGTCCTGCTCCGACATGGCCAGAGCACCTGGAACGCCGAGAACCGTTTCACGGGCTGGACCGATGTCGACTTGAGCGAGACCGGCGAAGCCGAAGCCGCAGCGGCCGGCGAGCTCATGGCAGCGGAGGCCGGGCTCGAGTTCGACTCGGTCCACACGTCGGTGCTCACACGTGCCGTGCGGACGGCCAACATCGCGCTCGACGTCATGGGGCGGAGCTACCTGCCCGTGCGACGGCACTGGCGACTGAACGAGCGTCACTACGGCGCCCTGCAAGGGCTGAACAAGCGAGAAACGGCCGAACTGCACGGCCTCGAGCTCGTGAAGGCCTGGCGACGGAGCTACGACGTCCCGCCGCCGCCGGTCGGTCTCGACGATCCCAATCACCCGGTCAACGACCCCCGCTACCGGAACGTCCCGCTGTCGGCGCTGCCGGCGAGCGAGTGCCTCGCCGATGTCGTGCACCGCCTCCTGCCGTACTGGGAGGATGCCATCGCCCCGGAGCTCCTCGACGGCCGCACGGTCCTCGTCGCCGCTCACGGCAACAGCCTTCGTGCGCTCGTGAAGGAGCTCGAGTCCATCTCCGACGAGGAGATCCCGGGGCTCGACATCCCGACCGGGTTCCCCCGCGTCTACGACCTCGACGACCGCCTCGGCGTGCGCAGCGCTCGCTACCTGGGCGACCCGGAAGCGGCGGCGGCGGCGGCGGAGGCCGTCGCTCGGCAGGCCGAAGGCTAGGGCCGGCGGCGGGGTCGGGCCGGGTCCTTCATGCGCCGTTCACAGTCGGGTAACACACGCTTCTCGTGCTCCTTACCGCCTGGCAACACGCTCTGCCTAACGTGCTGGGCAGTCGGGCCGAGCTGGTGACACCGGACCTGAAGGGAGGGCCGCCATGAAGCTCGTCGTCGCCGTCATCAAGCCGTTCAAGCTCGACGAGGTCATGGACCGCCTGAAGGAGCTCGGGGTGCAGGGGTTGACGGTCACTGAGGTGCAGGGTTTCGGGCGGCAGCTCGGTCACACCGAGGTCTATCGGGGCGCCGAGTACGCCGTCGACCTCATCCCGAAGGTGCGGATCGAGGTCGTCCTGGACGACGCCGAGGTGGCCGACGTCACCGAGGCGATCGTCGCCACCGCCCGGACGAACAAGATCGGCGACGGGAAGGTGTGGGTGCTCTCGCTCGAGGACGTGGTCCGTGTCCGAACGGGCGAGCGGGGGGCCGACGCCCTGTAGGCGCACGAGTCGTGGCGGTCCGGGCTGCGCCCTGTGTCGAAAGCGCAGGGGGGCACTACGATTCGATCATGTCTCCTACCACCTCGTTCGATTTCGGAAGCGTGTGGCTCTTCAGCGAATGTTCTCGTGCCGAGCTACGGAACATCGCCAAGGCGGCTGAGCCCGTGACCGTGGCCGCCGGCACGACCGTCTGCGACGAGGGCGAAGTGGGGCAGACCTTCTACTTCATCGTGAGCGGGACGGCAGCGGTCCTCCGCAACGGCCGCAAAGTGGCCGAGCTCGGCCCGGGCGGCTACTTCGGCGAACTGGCGCTCCTCGACCGGCTGCCGCGGTCGGCCACCGTCAAAGCCGTGACGGATATGGAGCTGCTCGCCATTGCTCAGAAGGACTTCAACAAGCTGCTGCGGGACTCGCCGACGCTCACCCGCAAGCTCCTCGTGGCGACGGCCTCCCGGCTACGCAACGCCGATGCGAAGGCCCTTGGGCTGGCGGTTCACTGAGCCTGCTCGGCGGGCGGTCCCGAACCGTGTGCACGAAGTGACCGCACACCGGCTGTCAGGTCACTTGATGCACACGGTTCGTCAGGTGAGGGTCAGCTTCACGGACGTCACCTTCGGATCGGCGGACGTCGAGAGTTGCAGCGTGCTGCTCTTGGACGAGGGGTTGGTCGTCGGCGTGACGAACACCGTGACGACGTCGCCCGGAGCGGCCGCAAAGCCGTTTCCCGTGCCGGGCGTGATGACGGCCGTCGATGCGGTGACGACGGCCGTCGCCGAGGCGCCGGAGCCGGTCGTGTCGTCGTAGACGGTGAAGCCGTCGTCGTCGCCGCTCCCCGGCGGCCATCCGAGCCCGGCGAGCGCGAGGGTGATCGTTGACCAGTCGGGCGTGAGCCCGTCGGTCGAGATGAAGCTCACCGACAGCGTGCTGGCGGCGCCTTCGAGGTCCGATCCGACCGCGAGCACCGGGTGCTTCACGGCGGCGGCCTCGACGAGACGCAGACTGACGGAGACGACCGTCGGGTCGCCGCCCGTGGACAATGCCGCCGTGTTGGCGCCCGTGACCGACGGGTTCGTCGTCCCCTGACCCACCACCGTCACGAAGTCCCCCGGGGCGATGGCGTCACCCGACGCCGTGTTCGGGTACACGACGGCCGTCGAATCCCCCGTGCCGCTGTAATCGGCAAAGCCACCGCCAACGCTCGCCGTCGTGTCGTCGATGACGGTCCAGCTGTTGTCGTCCCCGCTCCCGGGACCCCAGGTCACACCCGGCAGCGACAGCGTCACGCCCGAGTAGTACGTCCCCGTCATCCCGTTCGTCGCCTGGAACGTCACCGAGTAGGTCACGTCCGTGGCGCCGGCGGAGGCGGAGCTCACCTGCAGCACGGGCGCTTTCACCGCCGTCGGAGCGGTCAGCTTGTAGGAGGCCGTCGAGTCCGCCCCGGACGAGGTCGTGACGGTGAAGGTGTGCGTCCCGCTCGACGACGCGTTCGTCACCGACACCGCAGTGAAGGCGACCTCGTCGCCGGCGGCAGTGGCGATGTCACTGTCCATCGTCACGGTGGCGCCGGCTGCGCCGGTATAGCAGAGGTTCGCGTCCGCACCGGAAGTGAGGTCGTAGACCGCATAGAAACCCGACAGGCAGTTCCCCGTCGGCATCACCGTCCCCGCAGCCGCCGACAACGTCACGGTGGACTCTGCCGTCAGTGGGGCAGCCAAATCCAAGGTGGCCGTCGCACTTGCCTGCGTAGCGCCGGCTGACGTCGAGCCGAGCTCGAGCGCAGCGGGAGCGGTTGTGGGACGGGAGAGGGAGAGCTTGACGGGTTTCGGGTCGGAGGAGGTCGACACTTCGAGCGAGCCGGACGAGGGGTTCGTCATGCCGCTCACGATGACGGCGACGACATCACCGGGGCGAGTCGTGGCGGGAGCCTCGATCACCGCCGTGTCACCGGACAGCTGCACCGACACGCACGTCGTGTCGATGCCGGCGGACGGGTCGAGGAACCTGTAGCCGACCGAACAGCTGCCCGGAGTGGGGAAGACCGTGCCGGCGGGGGCGGCGAGCGTGATCGTGGAGCTGTCGGCGCCGGCGCCGGCGCTCGTGAGCCGGTCCGGTGCGGTGAAGCCGACGGACCAGCTGACACCCGTGGCGGACGGGGCATACGAGCTCGCTTGCAGGAACGCGTGGGCGACGGCCTTCACGGCGACGAGGCTGTCGTGCAGCGCCACGGGTGTGGGATCTGCCGACGTGGACAGCTGCACGGTCTGTCGGCCGGTCGTGGCCGGGTTCGTCATGCCGTCGACCACGACCGAGAGCACGTCGCCGGCCTCGGTCGCGAAGGGAACCTCGAGGGTCGCCGTCGACCCGGACAGCTGCGCCTCGACGCAGTCGGTGCTCTGGCCTGTGGTGGCGTCGACGAAGTTGTACGGCCCGCAACCGCTCGGGGGGAAGGCCGTTCCCGCCGGCGCAGCAATCGTGATGGTCGAGGCGTAAGGGCTCGCCGCCGTGAGCCGGTCCGGCGAGGTGAAGATGGCGGAGTAGGTGACGCCAGTCGCCCCGACCGAGTCGGCGCTCTCCGACAAGCTGGCGCCCGTGACCGCCGTTGCCGGCGCCAGCTTGTAATGGAGCACGACCGGCGTGGGGTCGGCGCTCGTGGAGAGCTCGAGCGTCTGATCGCCGGATGAGACCGGGTTGGTGACGCCGACGAGCCGCACCGAGACCATGTCGCCGGCGTTGACGGCGAGCGGGCTCGTGAGGACCGCCGTGGCTCCGGTGACCGTGGGGGAAGCGCAGCTCGTCGTGGCGGTGGCGTCGTCGGTGACCGCCTGGCACGACGTCTGAAAGAGCGTGCCGGCGGCGGCGGCGATCTTGATCGTCGACGAGCCGGTCGCGAGCGGATCCGTGGACCGGAAGCTCACCGAGTAGGTGTCATCGGTCGCCTTGGCCGAGAGGGAGGCGACCTGCAGGCTCGCCAACGTGACGACGTGCGTCGCGGCTTCAGCCGGCGCTGTCAGAGCGAACGTGACGAGGACCGACGATGTCACCGCTACGGCAGCGGCGACGAGGCGGGATCCTCGGGAACTTCGGCCTCTACCCATGGTCGGCGTCCTTTCCCCCGTGAGCCTCACCCCGAGGACCGTATCGCGGCGATGTCCGACCCGGGCGCCTTGCTTACCCGAGTGCCGGCGGTGGCGGCGACATCGATCGCTCCAGGATCTGGGAGATGTCGAGGACGCTGACTTCTTCGTCCCGCTGGCGTTCCTTCACGGCGTCGTCGAGCATGATGAGGCAGAACGGGCAGGCAGTCGAGATGACGTCGGCGCCGGTGCCGAGCGCTTCGTCGGTGCGCTCGAGATTGACCCGCTTGCCGATTCGCTCCTCCAGCCACATCCGGGCGCCGCCGGCTCCGCAGCAGAAGCCCTTCTCCCGGCAGCGGTGCATCTCCACCGACTCCACGCCCGGCACCGACTCGATGACCGCCCGCGGCGGGTCGTAGACCCGGCTGTGACGTCCCAGATAGCACGGGTCGTGGTAGGTGACCTTGGCGTTGAAGCGCTGCGGGGCGAGCTTGCCCTCCTCCACGAGCCGGGCGAGGAGCTGCGAGTGGTGGACGACTTCGAAGTCGCCGCCGAGGGCGGGGTACTCCTTGTTGAGCGAGTTGAAGCAGTGGGGGCAGGAGGCGACGACTTTCTTCACTCCGGCTGACTTCAGGGTGTCGAGGTTCTGCGTCGCCTGCATCTGGTAGAGGAACTCGTTGCCGAGGCGCCGGGCCGGGTCGCCCGTGCAGGATTCTCGAGGTCCGAGCACGGCAAAACCCACCCCCGCCTGATGCAGCAACCGCGCCACCGACTGGGTCGTCTTCCGGGCGCGTTCGTCGAGGGCGCCGGCGCAGCCGACCCAGAACAGATACTCGACGTCGTCGGGGATCGTGTCGGTGACGACCGGTATCTCGAAGTCCACGCCGGCCGTCCAGTCGAGCCGTTTGGAGGCTCCGAGACCCCAGGGGTCGCCGCGGTTCTCGATGTTTCGCAACATGAGGCCGGCCTCGGTCGGGAAGCGGGACTCGATGAGGACTTCGTACCGGCGCATGTCGATGATGGCGTCAACGTGCTCGATGTCGACGGGGCACTGCTCGACGCATGCCCCGCAGGTCGTACACGACCAGAGGACGTCCGGGTCGATGACGCCGGGAACGAGCGTGGGGGGTGGCTCGGCCGTCGTTGCGCCGGCGGTGCCCCCCGCCTTGGCGGCGGCCGCTCCGGCCAGCACCCGGCTCGACTGCTTGAGGAGCTCGTCGCGCAGATCCATGATCACGAGCTTGGGCGAGAGCGGCTTGCCGGTGTTCCAGGCGGGACACTGGCTCTGGCAGCGCCCGCACTCGGTGCAGGTGACGAAGTCGAGCATCTGCTTCCACGAGAAGTCCTCGATCCTGCCGGCGCCGAACACCGTGTCCTCGTCCATGTTCTCGACGTCGATGACCGGCGTGGAGTCGAGCGGCCCGAGCGCTCGCGGCTGGCGGGAGAAGGCAACATTGAGGGGTGCCATCACGATGTGAAGGTGCTTGGAGTGGACGAGGAACACCCCGAAACCCACGATGGCGATGACGTTCAGATCCACGAAGACCGTCGAGAGCGCCTCGTTCGTGGCCGCCCCGAGCGGGTGGAGGAGGTGCCCGATGGCATGGGAAGCGAAGGCCCAGTGGGTGTAGGGGAAGTCGTGGTCGACATTGGTCTGGGCGCCCCGGTACATGAGGAGGGTCACCATCACGGTGGCGATGAAGCCGAGCGTGATCCAGGCGGCGCCGGTGTGCGACCCGTAGAAACGACTCTGGCGATCGAGCCGGGACGGGGCGTTGCGGATGCGGATGATGCTGAAGACCACGAGGGCGCAGAGGACGGCGACAGCGAAGAAGTCCTCGATGAAGCCGACGAAGGGGTTCGTGCCGATGAGCGGGATGTGGAAGGTGGCCTGGAAGAGGTCGCCGAAAGCCTCGATGATCGTGAGCATGAGGATCGTGAAGCCCCAGAACGTGAAGGCGTGGGCGAGACCCGGCACCGTCCACTTGAGCAAGCGCTTCTGGCCGCCGACTTCGACGAGCTCGACCTCGGCCCGTTTGCCCCATTTGGCGAGGCGCTCCGGGGCGGGTTTCCCGGCGGTGATGAGGCGGAAGAGGAACAGCAGCCGCCGGCCGGCGATTGCCAGTGCGATGACGGTCGCGGCCAGCGCTATCGGGTACCTCGTGAGCAAGAGCCCTCCTCAGGGAACCGCCCGGTCGGCCGCCTGTGCGGCCTCCGGTCGAGATGAATCTATTCGGCGGTACCGACCGTGCGGAAGTTCTCGAAGTAACGGCTCGGGGTCGGTCCGCGCTGGCCCTGGTATTTCGACCCGAGTCCGGCCGTGCCGTAGGGGATGTCAGCGGCCGTGGTCATCCGCAGAAAGCTGATCTGGCCGATCTTCATGCCCGGGTACACGGTGATCGGGAGGTTGGCGACGTTCGAGAGCTCGAGCGTGAGGTAGCCGTCCCAACCGGCATCGACGAAACCCGCCGTCGAATGGATCAACAGCCCCAACCGTCCGAGGCTCGACTTGCCCTCGAGGCGCCCGACGAGGTCGTCGGGGAGGCGGACGCGCTCGAGTGTGGAGCCGAGGACGAATTCACCGGGGTGCAGGATGAGGGGGTCGTCACCGACGGACTCGACGAGCTCGGTCAGCTCTTCCTGGTTCTCACGTACGTCGATGACGCGTTGGGTGTGGTTGCGGAACACCCGGAAGTAGCGGTCCACGTGCAGATCCACCGATGACGGCTGGATGCAGCCCTCACCGAGGGGGGAGATCCCGATCCGTCCAGCGTCGAGCTCCTCGCGGATGGTGTGGTCCGACAGGATCATGCGGCAGCAGGCTAGTTGTGGCAACCTTCTCACTGTCGTGGTAAGGTTGCTTGTCATGTCGGGGCTAACGATCCACGAAGCGTCGGCGACGACAGGGTGGTCCGCCCGCATGCTCCGCTACATCGAGGAGTCGGGTCTCGTGGTGCCGGCTCGTTCCGCCGGTGGCTATCGATTGTTCGGCCCGGCCGAACTGCAGCGGTTGCGCACGTTGCGCGAGTTGTTGGAGGCCTATGGGGTGGAGCTCGCGGAGGTCGGCTTCGCTCTGCGGCTGCGGTCGGACCGGTCCTTGCGGTCGGCAATCGAGGAGTGGTTGTCGGCCGAGGCGGTACGGCCCTCCGAGGTCGATCCTTCCGAGTGGCTGGCCTTCGAGCAGCAAAAGCATCTCGGGTTGCTGGCGGCGGCGGCTGCCGGCGGTCTGTCCAGTCCTCCTTCTTCGTCCTAGTCGTCTGAAGTCGTCTTGTCTGTGCGCGTCGGTGTCCCAGCTCGTCGTCGTCCCAGTTCCTCGTTGTTCCAGTCCCTCGTTGTTCCAGTCCCTCGTTGTTCCAGTCCCTCGTTGTTCCCCTCGATCCAGGAGATGAAATGAGCATCGACCTCGCTAACGGTGACTTCAAGGTTGCCGACCTGTCCCTCGCCTCGTTCGGCCGTGCCGAGATCGATCTGGCAGAAAACGAGATGCCCGGCCTCATGTCGGTGCGGGCCGAGTTCGCCTCGGCGCAGCCGCTGGCAGGCGCCCGAGTGTCCGGGTCCTTGCACATGACGGTGCAGACCGCCGTGCTCATCGAGACACTCGTCGCCCTTGGCGCGTCTGTCCGTTGGGCGTCCTGCAACATCTTCTCGACCCAGGACCACGCAGCGGCTGCGGTCGTGGTCGGTGCGACCGGCTCGGTGGAGCATCCGTCGGGTGTGCCGGTCTTCGCCTGGAAGGGCGAGACGCTGGAGGAGTACTGGTGGTGCACCGAGCAGATGCTCCGGTGGCCCGACGGAGGCGGCCCGAACATGATCCTCGACGATGGCGGCGACGCCACCTTGCTCGTCCACAAGGGCGTCGAGTTCGAGAAGGCCGGCGCTGTGCCTGCAGTGGAGACGGCGGAGAGCGAGGAGCTGGCCGTCGTGCTGTCAGTGCTTGCTCGGTCGCTGTCGGAGGATTCGTCGCGCTGGACTTCTCTGGCGAACGGCATCCGCGGTGTCACGGAGGAGACGACGACCGGTGTGCACCGCCTCTACCAGATGTTCGAGCGCGGCGAGCTGCTGTTCCCTGCCATCAACGTGAACGACTCGGTGACGAAGTCCAAATTCGACAACAAGTACGGCTGCCGTCACTCGCTCATCGACGGCATCAACCGCGCGACCGACGTGCTCATCGGCGGCAAGGTGGCCGTCGTCTGCGGCTATGGCGACGTCGGCAAGGGTTGCGCCGAGTCGTTGCGCGGGCAGGGCGCGCGCGTCGTCGTCACCGAGGTCGACCCCATCTGTGCGCTGCAGGCGGCGATGGACGGGTATCAGGTCGCCACCGTCGAGGACTTCGTCGGGACGGCTGACATCTTCGTCTCGGCCACGGGCAACAAGTCCGTCCTCACGGCCGCCCACATGGCAGCTATGAAGCACCAGGCCATCGTCGGCAACATCGGCCACTTCGACAACGAGATCGACATGGCAGGACTGGCGAAGTTGCCGGGTGTCACCCGAGTCAACATCAAGCCGCAGGTCGACAAGTGGGTGTTCCCCGACGGGCATGCCGTCATCGTCTTGGCCGAGGGCCGCTTGCTGAACCTGGGCTGTGCCACGGGCCACCCGAGCTTTGTCATGTCGAACTCGTTCACGAACCAGACGATCGCTCAGATCGAGCTGTTCACCAAGACGGCCGAGTATCCCGTCGGTGTCCATGTGCTCCCGAAGCACCTCGACGAGAAGGTCGCCCGTCTCCACCTCGACGCTCTGGGCATCCACCTGACGACGCTGTCCGAGGAGCAGGCCGCCTACATCGGCGTGCCCGTGGAAGGCCCCTACAAGCCCGACGCTTACCGGTACTGATCGTTAGGCTCGCCGTCTCCGGCGTTTGGTTTGTCCAGGCGACACCCGGTCGTCTGAGTGGGATCGGGGTGGAACATGGCGATTCACAAGGCATCTGCGAACGGTCTCACGCTGGCGTACGAGCAGATCGGCGACGCCGGCGGGAGGCCGCTGATGCTCGTGAACGGCCTTGGCTCGCAGATGAACGGTTGGCACGATGAATTCCTCGGCCGGCTGGCAGGGCGTGGCTTTCACGTCCTCCGCTTCGACAACCGAGATGTCGGCGAGTCCACTCACTTCACCGAGTTCGGCGTGCCGGACTTTTCTCCCGGCGCGGCCCGCCAGGAGCCGCCGTACCTGCTCGACGACATGGCCGACGATGCCGCCGGCCTGTTGGACGCCCTCGGGATGGCGCCGGCTCATGTCGTCGGCATGTCGATGGGTGGAATGATCGTCCAGGCCCTCACCATCCGGCACCCGAACAAAGTGCGCAGCCTGACCTCGATCATGTCGACGCCGGCCCGGTCCGTCGGGCAGTCCACGCCGGCGGCAGGAGCGGCCCTCACGGCGCCTCGGCCCGAGAGCCGCGAGGCTGCGATCGAGCAAGGTGTCCAGACCTTCCGGATCATCGGCTCGCCCGGCTTCGAATTCGACGAGGCCTGGCGCCGCTCGGTCATCACTGCTGCCATGGACCGCGATCCGGACCCGTTCGGCCGAGCTCGCCAGCTGTTCGCCATCGTTGCGTCCGCCGACCGCCGGCCCGGCCTCGCCCAGGTCAAGGTGCCAGCGCTCGTCATTCACGGAGCGGCTGACCCCTTGGTGCAACCATCTGGTGGCCACGCCACCGCCGAGGCCATTCCCGGCGCCGAGCTCATGATGATCGACGGCATGGGCCACGACCTGCCCCGCGGCATTTGGGACCGCGTCGTCGACGGAATCGTCGCCGTCGCCGATCGTGCAGACGGCGTCGCCGCGCTAGCGAACTAGCGAATTAGCGTCCCGGCAATACGGCGCGCCGTCAGCCTGCTCGTCCGCTCGATCGCGGGGGCGTGGTCAAGGTCAGAACATCGCAGGGGCCACCACCTCCTTCTCCTTGCGAGTGGTCGTCTCCGTTGGGGGCAACGGCGCGGGCCGGTCGTTCTGACGGGCCGCTCCCGCCCCTTCACCCTGCTCCCTCGCCCGTCCCGGCCCCACCCACTCCCAGTGCCCGGGACCGCCGCTGATGCGGTAGCCCTTGTGGGTCTTTAAGCCATGGTG
>JBEKYM010000027.1:0-40217 GCA_049510975.1 Acidimicrobiales bacterium
GTGGCGATCACCATGAAGGGGTCGGGCAGCTCGTAGGTGTTGCCCTCGACGGTCACCTGTCCTTCCTCCATCGCCTCGAGCAGGGCGGACTGCGTCTTTGGAGGGGTGCGGTTGATCTCGTCGGCGAGCACGATGTTGGCGAAGATGGGGCCGGGCCGGAATTCGAAGGCCGCGGTGTTGCGGTCGAAGACGCTCACGCCGGTCACGTCCGACGGAAGTAGGTCCGACGTGAACTGGATACGGCGGTGCCGGCAATCGACGGACGCCGCCACGGCCTTGCCGAGACTCGTCTTGCCGACGCCGGGGACGTCCTCGATGAGAAGGTGGCCACCGGCAACCAGGCAGGTCACAGCGTGACGGATGGCCGACTCGTTGCCTTGGATGACCTTGCGGACGTTCCGGACGATCGAGGTGAAGATCTCGTCCGACGCCCCCCCGTCTGTAGTCATTTCGTCATCTTCGCAGCTACCCGGGCGCCGCGCATACGCGCCTCGGCAGGATCTTCGCAAGGTGTGCTGGCCAGGGCGGCAGGCAGGCCGCCGGCGCCGAAGCAGACGAGGCCGGCTGCCGCCAGCGCCCGCTGCGCCGCGACCGAGCGCCCGGCCAGCTCCGCCGGCGGGAGCGCACCAAGCCGGTACTCGGCCTGGACACCACCGAGGGCGACCGCAGGCGGATGGCCGGCGAGGAGTCGCTCGTGGAACGACATCATGACTGCCGGCGCCCCGGCGTCGGACATCGGCGCCACACTCGCCACGATCGCCCGAGAGCCGAGGGAGAGCATGGTGGCAACCGTCCCCATGAGCTCGTCTCCAGCTCGCACGTCGGAGCGACCCGTGTCGCAAGACGACAGGACGAGGAGCTCCGGCGGGTCGCCCATCTCCTCGAGCTCATAGACGGTGAGAGGTCCGTCGGCCACCTCGAGGGCTGAGAAGAGGGGGTTGTCGGTGCGGAAGGTGCCGTGAGCGACGATGTGAGCCGTGCCGGCCCCGGCGATCACGCCGGCGACGGCGCCGGCGGTGGCGGCGCGGCCGGCGAGCGTGACGGCACCCCGGTAGAGGCGGGCGATCCCCTCCGCCTCAGCGAGGGCCGAGGGCACGCCGGGAGCGGCAACGAGAACCGTCGGGCCACCTCGGACCGAGGCCTTGGACCGGTCGAGGAAAACGGCCGCCGACGGAGCGATCGACACCGGTCGGCCGGTGAGCCGCGGCAACAGCCCCCACGGAAGCGAGTGGAGCGAGCCGGTCGGGACGATGACGAGCTCGTCGCGATCGCGTGTGAAGGCGGCCTCGAGATCACCACCGATAGGGCCGAGCAGGAGGTCATCGGCTGCCTGGGCGGCCCGCACGACGAGCTCGGCGGCTGCCGACAGGCTGGCGGGCGAGCCACGTCCGGCCACGAGCCGCCGGAGACCGAAAGCCAGCGCTGCCCGCCAGCGCTCGAGCTCTCCCACAGGAGCCAGCTCGCGCACGACACAGGACCGATCTGTGGAGACGACAGCGTGGAGTTGGCCGCCCATGGCAACGAGCTCGACGACCGCCGCTGAAGCGGAACCGGCCAGATGAGCTTGCACTTCGGCGAGGGAGGGCACGAGTCGCGTGGAGCGCCGCTGGTGGCCGGCCTGGAGGGAGCGGTGGCGGATGGCCGTTTCGAGCTGGTGTCGGCGGCGGACGAGATCGGCGACCTCCGGAGTGGCTGACTCGCCGGCCTGCACGGTCAGCTCCAAGGCGGCGACGGTATGGCGCAGCTGGCTCAGCCGCTCGGCCAGCAGCTCGTCGGGAGGCGGCAGGACCTCAGGCGGTCGCAAGGACCTGGCGCGCCAGCGTTCCGACCATTCGAGGACATCGGCGGCGGCACCGTCCTCGAGGCAGAGGCGCAGGCCGAGCTCGGCCAGGTCGGCCACCCGTAGCGCGGACCGCGCTCGCAGCTCGGTCGCTCCGAGGGTGGCTTGGTGCTCCTCAGCGATGCGAAGGCCGGCTTGCAACCCCAGGAGCGCGCCCGAGCGATCGCCGGCGGCGAGCCGGCACAGCGCCACCGCGTACCAACCGCGAATGCGCTCGTCGAACGACGCCCCGTCCCGCGCCGCCCTCTCGGGGTCGGCGGCCGCCAGCAGGACCTGCGCCCGCAGGTTCTCGCCGGCCCCGAGTGCGGTGCGGGCGGCGGTGATCCGAGCCTCCATCGCCTGCACGCGCCAGCCGGCAGCGGCCAGCTCGACAGCGAGCTCCTCGGCCTCACTCATGACGGCGCTGCGATCCGGCGACTCTCGTCGATCCGGCGACGCTGGTCGATCCGGCGAATCTGGCGCCGGCGTTCTCGCCCATCGCGCCCGAGCAGCGGCAAAGCGCGCCAGTGCCGCCCATCCAGTGCGTCCCTGGCGCTCGAGGGCGTCCGCCGCCTTTCCCGCCTCGGTGGCAGCCGTCTCGTTGTCGCCCTGGGCCAGCGCTACCTCGGCAAGCATCAGCCGAGCTTCGGCAAGATCGGCGGCCCGCCCGGTCCGTTCCAGCCCGACGACAGCGGCGTCGGCGGCCACCCGTGCTTCGGGCAGCAGCCTCGCCGATAGCAGGACCTCGCACCGGTCCGTGAAGGCAGCATGAGACGGGACGTCGAGGCGCAGGTACTCCGCGAAAGCCTCGTCGAAACGCGCCAGGGCGGCGGGCACGTCGCCCCGGCGAGCGGCGACGAAGCCGAGGTTGTGTACGACGTTGGCGGCGCCGAGGTCGGCGCCTTCCCGCCGGAGCAGCTCGAGTGCCTCGGCCAGTTCGGACTCTGCCTCGCCATATTCGCCCAGGTAGGCGTGGACGATTCCCCGGTTGGAGAGCAAGCGGGCCACCGGTCCGAGCGCTCCGGCCGAGCGGCACGTCGCGAGGGCGACAGCCGCCTGCTCGAGCGCCTCGCCGTAACGCCCGAGGCGCATCAGGATGGTGGCCCGCTGCGACTGCACCTTGCCGATCGTGGCGACGTCGACGGCATGGCCGAGCGCCGAGTCGATCTCGGCCATGGCGGCCGCCGGCTCCTCGCAGTCGAGCAGCACGATGGCGAGGCCGATCTGGATCTCGGCCACCCGGTCGTAGAGGCCGTCGGCGAGGGCGCGATCGCGAGCACGCTCGAACCTCGCCCGCGCTCCGGACATCTGGCCGAGCTCGAGCTCGGCCAAGGCGGCGGCGCGTTCCGCCACGGCGCGCTCTTCGGCCTCGAGGCCGTTCCCGTTGAGGATCCCGACGGCCAGAGCCAAGGCGAGCCTCGGGTCAGCCGAGACGAGATCGATGGCGCGGTTGGCCTCTGCCAGCGGCCCGTCCGGCTCCGGCACCACCGCTGTCACGAGGCTGCCGGTGACATGGTGGCGTCCCGACGTCAGGCGAGCGGGCGGTCGGCGACCGTGACCCAGCTGGTGGCGATTGGCCGGGAGGCACCGCTCAGGGGGACGCAGCGCAAGCTGACGGCACCGCCGGGCAGGCCGGGCACGTAGAAGGTCCCGAACTCGTCAGCGCCGGCGTCGAGGCTCCCGCCTCCGTGGCGCACCTCCAGAGTGGCGGGCTGAGGTGGCACGACCTGGCAGGTCAGCTCGCGGCCCGGACCGTCAAGTTCGACCTCGATGGTGAGCTGAGGGCCTTGGAACGTGAGCTGACGAGGCCCTCCGCCGATGCCGCGCACGCCCGCGAGCGGCTCGGACTCGGTCCTCGAGTCATACACGAGCACCGCCAGTTCGTCGTCGATCGACCCGAAGCCCCCTTCGGAGCCTGGCTTGGCCAGCTGGTCGAACCGCCTGAACATCGCCTCGCGGGCGAGGTGGGCCGTCTGCGCCGTACCGGCCGGGGCCGAGCCGTCGTCCCGAGCGGCTGCGGACTTTCGCGCTCGAGCCCGCTCGTCGAACGACACGATGTCGGCGAGCGGTCGGTCCACGCTGGAAGTGTAGCGACGGTCGGCCGGGCTCTCTAGAGGCGGCCGGCGTCGATGATCCGGCGGAGAAACCGCTGCGTCCGCTCGTCCTTCGGCTCGCTGAACAGCTCATTCGGCGGTGCGTCCTCGACGATGAGACCGTCCTCGAGAAAGCAGACGCGGTTGGCGATGTCCCGCGCGAAGCCCATCTCGTGGGTGGCGATGACCATGGTCATGCCCGACGCCGCCAGCTCCCGGATGACGTCGAGCACCTCGGCGACGAGCTCGGGGTCGAGGGCGCTCGTGACCTCGTCGAGCAACATGAGGCGCGGATGCATCGCCAGGGCTCGAACGATGGCCACACGCTGTTGTTGCCCACCCGAAAGCCGGTCGGGGTAGTCGTGCTCCTTGTCGGAGAGACCGAACCGGCCGAGCAGCGATCGGGCTTCCTCGACGGCCTCGGCGGCCGATATGCCGAGAGCCTTCGTCGGAGCCAACGTGACGTTCGCGAGGACGTTCATGTGGGGGAAGAGGTTGAAGGACTGGAAGACGATGCCGATCTGGCGCCGCACGAGGTTCTGGTCGACGGCACGACCGGAGGAGACGTCCTCGCCCCACAGCACGATCCGACCCGAGTCGACCGGCTCGAGCAGGTTGATCGAGCGCAGCAGGGTCGACTTGCCGGAGCCGGATGCACCGATGAGGCAGACGACCTCGTTGCCGGCGACGGCCAGATCGATGCCGCGCAGCACCTCCACCGGGCCGAAGGACTTGTGGACGGACTCGAGCCGCACCGCCTCGGTCGCGTCGGGGCGAGCTCCGTAACTGATCGGCTCGGCCCCGCTCACACGAGCGCCCCGGCCAGACGACGGCTGCGATCTCGGGCGATCAGGTGGTCCGTGAATCGCGCGAGGGGGATCGTGAGGATGAGGAACAGGACCGCAGCCACCGTGAAGCTCGAGTAGTTGAAGACGTAGCTCGCGTAGATCTGCGCCGCCTGGTTGGCTTCCACGGCGCCGATCACCCCCACGAGCGCCGTGTCCTTCTGGAGGCTGATGAAGTCGTTCAGCAGCGCCGGGAGGATGTTCCGGACCGCTTGCGGGAGGATCACGTAGCGCATCGCCGTCCAGCCGGACAAGCCGAGCGATCGTGCCGCCATCGCCTGGCTGCGATGGACCGAGTTGAGCCCCGCCCGATAGACCTCCGACACATAGGCGGAGTACGAGAGCACGAGGGCAGCGGTTCCGTACACAGCGAGCGACTGCGTCGACAGGAAGCGGATCGAGAGGGCGGGAATGCCGAAGCCGACGATGTAGATCACCAGCAGCAGCGGCACGCCTCGGAAGATGTCGACGTAGACGGTGCTGAGGACTCGGAGCGGGAACAGGACCGGTCCGGTCGACTGCCGGACGATGGCGATCACGAGTGCGAGGATCAGGATGAGCACTTCGGCGGCGAGGAACATCTTGATGTTCAGGAGCAGCGCGTAGCCGATCCCGGGCAGCCCCTTGCTCGGGTTCCCGATGAACGAGTGCCACATGTTGGAGGGGCTGAAGAAGGCGTGGCGCACGGCACGGCTTCCGGGCGCCAAGGTGAACCCTGCCGCCAGCAGCGCCACGAAGGCCAACGTGCTGACGCTCGACACCACCGTCGAACGCCGGTCGCCGGCCAACAGTCGCGGCCGCCGTCCGGGCGATACGAAGGCGGCGCCGACGGGCTGGCCGACGATCGGGCTCCATTCACCCGATTGCGAGCCCCAGCCTTTGTCCTTGGACAAGGGACGGCCGCCCTACGGCTGGATCGTCGGGATCGAGGAGTAGATCTTCAGCCACCTGTTGGAGAGCGCCGTCAACTTGTGCTGGCTAGTGATGAGGTCGAGTGCCTTGTCGACGCAGGCGACGAGCGGGTCGTTCTTGTGGAAGAGCAACCCGAAGTGCTCCCCGTCGCTCGGGAACTGGCCGAGGGCGACGGACCCCGGGATCTCGTCGGCGGCGATGTACTGCGCCGTCGGAGTGTCGGTCACGAACGCCTGGATCTGATGGGCGTCGAGGGCGGCCTTCACGTCGTTCAGCGTGTTGTAGACGCGGGTCTGGGTCGTCGGCTTGATGTAGCCGCTGATGTAGGCGAGGCTCGTCGTGCCGATCTGGTCTCCGTAGGTGTAGGTCTTGAGCTCGGCCGGCGAGTGGTCCTTCACGACCGGACCGTTCTTCAGCACCACGAGCGCCTGGTTGTCGGCGTAGTAGCTGACGCTGAACGACACCACCTGGGATCGCGCCGCCGTCACAGAGATCTCGTTGATGTCGAAGTCGAAGGCTTTCGGGCCCGGTGCATACGACTTGTTGAAGGGCTCGTAGACCCAGTGCACCTCGGAGCTGGTGAACCCGAGAGCCTTGGCGACGTCGTAAGCAACGGCAGACTCGTAACCCTTCCCGTTCTCCGGCCGGTTGCTCACGAACCACGGCGTGTACACGGGGTTGTCCGTGGCGATCGTGAGCTCGCCCCGGTGGTACAAGTCGCCCTGAATCTGGGCGTTGCTGCAGCCGGCGATGCCCGTCGTTCCCGAGGCGGCGACCGTGCTCGCCGTCGTGTTGACCGCCGTGGAGGCGCTGCCGCAGGCGCCGAGACCGGCGGCAAACGCGAGAGCGAGAGCTACGAAAAAGGGCCTTCTCATGTTCAGACTCCCAGGAGTGATCGCAGATGGGGGAACCCGGACGGCACGGAGGGCCGGCCGGCGCCGACTCTACCTGGCTGCTCGAGGGCCGCTCTTGTTGAGAGTTGAGCGGGAGGCAGGCTCGCAAGGGCCGTCGTAACATCGGCGCCGTGAAGGATCTCACCGTCGTCGCCATCCCGTTCTACTTCGGCAGCATGGGGGCCGAGTACCTCTGGCTCAGAAAAGGCCTCGACGAGCTCGACGATTCTCCCGGCGCCTACGAGCGCAAAGACACGATCGCCAGCCTGACCATGGGAGTCGGCAGCTTGCTCGGTCCGCTCGTGATGCCGAAGCTCCTGCGCCACGTCGTGCCGGGCAAGGGTCGATACGGCAAAGTGCTGCTGGCAACGGCGGCAGGGGCGGCCGCTGTCACGGCGGTCGCGGATCTGCTCGCCCGGCTCGACACCTCGGGTCCGTCGGGGGCCGAGCAGCAGGAAGCGACGCCCGAGCAACAGCCGGCGACGCCGGAGCGGCAGCTTGCAGCGCTTCCCGCCGGTTGGCGCCGCAGGGTCGCACGCGCCGCCCGGCCCGTTGCCAGTGCCGGCGGCGTCGCCGCCGTCGTTGCCGGCGGTCTTGCCGTCACGACGTCGTGGGCGGCGCGCACCGGCATGGACCGCCTCTCGCGCCGGCGCCTTGTCCGATCCCTCGGCACGGGGCCGGTCGCCGTCGGGACCGCCATCTTGGCCTGGGACTTCATCTACTACTGGAACCATCGGGCGATGCACGAGAGCCGTTTCATGTGGGCGATCCACGTCGTGCACCACTCGAGTGAGCGCTACAACCTCTCGACGGCGCTCCGCCAGCCGGTGGCCGATGCTTTTGGCACGTTCCTGCCGTATTCGGGATTGGCGTTGCTCGGCTTCGAGCCGGCGCTCATCAACACAGCTCGCGGCGTCAACTTGCTGTACCAGTTCTGGATCCACACCGAGACCATCAACCGCATCGGCCCCTTCGAACGCTTCCTCAACACACCGTCGCACCATCGCGTCCACCACGGGAGCAACGGGCCGTATCTGGATCGCAACCATGGCAGCATCCTCATCGTCTGGGACAAGCTCTTCGGCACCTTCGAGGCGGAGTCCGAACGGGTCGTCTACGGGCTCACGAAGAACATCAACACGTTCAACCCCGTCCGCATCGCCGGCCACGAATACAGCGAGATGTTCCGCGATGTCGCTCGCTCGCGGACGTGGCGCGACCGGCTCGGTTACGTGCTCCGCGGTCCGGGGTGGGCGGGTCGGCGGCGTGCCGAGCAGCTCGGAACGGTGCCCGGCGCCCCGGACGCCGCCACGTTGGCCCCGAGCTTCAGCCGAGCCAAGCAGCCGGCCGCCTGATGGCCAGAAGACGGCTACGGCCGGAGGACCTGTACCGCATCGTCACCCTCGCCGACCCCGCTGTGTCGCCGGACGGCACCCGCGTGGCCTGGGTGCAGTCGCAAGCACAGGAGGAGTCCGACCGGCTGCGAACCTCGATCTGGGTGGCGCCGTTCGATGGATCCGAGGCACCGAGCCCGTTCACCGAAGGACCCGGAGACAGCACGCCGAGGTGGTCGCCGGATGGTCGCTTCCTCAGCTATCTGTCCGTCCCACCTGAAGGGCCTGCGGAGTTGCGCTTGGCCTCCCTCAGCGGGGGCGTGCCCCGGCGGCTCGGGACCTTCGAAGGCCCGGTGAGCCAACCAGCGTGGTCGCCCGACTCGAGCCGCATCGTCGTCGTCTCGGCTACGGGCCTGCGACGCCCGCCGGCGGACCTGTCGGCAGCCGAGAGAAACGCCCCCCGGGTCGTCCGCGGCCTGGCCGCCCGCTACGACAACGTCGGCTGGTTCGAAGGTCGGCGGCACCTCTTCGTGGTCGATGTCGCTACCGGTGCCAGCCGCCAGATCACACGAGGTGACTTCGACGACGTCGACCCGGCCTTCGCGCCCGACGGCGCGACGATCGCCTTCTCGTCCGATCGGGACCCCCATCGCAACGACCGCCAGCTTCGATCGGACATCTTCGTCGTGCCGGCCGCCGGCGGTAGACCGCACCGGGTCACCGGAGGCGCCGGTCGGGCGGCCGCTCCGGCCTTCTCGCCGGACGGCTCCCGCATCGCCTTCGCCGGCCATCAGGCCGGCGCTGCCTGGAACCAGGATGCGCACGTGTTCGTGGTGCCGGCAGAGGGCGGCGAGCCCACGACCCTCGCCCCCTCCGTCGATCGGCCTGTGCCGCTCATGCCGTGGGCGCCGGCACCATTCCAGTGGCTGAGCGACGAGGAGATCGCCTACCTCGTCATGGACCGCGGCAACGTGGGCCTGCACGTCGGCCGGCTCGGCGAGTCGAGGAGCAAGGCCATCGTGGCGGGCGAGCGCCAGATCGACGGCTTCTCGGTTGCCGGAGACGGCCGGTCCGCCGCATTCACGTCGTCGTGGCCCGACTCGCCGTCGGCGTGTTACGCCACGCAGCTCGGGGCAAAAGGCACGCTCGCCACCCGCCGAGCAGCAGTGCGCAAGATCAGCCAAGCCAACGACGCACTCCTCGCCGACGTGGAGCTTGGTCCCGTGGCGCGCTCGACCATCACGGCCGCCGACGGCACACCCGTCGAGTACTTCACGATCCTTCCGCCCGGCAAGGTGACTTCGCCGCTCCCCGTCCACCTCGATATCCATGGCGGGCCGCACGGCGCCTGGCCGTCGGGCCGCTTTCTCGCCTTCCACCAGGCGATCGCCGCCGCTGGTTACGTGCTCGTGCTTCCGAACCCGAGAGGCAGCTCCTCCTACGGACAGGCATTCACGCAGGCCTGCACCGGCGATTGGGGAGGGGCCGACGCCGCCGACATCCTCGCTTGCGTGGACGACGTCATCGCCCGCGGCCTCGGGGACGAGCGCCGCCAGTTCGTCGGGGGCGGGTCGTACGGGGGTTTCATGACGTCCTGGCTCGTCGGGCGGACTCGCAGGTTCAAGGCAGCGACCGCCATGGCAGCAGTCATCGACCAGACGAGCATGTTCGGGACGAGCGACATTCCGGGTTTCGTCGAGTTCAACTTCGGCCTTCCGTGGCAGAACCGAGTCGAGTTCGAGCTTCGCTCGCCACTGACCTCGGCACCCGAGATCACGACTCCGGTGCTGATCCTGCACTGGGAAGGCGACCTCCGTGTGCCCATCAGCCAGGGCGAGGAGCTCTATGCCGTCCTCCGCCGTCTCGGGCGACCGGTCGAGTTCGTCCGCTACCCGGGCGGATCCCACGTGTTCCGGACTCCCTCGCAGACGATCGACTGGATGCGGCGCCTGCTCGCCTGGAACGAGCGCTACGACGCCCCGCCGGCGGCTTCCGCCTCAGTAGGGCGGCGACGCCGAGTGTGAGTGGTGGTGGTGGCGGTGCCACCCTCGCCACGACATCCGCCGCCAGATGATCAGGCCGACGATCGCCACGATGAGCCACGGCACATGGGTGAAGGTGAACATCGACGAGACGGCCGAGAGGACGAGAGCGGCCACGAGGACGATGCCGACCACGCGCATCGTCCGGTGCTGGCGGACCGCTGGCGGCGCCGGAGCGTCCAGTCGAGGCAGGTCCGTCGTCAGACCGACGAGATCGGAACGGACCTTGGCTGACATCGCCCGGTCAATGCGCTCTTTGAACTCGTTGTCGTCGAGCCTGCCGTCGGAGTAGTGCTTGGAGAGCACGTCGGCGACGGCGCCTCGCTCGGCGTCGGACACTCGCAGGTCCGGACCGGCGGCCGAGCGGCGGTTCTGCTCGTACCACCAAGCCCACGGTGGTGGAGGGGTGTTGCTCATGGCGGGGATTCCCTTCTTGTCGGGTCTCGATCGGTTTGGCGCCGGAGCTGAGTGCCGTCGCTGACGGCGCCCCGGGGGGCCCACGGTGCCGGGAACGGTCAGTAGCTGGCGTGGGGGTGCAGGAGCTCTGCGGCGATCGAGATCTCGGAGCCTTCCTCCGGGATCAAGAGCCAACCAGCGAGGTACAGCGGGATGCCGGCGCCGCCGACGAGGCAGAGGAAGGCAAGCACGATCCGGACGATCGTGACATCGATGTCGAGGTAGTCGGCGATGGCGACGCCGACGCCCGCCAGCATGCGGCCGTTGTGCGGCCGGACGAGAGTGCGGTCCGGGCTCCACTGGGGAGTCTGGGCGGGATCGGCTTCGCCGGTCCAAGTCGTGGTCTTCGTGGTGTCGGTTTCCATAGTTCGATCATCCGCCCGCCACGGTCCGTTGGGAATCCGGGATGACCCTGGCCCGCCCCTGAGACGGACGCCGTCGCCCCGGCAATGTCCCCGATGGTCAGCGGTGTCGTGGCGGCGCGATCATCAAGGCATCACCGAACGCACCAACACCGGAGCGACTCCGCCCCCGACCAGCAGTTCCGGCGGGCCTGACGCCCGCGGCCCGCAGCCGGACCGTCCGTCCGGCGACCCCGGCACCGGCGCCTTCGCAGCAGGCCCCCACGGGCCGCCGAGGGACCCCACCTGGGCTGATGGCAGCTTCCCGCCCTGGGTGCGCTACTCGCGCCACAACGGCTGGTCCTCGGGCGGCGGTCCGTGGCCACGGCACGGCCACCACGGCAGAGGTCCCGGGCAGCGAGCTCGCGACCGCGGCCCGATCCGTCGCAGCCGAGACGAGCGCCTCATCGCCGGCGTATCCGGCGGGCTGGCTCGGCGCCTCGGATGGGACCCGACTGTTGTCAGAGTCGTCACCCTGATGGTGTCGCTCAGCGGCTTCGGTGCCTGCGTGTACGTGCTCGCCTGGCTCTTCGTTCCCGCCGAGGGCGAAACCCAGCCGATCTTCACCCGATCGCTCTCCGACCGCACCGGCATCCTGCTGGCCCTTGCCTTCGTTCCGGCTGTGGCCATCGCCCTGCTCGTCGGCTCGGCACTCGGGGCGAGCTGGGTGAGCTCGCTCGCACTGCCCGCACTCGTGAGCGCCGCCGGCCTCGTCCTCATCTGGCGCAACGCCGACCCGGTCGAGCAGGAGTTCCTCCACCGTGGTGCCGCCCCGGTGCAACGTCTGTTCCAGCCGTCCGACGGCTCCGGGCGAGCCGGGCGGCTGGTCCTTCGCGTGCTGGTGGCAGCTGGGCTCCTCGTCGGTGGCCTGGTGGCCCTCCAGGTCAGGAACGCCTTCCACTCGGCCGTGCGCCCGCTCGGCGGCTTGCTGCTCATCATCGCCGCCATCGTGACGGTCTTCGGGCCCTGGTGGCTCCGAGTCGCCCGGGAGCTCGTCGTCGAACGTCAGGCGCGTGCACGGGCGGAGGAGCGGGCTGAGCTCGCCGCCCGCGTCCACGATTCGGTGCTCCAGACGCTCGCGCTCATCCAGCGGCGCGCCGATCAGCCGCAACAGGTCGTCCAGCTGGCGCGTGCGCAGGAACGCGAGCTGCGGTCGTGGCTCTTCGACGGGGAGCGCCCCGGCTCGGCCGGCGATCACGACGCCAGCTTCGCCGCCGGCGTCCATCGGATTCAGGAGGACGTCGAGATCCTTCACGGCGTCGCCGTCGAAGTCGTCGTCGTCGGCGACTGTGATCTCGACGACGGTCTGCGGGCGATGCTGGCGGCCGGCCGCGAAGCTGCCGTCAACGCCGCCAAGTGGTCCGGGGCTCCCTCGCTCGCCCTGTTCGGCGAAGTCGAGGAGCAAATTGTCTCGCTCTTCGTGCGAGATCGCGGTATCGGCTTCGACCCTGCGGTCGTCAGCGATGACCGCAAGGGCATCGCCGAGTCGATCCGCGGCCGCATGGCCCGCCAGGGCGGCACCGTGGCCATCCGCAGCAGCCCAGGAGCGGGCACCGAGGTCGCCCTGTCGATGCAGCGCGAACCGGGCCGCCGCATCCGAAGCTCGGCGGCAACGTGAGCAGCGCGGCGGCGCGCCCGAGGGTGTTCCTCGTCGACGACCACGAGCTGTTCCGCAAAGGCGTCCGCGCCGAGCTCGGCGACGAGGTCGAGCTCGTCGGCGAAGCCGACGACGTGGCGCCTGCGATCGAGCTGATCGGCGAGCGGCTCCCCGACGTCGTCCTCTTGGACCTCCACCTGCCCGGCGGCGGTGGGCAGCTCGTGATCCAAGCGATGAAGGCCGCCGGAGGCGCCGCCGCCGAGGTGAAGTTCCTCGCCTTGTCGGTCTCCGACGCCCCGGAGGACGTCATCGCCGTCATCCGCGCCGGCGCCCGCGGTTACGTGACGAAGACGATCTCCGGTCCGGAGTTGATCGACGCCGTGCACCGAGTCGCAGAGGGCGACGCCGTGTTCTCGCCGCGGTTGGCGGGTTTCGTCCTGGATGCCTTCGCCGCCACCCCGGGAGACGCGCCGGCCTTCGACCCGGAGCTCGATCAGCTGACGCCGAGAGAGCGTGAAGTGCTCCGCCTGATCGCACGCGGCTACACCTACAAGGAACTGGCACGCGAACTGTCCATTTCGACAAAGACCGTCGAATCACATGTCTCCGCCGTCTTGCGCAAACTTCAGCTGTCGAGCCGATACCAGCTCACGCGGTGGGCGACGGAACGCCGCCTCGTCTGATCGTTTCGGCAACGGCTACGCGAAACCCTCGCCGGCTCGCTTTGCACCAGCAACAGGACGTCCCCGTCGGCGGGGCTCGAGAAAGGCAGGACATGTTGCGACGCATCGTGAAGTCGGGAGTGTTCGCCGCGCTCGTCAGCGTGGCGCTGGTCGGAGTGACGACGATCGGGGTGACGGCGGCATCGGCGTCGCCGGCGCCGATTCGTGGCCACCAGTACTTCGTCGGCCTCGTCAACGGCCACTCGGCCAGGGCCAGCCTGGAAGTCGTCTGCTCGACGGCGGGCACCGGTGAAGTGCTCCCGGGGCAAACCCTCAAGGTCGTATCGGAGGGCTTGATCCCCGCAAATGCCGGCTACACCGGCAAGGGGTCCACCTCCATCGAAGCAGTGATCGCCTACTCCGTTGGCGGCGTCGGCGTGATGGCCTCACTCACGACGTTCTCGAGTTACGGCTCGCGCCACTTCCCGACAGTCAGCGTCCCGTGCGGCGGCAAAGGAACGGTGGAGTTCATTCCGAACGGAAGTCACACCGCCAGCGCCTCGGTCAAGGTGACCTTCGACAACGTCAGCTCGGTGCCGCCTCCCGGGCCGTGATCGACGGTGGGGACCTCACACCCCTACCGGGCACGCCTCGCCATGCCCGGTAGGGGGTGATCGATGCAGCTGGCGGCGACCGGCCGCCTAGCTGGCCCCGTGCTTGCGCACGATGGAGAACTCGTCGATGAGGGTGAGCCCGTCCTCCATGAGCGCTCGGATCGACAGCCTCGAGTCCTTGCCCGCGTACGCGGGGATCGAGTCGACCACGAGCAACCCGTAACCGGTGTAGCGCACCTGCGACCACGTGGCCGTGATCGGGTTCGCTGTCGGGTTGCCGGGCGAGCTGCCCACCTCCCACTGGTAGGTGGAGATGTCGAAGTCGTTGTTGACGTTGCCGAAGTAGCTGTCCGGCACGCCGCCCGGGAATGCGTAGAGGCTCTTGCCGGCGCCGCCGGCGGTGACGTAGGTCGTGCCCGCCTTGGCGGAGTTGATCGTGGCTCCGATTGGCGCCGACGAGGTGGGAGCGCCGCCTCGGATGGGGTCGGTGCGCTCGTAGATGTGGTTGTGACCGTTGATCACGAGATCGACGCCCCAGCTGTCGAAGACCGGCGTCCAGTACTGGTCGATGCCGCCGTCGCTGGCGTGCGTCGAACACGTGCAGTAGGCGCACTGATGGAAGTAGGCGACGATGAAGTCGATGGCCGGGTCCGCCCGGTAGGCGGCGCAGATGTCCCCGAGCCAGGTCGTCTGCGCACCTCCGGTGTAGCCGAGGTTCGCCTCGAGCTCATAGGAGACGTCGTTGGCATCGAGGGCGATGACGCCGACATTGCCGTAGCTGAACGAGTACGAGACCGGGCAGCTCGAGGGTGCGTTGCCGAGGAAGTCGAAGCGGGCGAGCTGGCCGCCGTACCCGTTGGTCGGGTACCACGGCTCCATCTCGTGGTTGCCGACGGTCGCCATCCACGGGATGCGGCCGGCCGTCTGCTCGATCTGGGCGAACCAGGAGTCGAAGACCCGCGGGTCGTAACTGTCGCTCAGGAGGCCCGAGCCGCCGGATTCTGCGTAGGACAGGTCGCCGGCATGCAGGTGGAAGGCGGGCTGCTGCCCCCCGACGAGTCGGGCCGTCGCAACGGCGTCGTAGGTGACGCCCTGGTCGCCGAACGCGGTGAAACGGAACGGCGCCGGGATGCCGGCGGTACGCGGCTCCAGAGTGAACGACAGGACGGGCTGGCTCGGATCGCTGGCTGGGTCGAGGCCGGCGTGGCCGACGGCGTAGTAGTAGGTCGTGCCAGGGTCGAGGCCGGCAGCAGCGGCGTGCACGTAATACTGCTCGATGGTCGCCGGGGCGTTCGACGGCAGGCTGTCGACCGGTGTGATGTCGCTTGCTGGTGTCGCAAGTGTGCGGATCTCTGCGGGGACGACGAGATCGAGCTGAGTCGGGTCGGTGCCGATGCGCACGAACGGCTTATTGACCGGGACCGGCACCTGCCAGGCGACGCTGATCTCGGTGGACGGGTCCTGGCCGAAGGCGATGTGGCGGCCGAAGGGCTGCACCGAGGCGCCGGGGACGGTGTCGAAGCGTCGCAACAACATCGGGGCTTTGCGCCGGGGCGTCGGGCGGGTCTGTGCCGAGGCGACACTGGAGCCGATCACCGGCGCCGCCAGCAGGGCGCCGGCGCCGGCAAGCCCTCCTTTGAGCACCGTGCGGCGCGAGCGCTGCGACTGCAACCAATCGTGCTGCTCCGCCACTGACATCGAGCGGAGGTCTTTGGGAGTGGGGTGTCGGGTCACGCTGCGCACCGTAAACATTGAGGGTGACGCCAAGATGAACGGCAAGCGACGTCACGACGAACCAACACTGAACTTTTGACGTAGTGCTGCCGCCCTCCCTGACCGGCTCCCGGCTCGCTCAGCTCGGGCTCGGTGGGTTCGGCACTGGGCGACCGCGCCCGCTCCCGATAGGCTCCGGGCGGCAGCGTCGGACGACGTCGGAGGGAGCAGGGGTGGGGCAACAGATCGCACACGTCGACTACTTGGCCCTTGGTGACGAACCACACCTCGTCGCCCACGAGTGCATGGGCTGTGGAGCCCGGTACTTCGACCGTCGCAATGCCTGCGCCGGCTGCTTCGGGACAGAGTTCCGATCGGTCGACGTGCCCACGACCGGTGAGGTTCGGGCCTTCACGATCGTGTCGCTGGCCGCCCCCGGCATCCCGGTGCCGTTCGTTGCGGCGGTCGTCGACTGCGACGGCACGAGCGTTCGCGGCAACCTCATCAACGTGGAGCCCGACGCCGATCATGTCGCCACGGGGATGAAGGTCCGCCTGGCCACCTATTCGTTGGGCGTGGATGAGGCCGGCACCGAGGCTGTGGGTTTCGGCTTCGAGCCGCTGAGTTGAGAGAGCGAGTGCACCATGTCAAGTGACGACATCTGGATTCTCGGCATCATGATGACGAAGTTCGGCAAGCACCCCGACAAGGACACGATCGACCTCGCCTCTCAGGCCGTCATGGGGGCGCTCGCCGACGGCGAGGTCACCATGGCCGACATGGGGGTGATCGCCGCCGGCAGCTTGATGGGGGGCCTCGGGGTCGGCCAGGCGCTCCAGAAGCAGGTCGGTCAGACCGGCATCCCCGTCTACAACGTCACGAACGCCTGCGCCACCGGTGCGACGGCCCTCCGGACCGTCATCATGTCGATCAAGGCCGGCGAAGCCGACATGGGACTCGCCGTCGGCGTCGAGAAGCTGGCCGGCGCCGGCTTGCTCGCCGGCGGCGCCCGCAAGGCCGACGGAGGGACCTACGAACCGAGCGGTCGGTTCGGGGCCGTGGCCCCGGTTGACGGACGGATCGGCACCGAGACCATGCCCGGCGTCTTCGCCCAGATCGGCATGGAGTACGGGCATCGCTACGGGGGCACGAGCTTCGAGCTGTTTGCACGCATCTCCGAGAAGAACCATGCCCACTCCACGCTCAACCCCTTCGCCGCCTACCAGAAGAAGATGTCCCTGGAGCAGATCATGGGCGACGTGATGATCGCCTACCCGAACACGCGGCCGATGTGCTCGGCCAACTGCGACGGCGCCGCCGCCGCCGTTCTCGTGAGCGGGGCCAAGCTGAAGACGTTGTCGCTCGGTCAGCAGCGACGAGCCGTCAAAGTGGCGGCCTCCATCCTCACCACCGATCCCTTCGAGGAAGCCTGTCAGATTCTCCCGAACGTCAACACGCTCACGCGCAATGCCGCCCTCAAGGCCTACGAGCAAGCGGGCATCGGACCAGACGATCTCGATCTCGTCGAGCTGCACGACTGTTTCGCCACGGCCGAGCTCGTCCATTACGACAACCTCATGCTCTGCGAAGAGGGCGGTGCGGCCGACTTCTTCAACTCCGGGGCGCCGTGGCGGGACGGCTCGAAGCCGGTCAACGTCTCCGGAGGCCTGCAGTCCAAAGGCCACCCGATCGCTGCAACCGGGATCGCCAACGTCTGGGAAGTCGCCACCCACCTGCGGGGCGAGGCGGGCGACCGCCAGATCGACGGGGCGAAGGTCGGGCTCGCGCACGTCATCGGCCTCGGCTCTGCCTGCGGCGTTCACATCCTGGAGCGCTCGGCCGCCTGAGGTTGACGGGAGGGCCGGCCGGCGCCGGCCCCTCGTCGGTCGAACCGTGTGCACAGGGTGACCGCACACCCCAGGTTCCGGTCACTTTCGGTGCACGGTTCGCCGGCGCCGGTCAGTGGCGCCGCCTCAACACGGCCGTTTCCCCTTCGACGAAACCCCCGGGCGACTCACGACGCTCGTCACGCGGTCGGCCTTGGACCCTCTGATGGCGGGGCCGGCGCCGGCGGCGCGATGGCGGCTGGGGCCGCCGGCGGCACGGCGGCTTGGGGCTGCGGCGGGGTGATGGCGACCTCCGGCGAGGCGAGGTTGGGGCTCCAGTTGGCAGGATCATCGGTGACCTTGACGGCGCCGAGCACATCGATCATCCGAATCCGCAGCACGGGCGCGGCGGCGCTCGGCGGCGGGCCATACGTGGCGATCGTGCGTCCGCCGAACAGAGAGGAGGAATCCACTTCGACGTGGATCCCGCGCGGCGCGAGCACACGGAGGTTGCCCATCAACGCCCACACCTTGATGGTCGGTTCCGGTCCGACGAGCGTGGCGCCCCGCAGGTCGAGGTGGATCTCGCCCGCGAACATGAGGGCGCTCGTGTGCTCAGGAAGGACGAAACGCCCCCGTCTCACCCGGTTGCCGAACAACACGAGGAAGCGGCGCTTGACGAGCCCGGGCGCCGCCACCATGCCCAGGTCGGCGGTGGCTGCGACGAGCTCGCTGCGAGTAGTGGCGGCGATGGCGACGTCGCTTCGCCGGCTGAACTCGTCGAGGGTCACCTGTCCCTCGGTGGCGGCTCGGACGAGCGTCGCCAGAGCGTCCCGGCGCTCGGTGTCGCTCAAGGCGTAGTGCTCCTGCTCTTCAGACGTCACCGTTCGAGCCTCCTGTCCGCCGGCCTGCGGCGTGCTGCCACCCATCGTGGCGCGCCTGGCGCCGGCCTGCGTGGCGCGGCCTCCATCGCCGCCGGCCCCATCGTGGCGCCAGCCCAGATCCCGCCTGTCGGCCAAGACCGTCGCCGGCGCGACTCGTCTTCGCGGCACGCTTGGGCCACTACGCTTCGGTGCTGGCAAGGGCGCTCAGATCTTCACCCGGCGAAGGAGCTCGACATGGGGCTGATGCACGAAGTACGGCGTGAATTCATTGCCGTTCCCGATACTCACAAGGGTCAGATCGTGTTCAAGTGGCCCGACCAGAACATCCGCAAGTTCACCCGCGCCATCGTCGAGCCCGACGCCGTTGCCGTGTTCATGAGCCAGGGCCAAGTCATGGGAGTCATCCCACCGGGCCAACACACGCTCGATGCGCGTGAGCTTCCATTTCTCGGGTTGTTCGTGGACTGGGCATCGGGTGGTGACGCCTTCAAGGCCGAGATCTACTTCGTCGGCACCCGCGAGTACCCGAACAACCGGTTCGGCGGCCGCCTCGACGACGTGCAGGATCCGCAGACGGGTCTTGTCGTGACGCTGCGCGCCTTCGGGGAGTACTCGCTCAAGATCACCGACCCCACGAAGCTCATCTTGAACCTGACCGGCACGGTCGACGTGTCGAACAACGATGCCGTCACGGGCTGGGTCGCCGAGCAACTCCTGAAGGTGACCCGTACCGCCGTCACCACCCAGCTCATGACCGGCGCCTGGCCCATCCTCGGGCTGAGCGCCCACAGCCCCGACATCGAAGCCGCTGTCATGCCCGCCGCCGACGCTCAGCTGGACAACTATGGCGTCACCATCTCTCGCCTCGGGAACCTCGACGTCAACCTCGCCGAGGAGGACAGCGCCCGCCTGAAGAAGCTCGCAGGTGATACGGCATACAGCCGGTTGGCCGGGGGTTTCTTGCAGGCTGCCCAAGCCGAGGCGCTCCAGGGCGCCGGCGAAGGCATGGCGCAGGGGGGCGGTGCCGTCACCCCGATGTTCCTCGGTGCCGGATTGGGAATGGCCGGTCAGATGATGCAGGCGCCTCAACAGGCGCCCCCGTACCCGCCACCGCCGGCTCCCGGTTTTGCAGGAGGCGGTGCCGGCTACGCCCCGCCCCCACAGCAGCAGGCAGCGCCGCCGCAGCCCTACCCGCAACAGGCGGCCGAGGCGGCGGCAGAACAAGCGCAGGCAGCTCCACCAGCCGCCCCCGCCACCGTCGGCGTGCTCTGTGGCAACTGCCAGGCAGAGCTGCGGCCGGGAGCGAAGTTCTGCGACTCCTGCGGGACGCCGACGCAAGCCAAGTGTGCCAACTGCCAGGCAGAGCTGCGGCCGGGAGCGAAATTCTGCGACTCCTGCGGGACGTCCACCCAAGCTCCGCAGGCAGCTCCCTGACCGTCGTCGGCGACCGGTCGGCCTGGGGCCGGAACGGCCCCTTGGCGCTACAGTGCCCTGACTTCGCCTGACGCGGGCGTGGACAGGGAGGAGCCGGCCATGCAGCGCATCGAGTGTCAGTGGTGCAAGGCGCAGAACGAGGCCGACCGCACGTCCTGCGCCACCTGCGGGGCACCCCTCGACCAGAAGAACCTCGTCAGCGACTCGGGTTGGACGGAAGCCCCGCGGCTGCGGGACATGACCGAGTTCCATTTCTCGAACTCGACCTGCCAGATCGAAGGCGAGATCGTGCCCGTCGCCGAGCTGGCGCTCGCGCAGGGTGACGGCGTCTTCTTCGAGCACCACGTCATGTTGTGGAAAGAACCCCAGGTCCCCATGTCCGCCTTGAACACCGGCGGCGGCATGAAGCGGATGCTGGGCGGCATGCCCCACATCATCAGCGTGGCCAACGGTCCGGGTCGGATCGCCCTGTCTCGCGACGCCACCGGAGAGGTCGTCGTGCTCCCGCTGCACCCGTCGATGGAGATCGATGTCCGAGAGCACGCCTTCCTCGCCGGCACACACTCGCTCACCTACTCGTTCGTTCGCATCAAGGGTCTCGCCAATGTGCTGCACGGCGGTGAGGGGATGTACATGGACCGTTTCGTCACGGCCAACCAGCCCGGCCTGCTCCTGCTGCACGGCTACGGCAACGTGTTCCAAAAGACGCTCGCCGAAGGCGAGAAGATCCTCATCGAGCCCGGTGGCTTTCTCTACAAGGACTCGAGTGTCGGAATGAACACCGTGCAGCAGAACGTGCGCACCGGCATGATGCGCCACGGGATGTACTTGGCCGAGATGGTCGGTCCCGGCCGGGTGGGCATCCAGTCGATGTACGTCCACGCCGGCGCGACGGAGTAGGCGACGCCGTGGCCATGCCTCCGGCGACGGGCTCCTACACCTGCCCGTACTGCCGCACGCCGAGCGACACCGTCGATCTCACGTGCCCACACTGCGGCGCGCCCATCGACGTCCGCGAGCACATCTCGGACTCCGGATGGGGTGCACAGCCTCCGATCCGGGACATGGCTCGTGTCCACTTCAGCCGGTCGACCTGCCAGATCAGCGGCAAGTACGTGCCCGTCGCCGACTTCGGCCTGGACGAGAACGACTGGGTCTACTTTTCCCACCACGTGCTCCTGTACATGAACCCGAGCGTCCGCATGGAGGCCCTGCCGATGGCCGGTGGCTGGAACCGCATGCTTGCCGGCATGCCGCTCGTCATGATGCGCGCAGCCGGGCCCGGCCACATCGCCTTCAGCCATGACGATCCGGGCGAGACCGTCGCCGTGCCTCTGCAGGCGGATCAGGGGATCGACGTCGCCGAGCACCGTTTCTTGGTGGCCAGTGGCAACGTCGCCTACCAGTGGCACCAGAGCAACGTCTGGTACAACACCCAGAGCGGCAACGACCAAGAGACCCACTACCCGATGGGCATGATGCTCGACCGCTTCACTGCTCAAGGCGGTCCAGGGCTGCTCCTGCTGCATTCGCCCGGCAACGTCTTCATCCGAGACCTGCAAGCAGGACAGAACATCCTCGTCCAGCCGAGCGCCCTCATGTACAAGGACCTGAGCGTGCAGGTGCGCCTGCACTTCGAGTACCCGGGCGGCACCTACTGGTTCGCGTCGCCACGCATGCAGACGAAGACGGCGTGGCTCACGCTCTATGGGCCCGGTCGGGTGGCCGTGCAGTCGGTCTTCAGGCGGCCGGAGATGGTCGGATACGTCGTGAGCAGCTCGGGGGCCACGCAGCAGCGCTGGTAGCTGGCCGCGTCGCTTCAGATCCGGACCGTCTCCATGCGTCTCATCCTCCTCGGTGCTCCTGGTTCAGGGAAGGGCACCCAAGGCCCCGTGCTCGCCGCCCACTTCGGTGCCACGCACATCTCGACCGGCGAGCTGTTGCGCGCCCACCTGGCCGACACGAACGGCCTCGGGAGGCGGATCGAGGAGTATGTCAGGGCGGGCGAGCTGGTCCCCGACGAGATCGTGCTCGAGTTCCTCCGCGACCCGATCGCGGCCGCCGTGGCGAGCGGTGGCTACGTGCTCGACGGCTTCCCCCGCACGGTCCAGCAGGCGGAGCTCGCCTACGAACGGGCCTTGCCGACAGGGACCACGGCCGAGGCGGTCGTCTACCTGGCGGTGCCGGACGAGATCGTTCGCGAGCGACTCGCCGGCCGATCAGCCGCAGGTCGCTCCGACGACGCCGATTCGGAGGTGATCGAGCGCCGCCTACGCATCTTCCACTCCGAAACGGAACCCCTCCTCGAGTACTACCGCGGGCGCGACCTGCTCGTCACCGTCGACGCCACCGGTTCGCCCGAGGAGGTCACCGCCGCGGTGCTCTCGGTGCTGGCCGACCGATGAAATGGCCGCTCCCGACTCAGCTCCCGATGCTGCCGCCGTGGCGGCCGAGCTCGAGGACGAGATGCGCGTGCTCGCCACACCGGAACGGGCCGAGGCGGAGCGGGCGTATCTGAAGAGCGAGCTGCGGTTTCTCGGGGCTTCGGTCCCGTCGATCCGCCAGGTCGCCAAACGAGTCGATCACCGCTACCCCGCCGGCGAGCACGACGCTCTCGTCGCCCTCGTCATCGAGCTCTGGGCCGTGCCCGTCCACGAGCGCCGCATGCTCGCCGTCGAGCTCCTGACCATGCACGTGGACTGCCTCGGCCCGACGGACCTCGCCTTGCTCGAGCGCTTGCTGCGGGAGTCGCAGACCTGGGCCCTCGTCGATTCACTGGCCGCCCAGGTTGTCGGGCCGATCGTCGAAGCCAACCCGGCTACGACCGCCACGCTCGATCGCTGGGTGGCGGACGACGACTTCTGGCTGCGCCGCTCCGCCATGCTGGCGCTCCTGCTGCCGCTGCGGCGCGGCGCCGGCGACCCCGACCGCTTCTTCGCCTACGCCGACGGCCTTCTCGAGGAGACGGAGTTCTTCATCCGCAAGGCCATCGGCTGGATCCTCCGGGATATGGGCCGGCGCCGGCCCGAGCTCGTGCTCGAGTGGGCATCACCTCGAGTCGAGCGGATGTCGGGCGTGACGCTGCAAGAGGTCGTCAAATGTCTGCAGCCGGACGAGGCGGCGGCTCTCAAGGAGGCGTACCAACAGGCAAAAGCGCAGCGGAGGCGGTAACGGCCGGCCGATCGCGGCGGTACCGGCGCAGCCGAGGAGCTGCGTTCAGTCGATGATGTCGATCGGCGTGCCCGGAGGCACGTCCTCGAGGCGCGCCAGGTCGGAGTCGTGCATGCGCACGCACCCGTTGGAGATGTGGGCGCCCTTCGTACCGATCTCGGCGTCGGCGCCGAGCGGACCGTGAATGGCCACGATGGCGTCGCCGGTCCCCTCCCAGCTGGCGATTGCCTGCGAGTGCGCCGATGTGACGAGGATGAACGGGCCGTAGCCGGGGCCGAGCGAAGGCTCGATGAAGGCGACGAAGTAGTGGCCGAGCGGCGTCGGCGTGGCGGGAGCGCCGACGCCGACCGGCACGTTCATCACCAGCTGGTCGAGCTTGTACAGCTGCAGGTGCGTCGTCTCGAGGTTCACCACGATCCGATACGGCGTGGTCATCATGATGGCGTCGCTCTGGCGGATCCAGGCGGTCGACTGGTCGGGTCGTTGCGCCAATCGCACGTGCAACCAGCCTCCCGGGGCCTCGCCGATGACCGGGAGCATGGACGGGATCGTCTGCCAGGTGGCCGGAATCTGCACCTTGACGCGCCCTCCGGGCCGGCTGTAGCCCGGGAAGCTGCCCGTCAGCCTGGCCACCAAGGTGTAACCCGGCTGGTTCGTCAGGCCTTCGGCTCGTGCGATCTTGAGCGCAGCGATGCGTTGCGGGTCGGGCGCCGGCGTCGCCGGGGCGGACAATCTCGTGCCTTTGGCGCCAGCGGCCCGCCCCGCCATCGCCGAGCCGTGCGCAGCCCAACCGATGAGAACGCCGCCGGCGGCGAGCGCCACGCAAGCAGCGGTCCCCACAACGGCGAACCGGGGCCGCCTCCGACGCGAGACGTCGTCATCGGGCCGGGGGATGCCGTCGCCGGTCGTGCGCCTACCCATCACGAACTGCCTCCTGCGTGCGTCCCCCTTCGGACCGCTGCAGCTTACCGGTGGGCCGACAGTGTGGTCTGGCAGGGCGCCGGCGGGCGGAAGCACCGGCCGTTCTTCCTAACCTTTCCACCATGAGCGATCGAGGGCTGGTGAGAGTCGAGCAGGGACACAAGCGAGTGCGGACCTACCTGGGCGGCGAGCTCGTCGCCGACAGCGTCCGGCCCCTGCTCGTCTGGGAGATCCCGTACTTTCCGGCTTACTATCTTCCGGCCGGAGACGTGCGCTCCGAACTGCTCGTCGAGTCGGACAAGCGCGAGCACTCGCCGAGCCGCGGTGATGCGAAGTTCTTCCACGTCAAGACCGGCCGGGCGGAGGCTGCCGACGCCGCCTGGACCTATCCCGACTCGCCGATCGACGAGCTCCGAGGCGCCATCCGGTTCGACTGGGGAGCGATGGACGAGTGGTTCGAGGAGGACGAACAGGTCTACGTCCACCCCCGCGACCCCTACTCGCGCGTCGACGTGCTCCGCAGCTCGCGCCACGTCGAGATCGAGATCGACGGCGTGAAGGTGGCTGACTCGGTCCGGCCGGTGCTGCTGTTCGAGACGGGGCTGCCCGTGCGCTACTACCTGCCGAAGACCGACGTCCGCCTCGACCTCCTGACGCCGTCACCCACCACGACCCAGTGCCCGTACAAGGGCACGGCCGAGTACTACTCGGTGACGATCGACGGAACGACGCACGAGGACATCGTCTGGTGGTACCGCCACCCGACACACGAGTCCGACGGCATCGCCGGCCTCGTGTCCTTCTACAACGAGAAGGTCGACATCACCCTCGACGGCACTCGGCTCGAGCGCGCCCACACCCACTTCTCCTGAAGCGAGGGCCGGCATGATCGAGGTGGCCGACCACGGCCGGGTCCGTCTCGTCACCCTCGTCCGGCCGGAGGCCCGCAACGCCTTCAACTTCGAGATGTACGAGGCAGTGGCGGGCGCCCTTCGTGGAGCCGAGGCGGACGAGTCGCTTCACGTCGTAGTGCTCACCGGGCGCGGCTCGGCGTTTTCCTCCGGACAGGACCTGGGCGAGCTGGAAGCGATTGCCGCCGGGAGGGTGGAAGCTGGGAGCGAGGCGGGGTTTCGTGGACTGCTCGACGTCGTCGAACGTTTCGAGCTGCCGGTCGTCGCCGCTGTCAACGGCGACGCCGTCGGTCTCGGTTTCACGATCCTTGCGCACTGCGACCTCGTGCTGCTCGCTCGGCGCGCCCGCCTGAAGCTGCCATTCGTGTCGATGGGCGTTCCGCCCGAGGCCGCCAGCAGCTACCTCCTGCCGGCCCGCATGGGGTGGCAGGCGGCCGCCTTGGCTCTCCTCGGCGGCGATTGGGTATCGGCGGACGAAGCGGTGAGCTGTGGCCTCGCCCTTGCCCAGTTTCCCGATGACGAGCTCCTCCCTGCTGCCCTGGACCTGGCCGGCCGCATGGCCGCCTCGCCGAGACCGTCGCTTCGCCAGATCAAGCGCCTCATGCTGGCGGCCCAGGCCCCGCACGTGCGAGCTGCCCGCGAGCGTGAAGAAACCGCCTTCGCCCGGCTCTTCTCCCGCGCAGCGCCGACAGCTCCTCCGATCTAGCGATCTAGCAACCGCTGCGGTCGCTGGACGGCTTGCGCCAGAGGAGCGAGTAGCGCCACAGGACATGCCGGCGGTAGGCGACGTGCGGGAGCGCCCCCTCGGCCACTCGCCGCGTCTCGGCATAGGTGAGCGGCGGCGGCCAGAAGGTAGGAGCAGAGTGTTCCCAGTACGTCTTCGTGAGCTGGTGCAGGCGCGTGCTGATGCTGCCGAGGGCGTCGAAGAGGAGATCGCGTGGGTACCGGCTGCGAGCGATACCGACGAGGGCAAGCGTCCCGCCCGGGCGGAGGAGCCCGGCCATCTTGTCGAGCGCGGCGGCCATGTCCATGTGGTGCAAGCAAGCGACGGAGGCGACGAGGTCGAACGAACTGTCGTCGAACGCGTACGTGAGGAAGTCGCCGCAGATGTAGTCGACGGCGCCGTCGGGGTCGGCCAACCGGGCCAGCTCGAGGCTCGGCGCGTCGATGTCGATGGCGGTGACCTCGGCGAGAACCTGTCGAAGCTGCCGCGCCAGGATGCCTTCGCCGCAGCCGACGTCGAGACCCCGCCGGGCTCCGGCGGGTATCGCGCGGAGGATGACGCGGTGGTAGTGGAGGTTGTGGTTCCATCGCTCGGTCTCGACGGGCATGGCTTCATCGTCTCAGGTCGGCACCCGGGACCGCGCTGAGGTACCGGCTATTGCGTCGGTAGCCTCCGGAGATGCAGCGCCCTCGCGTGGCCCGCCCGAGCAACCGGCGCCGCGGATACGGTCCCAGGGGGCGGCGGTGGGCCGTCGCAGGGGCGGCCGGGCTGCTCGGGCTCTTGGCGCTGGCGACCTCGGCAGCGGCTGCCCCGTCGCCCGCCCGTACCGCTGATCCCCGCGCCTTCACCGTGTACCACGGCGACGCGGCAGGAACGGGGGCGGTCGCCGCCGTGTCGTCTGTCGACCTGAAGGCGCCCGCCTGGACGTCCCCCACCCTCGACGGAGAGATCTACGGCGAGCCGCTCGTCGCCTCCGGACGCGTGTTCGTGGCGACCGAGAACGACACCGTCTATGCCCTCTCGGCCGCCTCCGGCGCCATCGAGTGGAAGCGGCACCTCGCCACCCCGGTCTCCGCCGGAGTGCTCCCGTGCGGCGACATCACTCCGGAGGTGGGCATCACGGGAACACCGGTCATCGATCAGGCCCGCGGCGAGATCTTCGTCGTAGCCGACGAGTCGGTCAACGGGGGCCCGAGCCACCATCTGATCGGTCTCGAACTGTCTACGGGGGACGTCGAGCTGTCACAGGTCGTCGACCCGCCCGGAGCCGATCCGCGGGCCATCCTCCAACGCACGGGGCTCACACTCGATGCCGGCAGGGTGGTGTTCGGTTTCGGCGGAAACTACGGCGACTGTTCGACGTATCACGGTTGGGTCGTCGCCGTTCCGGAGGCCGGCGGCGCCGCAGACGAGTTCGCCGTCGATCCCGGACCGGGCGAGAGCCAGGGTGCCATCTGGATGGGCGGAGCCGCTCCGGCCGTCGACGGCGCCGGCAACATCTGGGTCGAGGCCGGCAACGGCTCGGTCACCTCTTCGGCACATGCCTACGACGACAGCGACTCGGTGCTCGAGCTGTCTTCGTCGCTCAGGCTCCGCCAGTTCTTCGCCCCCATCACCTGGCCCTCGGACAATGCCCACGACCTCGATCTGTCGATGGAGCCCGTCCTGCTGTCGGACGGGGAGGTCGTGGCCGCCGGGAAGTCGAGGATCGCCTTTCTGCTGAAACGCAGCCACCTCGGCGGCATCGGACACCAGCAAGCCGAGCTCGGCTCCTTGTGCAGCCAGGACATCGACGGCGGAGCCGCCGTACAGAGCACGACGGTCTACCTGCCCTGCCTGAGCGGTACGGTCGCCATCAGAGTGGACGTTTCGCCGCCCGGCCTGCACCTCCTCTGGAGCTCCGGCAGTGGGGGCGGACCCCCGCTGGTCGCCGCCGGGCTCGTGTGGACCATCGGCCAGAACGGCGAGCTCTACGGTCTTGACCCTGCGACCGGCGACGTACGCGAACAAGCGGCGGTGGGAGCCCCGGCCAACCACTTCCCGACGCCAAGCCTGGGCGACGGGCTCTTGCTGGCGCCGTCGGCTGACGGCGTCGTCGCCTTCACCGCCGTGCAAACCGTCACGGCAACGACATCCACCACCACGACGACGAGCCTGACTCCAGGCGCCTCCGTCGCCACGACCTTGGCGCCGGCGGGCCGGTCCTCGAACGGTGGCCTGCCGGCGACGGGCATCGCCGCCATCGTCATCCTCGGCCTCGTCGTCGGTGGTGGTGTCGCCCGCGCGATCTCGAGACGCCGGCGCTCGAGTTGACGAGCGAGTCTCAGCTGCTGGTGCGGGCTGCTGCGAGGGCGGCCAGGTGGTCCTTCAGGCCGACCGCAGAGGCCGTCGGGGTGCCGTTGTAGTTCGTACCGGTCTCGTCGCTCGACCAGGCGAGGCCGCCCACCATGAGCGGCTGTATCGCGTCTACGGATCGGACGGCCTTGACGAGCGACTGCATCCCGGCGGCGACCGCGGCCGGCAGCCGCTCAGGTGCTGGTCGGCGCTCCCTCGGAGTCGAGCCGACCGTGGAGGTAGTCGTCATAGGCTCCGAGGTCGAGGAGGCCGTGCCCCGAGTAGGAGAAGAGGATGACCTTCTCCTCACCCGTCTCTTTCGCAGCGAGCGCCTCGTCGATGACGGCGGCGATGGCGTGTGCGGTCTCCGGCGCCGGGATCGTTCCTTGGGAGCGGGCGAAGGAGATGGCCGCCTCGAAGACCTTCGACTGCGGGTAGGCGGAGGCTTCGGCGCGCCCGGTCTTGACGAGGTTGGAGACAATCGGAGCGTCCCCGTGGTAGCGCAGGCCGCCCGCGTGGATCGACGGCGGGATGAAGTCGTGACCGAGGGTGTACATCGGCAGCAGCGGCGTCATCCCGGCTGTGTCGCCGAAGTCGTAGTCGAAGGTTCCCGTCGTGAGCGTGGCACACGCCGTCGGCTCCACGGCGAGCAGGCGCACACCGGCGTCGGGCACGAAGGGAATGGAGATACCGCCGAAGTTGGAGCCGCCTCCGCAGCAACCGATGACCACGTCGGGCAGCCGCTCGCCGGCAAGATCGAGCTGGCGCTTGGCCTCCTGCCCGATCACCGTCTGGTGCAGCAACACGTGGTTGAGCACCGACCCGAGCGAGTAGTGACTGTCCTCACGGGTGACGGCATCCCGGACGGCGTCGCTGATGGCCAGGCCGAGCGAGCCGGGGTGGTCGGGCTGGTCGATCGGTGAGGCGACGACTTCTGCTCCCCAGGTCTCCATCATCACGCGGCGGTAGGGTTTCTGTTGGTACGAGGCACGCACCATGTAGACCTTGCACTCGAGGCCGAAGAGAGCACTGGCGAAGCCGAGGGCGCTTCCCCACTGCCCGGCGCCCGTCTCGGTGGTGAGCCGCTGGACGCCTTCTGCCTTGTTGTAGAACGCTTGTGGTACGGCCGTGTTCGGCTTGTGCGAGCCGGCCGGCGAGACCGACTCGTCCTTGTAGTAGATGCGCGCCGTGGTCCCGAGCGCCTGCTCGAGCCGCCGGGCGCGCACGAGCGGCGTCGGCCGCCACAGCCGGAGCACGTCGAGAACTTCCCCGGGAATGTCGATGTAGGGCTCGGCCGACACCTCTTGGCCGATGAGGGCCATGGGGAACAGCGGCGCCAGGTCGTCCGGACCGACCGGTTGACGCGTGCCCGGGTGCAAGGGCGGTTCGAGCGGGCTCGAGAGGTGCGGGACGACGTTGAACCACGCTTCAGGTAGCTGGTCAGGAGGAAGGGTCCAGCGCACTGCCTGCTCCTCTCATTCGAACTTCGGCGGGCGAATCATGGCATACCTGCGCGATCATGAGGGCCAGTCGCCCCCAAGGCTCGTCCAGCGGGACCACTGACCCTCTGGAGCTTGTGAGGCGGTGTAGAGCTGGGCGTTGTCACCGAGCAGGAAGAGCTCGAGGGCGCCCTTGGACGTCGTGCTCGCGACGACGGAGTCCCAGGCTGGCCAGCGTCCCCCGAGTCCTCGCCACGCCGACCATCCGCCCGTGCCGTCGTTCGAAGCCGACCACAGCTCGGAGTTGGCGCCGACGAGGAACACCTGCCTCGCCTCATCCGCCTCCGTGACAACGGCGACGGAGGTTCCGGTCGGCCAGCCTCCGAGGTTCTGCCAGCGGGACCAGAGCCCGGTTGGTGCCTCGGCGGCGGAGTAGAGCTGCGAGTTCTCCCCGACGAGGAACACCTGCATCGGTTGGGCGGCGGTGACCTCCCCGACGGCGATCGAATCGGCGCCGGGCCAGCTGCCACCCAGACTTTGCCAGCCCGACCATCGGCCGCTGGCGGTCTGCCAGGCCGTGTAGAGCTGGGAGTTCTCACCCAGAAGGAAGACTTGCGGGCGTCGCTCGGCGTTCTCGCCGAGAGCGACCGAGTCGGAGCTCGGCCAGCTCCCGCCGAGGCCGGTCCATCCCGACCACGTACCGTCGGGCTCCTGCCATGCCGTGTAGAGGTGGGACCCGCCGCCGACGAGAAAGACTTGCGGGCGCCCTTCCAAGTTCTTGCCGACGGCGATCGCGTCGTCGGCAGGCCAGCTGCCGCCGAGGCTTCGCCATGTCGACCATCGGCTCGCTGGAGATTCCCATCCGGTGTAGAGCTGTGCGTTCTCCCCGACGAGGAAGAGCTGCGAACGATCCTCAGCATTCGTGGCGGCGCCGACGAAGTCCCCGCTCGGCCAGCTCCCGCCGAGCCCTTGCCAACCCGACCAGCGGCCGGTCGAGGGCTGCGAAGCCATGAACAGCTGAGACGAGCGACCCACGAGGAAGACCTGCTTGCCCCCGGACGGCGTCGCAACGGCGGCGAGGTGCTCGGACTCCGGCGTGAAGTGGATGAACTCGTTCGGCCAGGGCTCCCACTCGCCCTCGGTTCCGGCCGTGATCCGCTCCCAGTCGAACCCGTCGACGTCTGCCCCGATGTGCTGCTGCGACACCACGATGTAGCTGTTGTCCGGGCCCACCTGCTCGACCACGGCGACGTGACCGTCGGGGCCGATCCCGTACGAATCGCCGTACCATTCGGCCACCGACCCCACACTCGGCGTTTGGTTCACCTCGACACCGTGGGCCCGGGCGTTGGCGCCCCAGCTGCCGGCGTTCCCAAGCCCGTAGCCCGGCTCGGGCACCCGATAGGCGCTCGACTCCACGAAGGCGACATAGTTCGTGCACTCGTCGCCTGCTTCCATCTCCCAATACGAGGTGCCGGCGTGAACCTGGTAGCCGTGGGTCGAGTATCCGTGCACGCTGCAGGCGGCATAGCCGTCGCAGAGCTCGGAGGCCGGCGCGGCCGCGGCGGAAGCACTGCCGATCGTGAACATCGCCGCGGCGACGAGCAGCGAGGCCACGACGATCATCCTGACGGTGACCAACGGCACGCGAAGTATCGGGTCCATCTCCGACTCCCTCAGGCAGTAGTCAACACCCCTACACCCCTTCGCCAAGCGGGCGCAGCCGTCTCGCCGATCCTCATCGACCAGCGCTACGGCCAACGGCCAAAGCACGACAGTGTCGCGCGACCGAGCCGGTCCGTGCCTGTCCGCCGCCTGCCGTGCCGCCGCGCCTCTCGCCGCCGATTGTCGATGCGGCATTCCGGCACCGTCAGCCTGACGGCTCCTCGTCCGTCAGCAGCAGCGTCATGAAGACGCTGTTGCGGCTCGGGTTGTAGTCGCCGAAAGCCCCGCACGGCGTGAAGCCAGCACTCGCGTAGAGTGCCCGCGCCGGGGCAAAGGCGTCCATCGAACCGGTTTCGAGGCTCAGCTGGCGGAACCCAGCAGCTCGGGCGACGCCGACGAGATGGGTGAGGACGGCTCGACCCACGCCGTCACCGCGGGCCGCTTCGGCAGTGTGCATGGATTTCAGCTCGGCGTGCCGGTCGTCGAGCTGCTTCAGGGCGCCCACGCCGAGGAGCTCGCCGTCTCGGCGGAAGCTGAAGAACCTGACGGCAGGGTCCGCCAGAGCGTCGACGTCCAGAGCGTGGATGTCCTCCGGCGGGCTGTGCAGACTGGCGAAGCTCAGGTGCCGCTCCAGCAGCGCGCGAACGTCGAGAGCTCGCGGGTCGTCGAGGGAGATCTCTCCTTCAGGCAGCGGAGTTTCCCAGCGACTCGAGTGTCCCCCACGATCTGACCTCACGGATGGCGAGAGCGAATGACAAGACGCACAGCGGGAGCTCGCCGATCGCCGCCATGGCGAGAGCGGCGAAGACGGTCGAGCTGCTTGCCGTGACGATGTTGAAGATGGCGTCGCTCATGAGCAGCGTGCCGGTGGCGACGCCCGCCATGGCCATCCACGGCGCCCGCTGCCGGACACACCAGCCCGTCACGAGCAGCCCGGCCAGTTCGAAGACGTCCAATCCGGACCAGGCGATGCGCTGATGGAACCCGATCTGAATCGGCGTCGTCCGCGCAATGCGACGAAGCGTGAACGGCACCAGCAGCACGGCTCCCGCCATGAAGGCGACCGACGTCAGGCGGGGTGCCACATGTGCCCCACCTCGCTGCAAGGTGACGCGGCGCGCCAGCACGAGCGAGACGACCGAGATCGGGAGCTGCACGACGATTGCAAACCCGACGAGCAGTGCCCGCAACAGACCCACGGAGGTGAGCACGTTGAACCAGGCGTCGACGAACAGGAACGTCGCCGTGAACGTCGCTGCGATGACCGTGTACCTCGACTCGATTCGAGCAAGACAGCCGGTCGACAGCATGCCGGCCACCATCAGCACCCCGATCAGCAGCCACAGCAGCCGCGAGTGATGATTGAGCACCTCGCGGTGCTGCGTGCGGAGAAGGACGGCGATCCATGGGACGAGGAAGGCGGCGGCCACGAAGTACACACCAGCTACGAACCGTCTCACGGCAGCCGCTGGCTCACCGGTACAACGGTAGATCAGCTGGACCGCGGGTTCGTGCTGCGATCGCGGCGCTGACCGGCGGGTGGGCCTGCGGGCTGACTTGCGAGTCCCGCCCGCCGGAAACGTGAGCCCGCCAGCTCCTTGGCGGGGCCTCGCCGCCCTACTGAGGGGGTCCGCTGGCGAAGGTGACCGTCGTCGTCGCCTGCTGACCGGAAGGTGTCAGGTAGGTGACGAGGGCAGAATCGCCGGGTTTCTCGCCAAGGATCAGCGTGCCGAGCGTTGTCGGCGACGCGATGTTCTGGCCGGCGACCGACGTGATCGTGTCACCGACGGCGAGACCGGCGTCAGATGCCGGGCCGCCGGAGACGACGCCGGCAATGAGCGCGCCCGAGGTGGAGCTTCCAAAGCCGCCGGCACTGGCGGGTTCGACCTCGACGCCGAGGAAGGCGGTCGCACCGATGTGAACCGTCGACGAGGCCGACCCGGCCAGGATCTGCTGGGCGAGCGAATCGGCGGTGTTGATCGGGATTGCATAGGCCTGCGTGGCCGAGGCTTGAAACTGAAACCCGGTCGAGCCGGCCGTGTCCATCCCGAGAACCTGGCCGTTGCGGTTCACGAGGGGACCACCAGAGTCGCCAGGGATGATGGCGGCGTTGGTCTCGATGAGGCCGGTCAACTGCTCTGAGGCGCCGCTCGACTGGTCGGAGGCCGTGATCGACTGGTCCGTAGCGGTGACTGCGCCGGCGGCGTAGCTCGGAGTGCCGCCTGCGCCGTTGGCGTTGCCGATCCCGACGACGTCCTGGCCGACGGCGACCGTCGAAGAGTTGCCGAGATCGACGGTCTTCAGGCCGGATGCGCCAACCAGTTGCAGCACGGCGACGTCCTCGGACGGGTCGTACCCGACGACGTTGGCGGAGTAGGTGCGACCGTTGCCGATGTCAGTCACGCTGATGCTCGTGGCACCCTCGATGACGTGGTTGTTGGTGAGGATCTCCCCGGTCGGAGTGAGCACCATGCCCGTGCCGGCGGCTTCTTCGCTCTGGTAGCTGAGCACCGTGTTGATGTCGACGAGACCTCCGTCGACCTGCTTGGCGATGGCCGCTGCCGCCGCCGAGCTTCCGGAGGTCGCTGAGCCGCCGGAGCCGGGAGTCGTCGTTCCTGGGAGTGTCCCGGAGCCGGCGCCGCCGGCGCCTCCGCCCGACGAGGAGGGCGGCGACGTGATGCTCGGCGCGGTCGTGCCCGGAGAACCTGTGGCGGCCGCCGGGCCGTGCGAGAGCTGGTGACCGATGAGGACACCGCCGCCGCCGGCGAGCAACAAGGCCACGACCACGGCTGTCGCCACGAGGAGCTTCGAGACTCGACGGGGACGCTGCCGGCCTTCCCCGGCGCCGGCGGGAGCTGTCGGGCGCCACGGCACATCGCCGTACCCGCCTGGGCCGGACGGCGACCATCCGGCTCCTACCGCCCCAGGTCCCGCAGCCCCGGGGACAGGGCCCGGGCCGGACGGGGACCATCCAGCTGCTGCGGCCCAAGGTCCCGCAGCCCCTGGGACAGGGCCAGGCCCGTACGGGGGTGTCGTGCCGTACGGGGGTGGCGTGGCGTACGGGTTTGTCGTGGCGTACGGGGGTGTCGTGCCGGACGGCGCCGGCCCCGGCGCAGGCCAGGGCCACTCGTGCGTTGCGGCTGGCGCGACGCCCGACGCGGGGATCCAGGGGGCGTCTTGATGTTGTACCGGTACCTGGGCCGTCTCTTGAGCCGGTACCTCCCTTGTCGGCTCGTCGCCGTCAGCTGTATCGAGTTCGTTCACGTCGAGTCCTCCTCGTCGACTCCCGTCGACATTCCAACGTCAGTATGGAGACCAAGCCTTGGGCGAAGCTGTGTGTTGCCTGTAGGTACCCCATGAACTGCCCGTAGGTACCCCATGAAGTTCGTGCCGGTCACCGGGCCTTTGATTGGAACCAGCCGCTGGTCGGACCGTCCCGGCGAGAGTTCCGAGCGAATTCACAGTTTTAGGGGTCACACTGCACTCGTGGAAGACGACCAAGAACCAACGGCGGAAGCAGCGGTAGCGAGCTGGAAAGAGGGCCTGGTGCCGCACGCTCAGGGCGCACCGCCGGCGCGGCGGAGCACATTCCGGCGAGCGGCGGTTGCCTCCGCCATCGTCGCCGCGCTCGGTGCCGCAAGCTATGGAGCCGTCGCCATCTTCTCGGCAGGAACGGCGACGGCGGCCGCGTCTGCGCACACGACCAACGACGCCGGATCACCAGCGGGCACGCATCCGTGGAAGCCTGGGTCACGACCGTCGTTCTGGAGAGGCGGCATGAACGGCGGGCCGGCGGCGTTCGGCACTGTGGTCTCGGTCGGCTCCAAGAGCTTCACGCTGAAGACTTTCTCCGGCACGAAGGTGACCGTCGACGTCTCGTCGTCGACCACCTACCGCGACTTCCAGGTCGCCTCGGCCTCGTTTGCCACGCTCAAGGCCAACGAGCGCGTTGCCGTGATCGGCACCTCGTCGTCCGGTGTCGTCAACGCCAAGTCGGTCCTGATCGGGGGCCCGGGGCTCGGTGCCGGGCACAGCTTCGGCGGTTGGCACGGCCCGCCGCCTCCAGCCGGCAGCAACCCGGGCGTGAGCCCAGCCTCAACCGTCTAGCGCGGGGTCCCATCAGCGCAGGGCAAGGCGGTCTCGCCCTAGCGTGCAACGGTGACCGGTTGCACCAAGACGGAGGCGGAGTCGCGGCGGCGCCTCCTCGAAGTCGATTCATACGAGCTGTTCCTCGATCTCGCAACCGACGCCCAGACGGTTCGCTCCCGCGTCGAGATACGGTTCCACTGTCGTCAGGAAGGTGCCTCGACGTTCGCCGACCTGTCGATACCGTCCGTAACGAGCATGCTGCTCAACGGTTCAGCCCTCGATCCGGGCGTCGCACGGTCTGACGGACGGTTACGCCTGGAGGGCTTGTGCAACCGCAACCTGCTCGTCGTGGAGGCCGAGGTCGCCTCGGCACGGACCGGCAGGGGGCTCGATCGCTTCGTCGATCCGTCCGACGGCGCAGCCTACGTGCTCGCCTACTGCTACCCGACCGCTGCTCCGAGCGTGTTCTGCTGCTTCGACCAGCCTGACCTCATGGCGGCGTTCCGGCTGGAGGTCGTCGCCCCTGCTGGCACGGTTTGCATCTCCAATGGTGCGGTCGTCGAGCGCCCGCCTCCTGGCCAGGCGGGGACATGGCGGTTCGCCACGGTTGCAGCGATGAAGCCATACGAGTTCACCCTCGCCGCCGGGCCTTACGTCACCCTCGCCGAGGACGAGCAGCCCGATACTGCCAGCCCGATTGGCGTGACCGTGCAATGCCGCAGTTCGCTCGCCGGGTCCAGCGACCTGCGGCGGGCGGCCAGCGTGCTGGGCCGGACGCTCGGGTACTACGAACGGATGCTCCAGGTCGCCTGCCCGTGTGACAAGTACGACGTCGTCTTCGCGCCCGATCTGATCCCGCAGGCGGCACAGGTGCCGGCCTTCATGCTCGTCAACGAGAACCTGCTCCACCGGGTGCCCGACGTCGACGACGACTTTGTCACGATGGTGCTGGCCCACGAAGCTGCTCACCTCTGGTTCGGCTGCCTCGTGGAAGGCCGCTGGTGGGACGACCTCTGGCTGGCGGAAGCTCTGGCCACGTACCTCAGCTACGGCGCCATGAGCGAAGCGCTCGGCATCGACCGCGCCTGGGCGGAGTTCGCCATGCAAGAGCAGTCGGCGGCCTATCGGGCCGACGGCCTACCGAGCACCGAGCCGATCTCCTCCGAGGTCGAGCAGGCCGGCGACGCCTTGTCGAGACCGTCCGCCATCACGTACTCGAAAGGCGCCGCGGTCATCCGCCAGCTCGCCGCCCTCATCGGCGACGACGCTCTCAGGGAAGGGCTCCGCCAGTACCTCACCGAGTTCGCCGGCAGGAGCGCCGCCCTCGACGACCTCGTGGCGTGTCTGTCCCGGGCGAGCGGTCGGGACCTGCGCCCGTGGGCGCAGGAGTGGTTGCGGAGCGCAGGAACCAACACGCTTCGACCGGAGATCACTCTGGCGGCGGACGGCAGTCTGCAGTCGTTCGCGGTGCTGCAAGAGGTGGCGGGTTCGCCTCGCGAGCGGCCTCCGAGTGGACCGCTGCGGACGCACCGGCTCCTGATCGGCTCTTACGAATGGCAGGGCGACCAGCTGCGGCGCAGCCACGGCGTGAGCGCCGAGATCGACGGTGCCCGCTCGCTGGTCTCCGAACTCGCAGGCAGACCGGCTCCCGCCGCCGTGATCGTCAATGACGGCGACCTCACCTTCGCTCGCGTCGCGTTCGACGACCGGTCCTTTGGTGCCCTTGTCGCCTGTGCCATGGACGTCGGCGACGCCCTGACCGAAGCCGTGTGCTGGAACGCCGCCTGGGACATGACGATGTCAGCTGAGCTCAGAGGCGGCCAGTTCACGGACCTCGTCGTCCGCAGGATCGGCGCCGATCACACACCAGCAGGCGTCGCCGAGCTGCTCCAACGTGCAACGGCGGCCGCCGATTACTTCGCATCGCCCGCCGAGCGGAGCGACCTGCGACAACGACTGGCGGCTGCGGCTCTCGGGGGCGCGGAGCTGGCCCGCCCGGGCAGCCGAGAGCAGCAGGCGCTCGCCACCGGTTTTGCCCTCTGCGCCGAGAGCACCGACCAGCTCGAACGCGTCCGGTCGTGGCTGAACCGAACGTTGCTGCCCGAAGGCGTCCGCCTCGATCTGGATCTTCGTCGCCAGGCCCTGTTCACGCTGTCCGCCCGCGGGCTGGCAATCGACGAGGACCTCGAAGCCTTCGCCGCCGACGACCCAGTCGGCGGCGACGTGATGTCAGCGACATGCCGCGCCCTTCGCCCCGACCCGGCGGCGAAGCAGGCTGCATGGACAGCAGCCCTCGTCGGAGACGAGACCCCACGGATGGCGGAGGCGCACGCTCGAGGCATCTGGGCGGCGGGCCAGGAGCAGATCCTCGAGCCGTGGCGCGACCGCTACTTCGCCGAGGCGCTGCCAGCCCTTGCCGGTCTCGACTCCCGCAGAGCGCAACGGTTGGGCCGCTTGCTCTACCCCGCCATCCTGACAGATGCCGCCACGGTCGCCGCCACCGACGAGGCGCTCGAGCGCAACAACCTCAGCAAGGTGCTCCGAATGACCCTCCTCGATCAGAGGACGATCCTCGAGGAGGTTCGAGTCGCGAGGTCGAAATGGCAGGCGTTCGAGCGACCCGCTCAGTAGCGCGCGCTGCACCGAGGTGAGTCGACGCCCCTACGGCGAGACCGTCTCGAAGCTCTTCACGAGAGCGGGTTCGTCGGCGAGCATCTCCTCAATGTCGCTCTCGGGCAACGCCAGTTCGACCGCGCCCGAACCGGACGCCGGGACCGGGCGCCGCGGTCGCCGCGTCCCGGAGCTTCCGCCCCGGCCCCGGTGAATGAGGAGGCCGCGGATCCGGTCCGGCACGGCTTCGAGGGCAGCCTCGATGATCGGCAGGCTCCGGAACCGCTCGAACTGCGCCTCGTCCTCGAATTCGATCTCGAGTAGGCTGCCCCATCGGTGGTGATGCCACTGCCACTCGAGAGCGCCCTCGCTGAGACCCATCTGCACGATCACGTCGCCGTGAGCGTCGACCCATGCCCTGGCTGAGGCGGTCCCGTTCAACACCTCGATCGAGAACCACTCGGACACAGTCGAAGGTTACGCCTCGCTCGCTGAATCCGCCCAGGCCGGCCGGACCGTGCTCGTGGGCTCAGAGTCCTTCCGCCCCAGCGAGGGCGACAGACTCGAGAAAGCTGGCCGCCTCCCGCCGTGTCCGCAGCTCGACGACTCGAAGGTGGCGGCCGTGGCGTCGGAGTGCGGCGTCCAGGCGAGGACGGCTGTCGGTCGGATACCGCCAGATCCAACGGAGGAAGTCGAAATCGACGCGCTCGGGGCAGCCATCTGCCTGCACATCGGTGCCACGGTTCTGCACGGAGCGACGCAACGCCCCGGCGACGCATCGCCATGGCGGGAGCGCGAGCACGATGACCGTGTCAGCCCGCTCGAAACGAACATCGAAAGTCCCGCCATAGTTGCCGTCCACGATCCAGCGTTCCTCGGCAACCAAGCTCGCCTGCAGCACTCGCCATTCCTCGACCGGCGTCTCGACCCAACCGGGCTTCCAGTGATGTCGGTCGAGGTGGATGACGGGGATTCCGGTCCGGCGCCCGAGCTCCTCCGAGAAGACGGACTTGCCCGCCCCTCCCGACCCCACTACGGCGACCCGGTGCACGTAACAGAGTACGGCGACCGGCGGCGAATGTCTGCGACGCCGGACTTCGGAGCTGCGTTCGGGCGACGCCTCAGGCCGGGAGTGCTCGCGGCCACGGAGTAGCTTGCAGCCAATGGCCGCAGAGGCGCCGCAGCGCGACGACGCCGTCGGCAGGACCGCCCGGCTGGCCCGGTCCGTGTTGCACCTCACCGCAGTGGTGGCACCGGCAGTTCCCATTGGGACCACCGTCGGCTTGCAGATCTCCCGAGGATGGCGACCGACGAGTGACGACGCCGCCATCGCCTGGCGTACCTGGGATGTCTTCAGCGCCCACGCCCCCCTCGTCGGCGCGTTCAATGACGCCACCCTGTCGAACGGCCACGCCGTCTTCGATCCCGGCCCGCTCGAGTACTACCTCCTCGCCGTTCCCGAGCGCATCGACCCGGTGCACGGCATCCTGTGGGGCGCCGCCGTGCTCTGCGCCGTGCTCGCGGGCCTGGCGGTCGAGGCTGCCTGGCGCGCCAGCGGCGTGCTGGCGGCTGTGCCGGTTGCTGCCGGTTTCCTCGTGCTTGCCGCCACCCAGCCGACCTCCATGATCGACCTGCCGTGGAACCCCAATCTCGGTGTCTTTGCGTTCTCGGCAACGCTCGTCCTCTCGGCTGTCGCCGGCAGCGGACGATTACGCTGGTGGCCGGTCGCCGTCGTCGCCGGCAGCCTGGCAGTGCAGTGTCATCTCGTGTTCGGCATCGCTGCTTGCGTCTGCCTGCTCGCCGGACTCCTTCTTGGTGCCCGGCAGCAACTGACAGCGCCCGCTCTGACACAGCTGAGCGAGTCGCGGTCATCCCCGCCAGGAGCAGCGAGTGAAGCCGTCTCGTCAGGAGCCTGGCGCGGCATCGTCCGGCCTGCCTGCTTGGGTGTCGTGCTCGGACTCGTGAGCCTGGCAGCACCATTTGCACAGCAAGTCGAGGACAGTCCGGGCAACCTCACGCTCCTGCTCCGCAACCTGGCGAACCCGGGACCTCGCCTCGGGGACGCGTTCGGATTGCGCGGTATCGGGCGCATCGCCGGCTTCCCACCCGCCTGGGCGCGCCCGGCTCCGCCCATCTCGGGCGCCGACTGGTACCAGCACTTCCGCCAGGCTCTCGTCGCCGGCGGCGCCGTGGCCGCGAGGCGGCCTGGTCTCGCTGCGCTCGCAAGCGCGGGCGTCGTGTCAGGCCTGGCGATGGCTTGGACCTTCGGCAGCATCGCCAACCCGTTCGCCACCGTTGTCACCTATACCGACGTCGCCCTGTGGCCCGTAGGCATGGCGCTGGATGCCTGCCTCCTCTGGGCAGCCTGGGAGCTGGCGGCCGCGGGATACCGGTATCTGACAGCCACCACGGCCTTGCCGCTTCGGCTGGCGGGGTGGGACCGGACCCAGGCCGGCGCCCTCCTGGCAGCGGCGGTCCTCACACCCCTCCTCGTGTGGTCCGTCACGACGCTCGTCCCGGCCGCCTCGACCAACCTGGCGGTGATCGGAGGATGGCAGGTCGCCCGGGCCGTGACGCCACTCGCCGAGGCGATCGAGAAGAGCCGCCCGAGCGAGCCCGTCCTCGTCGAGCCATCCGTGCAGCTCCTGCCGAGCGGGCTGCCGACCTGGGCCCTGACCGAGGGTCTGGCCTATGAGCTGCACGTAGCCGGCATCGACGTCCGGTTGATGCCACCAATGCAGCCGGAGCTTGGTCCCGACGCAGCCCCGGCGGCTCACCAGATCGTCTACCTCGTGGAGCCCCGAGGCAGCGGCTGGACGCTCGTCCGA
>JBEKYM010000028.1:0-38199 GCA_049510975.1 Acidimicrobiales bacterium
GCGTGGGCCTGCGGCGGGTCGGAAATCACTCAGGGTGGCACCCGAAACAGCCGACAACGCGAGGGAAGGTGCTACGGGCCAACGTCGGCTCGTGGACCGGAAGTACCAGACGCTCGAGATTCGCGGGCAGGCGACCGAGAAGGGATTGCTGGCTGTTGTTCCGGAACTTCGCCGTTCCGGAGTGCAGCGAGATCACCGACGGCGCCGGCTCCCCTGTGAGGCCGCCGTGCTCAATGTGCCCAATGTCGAACAGGCGACCGCCGTCGAGGCGCGCCGGCTGGGCCGGCTGCCACACCGCCGGCGGGCCCTTGCCACCGCCGGTGCGGCGATCGCCCTCCTCGCGACGTTCCTGACCGCCGGCTCGGCGGTCGCCACGGCCGCCCCGTCCGGCGCTGCGCCGAGCCAGAAGGCGCTCACCTCCAAGGCAGCCCCGACACCAGAGGCCTCGAGTGCGCAGACGGTCAGCGACAATTTCAGCTACGACCTCGTGACGGCCCTCGGCGGCGTCTACAACTTCGGCGGCGCCGGCTGGTACGGCAACGAGAAGTGGCGGCACCTGGCAGCTCCGATCGTGGGCATGGCGGTCACGCCCGACGGGCGCGGCTACTGGCTCGTCGGGGCGAACGGATCGGTGTTCAATCTCGGCGACGCCGCCTTCTACGGGTCGCTGTCCGACAAAGTGCTCGGCTTCGGGGAGGACATCGTCGGCATGTCCGCCACCGCCGACGGCAAGGGCTACTGGCTCATCAACCAGTCCGGCGCGGTCACATCCTTCGGCGACGCCGCCCCGATCGACGGCGGCCAACCGCTCCCGGCTTCCGACCTCTCGCTGCCGATCGTGTCGGGCGCCATCGCACCGGGTGGTTCCGGCGCCTGGTTCACCGACGTGGCCGGCCGCGTCTTCCACGTCGGCGACGCCCCCTTCTTCGGTTCCCGAGCCGCCTTCGGCGGCGGGCCGTTCGTCTCCATCGCCGCCATCCCCTCGGGACGCGGGTACTGGCTGGCCAACGCTGCGGGTGAAGTGTGGGCGTACGCGGGCGCCTCGGCCGGCTCGACGCCTCACGGCCTCTCCGGGACTGCCGTTGGGATGATCCCGGCTCAGAACCGCTTTGGGTATTGGCTGGCAACCTCGAACGGCACCGTCATCGAAGGCGGTGATGCCACGGCTCGCGCGAGCGGAGTCTCCCTGGGCGACCTGTCGGCGATCGTCGGCATCGCGGCGGCCCCGGCCATCCAGCCCACACCGTTGCCGGCGGGCGCCGTCGGCTACGACATCAATTGGCCGCAGTGTGCCGGCGGTGGGTCGTCCCAGCCGGGCGCACTTCCCGGGCCGCCGACGGACCCCGACGGTTCCATCGCCTACTCGATTGCCGTCGTCGGAGTGGACGGCTGGGCGGTTGACGACAACAACCCGTGTCTGGCGGCGGAAGCGACGTGGGCGCAGAAGGCCGTCTACCCGAAGGGCTATGGGTCGGGAGCACCACCGTACGACTTGTACATGTTCCTCAACTCGCCCGCCTCCAACTCGACCATCGACCAGACCGGCCCCGGAGGCACTTGTGCCGAGCTCTCCGGAAGCCCTTGGGAGAACTGCCTCGCCTACAACTACGGCTACAACTCAGCCCTCGAAGCTGTCAACTACGCCAGCTCGCAGGGCGCCCACTCGAGGGTCTGGTGGCTCGACGTCGAGAACGACGAATGTGCGAAGGGCATGTGGAACGACGCCGCCCAAGGCGAGTGGTGGTCCTGTGACCTGTGGCTGAACGCCAAGACGATCCAGGGAGCCATCGATGGGCTCCGCTCACTCGGGGTCACGCCCGGCATCTATTGCACGAGCGTGCAGTGGGCCGGCATCACCGGTAGCTACGTGCCGACCGGCGGTGCCCCGTTGATCTGGATCGCCGGCGCCATCTGGACGTCCCCGCCCTACCCGCAAAGCTACGGTTTCGTCGGCCCGGGAGCGAACACGAAGTACTGCACCGACTCGCAGTACTGGTTCGCCGGAGGTCGTCCCGTCATGCTGCAGGAGACACCGGGCGGAGGCAACAACTACGCCTACGACCCCGACGTCGCCTGCTGAGCCCAGGCGCGCACGCCGCAGCCGACGGCGGCCTCACTCCGTCTCGAACTGCACCCAGTCCGGCGCCGGTATCCGCAAGCCCTCCGCCTCGGCCCACCGCTGGGTGTCGAGGTGGCCGGCGTCGTTGTACCGGACGAGCCACCAACGCCGGCCCGTCCACGCCCACTCGGTAATGGAGGAGTTGTCGGGGTGGCCTCGAAGCGCTGCCCCGTGGTCGGGCAGCCCGAGGAAGCGCACCATCGAGGTCCCGATGATCCCACCGTGGGCGGCAACGACGGCGAGCTCGCCGGGATGGCTCGCCATGACGCCGTAGAGCGCCGCCTCGGCTCGATCGAGGAAGCCCCGCCACGACTCCCCGCCCGGCGCCATCTCGCGATCAGGGTCGTCGCCAGGCTTCAGCCGCCCGTAGCGGGCCTCGTAGTCGCGCCACGTCATGCCGTCGGCCTCGCCGACATGGCGCTCGCAGAGGCTGCAGGTCTGCTGCACTTCCAGACCGCCGAGGGCGGGAGCCAGGATCTCGGCCGTCTCGATCGCCCGCGGGAGGATGCTCGAGTAGAGCGCCGCCGCGCCGGCGAGCTCGTTCGTTCGCCCGAGGCGCACGGCAAGTGCCTCCACCTGGCGCCGGCCGTGATCGGTGAGGCCCTTACAGCTCAGGTGGCCGGCGACGATGTCGTCGGCGTTGCTGACGGCTTCCCCGTGGCGAATGATGACGAGGCGCGAGCCGGCCGCCAGCGCGGGACGGATCACCGTGGACATGCTTCGCAGGCTACCGATGATCCGCAGCCCCATGGATCTCAGACGAGATGCTCGACGAAACCCTCGAGCTGCCGCAGGTTCCGGCACTCGTAGACACCGTCACAGAACTGGGCGTACTGCTCCACGATCGAGTCCCCGCTCCCCCAGTACGACCGCGGCTCCGGGTTGAGCCAGTAGACGTGCCGGGCCCGATGGCGGAGCTCCTTCACGACCCAGGCCTCCGGAGCGTGATAGTTCGATCGGGCGTCGCCGAGCAGGATGATGCTCGTCTTCGGGCCGACTTCCTGGCCCCAGCGCTGCCAGAAGACGCTGAGGGCGTGCCCGTAGTCGGAGTGACCATCCACCCACACGACGTCGGCTTCCTGGTTGACCCGGTGGATGGCCTCGCCGACCGTCTCGGAGCGGTCGAAGATCGCCGTCACCTCGTCGATGCCGTCGATGAAGACGAAACTCCGCACCTGCGAGAACTGCGCCGCGATCGCATGCACGAGATGCAACGTGAAGCGGGCGAAGGCGGCCACCGAGCCGGAGATGTCGGCGATGACGAAGATCTCCGGCTTGGCCGGCTTCGGGTGGCGAAAACGCGGCTCGGCCGGCACCCCGCCATAGGAGAGCGAGTGACGCATGGTGGCTCGGAAGTCGAGGGCGCCGCGGCGAAGGTGCCGGCGTTTACGAGCAAGCCGCGCCTGCAGCTTTCGGGCAAGCGGCTGGATCGCCTTGCGGATCTGCACGAGCTCGTCACGGCTGGCGTGCATGAAGTCGACGTCTTCGGGAAGGGGCTTGCGCAGCGAGCGCGCCAGCGCCTCGACGCCGCGATCGGCCACGAGCCGGCGGCGGATCTCCGCCTCGATCTCACGGCGCAACTGGTCGATCCGAGCCTTGTACTCGTCCTCCAGCAACCGCTGCTCGAGCGAGGTCAGCTGCGCCGGCCGCCCCCGCAGCACCGGCCCGTCGGCGCCGTCCACCTCGCCGGCACCGGCGCCCTTGCTCTCCAGCAGGCCTGTGGCGGCTTCGGCCGTGAGGCGGGCGAGCACGCCGTCGAGATCGAGGTTTCGTAGCGTCCGGTAGAGGTAGTAGGTGCCACCGACGGGGCGCCCCGGCTCCATGCCGGCGTAGCGACCGACGGCCAGGCGGGCGACTGCGGCCAGCATCCCCTGGTCGCCGTCGCGCAGCGCCTTGTAGAGCATGGCGGCGATCTCCTCGGGCGTGACGAGCTCGCCGCCACCAGCACCAGCGTCGCCCTGGCCCTGGCCGGTGGCGTTGCCGCGCCCGGGCACCGTTTCGTCGCCCTCGTCGTCGCCGGGGCGGAGGCCGTCGATGTCGTACTGCGGCCCTCGCATCGAGAAGTACACCTCGAAGGCCGTGTCGAAGGCCCGCCAGTGCGACGAGGACTTCACGAGGGTGGCGCCGAGGGCGTACTTGATCGCCTGGCGATCCTCGAGGGGGAGGTGTCGGATGGCCTCGGCTGCGTCGGCGGCCTCGGTCACCGACACCGGCAGCCCGGCGCGGCGCAACTCCCCGACGAAACCCGTCAAGATGTCAAGCACACGACCCCCAACCCCTCACGCCAGACACCGGCCCCGCCAGCGCCGCGCTCACGACCCGGGTTTGGTCGAATTGAGCTCCTTGGCGGCAGCATCGATGTCCGAGCGGTACTTGAGCAGCAGGTGCAACGTCTCGGTGGCGGTGCGCTCGTCGACGCTCTCGATGCCGAGCAGGACGAGGGTCCGGGCCCAGTCGAGGGTCTCGGAGATCGAGGGGTGTTTCTTCAGATCGAGCGAGCGCAGCGATCGGACGATGCGGGCCACCTGGTCGGCGAGCTCGTTCGAGATGCCGGGGACCTTCGTGAGGACGATCTCGCGCTCCCGTTCGACTGACGGGTAGTCGAGGTGCAGGAACAGGCAGCGCCGCTTGAGCGCCTCGGACAGCTCGCGGGTGTTGTTGGACGTGAGGAACACGAGCGGGATCTGCGTCGCCTTGACGGTTCCGAGCTCGGGGATCGAGACCTGGTAGTCGGAGAGGATCTCGAGCAGCAGGGCCTCGGTCTCGATCTCCAGCCGGTCGACTTCGTCGACGAGCAGGACGACCGGGTCGGTCGCTCGGATCGCCTCCAACAACGGTCGGGTGAGGAGGAACTCCTCGGAGAAGATGTCCTCCTCGATCTCCTGCCAGCCGGCCTTGCGCTCGCTCGGGTCGGCGGCGTTCTCGACTTGGATGCGGAGGAGCTGTTTCTTGTAGTTCCACTCGTAGAGCGCCTTCGACTCGTCGAGACCCTCGTAGCACTGCAGCCGGATGAGGCGAGCGCCGAGCAGGCGGGCGACCGACTTGGCGAGCTCGGTCTTGCCGGTGCCGGCGGGGCCTTCCACGAGGACCGGCTTGGCAAGCCGGTCGGCGAGGTAGACCACGCCGGCGAGGCCGTCGTCGGCGAGATAGGCGACCGTCGCAAGGGCGTCGCGCAGCTGGTGGATCGACGTGAAGCGCGGCTCGCCCGTGGGCAGCCCGTCGCTCCACGGAGCCGGCACCGGCGTCCCCTTCGAGTTGTCCGCGGCTGCTGTGTCTGCTGCCGTTCCCGCAGTCACGTCCTGACCTGCCCTTCTCCGTAGACGACGTACTTCACCGACGTGAGCGCCCGCAGGCCCATGGGGCCACGGGCGTGCAGCTTCTGAGTCGAGATGCCGACCTCCGCGCCGAGGCCGAGCTCCCCCCCGTCGACGAACCGCGTCGACGCGTTCACGACGACCGCAGCGGCATCGACTTCGCGCACGAACCGCTGCGCGGCACCGAGATCGCCGGTCACGATCGCTTCTGAGTGCCCCGAACCGTAGCGGGCGATGTGGGCGATCGCCGCATCGAGGTCGTCGACGACCGCGACGGAAGCCTTGAGATCCAGGTACTCGCGCCCGAAGTCGTCGTCAGTGGCGATGCCGATAGTTGGGACGAGGGCGCAGGCGCGGTCGTCGCCGACGAGGCTCACGCCGGCCGCTGCGAGACGGGCGGCCAACCTCGGCAGGAAGCTCGGAGCGATGGCGGCGTGGATGACGAGCGACTCGGCCGCATTGCAGACGCTCGGGCGCTGCGTCTTGGCATTGAGGACGATGCGTTCGGCCATGTCCGGGTCGGCGGCGGCATCGACGTAGACGTGGCAGTTGCCGTCGCCGTCGAGCACGAAAGGCACGGTCGCCTGCTCGAGGATCATCGAGATGAGGGCGGGACCACCGCGAGGGATGAGGCAGTCGATCGTGCCCCGCAAGCGGACGAAGGCCTCGGCCGTCTCGTGCCGGGTGTCGGTCACGAGGATGACGGTGTCGGCGGGGAGGCCGGCCTTCACGGCGCCGTCGCGCAAGGCGCCGGCGATGGCGATGTTGGACTCGATCGCACCCGCTGAACCTCGCAACAGGGCGGCGTTGCCGGCCTTGAGGCACAGGCCCGCCGCGTCCGAGGTGACGTTGGGGCGGTTCTCGTAGATGATCCCGACGACACCGAGGGGAACCCGCACCCGCTCGATCCGCAAGCCGTTCGGGCGCACGTAGCCCTCCACGACCTCGCCGACGGGATCGCTCAGCCCGGCGACGACGCGAAGGCCGTCCGCCATGGCTTGCACACGACCGGTCGTGAGGCGCAGCCGGTCCACGACCGTGGCGGTCGTTCCGGCCGACTCGGCGCGAGCGATGTCGCCACTATTGGCGGCGAGGATGTCATCGGCGCGCTCGACGAGCAGATCTGCCGCCCGCAGCAGTGCCTCGTCCTTCTGCGACGTTCCCGCCAGCGCCAGCACCCGCGATGCCGCTGTCGAGCGACGGCCGAGGGTCTCGAGCGACGCCGCCAGGTGCGGCTCGGGAGGCATGGGACAGGCTACCGGGGGCGCTTTACTCGCCCCGCAAAGCCTTCGCGAGGCGGTCGAGCTGCCAGGCCCGCTCGGCGCCGGCAGCCTCGGGGCCGGCTGCGTCCTCGACCGATCGGCGCGCCCGCTCCGCCGCCTCATTTGCCGCTATCCAAGCGGGGACGACCCCTTTGCGAAGGCCGGTGCGGAAGGGGCCCCAGGGAGTGTCGAAGGTCCCGCTTGCCGGCTGTTTGGGGGCAGCGCCGCCCTCCTCGTAACGGGCGCTCTCACTTTCGGTGAGGTGCGGGGCGGCGTCGTGGCGGACTGCCTCGACGGCGGCCAGGACGGCGTCTCGGGTGGCTGCGACAGCCGTCCAGCTCGGGTCGTCGAGGATGTCGAGGTCGGCTGCCTCGGCATCGACGGCGAGGTCGAGAGCCAGAGCGCCGAGCTGGTCTCCCTGGCGTCGCAGCCTCCGAGCCGTTGCCAGGCGGGAAAAACGCCCGAGCAGCCCCGTGTCGGCGTCGGCCGCCTCGGCCAGCCACTTCCGTGAGGCGGTCACGACATCGGCCAGCGTCTGGGTGATCTCCTGCGGCGCCCCGCCGGCGGTCCCGAGCACGTGCTCGGCACAGTCGAGAGCAAAGGCGGCGGCGGCTCGCAACGACCACATCGTCTCGGCCGAAAGGGTGGGCTCGCCGCCCGACTCTGACGCCACGAAGATGCGAGCGCCCAGCTGGTCGAGGAGGTGGTCGAGGTCGAGCATCCGCACACCGCCGGCGGCCGCCTCGATGATCCGGCCGGGCACCACCGTGCCGTTCTCGCCCTCCTCGGGCACCGACCAGAACGTCACCTCGTCGTCTTGGAACTGCCGACCCTGCTCGTCGGTCGGGACGAACAACGCATCGGTGGGGATGGAGAGGGTCACTCGGTGCCTCCGGCGGGCTGGGGATCGTCGCCAAACTACCCCCGCAGCCGAGATGACAGTCCATGATGGGGTGATGGACTGGCTGGAGCGGGCGCTCGAAGAGGCTCAGGCGGACGATCGGTTGGGTCGGCAGTTGCGTTTCGTACTCGAGCTCGACAAGGCCAAATCCGTCCTCCGGCGCACCTATGTCACTGATGGTTCGCGACTCGAGAACGACGGCGAGCACATGTGGCACGTCATGCTCGCCGGTCTCGTGCTGGCGGAGCACGCTGACGAGCCGGTGGATCCGGTTCGGCTGGCGCTGATGCTCGCCGTCCACGACATCGTCGAGATCGATGCCGGCGACACTTTCGTCTATGCCGATGCCGACGCACAGGCCGACAAAGTCGTGCGGGAGCTGGCAGCAGCCGAGCGCATCTTCGGCCTGCTCCCCGAGGACCAACGCCGGCTCTTCGCCGGCCTGTGGGAGGAGTTCGAGGCTCGCGAAACCCCGCTCGCTCGCATGGCCGCAGCGATCGACCGCCTCCTGCCGCTCATGATGAACCGGGCGGTGCAAGGGCGGACCTGGCGGGAGCACGGCATCCGGGCCGATCAAGTCATGACGGTCAACAGCCGCATCGGAGAGGGCTCTGCCGCGCTCTGGTCGTTCGGCCGGGCGGTGCTGGAGGCGGCGGAGCGGGAGGGGTTTCTCGAGACGTGAGCGTTCTGGATGGGTGCTGGGGACGCATCGGTCCCGACGACCCATCCAGAAAGGACCGCTAGATCTCGAACACCGTCCCCTCCGCACCGACGATGACGGGCAGTGCCGACGACTCGAAACCCCGCCCGATCTCGTCGAGAGCGTCATCGGTCCGATCCGGCTTGTGGTGGAACAGCACCGCTGCCTTGGCGCCGGCCGCGCCGGCGAGGGCGACGACGTAGTCGCAAGCAGCGTGGCCGAAGTACGCCTCTGCGGCGAGCTCGGCTGCTACGAGGTGGGCGTCGTGAACGAGCAGATCCACGCCGGCGGCCATCTCGAGTGCGGCTTGGTGGTACTCGCCCCAGCCGTCGGGGCCTGGTCCCAGCGACGTCGGGCAGTGGTCGGGGGCGTAGCCGATCGCCGAGTGACCGTCGCTCACGCGATATCCGAACGTCCTGCCGCCTTTGTGCGGTATCTCGCGAACCTCGACCGTGAAACCCTCGACCTGGAGACGCCCGGGCACGATCCCGGTGAAGCTCCAGCTGCCGCGCAGGCCGCCCGGCGCGATCGGGAACTGTGGGGGCGACATCCCCTTGCCGAGCGCCGCCTCGGCGCTGCAGCCGTCGAGCTGCTCGGGAAGGAACAGGCTGACGCAGGCGTCGTCGCGATCGCCGCCCCGGAAGAAGGGAAGGCCCTGGGTGTGGTCCCAATGCAGGTGCGTGAGGAGGATGGAGCCGGAGAACGCCCGGCCCCCGAGCAGCGGCGTGACCTGGCGGATACCGGTTCCCGCGTCGAGGATGAGGGTCGGGACGTCGTCGCCGTCGGCGGTGACGGCCACACAGGACGTGTGCCCTCCGTAACGCACGAACTCCCTACCCGGCGCCGGTGTCGAGCCCCGGACGCCGCACAACTGCACGCGCACTCGGTCAGTCCTGGCCGGCTTCGCGTCGGTGACCTTCAGAGAGCGTCTCGAGGGCGGAGCGCTCGAGCTGGCCGGCGTGGACCGCCGCCAGCCGGCACTTGGTGACGGCGACGAGCGTCGAGGTGCGGCCGCCCCCTTCGAGATGGGCTCGCTCGCCGAGGAGCGCTCCCGGACCGTACTCCGCCAGTCGCTCACCGTCGCGCTCGACCCTCACGACCCCATCGAGGATGAGGAAGACCTCCGAACCCGGCTCGCCCTGGCGCACGATCACGGAACCCTCGGCAAGACGGTCGATCCGCGGCCGCGTGCTCCCTTGCATCATCTGTGCGGAAAGGCTGCGCTCGAGCGCCGTCTCGACGGCCGTCACGAGAGCCTCGGAGTCCTCGTCCCCCCAGGGGCTGTGACGGCCGAATGACTTCCCGTACCAATCGCGAAAGTCCGTCAGTCCGGACTTGAGAAAGAGCCGGCCGTTGTGGTCGTAGATCCAATGGCGAGGAAAGCGACTGGCACCGATCATGGCGCCTTCGGCAATGCCGTCGGCATGCAGCGTCAGGGAGAGCGTCGTCCAGACCAGCGGGGCGTTCCACTGGATGTACGGCTTGCGACGGACGCGCCGCGGTGCCGGCAGCCCCGTACGGCCGCCGGTCGTCTGCACAAAGCGCATCCACCCATCGCCGACCTCCGGCTCACGGCGCAGATCCGGCAGCTTGAAGGCCTGGAACTCGCGCCGCAAGCCGCCGACTCGGACGGTCGTCGAGCCCATCACGCCCCCGCCGTCGAGGTAGTCACCACCGACGATCCGTCCCGATCCGTCCACCTCGATCCACGCCCGCAGGACGTTGCCGAAGCGAAAGCGGTCGGCCGCCCGCAACGCCTCGACGTCGTCGAGCTGATCGGGCGGAGGGTCGTCGTAATGGGTGAACCCGGCCTCGAAGGCGAGCTGCGTCGCCCCCTCGACGGCCTCGGAGGGAATCCACGACAGCGAGGACACGGACATCTCGTGACGGCCTGGGATGCCAGGGCGGCCACGGCCCTCACGGTGGCCAGTGTTCTCGTCGTTGGCAGGGTGATCCGGCACGGCAACATCATCGCCGCTGGAGCGGCGCGGGGCCAGGGCGCTGACTCGTTGGGCGAAGGTGGGCCTAGCACCACCGAACTCCGGAAGCCTGCTCCCTTCAGATCGGCCCAGAGATGTGAGAGAACTGGAGTCAATGGAAGCGTCTGGCCTCACTGGGGCCCCTCCGGCGATCAGCGTCTTCCTCGCCGACGACAACCTCATCGTGCGCGAGGGCGTGCGGGCCCTCATCGAGCGCCACCGGGATCTCCGCGTCGTGGGCGTGGCGGCGGACTTCGACGAGGCGGTCGCCGGCGCCAGCGCCAGCGAGCCGCACGTGCTCGTGACCGACATCCGCATGCCGCCGTCGTTCAACCGCGAGGGCATCGACGCCGCCAAGGAGCTCCGCAAGCGTCACCCGGGTACCGGCGTCGTGATCCTGTCGCAGTACGACGACCCGGAGTACGCCGTCGCCCTGCTCGCCGAGGGGTCCGCAGGCTACGGGTACCTCCTGAAGGACCACATCGCCGAAGGCGACCAGCTCGTCGACGCCATCCGCGCGGTCGCTACGGGCGGGACGGCGCTCGACCCGGCGATCGTGCAGGCCCTCATCCGACCGGTGACTTCGCACGGCGGCCTCTCGCCGGCCGAAGAGGACCTGCTGTCGATGATCGCGGAAGGAAAGCCCATCAAAGCGATCGCCGCCTCTCGCAAACTCCCGGCCGAGGCGGTCGACGCGGAGGTCGAAGCGGTCTTCGTGAAGCTTGCCGAGGGAGTCTCCGCCGGGACCAAGGGGGCCCTCCGCCGGCTCCGCTTGCTCCACCAGGCGATCGTCGATCGCGAAGAGCAGGGCGAGACCCTCTCCCGTCTCCTCCCTGGCGGCCTCGCCGAGAAGCTACGCCGGGAGGGACGGCACATCGGCGCCACCGAGCGTGTCGTCGTGACGGTGCTCATGAGCGATATCCGCTCCTACTCCACCATCGCCGAGCATGCCGATCCGACCCAGCTCGCCAGCCAGCTGAACGTGCATCGCGCCGCCATGAGCACGGCGATCCTCGAGGAGGGGGGCACCGTCATGCAGTTCGCCGGTGACTCCGTCATGGCCGTCTTCGGCGCACCCTTCTCGCAAGGCGATCACCCCGACCGTGCAGTGGCGGCGGCTGAGGCCATGCATGCCCGGCAGTTCGAGATCAACTCACGGTGGGAAGCCGAGCACTTGCCCGCCTTCGGCCTCGGTCTCGGCCTGTCGACCGGAGAGGCCGCTGCCGCCCTCCTCGGATCCGAGGAGCGGCTGGAATATACCTTGGTGGGCGACACGGTCAACTTGGCCCAGCGGTTGCAGCAGTTGGCAAGCGCCGGGGAGACGGTGCTGTCGGGGGCGACCTTGCGGGCGCTCACCGTGCCGCTCGCCGCCAAGCCGCTGCCGCCACAGCTCGTGAAGGGACGAGACACCCCAGTGATCGCCTACAAGATCGAGAGTGCGACGAAGACGGCGGGCGTGGCCGCCGCCGGTCCGCCCGTACCCGCCGAGCAACTCTCCCCGGGAGGCAACTGACATGAGCGAGGAACCGCTGGCGCTCTCGGCTCGAGGCGTTCGTAAGACATTCGAAGCAGAGAACGCCCCCGTGCGAGCCTTGCGGGGGCTGGATCTCGACGTCCCTCGAGGCGAGTTTCTCGCCCTGATGGGACCATCCGGCTGCGGCAAGTCGACGCTCCTCAACTTGGTCGCCGGGCTCGAGGTCGCCGACGAGGGAACGATCTTCGTCGCCGGAGAGGAAGTCACCGGGCAGGCCGAGGACGATCTGGCGCGACTGCGGCGGCGCCACATCGGCATCGTCTTCCAGTTCTTCAACCTCCTCGAGGGCATGACGGTGCTCGAGAACGTCGCCCTGCCGGCGGTGATCGCCGGGCGCAAGCGGCGGGCGGCCGAGACGCGTGCCCGGGACCTCCTCGACCTCCTCGGCATCGGCGACAAGGCGAGCACGCTGCCGGGAGCCCTGTCCGGCGGTCAACGCCAGCGCCTCGCCATCGCCCGCGCCCTCGCCAACGACCCGACGCTGCTCCTCGCCGACGAGCCGACGGGTGCGCTCGACTCCGACGGTGGGCAGGAAGTCATCGAGCTCCTCCGCCGCCTCCACAACAGCGGCCAGACCATCGTGCTCGTGACTCACGACCCGGACGTGGCGGCGGCCGCCGAGCGGGTCGTGCGCATGCGCGACGGGCGAGTGGTCCCATCGGCCGAGCGCGCCGCCGAGCGCACCGAGCGCAGCCCTGCCCGCGACGCCGTCGTCTGAGGGTTGATCCGATGGAGCAGTGACGATGGACGAGAGCCTTCGCGAGAGCCGTACTGTTCGTCGTGAGCGACCAGGCGACGAGGGCACGACGATGACGACGCTGGAGACGACCCCGGCGGGCTTGGCCCCGAGAAGGGCAAGCTCGACCCGAGTGCTCGCGGGCACCGCCCTGGCGCTCATCGCCGTCGCCGCCGGCGTCGTCGGTCTGCGAGCGCGAGTGCCGGGCGGGCTGTCGGCACTCGACGGCGTCGCCTTTGCACTGATCGCCGCCTGGGCGATCGCCGGCCTCGTGCAGGCTCGCACCTCTGATCGGTCAGCAGCCTTCTTGATCCTCGGCGGCACGTTGGCCGCTTCGGTGGCGCTCAGCGCCGACCGGCTGGCGGCGGCCGAGACCGGTGCCGGCGGGCACGAAACGGCCGCACGGGCCGTTGCCACGCTGGCCGGAATGCTGATCGTCGCGACCACGTTCCACGTCCTCCTGGCATTGCCCGACGGCCACCTGCGGACACGCGCTCGCCGTGGCGCTGCCGTGGCGGGATACGTCACAGCCCTTGCCATCGGTCTCGTCTTTGTCGCCCGTAGCCGTCCCTTCCCGCTGCTCGGGGGCATCGTGTGCTGGCTGCTCGTGCCCCTGTGCGCCTCGGCGCCGCTGCGCCGGCGATACGCCGGCTCAGTGGGCGCCGATCGCGAGCACCTGCAGTGGATCGGGATGGGCACGGTCGTGGCGGCGGACGCGGCGCTCGTGGTCGCCGTCCTCCATCTCCTCGTCGCCTGGCCTCAACCGCTCGCTGCCGTGGCCCTCGCTGCCACCGTCGGCATCCCGCTCGGTGTCGTCGTGGGTGAGCTCGCCCACCTCGGGCCGAGGGCGGGACGCCTCTTCGTCCAGTTGCTCTCGATCGTCGGCTTCACGATGGTCGTGTCCGCCATCTATCTCGTGATCGTGCTTGGCCTCGGACATGCCCAGCGGGACCCGGCCGATCGCCAGGCTCTCGGGCTGTCCATGCTGGCGGCCGCCGTGGCCGCCGTCGGCTACGTCCCGGCGCAGCGGCGCTTCCTCGGCTCCGCGACTCGTTTCGTCTACGGGTCGCGGCAGGCGCCCGACGAAGTGCTGCGCACCTTTGGCAGCCGTCTGACACGAGCAGTGGCGATGGACGAGCTCCTCTTGCAGATGGCCGAGTCGCTCCGCAAGACCCTCGGTCTCGTGAGCGCCGAGGTCTACACCGGAGTGGGCGACGTGCTCGAGCGGGCGGTGTCGGTCCCCGACAGCGGGCCGCACGCCGTCGTGGTGTCCGCCCGGGAGCGACCCGTCATCACGCGGGCGGGTGTGTCGGGCAGTGCCTGGGCATCGGTCTGGCTGCCGGATCTCCTCGAGGGCCGCCCGAACGCTCAGCTCCGAGTGGCTCCGATCAGCCACGCCGGCGAATTGCTCGGCCTCATCGTCATCGAGCGTTCGCAACGAAGCGACGCCTTCTCCGAGGAGGACGACCGCGTGCTGACCGAGCTCGCCCGCCAGGTCGGTCTCGCCTTTCACAACGTCCAGCTCGACGCCGCCCTGCAGACGACGCTCGACGAGGTGCGCAAGCAGGCCGACGAGCTGCGCGAGTCGCGTGCCCGCATCGTCGCCAGCGGCGACGCCGAGCGGCGGCGGATGGAGCGGGACCTCCACGACGGAGCCCAGCAGCACCTCGTCGCGCTCGCCGTCAACATTCGTCTCGTGCGTGACATCATCGCGGAGGACCCCGTCGCCGGCTCGGAGATCCTCGACCAGCTCGCCACCGACGTTCAGGACACGATTCACGAGCTGCGCGAGCTCGCCCATGGCATCTACCCGCCACTGCTCGTCGACAGCGGCCTCGTGGAGGCGTTGCGGGCCGCCGCCAACCGCAACCCGCTCTCGGTCGAGATCGTCGCCGACCAGATCGGGCGCTACTCCTCCGAGCTCGAGGCCGCCGTCTACTTCTGTTGCCTGGAAGCCCTCCAGAACGCCGCCAAACACGCCGGCGACGCCAACGTCGAAGTGCGGCTCTGGGAGGAGTCGGGAGGGCTGTGGTTCTCCGTGAGCGACGACGGCCCCGGTGTGAACATCGAGACGGCCATGCGCGGCCACGGGTTCATCAACATGACCGACCGCCTCGGCGCCATCGGAGGGACCGTCCGCTGGGAGTCCGAACCCGGAAAGGGCTTGCAGGTGCGTGGCTCGGTCCCGATCGTCTGACGCCGGCGGTCGCGTGCCCGCACCGTCGGGCTCAAGTGGAGCTGAAGCCCCCCGAATCGCGCTCGTCCCAGAGGCGGCGCAGGCTCTCGACTCCGAGCTGCTCCTTGTTGAGATAGGCGCGTGCCCCGCTCGTGGCCGCCTCCGGCGGCAGGTCGCCGACGTCGTACGTCGAACACAGGATCACGACCACGTCCGGGTGCGCCGACACGATGCGCCGCGTGGCTTCGATGCCGCTCATCTCCGGCATGTTGATGTCCATGAGCACGAGGGCGGGGTGGATCTCATCGGCGAGCTGGATGGCCTCGGGCCCCCCGGACGCCTCACCCGCCAGCTCGAAACCTTGCAACCGCCGCACCACCGCCTTCGCCGCCATGCGGAACGGCGCCTGGTCGTCGACGACGAGCACGGGGAGCAGGTCAGTCACCGGAGCAATCTTGACACGGCAGGGCGCTCCAGTAAGAGGGTGCTGCCACACCTGAGGGCGGTGGGGTCAGCCACCCGACGGTTCGCTCAAGAAGACGAGCACCGCCTTGACCCGACGGTTGACGTCTTTCTCCTCGGTCAGCCCCAGCTTGGCGAAGATCGAATTCGTGTGCTTCTCGACCGCCCGTTCCGAGATCCCGAGGGTGGCGGCGATGGCGGCGTTGCTCTTGCCTTGGGCCATCTCGGCCAGTATCTCGGACTCGCGCACCGTGAGGAACGACAGATCGGACGTGCGGCGTTGCTTGCGGGCGTTGACGAGCTCGTCGACCACGAGCGGATCGATGACCGAGCCGCCGCCGGCGACGACGCGGATGACGCGGGCGAGCTCGTCGGCGCCTGCCACGCGTTCCTTCAGCAGGTAAGCCCGGCCGGCCGATCCCTCCTCCAGCAATGCCAGCGCATAGCTCGGAGCGGCGTACTGGCTGAGAATGACCACGCCGATCTCGGGCCGGTTCGCTCGAAGCCAGGCCGCCGCCCGGATGCCTTCGTCGGTACCGGTCGGCGGCATGCGGATGTCGGTGACGACAACGTCCGGCGACTTCTCCTCGATGACGGCGAGCAGCTGCGGCAGGTCCGAGGCCGCGCCAACGAGCTCGAAATCCTCATGAGCCGACACGAGACGCGAGATCCCTTCGCGCAGCAACGGGCTGTCTTCGGCGACGACGACTCGGATCGTTTCCATCGGTCAGCCGACCGTAGTCCGAGCCGCCGCCACTTGCCGTCGAGTCCGGCGTCTCGACTGGCAGTTGCGAGCGTCACCGACAACGCTCGTGGAGTGGAGGCCATGCTGCCGGCTCGAGACCGCGCCGCAGAACGACCGTGACCGAGGACCTCGACGCCATCGTCGTCGGCTCTGGCCCGAACGGCCTGGCCGCCGCCGTCGTGCTCAGTGCCGCCGGGTTGTCGGTGCGCGTCTACGAGATGGCGACGGCCCCCGGCGGAGGCTGCCGCACCGAGGAGCTGACACTGCCGGGCTTTCGCCACGACGTGTGTGCTGCGGCGCACCCGCTCGCGATCGGGTCGGGTTTCTTTCGGCGGTTCGGGCTCGCCGAACGGGGCGTGCGGCTCCTGCAGCCCGACTTCGCCTTCGCCCATCCCTTGCGCGGCGACAGGGCGGGCGCCGTCCCGGTGTCGGTGAGCGCGACGGCCGCCGGTCTCGGAGCCGACGAAGATGCCTGGCAGCGCCTCTTCGGGCCCTTGGCCGACCATCACGTCGCCCTCACCGACGGCGTGCTCTCCTCACTGCGTAGCTTCCCGGGCCAGCCTGTGGCGCTCGGGCGGTTCGGGTTGTCGGCCGTGCGGTCGGCCGCCTCCCTCGCCCGGCGGTTCAGCACTGACGAGGCACGGGGGCTCTTCGCCGGCGTCGCCGCCCACTCGATGCTGCCGCTCGACCGACCCGTCACCGGCGGCGTCGCACTCCTGTTGGGCATGCTCGCCCAAAGCGTCGGATGGCCGATCGTGGAAGGTGGGAGCGCCGAGCTGGTCCGGGCCATGGCCGAGGCGATCGAGGCGTCCGGCGGCGAGATCGTCACGGGCGAGCGCGTGGAGGTGCTCTCGGACCTCCCGCCGGCACGGGCGGTCCTGCTCGACGTCACGCCGCGCTCCTTGCTCGCCTTGGCGGGCGATCGCCTGCCGGCGCGCGACCGGCACCAGGCGGGGCGGTTTCGATACGGCCATGGCATCTGCAAGCTCGACTGGGCACTCGACGGCCCGGTGCCCTGGACCGCCGAAGTGTGCCGGCGCGCCGGCACGGTCCACCTCGGTGGCACGTTCGAAGAGGTGGCGGCCGCCGAGGCCGAGGTTGCCGCCGGCCGGCACCCGGAACGGCCGTACGTGCTCGTCGTGCAGCCGTCGGTGGTCGACGCCTCCCGGGCGCCGGCTGGCCAGCACACGCTCTGGGCCTATTGCCACGTGCCGGCCGGCTCCACCCGCGACATGAGCGAGCCCATCGCACGCCAGCTCGACCGATTCGCCCCGGCGTGGCGCGACCGCGTGCTCGCTACGGCGGTTCGGACAGCCGCCGAGGTGGAAGCGCACAACCCCAACTACATCGGCGGCGACATCGGTGCCGGTGTGCAGGACCTCCGCCAGACCTTCGCCCGGCCCGCCCTTCGCTGGAACCCCTACGGCACCGGCATCGCCGGCGTCTACCTCTGCTCGTCGTCGACCCCGCCCGGACCGGGCGTGCACGGACGCTGCGGCGAGCTGGCGGCCCTCTCGGCCTTGAGGCAGGTCTTCGGGATCAGGCACGAGCCGGCGATCGCAGCGGCGCCGGCCTGAGCCGACGGGCCGGCGGCTGCCGATGTCCTCAGGCGTCGGTCAGCAACACGAGATCGTCTCGGTGAACGACTTCGTCGGGCAAGTCGGCGGGTAGCTCGTAGGTTCGGCGTCCCATCCAGTCCGCCGATCGGCTAGCGGCGACGCGCACGATCCCCTTGGCGAACACGACCCCGTTCGGCCCGCTGATCTCAACGGCGTCGTCCTCCAAGAAACCCCCCTCCACTCCCCGCACCCCGGCCGCCAACAGGCTCGTTCCGCGCTCGAGCAAGGCGCGGCGGGCGCCGTCGTCCACGATCAAGCGTCCAGCCGGCTTGAGGGCGAAGGCGATCCAGAGCTTTCGTGCCGGCAACGATCGCTCCTCGGGCAGGAACACGGTCCCGACGCCGGGAGAGCCCTCGACGGCATCGACGAGGACACCCGGTCGATCGGCGGCGGCGATGACCGTCCGGACACCCGACCAGGCAGCCATCTTGGCGGCAGCCAGCTTGGACGCCATGCCTCCACGAGCCGCGTCGCTACCGGGACCCCCGGCGGCCGCCTCGAGCTCGTGGTCGATCTTGATCACCGACTCGATCAAGGTGGCGTCCTCGTCGACTCTCGGATCCGCGCTGAACAGGCCGGCGGTGTCGGTGAGGAGCACGAGCAGCTCCGCCCGGATGAGGTGGGCAACGAGGGCAGCCAGCCGGTCGTTGTCGCCAAAGCGGATCTCGTCATCGGCGATGACGTCGTTCTCGTTGACGATGGGCACGACACCGAGGTCGAGCAGACGCCCGAGGGTGTCGCGGGCGTACAGGTAGCGCTGGCGGTGGCCGAAGTCGAGAGGGGCGAGCAGCACCTGGCCGGCGAGCAGCCCGAGCGCTGCGAAAGCGTCGTCGTAGACGCGCATGAGCCGGTGCTGCCCGATGGCCGAGAGTGCCTGCAACGTCACGGGGTCGCTCGGCCGGGCACCGCCCGGGGAGAGGGCCGCCACGCCAGCGGTGACCGCTCCGGACGTGACGAGCACGGCACGGTGCCCGGCGGCGCGCACGACGGCGATGTCGGCTGCCAGCTTGGCGACGGCTTGGGTGTCGATGCCGCCTTCGGTCAGCGTGACCGAGCTCGTACCGATCTTGACGACGACGATCATGCCGTCACCAATCAGGCTCGTAGGAGAACTCCATGCGCCCGATCTGGACCGGATCGCCCGACTTGGCGCCGGCCCTGGCGAGGGCGCGGTCGACGCCGATGCGCTTCAACCGGCGCTGCACGTGGGCGAGGGCGTCAGGGTCGTTCAGGTCCGAGACGGCGACCGCCCGCAGCGCTTCACGGCCCGACACGATCCAAGCGGTCCCCGGGCGGTCGACGAGTACGCCCTCGGCGCTCGGCCGGTGGATGACCGGCGAGGTGCGCGGCGCCGGGGCCGCTTGCCGGGCTGTGGAGACGATCTCCATGCACCGCCCGACGAGGTCTTGGATGCCGCTGCCGGTGACTGCAGAGATCTCGAGATCGCCGCCGTAGCTCTCGAGTGGAGGGCGCTCGCCCTCCGGGCGTGCGTCCAGCCTGGAGCCGACGACGAGGCGGGGGCGGTCCAAGAGCTCGGGACGGTACCGCTCGAGCTCGTGAAGCAGGGCCTTCAGCTGCTCGGCCGGGTGCCGCCCTTCAGCAGGACCCAGATCCTCGAGCTGGGCCAGGTCGACGAGCACGAGCAGTACGCGGGCACGCTCCACATGGCGCAGGAAGCGGTGTCCGAGCCCTCGCCCGTCGGCGGCGCCTTCGACGAGGCCCGGGATGTCGGCGATGACGAACTGCGAAGGCGCCGAGGCGGCCGAGCGGGCGCCGACGTACACGACACCGAGATGGGGCTCGAGCGTCGTGAAGGGATAGCCGGCGATCTTGGGGCGGGCCGCAGAGACGCGAGCGACGAGCGTCGACTTGCCGGAGTTCGGGAACCCGACGAGGGCGACGTCGGCCATGAGCTCGAGCTCCAGGTTCAACCAGCGCTCTTCGCCCAGCTCTCCCTGCTCGGCAAAGGCCGGCGCCCGCAAGCGGTTCGTGAGGAAGCGGGCGTTGCCTCGCCCGCCACGACCACCCTCGGCGGCAAGGAAACGATCGCCCGTGAGCACCAAGTCGGCCAGGAGGTCTCCTTCGAGGGAGTGCACGAGCGTGCCTTCGGGCACGGGCACGACGAGATCGGCGCCGCTTCGGCCATGACGGCGCTTGCCGCTCCCGTGGGTGCCGTCGCCGCCGCGGCGGAACGGGTGCTCCTCGAAGCCGAGGAGGGAGACGATCTGATTCGACGCCTCCAGGTAGACGTTGCCGCCCGGTGCGCCGTCACCGCCGTCGGGCCCGCCCTTGGACACATAGGCCTCCCGGCGGAACGACACCGCCCCGGCGCCGCCGTTGCCTGCCTTCACGTGGACCTGTGCTTCGTCGACGAAGCCAGGCATCAGTTCAACGACGCATCGACGGGGTGACGGGCGAGCACGGCGAGCCAGCCACCCTGACGGCGGAGGACGCGCTGCCAGAGATCACCAGGCTCGTCGCAGAGCACGTCCGCCTGCCGTCCTTCGACGACGAACCAGGCGCCGGCCTCGATCTCTTCCTCGAGCTGGCCCGGGCCCCAACCCGAATACCCGGTGAACACCCGCAGCCCGGCGAACGAGAGCCCGATCTCCTCCGGCTCACGGTTGAGGTCGACGGTTCCGAGATCGCCGATGAGCGGCGAGAAACCCTCCGACTCGGCGTCGTCATCGTCGTCGATCGGGCTCACGGTCGGGTGGGGACGCTCGCCGTTGTGCGTGCGGCCGACGCAGATGGCGGCGTTCGGCTGCACGGGGCCTCCGACGAACAGCACGGGCGGCTCGGAGGCATGCGCTCCCCAATGGGGCACGACCTCTTCGATGGCGGTCTCGCTCGGACGGTTCAACACGACTCCGAGTGCCCCGTCGTCGTCAGCCGCCAGCAGGAACACGACGGTGCGATGAAAGTTGGGATCCTCGAGAGCCGGCGAGGCGACCACCAGGCGGCCCTTGGCGGGAGGTGCGGACATCCCCCGCCCTCACTCAACCCTCTTGCGGACCGGAGCTTCCGCCGTTCGCGGCCGATCCGTCGGCGGGGAGGATGTCGACGAGGCGCCGGCCATGGCGGGCACCGAACTTGACACTGCCGTCGGCGGTGGCGAACAGCGTGTCGTCCTTGCCGCGGCCAACGTTCTCGCCAGGGTGAAAGTGCGTGCCGCGCTGACGCACGATGATGGCGCCGGCACGCACCGTTGTGCCGTCGTACACCTTGACGCCGAGGCGCTGGGCGTTCGAATCACGCCCGTTGCGGGTGGAACCGCCACCCTTGGTCTTCGACACCTCGAGGCCTCCTCAGTCCGTCTCGGCCGTGCCGGAGCTTGCTCCGGCCTCGCTCGTGCTGTTCGCCGGCTCGGGCGCGCTCCCGCCGCTGTGCTCACCGATCCCGGTGATCTCGAGCGTCGTGTAGCGCTGGCGGTGACCGTAGCGGTGGTGCTGGCGCGCCTTCGACTTGTAGGTGAAGCCGATGATCTTCGGACCCTTCACCTCGCCGACGACCGTCGCCGTCACGCTCTTTGCCGCCAGGGCGGACGCCGACACCGTGACCTCGTCGCCGTCGACGACCATGAGGGGGGTGAGAGTGAGCTCGTCGCCAGGTGAGGCATCCAGCAGCTCGACGTCGACGAGCTCGCCGACTTCGACCCGCTCTTGCTTTCCACCTGCGTTGATGACCGCGTACATAGTGTTTCTACCCTAGTACGGCTGCTGGCAGACTCCGGACGGCCCTGCCGGTGCCCGACGTCACTCGAGCGACTCGAAGACGATGCCGCGCCCGCTGCACATCGGGCAGATCTGCGAGAGCGTTTCCACCAGACCCTCCCCCACCCGCTTGCGCGTCATCTCGACGAGCCCCAGGTCAGAGATGTCGTACACCTGCGTCGGCGTCTTGTCGCGCGCCAGGGCCGATCGGAAGGCTGCCATGACCGCCTGGCGGTTGGCTTTCACTTCCATATCGACGAAGTCGATCACGATGATTCCGCCGATGTCGCGGAGGCGCAACTGCCGGGAGATCTCGGCGGCGGCCTCGAGGTTGTTCTCGAAGACGGTCTCCTCGAGGCTGGACGAGCCGACGTTCTTGCCCGTGTTCACGTCGATGACGGTGAGGGCCTCGGTGCGCTCGATGATGAGGGAGCCACCTGAGGGCAGCCATACCTTGCGGTCGAGCGCTTTGTGGAGCTGCTCGTGCACGTGGTGGCGCTCGAAGATAGGCAGGGGTTCGCGCGTCGTGTCGTAGAGCTCGATCCGTTCGGCCAGAGCGGGCTCGAGCTCGGCGACGTAGGCCCGCACGATCTCGAAGAGCGCCGGGTCGTCGATGAGCACCGCCCGGTGCTCCTCGGTGAGCTCCTCCCGAATGATGCGCACGGCCATATGGGGCTCGGCATACAGCAGGGCGGGCGCCGGCAGGCGCCGCGCCCGCTCGTCGATCTCGTCCCATTTCGCCACGAGCTGGAGAACGTCGTGGCGCAGGTCCTCGGCCGAGGCGCCGGCGGCGGCGGTCCGCACGATGAGCCCGTGGCCCTCGGGCCGCACGTCGTCGAGGATGCGGCGGAGCCGCTTGCGCTCGTTGTCGTCGAGACGGCGCGAGATGCCATAGGTGTTGGACTGAGGCACCAGCACGACGAAACGCCCAGGCAGCGACACTTCCTGGGTCAGCCGGGCACCCTTCAAGCCGATCGGGTTCTTCGTGACCTGGCAGACGATGGTCTGGCCAGGTCGCAGCAGGTGCTCGATGCGATCGGCTCCGGGCTGACGCTCGATGTCGTCTCGGTCGAAGGAGACGTCGCCCCAGTAGAGGACGGCGTTCTTCGGCGTCCCGATGTCGACGAACGCCGCCTCCATGCCCGGCAGGACGTTCTTCACGCGGCCCCGGTAGATGTTGCCGATGATCTGCAGCGCCTCGTCCTGCGGCCGAGCGACATAGTGCTCGACGAGCGCCCGCCCCTCGAGGACGGCGATCTGTGTCCGTTCCGGCTCGACGTGCACGCACATGAGGTAGCGGCCCACCGGCTTGCCGCGGCGTTCCCTGCCCCGGCGACGCGCCTGGGCGGCTTCGTCCTCCGCGCTCAGCGGTCCCGAGCCCAGCCCGGGCTCGCCAGCGAGCGACGAGGAGCGACCGCCGGCGCCACCGCTCGGTGAGGGGACTCCCTGACCAGCGCCGGCGACTTGCCCGGCACCGGCGGCTCCGGCGCCAGCCGCCCGGCCACCTCCGCGCTGTTGACGCGACGACCCCGGAGCGGTGGCACCGTCGATGTTGCCGGTGGACGCTCCGCCGCGCCGTGCGCCGGCGGCTCCAGCGCCGGCCTGGCGGCCGCCCCCGTTGCCGCCGACGGCGTCTTGGCCGCGGCTGCCCGTAGCCGTGCCTTGGCCGGATGCGCCGGCGGCCGAGGCGGCAGAGCCGGCGGCCGAGGCGCCCGAACCGCCGGCAGAGCCGGCGCCCGAGCCGCGACGACCGCGACCTCCGCGGCGGCGGCGCGATCCGCTGCCGCTCGCCACGGCGGCGCCAGACCCGCCCTCGGAAGCGGAGTCGGCTCCGGACGAGGCTTCGGTGCTGCCACGGGCCGCTCCGGCACGCTTGTCGCCGTCGGGGGGCGCTGACGGCACCGCCGGAGCGGGACGAGAGTCGCCGATCTTCGGGCGGCCCTCGGCCACCGGCCTCGGGCTGGGGCCCTCAGAAGGTGCCGGCGAGCCTTCCGACGCCGAGGGGGAAGAATCTGCCGTGCGCTCCGGTACGGTTGCCTTCCTGGTGGCAGGCGTGTCTGCTGGACCATCGGCGGTTCCGTTCGCCGCCGCTGGCGGCACCGGGCGGTCCGGGGAGGCGTCCCCCGGTACACGCTCGGCCGGCGCCGGGCGGCCGGTCATCGAGTCCGACATCGGGAGGATCCCTTCTCGAGGGCGCGCGAGAGCGCGCCGGGCGCACCCGGCAGGCGGCTGGCACCGCGCACAACGCCGCAGCGGCGCGCCAGCCTGGGGTGCTTGCATCCAAAACGAACACAGTTCCTTTACCGTCCCGGCCGTGGCCAGCCTCGCCGCACTCCGAGGTGCGGCGGCGGTCGAGCATCACGACGAGAACAGAACAGACGACGAGCGCGGGAGCCACGAGCGCGGGCTGCGGCGATCTCGGCGTTGTCATCCTGGGGAGACAGCCTAGTGCCGCCGGGACGCCAAAAAGGCGTTGGTCACGCCCCGGGCGTCGATGGGTGCAGGTCGAGCTTTGGAACAGGGTGCTTGATGAGGTACTCGAAGACGGCTCGCACGACGGGGGCGGCGGCCGAGGCGCCGTAGCCGGCGTCGGGGATGATGACGGCAGCGCAGTACTGCGGCGCCCCCGTCGAGCCGGTGGCGGGGCCGAATGCCACGAAGAGCGCCGTCGGCGGGGCATTCGGGTTGTTGCTCGTCGTAGCCGTTCCCGTCTTCCCGGCGAGCGGCAGCCTCGAGTCCGGATAGCCGACGAAGGCGCCGTACGCGGTGCCGGCGGGGTTGGAGCTCGAGATGACGCCGACGAGACCGTTGAAGATCGCCTGGTAGGTGCTGGAGGAGACGTGCACGTGCCCGAGCACCTTCGGCTTGAACACTTTCACGACCTGGCCCGTGGGCGACACGACAGCGGCTGCCACCTCAGGGGCATAGCGGGTGCCGCCGTTGGCAAAGGTGGCGTAGGCGTCGGCCAGCTGCAGTGGCGTCACGAGGGTCTCGCCCTGGCCGAAGGCCGTTTCGATGGCGTCGCCCGGGCCGTAATAGGTATAGGGGAACGCCGTTGGCGACAGGGCGTGCTGCTCCTCGCGCAACTGGGGTCCGTCAACCTCGCCCGGGTACTCGCCAGGCAGGTCGACCCCCGTGGGTTTGCCGAAGCCGTAGAGGGCGGCGTACTTCTGGATGCCCTCCTGGTCCGCCTTGTTGGCGTCGTAGAAGAAGTTGTAGCCCAAGGTGTAGAAGAACACGTCGTCGGAAATGATCAGAGCTGTCGTCACGTTGCAGCTCCCGCCCGGACAGCTCTCGCCGTCGTTGTTGTGAAAGATGCACTGACCGCTGCACGGCTGCGGGATCGTGAAGTAGCCGGGGTCCGATATGGGGGTGTAGGGGCTGATGAGCTCGTCCTGCAGTGCCGCTGTCGCCGTGGCGAGCTTGAACGTCGAGCCGGGTTGATACCCACCGGCGATCACACGGTCGAGGAGCGGATCCTGCGCCGACGGTTTCTTGATGGCCGTCCAGTGCGCGGTGCTCATACCGCCCACCCACCACTCGGGGTTGTAGGTCGGCTCGGACACCGAGGCGAGGACGGCTCCGGTCTGGGGGTCGATGACGACCGCCGCCCCCGAGTTGGCGGGCGTGAGGGGGTTGGCGTGCAACGTGGCGATCTGGTTGGCGAGCGCCTGTTGGAGCGTCGCCTCGAGACCCTCGTCGATGTTGAGGATGACGTTGTCGCCCGGCGTGGGGGGGGTTTCGGACCGGGTGCCGACGGTGTCGCCGAGGGCGTCCACCTCGAGGACCTGGCGGCCAGACTTGCCTCGCAGGAACTGCTCGTACTGCGCCTCGACGCCGGACTGGCCGATGACGTCGCTCGCCAGGTAGCCGTCTTTCGAGAGGACCTTCAGCTGAGACCCGGTGATGTCGGCCACGTAGCCGAGCATCTGCACGCCGTTCTCGCCGTCGGGAAAGGCTCGCTCAGCCACATAGGACACGACCACCCCCGGGAAGAGGGAGCGGTGTTCGGAGAGGTAGAGGATCGTGCTCGAACCGACCCCGATGGCGACCGGGACCGGCTCGTAGATGCTGTCCTGCTGGTCGTTCAAGTCCGCATTGATCTGCGCGACCGACACCCCGAGGGCGACGGCCACGCGCTGGATCAAGCCGGAGTCGTTCGCCGCATCCTGGCGGCTCAACGTGACGACTGGCATGACCTTGTTGGCCACGAGCACCGAACCGTCACGAGAGAGGATGAGGCCGCGAGGTGGGGAGATGAGGATGGTGCGCGTCGACTGGCTCTGCTCGTACTGCTTGGCGGCGGGACCTTGCAACACCTGCAACGACCAGAGTCTCACGAGCATCATCGAGAACAGCCCGAGAACGACGACACCCATCACCGTGAGGCGCAGACCGATGTGCACCGGCTCGCTGCGGCGCTGTATCTCCTTCTCCTCGCCCTCGAGTCGCTTGAGCGGACTGGACGAGATGCGTTGCCGCGGGCGCTCGGTGAGGTCCTCGGCTTGGGGCGGCGCGCCCGGACGCGGCATGAACGCTCGACCGCTGGCCGAACGGCCGGCGCCACCCGAGCCCTGCCCGCGATCCTGCGCCCGCCCCGAGCCGCCTGGGCTGCCAGAGCCGTCTGGGCCGTCCGGGCCGTCTGGTCTCATCGCACGGCACTCCCACCCGAGACGGCTGCGAGATCCCGGCTCGGTCCCACCTTGACCGCCCACGACATTGCGGCGGTGGCGGGGACGACGAGCACGACGTTGGCGATGGCGACGACGGCAGCGACCACTGCCAGCTCGTGGCTGGGGAGCTTGGGCTGGCCGAGCAGAGAGCTGATGAGGGCGAACAGCAGCGTCCCGGCGATGCCGCCGGCGAATGCCATCATCATCCGGAAGCTGTAAGGCGCCCGGCCGGCAGGAAGGGCGGCCGCAGACCCGACGCCGAAGGCCACGAGCACGTCCACGAGCGCCGACAAGCCGAACGGCGTCAGCACGAAGAGGTCAGCCACGAGCCCGACCACGAAGGCGATGACGGCGCCGCGCTGAGGGCCGGCCACAATGCCGGCGGCGATGGCCAGCAAGAGGAAACCGTCGGGATGGGCGCCTCCGACCTCGAGGCCGTTCAGCACGCCGACCTGGAGGACCGTGGTCAGCACGACGACCACGGCCAGGCGGAGCCACGCCCGCCCCGTCATGACTCGGCTCGGGAAGGCGGGGCGGCGGCGGTCAGGGGCAGGCGAAGGCCGACCGTGGAGGTCACGGCGCCGGAAACCACTGCAGCACCGTCACGTAGCTCAGGTCCGACAAGCTTGCGACCGGAACGACGAGCACCGTCTTCGTGAGAGAGCCGGCGCCGCGCACGGACGACACCGTACCGACGGGAAGGCCCGCAGGGAGGGCGGCCCCGGCAAGGCCGCTCGAGTACACCAGCTCACCGCGTCGTATGGCGGTGCCCGCGGTGACATCTGACAGCGAGAGGGCCGAACCAGGGCCCTGACCGTTGGCGACGGCTACGTCTCCCGCCGTGCCGAATCGCACGCCGAAGGACGAGCGCGGATCGGTGATCGTCTGCACGACGGCCGTGCTCGATCCGGCGGCGACGACGGTGCCGACGAGGCCGGCACCTGCCACGACGGGCATGCCGACCCCGACCCCGGACGACGTTCCCCGGTCGATCTCGAAGGTGTCCTCGAAGTTGGACGACGGTCCGGACACGACCTCGGCGAGGACCTCGGAGAGGTTCTGGACATACGGGAGGTGCTGGGCGCTGAGCAGCTCCTGGAGCTGGTGCTCGGCGCTCTCGTTCTGCAGCGCCTGGCGCCGGAGCGTGCCGAGCTGGCGACGGAGCTGCTCGTTCTCCTGGATCGCGCTGCCGTAGTTCACAGCACCCGAGAAGAAGTTGCCCACCGGGTGCAACGCGTCGGAAAGAACTCGCTGGATGGGCGAGACGACATCCCGGGCGGCATTACGCACCGAACCGATTGCGTGGCTCGCCTCGCCCCGGTAGTCGAGCGTGATGGCCGTGACAGAGGCGAGGACGAGGATGACGAGCGTCAGACGCTGAGAGGTGTTGCGCCGAGTCGTGGACACCACGACTCCGTGATCAGCGGTTGGACGAGGACTGGAGAACCGCCTTCAGCGCCTCGAACTCCTCAAGACACATCCCGCTCCCGAGGGCCACGCAATTCAGCGGGTCGGGAGCGACGACGATGGGCATGTGCGTCTCGGCCTGCAGGCGCACGTCGAGGCCGTGGAGGAGTGCGCCCCCTCCGGTGAGCACGATGCCCTGCTCCATGATGTCGGCGGCCAGCTCGGGTGGGCAGCGGTCCAGCGTGACCTTGACGGCATCGACGACGGCCGCCACCGGCTCCTCGATGGCCTTGCGGATCTCCTCAGTCGTGGTCACGACCGTCTTCGGCAGCCCGGTGACGAGGTCCCGTCCTCGGATCTCGGCGTGCAGCTCCTCTTCGAGCTCACAGGCAGAGCCGAGAGCGATCTTGATCTCCTCCGCCGTGCGTTCGCCGAGGGCGAGGCTGTACTCCTTCTTCACGAACGAGATGATCGCTTCGTCCAGCTCGTCTCCGCCGATGCGGATGGACTGGCTGACGACGATCCCTCCGAGGGAGATGACCGCCACCTCGGTCGTGCCTCCGCCGATGTCGACGACCATGTTCCCAGTGGGCTCGTGAATCGGCAGACCGGCACCGATGGCAGCCGCCATCGGCTCTTCGACGATGTAGGCCTTGCGGGCGCCGGCATACTCGGCCGCCTCCTGCACCGCCCGCTTCTCCACGCCCGTGATCCCGGACGGCACGCAGATGACCATGCGGGGCTTGGAGAAGCGCCTTGGGTGCACCCGGCGGATGAAGTAACGGAGCATCATCTCGCAGATCTCGAAGTCGGCGATGACGCCGTCCTTGAGCGGCCGGATGGCCTGGATGTTGCTCGGTGTGCGGCCGATCATGCGCTTGGCTTCGGCCCCGACGGCGAGCGGGTGGCCATCTTTCACGTTGATGGCAACGACGGAGGGTTCGTTGAGAACGATCCCCTTGCCGCGCACGTAGACGAGCGTGTTGGCGGTGCCGAGGTCGACGGCCATGTCGCGGCCGATGAAGGAAAGGCTGTTTTCACCCATACAGAAACAAGTCCAAAAGTTGAGGGGCGGTCACCCAAGGGTAAGGGATCGCTCGGGTCGGAACAAGGCGGCCTTCGAGATCGGGTCGGCGGATCACCGGCACCTCAGGTCAAAGCGGGAAAGAAGATGCCAATCTCCCGCTCCGCCGACTCCGGGCCATCGGATCCGTGCACGAGGTTCTCGGTGAGAACGGTGCCGAAGTCGCCGCGGATCGTCCCTGGGGGGGCCTCCGCCGGGTTCGTCGGACCCATCATCGTGCGCACGATCTTCCAGGTGTCCTTGGGGCCCTCGACGACGAAGACGGCAGCGGGACCGCCGGTGATGAAATCGATGAGGTCGCCGTAGAAGGGTTTGCCGGCGTGCTCGGCGTAATGCTCAGCGGCTACCGAGCTCGAGATGGTGCGCAGCTCGAGGGCAACGAGCCGGAGCCCCTTGCGCTCGAGCCGGCCGACAATCTCGCCCACGAGCCCGCGATTCACGGCATCCGGCTTGCAGATCACTAGGGTGCGGTTCACGGGCTCGGGACACTAACGTCACGGCCGCCGGCGCCGGTCGCCGTCCTGCGCCGGACCTTGCGGCGTTGTCTCACGGGCCCAAGAGCGACCTGGCAGCACCGACGACGTACAGGGAGCCCGTGACGAGCACGAGGTCCTCCTCGCCGGCGACCTGAAGCGCTCGCTCCAGTGCCTCGGCGACACCACCGCAGTCCTCCGCGGCGAGTCCGAGCTCGGCGGCGGCGGCGGCCACCGTGGCGCCGTCTTGTGCCCGCGGTGAGGGCGGGGTGCAGGCAAGCACGATCGACATGCGCTCGGGTCCGAGGCCGCGGAGCAGTTCAGCTGGGTCGCGGCCACGTAGGCAACCCATCACCAGGACGACCCGGCGCCCGAAGAAGTCCTCGTCGAGAGCCGCCCCGATGGCGAGCGCACCGGCGGCGTTGTGGGCCCCGTCGAGGACGACGAATGGGCGGCGCCCGAGAACTTCGAGGCGGCCGGGGACTGTGACGGCGGCGAAGGCATCCACGACGACGTCGTAACCGAGCGGTTCACCGATGAACGATTGAGCCGCTGCCAGGGCACAGGCGGCGTTGTCTGCCTGATGGGCGCCGTAGAGCGGGAGGAACACCTCCTCGTACCGCGCGAGCGGCGTATACAGGTCCACCACGCGACCGCCCACAGCGAGACGGCTCTGCTCGGCGCCGAACTCCTCGCCCCGGCGCCACAGCGATGCGGCGCCGGCGGACGCCGCCTCCTCCTCGAAGATCCTCTGAATGACCGGATCCTCTTCGCCGAGGACGACACTGCTGCCGCCCTTGATGATGCCGGCCTTCTCCGAGGCGATCTGCTCCCGGCTCGAGCCGAGGATGTCGACGTGGTCGAGCTCGATGTTCGTGACGACGGCGACGGTCGCATCGACGACGTTGGTGGCGTCGTACCGCCCGCCAAGCCCCACCTCGACGACAGCCGCGTCGGCTGCTTCCTCGGCGAACCAGCCGAAGGCGGTCGCCGTGACGATCTCGAACCAGGTGGCCCTCACTCCCACGAACACCTCGAGCTCAGCCATCGACCCGAGCTCTTTCGACAGCTCCGCGTCGGTGATGACCGTCCCACCGACCGCCATCCGCTCGTTGATCGTCTCGAGGTGCGGACTCGTGTACAAGCCCGGGTTCAGGCCGGTGGCGGCGAGCAGCGCCGAGCACATTCGCGCCGTCGAGCCTTTTCCGTTCGTGCCGGTGATGTGGACGACCGGATAGGTGTGCTGCGGATCCCCCAACGCCTGCACGAGGGCGGCGATCCGCTCGAGGGTGGGAAGGGCGTGGCGTCCTGCCTTGCCGGACTCGATGGCCTCGAGGTTGATGTGGCGGTCGAGCCAGGCGAGCGCTTCCCCGATGCTGGCGTTGATGCCGGCGGCGGGAGGCGAGAAGGGTCCGACTTCATCGACCATGGCGCGCTCGCGAAACGGTCATCGAATTCAGTTCACACGTTCGGGGACGGCACCGGTAGCCCGGCGTGGGACTACGAGGCGGCGCGACGAGACGTCCGGTCGGGCTTTCCAGGTGCGCCTCGCGGCACGAGGCTCGGGGCGACGCGCTCGAGCACGACCGAGCGATCGACCACGCAGCGGCCGATGTCCTCGCGAGACGGCAGGTCGTACATGACATCGAGGAGCACCTCCTCGAGAATGGCCCGCAATCCTCGGGCGCCCGTGCCGCGCAGGAGGGCTTGATCGGCAACCGCCTCCAAAGCGTCCTCGGTGAGCTCGAGCTCGACGTTGTCGAGCTCGAAGACTCGGTGATACTGCTTGACGAGAGCGTTCTTCGGTTCGAGAAGGATCCGGACGAGGGCCTCGCGGTCCAAGCTCGAGACGGCACCGATCACCGGCAGCCGCCCGACGAACTCGGGGATGAGACCGAACTTGAGGAGGTCCTCCGGCAGGACCTGCATCATGAGCTCGCTCTCGTGCCACCCCTTGCCGCGACGAACCTCGGCGCGAAAGCCGATCCCCGCCAGCCCGATCCGGCTCTCGATGATCTTGTCCAGGCCGGCGAACGCCCCACCGCAGATGAACAGGATGTTCGTCGTGTCGATCTGGATGAACTCCTGATGGGGGTGCTTGCGGCCACCTTGGGGAGGAACCGAGGCGGTCGTGCCCTCCAGGATCTTGAGCAGCGCCTGCTGCACGCCTTCCCCGGAGACGTCGCGGGTGATCGACGGGTTCTCCGACTTTCGGGCGATCTTGTCGATCTCGTCGATGTAGATGATGCCGGTCTCGGCCTTCTTGACGTCGTAGTCGGCCGCCTGGATGAGCTTCAGAAGGATGTTCTCGACGTCCTCGCCGACATAGCCGGCCTCGGTCAGCGCCGTGGCGTCGGCGATGGCAAAGGGCACGTTCAGCATGCGCGCAAGTGTCTGGGCCAAGTGCGTCTTGCCGCACCCGGTCGGCCCGAGGAGCAGGATGTTCGACTTGGCGAGCTCGACATCACCCTCTCGGTACGTGCCTGCCTGAACCCGCTTGTAGTGGTTGTAGACAGCGACGGAGAGAATCTTCTTCGCCTGCTCCTGGCCGACGACGTAATCGTTCAGGAACTCGAAGATCTCCTTCGGCTTCGGAAGGTCCTCGAAGCGCACCTCAGTCGGCTCTGCGAGCTCTTCCTCGATGATGTCGTTGCACAGCTCGATGCACTCGTCGCAGATGTAGACACCTGGACCAGCGATCAGCTTCTTGACCTGCTTCTGCGACTTGCCGCAGAAGCTGCATTTGACGAGTTCTCCCCCGTCACCGAACTTGGCCACCCTCGCCCCCCGTCAGGCAGCGCCCACGGCAGCAATAGCGCTGCCGAGGGCTTCCCTATTCGTGATCACCTCATCGATAACACCGTACTCCTGCGCTTCGTCTGCGCTCATGATGAAGTCGCGGTCTGTGTCGTGTTGAATCTTGGCCACTGTCTGGCCGGTGTCCGTCGCCAGCATCTCGTTGAGGAGATCTCGCATCCGGAGGATCTCCTTGGCCTGCAGCTCGATGTCGGTCGCCTGCCCGGCGGCACCGCCATAGGGCTGGTGGAGCAGGATGCGAGTGTGGGGAAGAGCGAACCGCTTGCCCTTCGTGCCGGCTGCCAGCAACACCGCGGCCGCCGAGGCAGCCTGCCCGAAGCAGAACGTCGACTTGTCGGGCCGCACGTACTTCATCGTGTCGTAGATGGCGAACAACGCCGTGATGTCGCCACCGGGAGAGTTGATGTAGATGTTGATGTCCTTGTCGGAATCCTCCGACTCGAGAAACAGCATCTGGGCGCACACGAGGTTGGCGATCGTGTCGTCGATCGGCGTGCCGATGAAGATGATGCGTTCACGGAGCAGCCGCGAATACAGGTCGTAGGCGCGCTCTCCGCGGCTCGACTGCTCGACGACCGTCGGAACCAGGTAGTTGTACGCCCTCAAGCCCGACCCTCCTCCGCCTCGTTGTCCTTCGTATCGTTGTCGTCGTCGGCCACTTGAGCGATCGGATCCTCTTGCTCGCTGCCATTGGCGGTGCCCTCTGTCGAGATGAGCTCAGGGTCGTCCGACGTGCCTTCGTGCTCCAGAAGCAACGTTCGGTCCATCGGGTTCCCCTGCTCATCGACGACTTCGACGTGATCGAGTAACCACTCGACCGCCTTCGAATTCCTGATATCAGAGCGTAGCCGCTCGAGTCCGCTTCCCTCCGCTACCTGACGGGCGACGTCGCCGACGGGTCGGTTCGACTCGTCGGCGAGGCGCTGGATCTCGGCCGCCAACTCGTCGTCGCTGACTTCGAGCTCCTCGGCGTCGGCCACCGCACGCAGGGCGAGGTCCGCCTTGACCTGCTCGGTCGCCTGTGCCCGCAATTCGGCGAGGAGCTCGTCGGCATCCTGCTCACGCGCGGTGAGGTACTGGTCAAGTGGGATCTTGCGAGCCTCGAGCTGACGGATGAACGAGCCCAGCAGCCGCTGGGTCGCCTCGTTCACGAGCGTCTCGGGCATCTCCTCTTGCACCAGGCTGGCAAGGGCCTCGATGGCCTGCTCGCGCAACGCCAAGCGCGCCTGCAAGGTTCGCAGCGCCGTCATCCGCTTGCGGAGGTCGTCGCGCAATTCGGCGATCGTCTCGAACTCCGAAGCGTCCGACGCCCAAGCGTCGTCGGCGTCGGGCAGCACCTTCTCGCGCACCTGCTTGACCAAGATCTTGAGCTCCGCGCTCCCACCGGGAGCGTCGGAGGCTTCGAGGGGGAGGACGTCGCCGACCTTGGCACCGCGGAGCTGTTCGTCGGCTCCTTCGGCCAGCATGCCGGAGCCGACCTCGTACACGAAGTCCGACGTGGCGAGGTCCTCGACCGTCTCGCCATCTCGGATCGCCTGCACGTCGACGGTCACGACGTCACCGTCACGCGCCGGGCGGTCCACATCGGACAGCTCCGCGAACTGCTCGCGCATGCGATCGACCTGTGAATCGAGATCCTCGTCACTGACCTCCGGGGACGGCACCGTCACCTGCAACCCGTCGCGGCCGGGGACGGAGACCTTCGGTCGCACCTCGACGACGGCGTCGAAGGCCAAGGGGCCTTCGTCCTCTCCGGAGATGATGTCGATCTCGGGAGCTGCGATCGTGTCCAGATCCGCTTCTTCGACAGCTTGGGCGTAGTAGTCAGGCAGAGCGTTGCGGATGACTTCCTCGCGGATGGCCTTCCCACCGAGGCGCACCTCGAGCAGCCGCCGCGGCACTTTCCCGGGACGGAACCCGGGCACGCTCACCTCACGTTGCAGTCGGCGAACGGTGTCGTCGACGGCGGTCTTGAGCTCGTCTTCGTCGACTTCGACGGAGAGCTTGACCTTGTTTCCTTCGAGTATTTCGGCGGTGGAGCGCATATGGCTCGGGGAGTCTACCGGGCGCCTGGAAGGGGCCCCGCCAAAGTGTCCACCGGTCCGCCTCCTCGCGTGCTGGCCCCCGCCCCGCCGGCATCTCCTTCGACGCCGACTGCGGTGAGGGGGCCCGCCAGCCCACCATCTCCGCTCGCCGAGACCTGGTCGATGAGGGCGAGGAAGTCCTGATAACGCCCGCTGACGTCCGCGAGGTCGTTGGGTTCGAAGTCCGCCTCCTCGGCCCGGCGAACGATCATCTCGGCTTGGCGTTGGAGGACGGTGCGCTGTGTGGCATGAGCCGTGTGCTCGGCGATGTGCGAGAGGGCATCGAGCATCCGGATCACCACGGCGGGCATGGCACCGCCCGCCTGCCGGATCTTGTCAAAGGCCCGGTTCACCATCCGCTCGTAGCTCGGGGCGAGCTCGATGAGGCGGATCTCGCCGGTGCGGTCGCGGTACACGCCTTCGGACAGCACGCGGCCGGAGATCACACTGAGTCCCGCCGACAACCAATCGATGCAGGTGAGCGCTGTGAACGTGTCGTTCACGGCCGCCGACAGCGCCCGTATGGCGATCTCGACGAGCTGGTCGATGGCGAAGACCGGATCCTGGATGAGGGTCCGATGTGGCCCAGTGACGTGTGCGTGGGCCAGCTCTTGCTCGACCTTGGGCGCCGCCTTCGGGGGCCAGATCGTCCCGAGCGGGCGACCGGCGATGATGAAGTGCCCGGGGCGATGCGCCAGGCGGATCACCGCCCCGGCGTCCTCGGCGATCTGGACGAGCTGGCTGAAGGCGACGAATTGGAGATAGCCGCTCGCGAGCGCCGGCATCGTGACGCCGCCGGAGTCGAGCACCTGGGCAACCCGACGTACGTCGGTGGGTTCCGGCACCGCACCTTGGCTGCCGGGGCCGGCTTTGACCGGGAACTCGGCGTCGACGGCAGCGAACAGGTCGCGGGCGATGCCGGCGATGACTTCCGGCAGCTGGATCGACTTGGCGATGTGGTGGATGAAGTAGATGAGGACTGCGACGTCGAGGAACAGGAGTGCCTCGGCGACCGCCACGGACAGGTGCGGCACGAAGTCGCCGAGCGGGCCGGAGCTGGTCGAGATCGAGCCGAGGGCCAGCACCGAGTACACGAACGTGGCCACCCAGACCCCGAGCGTCACCTGGTTGCCGACGTCGCGGACGAAGTTGCGCATCATCCGGGGACCGAACTGCTGGGAGGCGAGCGTGAGGGCAAGGATGGTGATCGAGAAGACCACGCCCACGACGGTGATGACCGCGGCCGCAATGGCGATGAGGATCTGGCGAGCGGCATCGGCACTCGGCGTGCGGATGAGGAACGGGTACGTCAGGTGATGGTTGTACGCAGCGACGTCGAGGGCGTACGTGATGGCGAACAGCCCGATGCTTCCGACGACGAGGATCGTGGGGACGAGCCAAAGAGTCGTGCGCAGCTCCTCGCGTTGCCAGCTGGCGATGCGGAAGCGGTCGAAAGGGCCACGCCGCGGCGGACCCTCGCGTGCAGCAAGGGCTGGCTGTGGAAACTCGGTGCCGGTCGCAGCGTCGTCTTCTGGCATCGCACACCTCAAGCGGTCGTCGGTCCGAGCGGCTGCCCGCCCAGACTTGTTCGATGCCGACCAGTCTTCCCGGCGCTCCTACGCCAGCCTACCGTGCCCGGCCTGCTACTTCGGGTGTGCCGCTACTTCGGGCGTGGACGGCCGGACCGTATACTCGGGCTGGTCCGGGGAGTAGCGCAGCTTGGCAGCGCGCCTGCTTTGGGAGCAGGAGGCCGCGGGTTCAAATCCCGCCTCCCCGACTGAGCAGCGCTGGAGTGGGCCCGCCTGGGTGCGGGTCGAGGCGGGAGGCGGGTTTCTTGGCGTCTGGCGCCTCGCCGGCTCTTAGGCGCTCTCGATCCGCGCTGCCGCCTCGAGCCCGAAGATCTCGACGGAACGCTCCCGCATCTCGATCTTGCGCACCTTGCCGGTGACGGTCATCGGGAACTCGTCGGCGATGTAGACATACCGCGGGATCTTGTAGTGCGCGAGCTTGCCGGTACAGAACTCGCGGAGTGACTCGGGCGTGATCGGCTCGGCTCCTTCCCGCAGGCGTATCCAAGCGCACAGCTCCTCGCCGAAGCGCTCGTCGGGCACGCCGACGACTTGCACGTCGACGATGTCCGGGTGCCCGTACAGGAACTCCTCCAGCTCCCGCGGATAGACGTTCTCGCCGCCTCGGATCACCATGTCCTTGATGCGCCCGACGATGTTGAGGTACCCGTCATCGCCCATGACGGCGAGGTCTCCGGTGTGCATCCAGCGGGCGGCGTCGATGGCCTCGGCCGTCGCCACCTCATTGTCCCAGTAACCGAGCATCACCGAGTAACCGCGAGTGCAGAGCTCGCCGGGCTCGCCGCGAGGCACCGTCAGGCCGCTGACCGGATCGACGACCTTGATCTCGAGGTGTGGCATCACCCGCCCGACCGTGGAAGTTCGTCGCTCGAGGTCGTCGTCCATGCGGGTCTGGGTCGAGACCGGGGACGTTTCGGTCATGCCGTAGCAGATCGACACTTCGCTCATGTTCATCTCGCCGATCACCCGTTTCATGACTTCGATCGGGCAGGGCGATCCGGCCATGATCCCGGTGCGGAGGCAGGAGAGGTCGAGCGAGCCGAGCGATGGATGGTTGAGCTCGGCGATGAACATCGTCGGGACGCCGTAGAGCGAGGTGCATCGTTCCGTCGCCACCGCTTGGAGCGTGGCTCCGGCGTCGAAGGACGGTGCCGGGATGACGATGCAGGACCCATGCGAAGTGGCACCGAGGTTGCCCATCACCATGCCGAAGCAGTGATAGAAGGGCACCGGCAAGCAGACGCGATCCTCCTCGGTATATCCGACGAGCTCGCCGACGAAGTACCCATTGTTCAAGATGTTGTGGTGCGACAGCGTGGCTCCTTTGGGGAAGCCGGTCGTCCCCGACGTGTACTGGATGTTGATGGCATCGTCGAAAGCGAGGGTGGCCGCCCGCTCGGTCAACCGCTCAGGCGACACCGCCGCTCCGCCCGCCACGAGCGAGTCCCAGTCGGGCGTGCCGATGACGACGACATCGGTCATCGCCGGGCACTCCGGCCGCGCTGCGCCCGCCATTGCCGGATAGTCGGAGCGCTCGTTGGCCTGCGCCGTCACAAGGAGCGAAACGCCTGACTGGTTGAGCGCATAGGTCAGCTCGTGTGCGCGGTACGCCGGGTTGACGTTGACGAGTATGGCGCCCACCTTGGCGGTGGCGTACTGGACGATCACCCATTCGGCCCCGTTTGGCGACCAGATGCCGACCCGGTCGCCTTTGGCGATCCCGTGAGCGAGCAGCCCGCGGGCAAGCGCATTCACGTCGTCGTCGAGCTGCCGGTAGGTCCAGCGCCGGCCCGTCGTGCACTCGACGAGCGCTTCCCGTTCGCCGAAGCGAGCCACCGTGGCCTCGAAGTTGGCCCCGATCGTCTCGCCGAGCAACGGGGCTGTCGAGGTGGCAGACGTATATGAGAGAGCTGTGGACACTCGACCTCCCGTGCGGTGTTGGCTGTCCAGACGCTAGGCGGCGCGTCGCTGAAATGGCGGGGGTAGCTGATCGGCTACGTAGAGTCGGACGGTGAGATCGCCCCAGACGCTGAGTGAAGCCGATCGACGTCTTGTCGCCGCATGGGCTGCTGATTGCGCGGAGCGGGTTCTGGGGTTGTTCGAGGCCGAAGCTCCAGCTGACGACCGCCCTCGCGCTGCCATCGCCCGAACTCGGGCGTTCGCCAGAGGAGAGGTGAACACTGCTGAGGAGATTCGTCGCCGCTTCGTCGGTGGCGTCCCTGCTAGCAATGTCAGGTCTCCCGCAGCAAGCGCCGCTGCTCGAGCCGCCGGTCAAGCCGTAGCCATCTGCCACATGAGCGCGCACGCACTAGGCGCCGCCGCGTATTCCGTCAATGCCGCCAGCCTGGCGGTCCCCGACCGCCCAGAAGTCGTTGACGACGAGATACGTTGGCAGCTCGCGCAAATGACGGCGGAGGTCCGGGCAGCCCTGCGAGCCCTTCCGCCAGTCGGCGAGAACTCGTCGGGCCCTCTCGGGCCCGGGCTCCTCGCATCCGGCCAACTCGGGACGATTATTTGTCACCTCCAAGCCGCTCTGGTTGAATCCGGCCCGCCTGGCGGAGCGAGTAACCAGCCCATTTCTGCGACGGACCATTAGGCGGCCAGCCGCAGCCGGCGCGCAGCTGGTCGACCGCCTGGGGGGCTCGACTGAACGTTTTCAGGCTTCCTGAGTCGGCATCGCCTGCTCGCGAGGGACCAGATCGGCCGGCGTGCTGCTGTTCACCTCGACCAGCTGGAGCGCCGTGCACTCCTGCTCGGTCACGGCGGCATCGAGCGATGTCGGCGGTAGCGATGGCAGTCCGGCAACAGGAGC
>JBEKYM010000029.1:0-75106 GCA_049510975.1 Acidimicrobiales bacterium
CGGCGAGCCGGGCCTGCTGGACAGCGGCTGGCGCGTGGTGCTGGATCTGACGGATCTGCCGAACGGCCGGCGGGAGACGACGGAGATCGTCGTCACCATCTGGGTCTCACCGTCCGAGCCCGCGGTGCGGCTGCCTCCGTTACGGGTGCGGTTGTCCGAGGACCCGGTCGAATCAACGAGCCATCTTCCCGCCGTCGTGGGGTGCCTGGACCAGCCGGCCGACGGCGAGTTCGTGAGCGCCCTGACGAGGCTGTCGGGCTGGGCGATCGGCCGTGAGGAGGCAGTGAGCCGTGTGCGAATTCTCGTCGACGGCGTCGACCGCGGCCTCGCCCGCCTCGGGATGCCGAGGATCGACCTCGGTGAGTTGTTCGCCGAGCCGCATGCGGTCATCGGCGGTTTCGAGTATCTGCTTGATCTCTCCGAGCAGGCGTCCGGCCCCGTTCGTCTGACGGTGACTGCGAGTGCTCGCACCGGCGAAGAGGTGGAGCTGGTTGACCGCTGGGTCCAGCTTGCTGCAAGCCCCGGCAGGGACAGCGACGTCCGGTCGAGCGACGCGATGCGTCGCCGTAGCCGCACCTCGTCGGTCAGGAGGCGGCAACTGCTCGGGCGCCTGCCCGGGCCCTCCGAGGGTGAGCTGAACCTCGCCGTGGTGACCCACAGCCTGAGGCTCGGAGGGGCTGAGCTGTGGCTGAAGGAGCTCCTGCTGCGCTCGGGCGCCGGCCGGAGCTTCCCGTGCCGCCTGTTGTCGTTCAACGGGGGGCCGCTCGTCGACGATCTCGAGGCCGCCGGGATCGAGGTGCACGTGACGCAGGGCCAGCCGCCGGCGGACGCCGAGTCCTACGAGGGCCGGCTGACCGAGACAGCGTTGTGGCTCGCAGCCGGCGGCCACAACGCCGCTCTCGTCAACACGGCGCTGTCCTGGCTCGGCGCTGACGCCGCCGGTCAGCTCGGGATCCCGGTGGTGTGGGCGATTCACGAGAGCTGGGCGCCCGCCCAGCTCTGGGACTCGCTGATTGCGTCAGACGGCGTGGATCCGGCTGTCCGTGCCATGCCGGCTCGCTCCCTTCGCCGCGCCGATGCCCTCGTGTTCGTCGCCGAGAGCACCCGCCGGCTCTACCTCGACTGCGCCGAGCCCGATCGAACCATCGTCGTGCCGTACGGGATCGACCTCGACGAAGTGGACGCCGTCAGTCGCCGCCTGTCTCGGCAGGAGGCGCGCAGCTGCCTCGGGGTGGGCGAGGCCGCGAGGATGATCCTCTCCCTCGGCGTCCTGCAGCCCCGCAAAGCTCAGACGGTCCTGGCAGCTGCTTTTGCTCAGGTCGCCGACGAGTTTCCCGAGGCATTGCTCGCCATCGTCGGCGACACCGGCGACCCCTACGGGCAAGCGCTGGCCGAGTATCTGCGGCGGCGGGACCTGGGCGGGCGGACCCGGCTCGTGCCGCAGACGGAAGAGACCGCCCTGTGGTACCGGGCAGCCGACGCCTTCGTGTGCGGCTCCGACATCGAGTCCATGCCTCGGACGGTGCTCGAGGCGCTCGCGTTCGGCCTGCCGGTTGCGGCGACTTCGGTCTTCGGGGCGGCAGAGCTGCTCACCGACGGTGAGACGGGTTTCCTCTTCGAAGCGAGCGACACCGGTGCGGCGGTGGGTGCTCTGCGCCGGCTCCTCAGCACGGACGCCACCGAGCTCGCCCGAGTCGCAGCCAACGGTCGCCGGCTGGCGATGGCGTCGCTCGACTCGGCGGGCTACTCGCGAGACGTCATCGCGCTGCTGGACGGCTTGCGGGCCGATCGGTTGGACCGGCCGGCAGAGATTCTCTCCCGGGTCAGCGTCCTGCCCGCTTCCTGACCGCAGCAGCAACGAGCCGGAGCGCCCGCCGGCGCGTGTCGAGCGACGGATCGATCCGCAGAGCCCGCAGACCGTTGGCCGCCGCCAGCCTCAGGTGGCCTTGTTCCATCAGCTCGTTGCCGACACTGAGGGCGTACTCGCACACGCTGTGGCGGGCGGCGTCGCGAGCTCGCTGGCGCCACGCGGGCGGGAAGTGGCCGGCGATGACGTCGGCAGCCAGCAGGCAGTCATCGAGGTAGGCGGTCGAGCGGTGCAGCCGGTTCGTGTCCGAAGCCTCGTGCAGGCGACAGAGGCCCAGGGCCTCGTCCACCCACCCGACCGGTCCGAGGCTCGCGACCCGCGTCCACATCTCCCAGTCGTTGGCGTGGGCGAGGAAGGGATGAAACCCACCCGCGTGCTCATAGGCGTGTCGGGCGACAACCACCGAGACGCACCGGAGCGGGTTCGCCGCCGCCATCGTGAACGCCGCGTCCGTGACGTAGCCCGCCTCCGTGGCGACGGACTCGGTCCGCGCGAGGTGGCGGCCGTCGGCGTCGACGGCAATGGTCGGCGCACCGACCATCCACACGTCAGGGCAGGTTTCGATGCGGGCGCGGTAGCGCTCGTAGAACCCGGCCTGCACGAGATCGTCGCTGTGCAGGATGTGCACCCACCGACCGGTCGAACGGCGGATGCAGGAGGTGAAATTGGCCGAGGCGCCGAGGTTGAAGGGTTGGCGGAAGAAGGCGACCCGCTCGCCTGCCAAGCGGGAGACGACCTCGGCGGCGTCGTCGAGCGTCGAGGCGTCGTCGATCACCTCGATCTGCATGGCTTCGGGACCTTCGTCCTGCGAGAGCACGCTCTCGAGGGCGGCGCCGAGCAGGCCGGCGCTGTTGTAGCACGGGATCATGATCGACCAGAACGGTCGCTGCTCTTCGGCGACCGCCTCGATCGCCGGCATGTCCGGCGGAATGTCGTGTCGGGATCGCCTCCCGTCGATCACGCTCATCGCCCGAGCGCCTGACCGGCTTGCAGACCCTCGCGGATCGAGTCGGCGATGCCTTGAAAGTGCCAGCGCCCGTATCGGCCCACTTGCTGGACGCCGATGGCGGCGAGATCGGCGATCGTCCGCTCCCGCCAGCTCGACCCTGGTGTGTGCCACGTGTAGGCGGTCTCGACCCAGCTGGCGTCCAACACCTCGACGTCTGCCAGGTACTCCCTCGCCTGCAGTTCTTCGACGACGGCGGAGATGTAGCGGTCGAGATCGGCGGGCGGGAGCGACCGCCCTGCTGCGAAGGCGCGTTCCACGTACATCGACACATGCGAGCCTGTGCGGCTGCCCGCCGGCAAGAAACCCGCCTCGACATTGCTGTAGAAGCCGACGCGATGGAAGCCGGCGACCGAGTCGGCCTCGTACTGCCAGTGAGCGTCGGGACAGCGGGCACCCCGTCGAGCTCCGATGTTCAGCACGAGCACCGACGTGTGCGGGTCGCTCGGCCCGGTGTCGAGGCCGGCGAAGGCGGCCGCACGATCGAGCGGCAAGCTCGACATCACCTGGTCGTAGCCGAACTCGCTTCCGTCGGCGAAGTACAGCACCCGGTCGGCGCCGTCGATGGCGACGACTTGCTTGCCGTAGCGGACATCGCAGAGCCCGGCGAGCCGACTGGCCAGCCGGTCGAGGCCTCCGACGGGATACCGGAACGTGACGTTGTAGCCACGCTCGCTGCCAGACGGGGATGTGGCGGACGGGGACTTGTAGGCATCTTGCGGAGCCACCGTGTCGGTCAGGGCAGCGGTGTAGCGGTCATGGAACGGAAAGAAGAACAGCTCGCACAACGTCGGGCCGAAACATGCCCTCAGCCACTGGCGAAGCGTCACCGCCCGGCCCGGATCCTCCGACAGCAGGGCGGTTTCGTGCCGCACGGCTGCGACCAACTCCGGGTTCAAAGCCTCCAGATGACCCTGCAGTGGGTAGGGAACGGTCAGCTCGAGTGACCCGAGTCGTACGACGGCGCGTCGTTGGTAGACGCGGAAGTCGACCACCTGCTGCAAGCGGGCGATGGTGGCTTCGTCGCCACCGAAGATCCAGTGACCGCCGCCCACCTCGAAGCGGTAGGCGCCTTCCGTGGCCGGTTCGTGATCCAGCCGGTCGGTCGAGCCCGGCTGGAGGTAGTACGACCGGCAGATGCCACCGGGGCCATCGCTCTGCTCGAAGACGGGGAGCCCGCACTGCGAGCCGATGGCCAAGCCCGTGACGCCGGCGCCGATCACGGCAGTGCGCGGCACGTTCCGCATCGCAGCTGGGTGGGTCGCGCTCAGAAGAGGATCCGGCGGGGAAACGCCTCCTCGATCACGTCGCGATAGTTGGCCAGCGGGGTTGACGGTAGGTGGAAGGGCGACTTTGTGGCGTGGTCGTAACGGGCGAACGGGAGCAGGAGGCGCTCGGTCCGCTCCCGGTCGCCGTCATCCATCAAAGGCGCCACCGCCCCCACCTCGACGCTGTGATAGCGGATCAGCCAGGCGAGATCCTCGGGGATGTATCCGCGCAACCGCTCGTAGGCGAGCTCGTCGTGGTTCCACTGGATCATCGAGTGGTCGAGGCCCATGCCGGCCTCGCCCGCCGCGACGGGTCCGTTCATGCACACGACGTTGGCGGGGTCCTCGCCCGTGAGCAGCAGGACCTTGCCGAGGTCGTGGATCAGGGCGACGAGAACCATGTCCGGCGTTGCGGTGCCGTCCTGCTCCATCGCCTCGAGCATCTGGAGCACGTGGACTTGCTGGCTGGCGCAGAAGAGCCGCTCGTCGGTCGGATCCACGCAGGATCCGAGCCGCTCGATGAGCTCCCAGACCCGAACCTTGCCGAAGACGGGCCGCGAGTACTTGGCTCGGAGGGCCCTCACCTGCTCGACGGTCTGGGAGCGGTGGCGCTGGAGGATCGGCGCCGCCTGCTGGCGGAAGAGCGCCTGGGTGGCGTTGTCGGAGCGGAGCAGGACGGTCTGCTCTGCCCAGGTTGCGGCCATGGCCTCGGGGTCCGGCTCCACCAACATGGCCCTATCGTCGCGCAGCAGGCGGGTGGAGGCGATGTGCGCCACCCTCGGGTGCCATGCTTGCGCCGATGTTCGTCCAGAACCTGGAGTTCGACAACAACCCGGCGTGGTGTGCTTTCCAGTTCGTGACCGCCGTCGTCGACCGCAGCGACGTCGAGGCGGCTTGGAAGTACATCGACCCCGACTTGCAGCTCGCGCGGGTGCAGATGTGGCTGATCCGCCAGGGTCTCGCCACCCCGCAGGCGCCCGAGGATGATCTGGCGGCTGCGATCGTCCGTCAGGAGCACGAGCTCTGGCCTCGGTTCGCCGCCGCCAGCCTGGCTCGCTGGCGGACGCGCACTTATGTGAACGCCGTCAAGGGACCTTGGGGCCTGTTGCCGGTGGAGGAGTTTCCTGCCGTCGATCTGGCGCTGATCCGTTTCGGGGCGGGCGAGTGGTTCGGCCCGCGGGGCGACGAGATCGCCGAGTTCACCGTGACGACTCGCTACAACGGCCAGGTGTGGCCGGTCGCCGGCCTCGGGCCGTTCCTCGCCGTGCCCGGGTGGCCGCCCGTTGAGCAGGAGCTGCCGAGGAGCCTGTAGCGCAGCGATCGGGGGCTTAGGCCACCGTGCGGGCGCCGTGACGCTGGCCCACGAGCTCGAAGGCCTCCCACATGGAGGCGTACGCACCTCCGCGGCGCAGCAGCTCGTCGTGGCTGCCGACCTCGCTGACTCGGCCGTTCGCCAGCACGACGATGCGATCGGCCGATCGCGCCGTCTGCAGGCGGTGGGCGATGATGACGGTCGTGCGACCGTGTGAGACGCGCTGCATGGCGGCGGCCACTCGCGCCTCGGTGGCGAGGTCGAGGTTCGACGTGGCTTCGTCGAGGAGGAGCACAGCAGGGTCGACGAGCTCGGCGCGGGCGAGGGCGATGAGCTGACGCTGGCCGGCGGAGAGGGAGCGTCCCCGCTCCGAGATCTCGTGCCAGTACCCGCCGGGAAGCTCGGCGACGAATTCGTGGGCTCCGACGGCGCGGGCGGCGGCCTCGACATCGGAGTCGGCAGCCTCCGGTCTCCCATAGGCGATGTTGTCCCGGATGGTCCCCGAGAACAAAAACGCCTCCTGCGGCACGTACCCGAGCTGCTGGCGGAAACCTGCCAGATCCAAGTCGCGGAGGTCGTAGCCGTCGATGCGCACGGTGCCTTCGTCTGGGTCGTAGAAGCGCGCCAGCAACTTCATCACGGTGGACTTGCCGGCGCCGGTTTCGCCGACGAGCGCCACGGTCTCGCCGCGGGCGATCTGAAGGTCGATGCCCCGGAGCGCCTCGGGCGCCTTCGTGCGGACGGAGTCAGCCATCTGCACGCTGCGCGCATCGGCGGGCCCGCGGCGCTCGCCGGCCGCCCGCGCTCCGTCGAGGCCCGGTCGGCTGACGGCGACGGGGTAGGAGAAGCGCACGCCTTCGAGGCTGATCGAACCGCCGAGCCGTCCGGTCTGGAGCGGGTGCTCAGCGGCCGGCGTGAGACTGTCGAGTTGCATGAGCTCGGAGATACGCCCGACCGAGACGCGCGTCTGCTGCCAGGAGTCGAAGACCTGGGAGAGCTGCTGGATGGGGGAGAAGAACAAGTCGATGTAGAGGATGAAGGCGATGAGGGCTCCGGCCGCCAGGTGGCCCGAGGCGATCAGTCCGGCGCCGACTCCGAGGACGATGGCGTCGGCGCCGGCCGACAGCAGCTGCACGAAGGGGAAGTAGGTGGCCACGAGCCGCTGGGCGCCGACACGCGACTCGAGGTAGTCGAGCCCGAAGCGGTGAAAGCGGGCCTTGGTGGCGTCCTCGTGCACGAAGGCTTGGGACTCTCGCACACCCGAGAGGCTCTCCTGGAAGTCGGCGTTCACGACGGCGATCCGTTCGCGGGACAGGTCGTAGAGGCGCGCCGCCTTACGGCGGAAGATCACCGTGGCGACTGCAAGCGGTGCGACGACCGTGAGGGTGAACAGGCCGAGCTCGGTGTTGATGAGCACGAGGGTGAGACCCACCCCGACGAAGGTCACGATGGACACGAGGGCCGACAGCAAGCCGTTCTCGATGAGTGACTCGAACTGGTCGACGTCGGTCGTCATGCGGGTCATGATGCGACCGGCCATCTCGCCCTCGTAGTAGTCGAGGGAGAGTCGTTGGAGTTGTGCCCAGATCCGTATCCGGAGCGACATCATGATCCGCTGAGCCGCCCGGCCCGTCACGAAGGTCTCGCCGATCTCGTCGACGAGGTCGGCGAGCGTGATGGCGAGATAGATCGCCGAGGCGGCGAACAGGACGGCCTCGGAGCCCACCGAGACGCCGCTGTCGATGCCGGTCTTGACGAGGATCGGCCCCGCCAGAGAGGCGAGCGCGTCCAAGATCACGAGCACGAGCCCGACGAGGAGCGGCTTGCGGAACTCGCGCAGCAGGCGGGCGAGGTTGAAGGCGCGGTCGTGCCGGGTTTCTTTGTCGAGGTCGACCGTGGGGAAGTCCCGAACGGGGCGAAGGGCGGCGACGCGGGCGAGCAGTTCCGGCGTCGGCGCCAGGTTGCGCCGCCAGCCGCCGCCACCGCCTCCGAGACCGGCGCCGAGGCTTGGCGCCCCGATCGTGCGTGCCACCGGCCCTCCGGCGGAGACCTCCGTGTCGTGGCCCGCCCAGGCGGCCGCCGTCGTGAGTCCCGATTGCCCCGCCGAGGCGATGGCCGCCAGCCTCTCGATGCGATCGCCTACCTGCTCTGCCTCCTGCTCGTCGAGGCCCGAGAGCAGGGAGCGATAGGTGGCGCTGCTGGCGAGGAGCTCCTCGTGACTGCCCTCCTCGACGACGCGTCCGTGCACCATGACGACGATGCGGTCGGCCAAACCCAGCGTGGATCGCCGATGTGCGATGAGCAGCGTCGTTCGCCCGCCCATGATCGATCGCAGCGCGTCGTGGATGGACTCCTCGGTCCGAGCGTCGATGGCGCTCGTGGCGTCGTCGAGGACGAGGATGCGGGGGTCGCACAGGATCGCCCGGGCGAGGGCGATGCGCTGGCGCTGCCCGCCGGAGAGCGTGAGCCCGCGCTCGCCTACGACCGTGTCGTAGCCGCGGGGAAGCAGTTCGATGAACCCGTGCGCCTGGCTCGCCCGGGCGGCCGCCTCGATCTCGGCGTCGGTTGCGTCCGGCCGCCCGTAGGCGATGTTGGCACGCACCGAGTCGGAGAAGAGGAAGCTCTCCTCGAACACGACCCCGACTTGGCGGCGCAACGAGTGCAGGGTCACGTCCCGCACGTCATGGCCGTCGACCCGGACGACTCCTGTGTGAGGGTCGTAGAAACGGGACACGAGCATCGTCGCAGTCGTCTTGCCGCTCCCGCTCGGACCGACGATGGCGACCCGTTCGCCGGCTGCCACGTGGAGGTTCAGGCGGTCGAGAACCGGGTGGCTCTCCCCGTACCCGAAGCTGACGTCGTCGAAGTCGATCTCGCCGCGCAAACTCGGCAGCTCGACGGCCTGCGGCGCGTCGGCGATGGCCGGTTGGAGGTCGAGCAGCTGGAAGATGCGCTCGATCCCGGCCCGTGCCTGCTGGCCGATCGTGAGGACACCGGCCAGTTGGCGGGCTGGCGCCATCAACTGGGTGATGTAGGTCGAGAAGGCCAGGAAGGTTCCGAGCGTGATCTCGTGATGGAGGGCGAGCCAGCCGCCGAAGGCCAGGATGGCGACCTGGCCGATGGTGGGAACGGCTTCGAGGAAGGGCTGGTATCGCGACTGGAGCCGCACCGCTCGCATCTGTGCCCCGTAGAGCGTGGCGGCGGCGCCGGCCACCCGCTCGAGCTCCCGATGCTCCTGCCCGAAGGCCTTCACGACCCGCACGCCGTTGACGTCCTCGTCCACGATCTGGGCGACGTCGCCCTCGCGCTGCTGGGCGTCCCAGGTGGCAGGGAAGACTCGCCATCTCATGCGGTAGCTGACGAGCAGCAGCGCCGGCGCCACGACGATGCTCACGATGGCGAGCAGCGGCGAGAGATAGATCATGACGCCGAGCGACAGCAGCATCAGCAGCACGTTGCCGCTCATGATGGGAAAGAAGCTGAGCAGCCCCTGCACGAGTGTCGAGTCCGAGTTGGCGCGGGCCACCAGCTGGCCCGTCGGCATGCGGTTCAAGTTGTCGAAGTCGAGCGACTGCAGGTGGTCGTGCATGTCGTTGCGCAGGTCGTACTGCACGGCGAGGGCCACACGGCCGCCCCGGTACCGGCGGATGTAGGCGCACCCGAACGCTGCTGCCGCCAGCGCGATGAGGAGCGTGAGCCACGGCCAGAGCGCCGAAGTGTGCTTGAGGATGACGCCGTCGACGATCTGGCGCTCCACAAGGGGAACGATCGTCAAGAACGCGCTCCCGGCCACGGCAGCAATGAGCGAGAGCGTGACATCTCGCCGCTGGCGCAGCAGGTAGCCCCAGAGCCGCCGGACCCAGCCCGGCTCGGCCGGAGGCGACTTGGCAGCCGTCACGAGCTCTCGCCGGCGTGCCGCTGCGCCATGACGTCATCGATGGCGGCGCCCATCCACACGAGCGATCGCAACAGCTGATCCCCCTCGGGCGTGTGCTGGCAAAGGTCTTGCAGGCGGGCAAGCATGGCCGCCTCGACGCCGCGCAGGACCAAGTCCCCCTCGGCCGTCAGCTGCAGTGAGGCAACCCGTTGGTCGCTCGCCACTTTGGAACGAGCGAGCAGTCCGCGTTGGCACAGTGCCTCCACCGCGGCGCTGACGGTGGGCTTGCCGAGTGCCAGGCGCCGGGCGATCCGAGAGGCTCGCTGGTCGCCCGAGGCGATGGCCGAGAGGACTCGGTAATGGGCGAGGTTGAGCTCGTCCGAAGCCCGCTCGAGGAGTCGGGAGGCGCGGACGAGGGCTCGCACCGCTTCCACTCCGGCGGTGTCCGGATTGGCCAGGGTGTCCGGATCAGGCATGCCTCCAGGCTAGCGAGATGGTTCGTCGGACGAACCACTTGGCGGTGCCGGCTAGCGTCTCACCGACAGCTGCCACGGGACCGCCCAGGCGAAGAGGTTTCCGTCGGTGTTGCCGGCGAGCACGACGGGGCCGCTGACCACCGCCGGCCCGTAGAAGGCGGTGCGGTTCGCATCAGTCCATTCGAACAGCTGGTCGCCGTTGCTCGCGTGCAGGGCGACGAGGGCAGGGCCTGTCGTGGCGAGCACGACGCCTGGTACCGAAGTGAGGGCTGCGAGAACCGGCCCGTCGTCGAGGCAGTCCTGCCACACCGGTTGGCCCGTCGCCGGATCGAGGGCGTCCACGCTGCCGAGGCAGGCGTTCCCGTCGATCGTGGTCGTGCCGCCGGCGACATACAGGGTGGTTCCGTCGAAGGTCGCCGGAGCGATCGAACCGTTGCCCCGCTGCGGGTCGCCGCCTCCTTGGGCGATCTGGTACTCCCAGACCGGACCGCGCGAGAGCGACGTCGTGTTGAGCGCGTAGAAGGTTCCGTTCTTGTCGGCCGAACCGACGAGCTGCTCGAGCTGGTCGCCGATGTCCGCTGTGAACAGCGTCGGGGAGGACCCCCAGTCGCTGTCGCTCACGCGCTGGTCGGCGGGGACCGCCCACGAGCCGAGGAGCGCCAGGTTGGCCAGGCTGAGCTTCAACATGGCGTCCTGAAGCGGCGTCGTGCAGGTGGTGTTCCCGGTCGTCACGAACAAGGCGTCTTCTGCCGGGTCGACCGCCGGCGAGGACCACACACCACCCCCGAGGCAGCCGCCCGCCGGCACCGTGGGGAACTCGTGCTCGACGGCTCCGGTGGCGGCGTTGACCATGAAGACTCCGCTCGCCACAAGTGGGCAGTCGCCGAACGAGGACATTCCGATGTAGACGCTGCCGTCGTAGAGCACTGGCGAACTCCAGACGAAACCCCCGTCAAGCGGAGCAATCCGCGTCTCCCAGACGACGGCGCCCGTCGAGGCTCGCAGCTCGGCGAGGTCGCCAGCGCCCCCTCCGGTGATGACGACTTTCGTGCCGCTCACGGTCCCGACCGTCGGTGAGCTGGCGATCCCGACGGTGCTTGGGTTGCACCCTGGCGCGTTCGTCTGGCCGAGATACGTCGACCAGAGGTTCTTGCCGGCGGGGTTCGTGGCGTGCTCCTCGCCGGCCCAGTCGCCCCAGTAGGCGATCCCGTTCACGACAGCTGGCTGGCCGCTGATGGCGCCGGCTGCGTGAGCCGCCCAGATCTCTTGGAGGCCGGCGACGTTGCCGACGCGGATGGCGGTGTCGGGCGAGTAGCCGTCCCGACTCAGGTCGCCGTGGTAGGTGGCGAGCTCGACGGTGATCGGGACGGTCGCGGCTGACGCCGTGACGACGGGCAGGCCGGACAGCACTCCCGCCACGAGCAGGGCGAGGCCGCCGGCGGCGAGCAACCGTCGCCCGGCGGCCCGCTTCGACAGCGGACCTCTCGGCAGTGCAGCTGCCACGTGTGCGCTCCTCAGTCGGCAGGGTCCGGGAATGCTGACACAGATCCCTCTCCCGGCGCGGAGACGGCGACGGCCTCGCGTCGGGGGTGATTGGCTTCGGCGAGGTACTGGAGAACACGGTCGTCGGCGCTCGTGGGATCGTCGCTCACGAGGCTGCGGGGAAAGAGGCGACGATCGAGAACCGGGTTGAGCTCGGCACCGTAGAGGCTGATCTTCGCGAGCAGGAAGAGAAACCCGACCAAGCCGATGACGACCCCGAACTGCCCATAGGTGGCCGAGCTGTGACGCACCTGATGTTCGATGAGGCCGGAGCCGAGCGTGATGAGGAACGTGAAGCCCACGGAGCCGACGACTGCACCCGGCCACAGCGCCCGTGTCGCAACACTGCGTGGCGTGAGGGTGCGGAAGCTGGCGAAGAAGAGGCCGGTGTTGGCGACGAGGAGGCCGGCGATCACGAGGATCCGTAGCGCCCACGGCTCGCCGTGGGCAGTGGCGACGGCGGCGACGGCGGCGTTCAGCACGAACGTGCCACCGATGATGCACAGCCCGAGCAGGCTGCGGCCGAGCCGGGGGACGAACCCTGGGCGGTCGGACCGAGGCACGTTCCATGCCTGTGCCATGGCGTGTTGGGCGGACTGCATGACGCCCTGGGCGCCATAGAGGAGCCCAAGGAGTCCGACGACCAGTCCGATCACGCTCCCGTGCAGGCTGCTCGATGCGTGCGCTGGGTTGAAATTCGATCCGACGACGGGAAACTCGTGAAGCGTGGAGACGATCGTGTTTCCGAGTGAGGCCACACCGATGAAGCCCAAGATGGTCGTCACGACGAGCAGCAACGGGTACACGCTCACGAAGCCGTACCAGCCGAGAGCCACGACGTACTGCCCGAGTTGGTCGTCGTTGAACTTCTTCTGGACCGCGAAGGCTGGGCCGACGAGGCGGGCGCGGCGCTGCCATCGGTCGAGCCGGGCAAGGGACCGGCGGAGGATCTTCATCGCAGGATTCTTCCCCGCGGGCGATGCTCGAACCGTTGGCGTGGCCCTCAGGGCACGTCCCGGGCGTCCCGGCGAGCGCGTCTCGACAGCGACAGCAGGGCCAGCCCGACGACGAGGGTTGCTCCGCCGATGAGGGCCCATTGGATCTCTCCGGTCATGAACGAGCCCTTGATCAGACCGACTCCCTGCCCGATCCAGACGACGCCGGCGATGCACAGCAGTCCGCCGATGACGCCCCGCACCCGCATCAGGGCATCGCCCGGAAGCCTGCGGGAGCGCGCATGGCACGAGGGTATCGGGCGGGGGCGGCGGCATCCCAGCGAGCACGCTCCCACGGTGCTAAGGATTCGCCGTGAAGTCCTGGCCGGTGGTGCCGACACTGCGGGGCTACCGGATCCCGTGGCTCGGGCCGGACGTCCTTGCCGGGCTGACGCTCGTCGCCATTGCCGTGCCTGAGCAGATGGCAACGGCCCGGCTCGCGAACATGCCCGCAGTGACCGGCCTCTACGCCTTCGTCGCCGGGTCGGTCATGTTCGCGCTCATCGGCCGGAGCCGGCAGATGTCGGTGGGGGCCGACTCGACGATCGCGCCGATCATCGCCGCCGGTGTGGCCGCCGTGGCGGTGGTCGGGACGCCGGACTACACCCACCTCGTGTCGTTCCTCGCCATCATGGTGGGGGCGTTCGTGCTGATGGTCGGCCTCTTCCGTTTCGGATGGATCGCCGAGCTCTTCTCCACGCCCGTGATCACGGGCGTGCTTGCGGGCATCGCCGTCGAGATCGTCGTGCGCCAGCTGCCGCCGATCCTCGGCCTCGCCGGCGGCGGGACAACGACGATCGGCCGGGTGCGCGACGTTGTCGATCAACTCAGCCACACCAACGGCTGGTCGGTCGGCATCGCCGTCGTGGTGTTCGCCGTCATCGTCCTGGCCGAGCACATCGACCGGCGTATCCCCGGCGCGCTCATCGGGCTCGTCGCCTCCGTCGCCCTTGTTGCCGCTGCCGGACTCGTCGCCCATGGCGTGCAGGTCGTCGGGTCGGTCCATGGAGGCCTGCCTTCGTTCGCGGTTCCCTCCGCCTCGTTGACGCAGGTGCGCCACCTCCTCGTCCCTGCCCTCACGATCGCGTTCATCGTCGTGGCACAGACGGCGGCGACGGTGCGGGCCTCGACGGCCGGCGCCCCGGCCACTGCGGACTTCGACATCGATCTCGTCGGAATCGGGGCTGGCAGCCTCGTCGCCGGCGTGAGCGGGTCGTTCGCCGTCAACTCGAGCCCTCCGCGTACCGGCATCGTGACCGCTTCGGGTGGGCGGTCGCAGCTCACCAGCATCGTCGCGGCGGTCGTCGTCATCGCCGTGGTCCTCTTCGCCACCGGACTGCTGAAGGACCTGCCGAAGGCGACACTCGGCGCCATCTTGTTGTTCGTCGCTTCGCGGCTCCTGCGCATCCAGGTGCTCCGGCGCATCCTGGCTTTCTCCGGCTGGGAGTTCGCCGTGGCGCTGCTCACCGGCTTGATGGTCGCGATCGTGGGCATCGAGCAAGGGGTGGTGCTCGCCATGGTGCTGTCCCTCGCCGACCGGACTCGGCGGGCAGCCCGTCCCGCCGTGGCCGTCCTCGGCCGGGAGGTGGGCACGGACCACTGGATCCCGACCGACGTGGGCCGTGCCACCGAGACGGTCCCCGGCGTCCTCGTGTTCCTCATCTACGGGCCGCTCTGGTACGGCAACGCCGACTATGTGCGCTTGCGGGTCCAGACGCTCGTCGCGCAGGCGACGACGCCCGTTCACGGCCTCGTCCTGGACGCCAACGGCATCTCCGACATCGACTTCACCGGAGCGCAGTCCCTCAGCTCGCTCGTGAGCGAGTTGAAGCAGACCGGAGTGACGACGATCATCGCCCGCTCCTCGCACGTCGTGCATCACGAGCTCAAACACGGCGGGGTGCTCGCCACCGTCGGCGAGAACGGCCTCCGGGATTCGATCGAGGAAGCGGTGGACTCCCTCGCGGCCAAGCCGTGAGGAGCGCCAAGATGGACCCATGATCGATCGCGAGCGCCTGCAAGGGCTGTTGAACCGAGAACGCCTCGCTTACGAGGAGCTGCACCCGCGCTCGTACCAGGCCAGCCGAGGCGACACGCACCTGCTCTCCGGTGTGCCCATGACGTGGATGGCGAAATGGCACGGCGGGTTCCCGCTCGTGCTCGCCGGGGCTCGCGGGGCAACGATCACCGACATCGACGGCCATGACTACGCCGATTTCTGCCTCGGCGACACCGGCGCGATGGCCGGTCACTCGCCGCCGGCGACGGTGGCGGCCATCCGGCGCAGGGTCGAAGGCGACGGCGGGCTCACCACGATGCTGCCGTCCGAGGACGGCGTCGCCGTCGCCGCCGTGCTGGCCGACAGGTTCTCGCTCCCGACGTGGAGTTTCACGCTGAGCGCCACCGACGCCAACCGCTGGGCGATCCGGATCGCCCGTCACGTCGCTGGCCGCCCGAAGATCCTCGTGTTCCACCACTGCTATCACGGAAGCGTCGACGAGACGATCGCCACCCTTTACGGCACGACGGTGCGCGCCTCCGACGGCAACGTCGGGCCGCCGGTGGATCCTGCGCTCACGACCCGCGTCGTCGAGTTCAACGACTTGGAGGCGCTCGAGAGCGAGCTCGCCGCCGGCGACGTGGCGGCCGTGCTCGCCGAGCCGGCCCTCACGAACATCGGCATCGTCCTGCCCGAGCCCGGCTTCCACGAAGGCCTGCGGCGGCTTTCCCGCCAGGCCGGCTCGCTGCTCATCGTCGACGAGACGCACACGCTCTCGGCCGGCCCGGGAGGCTGCACGCAGCTCTGGGGGCTGGAGCCGGACATCGTCACCGTGGGCAAAGCCATCGCCGGCGGCATCCCGGCAGGCGCCTACGGGCTGTCGGACGAAGTCGCTCACGGCCTGCTCGGTTCGCCCGACGCCGACCTGGTCGACGTCGGCGGCGTGGGCGGCACGCTGGCCGGCAACGTCCTCTCGACGGCTGCCATGCGGGCCACCCTCGAGCACGTGCTCACGCCGGCGGCGTTCGAGTCGATGATCGCCCTTTGCGAGCGGTACGTGTCGGGGGCCGAGCAGATCCTCGCGAGGACCGGCTTGCCCTGGACGATCACCCGCCTCGGCGCGCGAGCCGAGTACCGGTTCTGCCCGCGACCACCCCGGACGGGCGCCGAGTCGGCGGCGGCCGCCGACGAGGATCTCGACGAGTACCTGCATCTGTACCTGGCGAATCGAGACGTGCTGTTGACCCCGTTTCACAACATGGCGCTCATGTGCCCGGCGACGACCAACGCCGATGTCGATCGCCTGCTCGTGGCGTTCGCCGGCGCTGCCTCCGAGCTCGCAGGTCGGTAACGCCCCCGACGTGAGTTCGCCCGCTGCTCGCCGACGCGGGAGGCTGGCACCGTGACGGTGCCCGTGATCGCCAGCCTCACGGTCCTGCACCACCACTTCGCACCGGGCGTGGTCTCGATCGTGTTGCTGTCGCTCGCCAGTGCCGTTTGCTACGGGCTGGCAGCCGTCCTCCAGCATCACGAGGCCATCCAGCAGGAGCCCGAGGTGACGTCGCACGCCAACCTGCTGGCTCGTCTCGTCCGGCGACCCGTTTGGCTGCTCGGGAGTGCTCTCGACGGTGTCGGTTACGTCTTTCAGTTCCTCGCTCTGCGGCGTGGGTCGCTCGCCTTGGTGGAGCCGCTTCTCGTCCTCAGCCTGGTGTTCGCGCTCCCGGTGGCGGCCCGTCTCGAGCACCGGCGGATCTCGTCGACCGAGATCTTGGCGGCCATCGTCACGGTGAGCGGTCTCGCCCTCTTCCAGGAGGCCGCCCGGCCCGCCCTCGGTCACCCGGTGGCGCCGGCGTCGGATTGGATCGTGCTCAGCGCGGTCGTGGCGGTCGGCTGTGGCCTGCTCGCCGTCGTGGCTCGTGGCGGCTCGCCCCGTCGCGCCGCCCTGGCCTACGGCACCGGCTCGGGCGCCGCCTTCGGATACGTCGCCGCCGTCACCGAGCGCACTGGCCACCTGCTCGACCACGGCGTCGTGCACGTGTTCGTGACCTGGCCGCCGTACGTGCTCGCGGTTGCCGCCGTGGTGGCGCTGTCCCTGACGCAGAGCGCCTTCAATGCCGGAGTGCTCCGCCTCTCCCTCCCAACCATCACCATCGCCCAGCCCATCGTCGCCCTTGCCATCGGCATCGGCTTCTTCGGGGAGCGAGTGCACTCGCGAGGCCTGTCACCGGTGGTCGAGGTGCTCGCGCTCGCCGTCATGACCGTCGGCGTGTACAACCTCACGAGGTCGCCGGTGCTCACTTCCGAAGGCGAGCGGCCGGCGCCGGCGCCTCGGAGGGGCGATTGATGGCGCTGCGATTCGGTCTCGTCGGTACGGGTTTCTGGGCGCGGATCACTCACGCGCCGGCGTTGGCCTCGACCGAGGGCGTCCAATTGGCCGGGGTGTGGGGACGCGACGCCGCCGCCGCCGCTGCCTTGGCGGCCGACTTCGGCGTCACGGCCTATGGCGACGTCGACGACATGATCGAGGCCGTCGACGCAGTCGCCTTCTCGGTCCCGCCGGATGTACAGGCCGCCATCGCCCTGCGGGCGGCCCGAGCCGGCCGGCACCTGCTGCTCGAGAAACCGATCGCCACCTCCCTCGCCGCCGCTGAGGCGCTCGCGAGGGCCGTGCGGGCGAGCGGGGTGGCCTCGGTGGTGTTCTTCACGGCGCGGTTCCAGCCGCTCGTGCGGGCGTGGTTGGCAGAACTTGCAGCCGTGCCGGGCTGGGTTGGCGGGAGTGGGCTCTGGCTGGGGAGCGCCTTTCAAGAGGGCAGCCCTTTCGACACGCCCTGGCGCCGGGACAAGGGCGGACTCTGGGACGTCGGCCCGCATGCCGTCTCGCTGATGTGGGCGGCCCTCGGTCCGGTCGTCGCAGTCCGGGCCGAGGCGGGACTCGGTGACATCGTCCACCTCGTGCTCCGCCACGAGAGCGGGGCGACGAGCACCGTGACCGTGACCATCGGCGCGGTTCCCGCAGCAGCGCGAACGACGTGTTTCGTCTGGGGTGGCGCCGGGCGATCGGCGATGCCGACCGAACACGCGGGCTCCGAGGTGGCCCTGCGGGTCGCGCTCGCGGAGCTGGCTTCCAACGCACGCTCCGGCGCTGTCGATCACCCCTGTGACGTGATGTTCGGGCGGGACGTCGTTGCCGTCCTCGCCGAGGCGGAACATCAGATCAGGACGGACCTGTCTTGATCCTTGGGCGGTGTGCGTGGCCCGTTCAGTGGGGGAGCGCCGTCGTGAGCAGGTAGAGGTCGACGATCGCCAGCACGCTCGTGACGATCATCAAGACGAGCACGATGGAGGCAGAGGCTTGGTTCAGCCCCTTCGCCCGGGGCTGCGGTTTCGTGGCGGGGGTGCGCAGCACGGCCGCGGCAGCAGAGCTCGAGTCGCCGATGTCCCAGCTCCGGTTCGACGTGGTCATCGCCCGTCCGCCTCACTCGCGACGGAACCGAGCTCAGCGAAGACCGGCACCGCCCAGTCGTCGGCCGGAGGCGGTCCGTCGTCGGGTTCGTCGCGATCGGGTTCGTCGCGCTGACCGGGCCGCAGGCCATCGAAGAGCACCAGAGCTTGGCGGGCAAGCACGAACAACGTGAGCGCCAGCGCCATCACCCAGTCGCTGAAGAGCAGCTGCTCGCCGAGGGCGACCCGCACAGCCGAGACGACCAAGGCCACGAGCACGGGCACGAACGGCAGGACGAGCGAGGCGATCGATGGGGCGCTCTCCGTCCGGCGAGTATCCCGGCGCTCCTCCCCGGTCGAACAGTAGGCGCCGAGAGCGAGGCCGAGGTAGCCGGCGACCCAGCCCGTGTCGACGAGGTTCCCGACGACGTACCGGTTCATCTCGCTCAGGTAGACGTAGGTACTGTCAGCTGCGGCCATCGCCAGGAGCCCGGCGAGCACGCACCAGAGGGCAAAGCGTCCGTCGGAGTGCATCGAGCGGACGACGAGCACGACGAGGAAGAGGATCACGATGTCACCGAACGGGTAGGCGACCGCCACGACACCGCCGAGGGTCGTCAAGTCGGTATGGCGCCAGAGCGGCCCGAGCACGAACGACCAGCTGAGGAACAGCAGCGCCGTCGCCAGGACGACGCCGTCCAGTGCAGCACGCGTCTTCAGCTGGTGCTTCTCGTGCATGGCGGGGTGCGACACGAGCGCCGCCACGGCGAGGGGGATGGCGCCGAGGTAGCCGACGTCGGCCCACGACGGGATCGGCACCGCTTGCCGAAGCACGACGTCGTAGACCTCCCAGATGACCTCGGCCACCGTCCAGGCGGCGGCGGCGGCCCCGAGGAGCAGCCAGAACCGTCGGATCCTGCCCCGGCGCACGAGGCCGGCGCGAAAGCACAGGACCATGGCAGCCATGGCGGCGAACGCCGTCACGGTGTCGTCGAAGACCATGACCGTGTGCGACCCGCCCAGACCGAGCGCCAGCCAGCCAGCGAAGATCGCCACGCTCGCGACCGCGACCGCCAGTCCGCGGATGCGGCGCCGCCTGAGGCGCGCGCGGTCGTCGCTTCGTCCGGTACCTACATCGCACCCCTGCGTAGGTTGGTCCATTGGTGTCGTATCGGCCTCGCGGGCGCGACGGCCTTAGGGCTGTTCGTCCTCACTTCGGGGGTGTCATCGCGCTATGAGTCCGCCCGTGACGGATCGCCCGCGAGGCTGCGGGAAGGGCGCCTCAAGGTCTGCGCCGGGAAGGCCGATGACCATGACGACATGAATGCGAGAGACGACGCTCCACCCCGCCGTGACGGCGACGACGGCCCGGCGGTGTGCTTTGTCGACGTCGTCCATCGTTACCACTCGCTCGTGGCGCTCGACCACGTCAACCTCGATGTTGCCCGCGGGGAGACCCTCGCCCTGCTCGGTCCGAACGGGGCCGGCAAGTCGACCGCCATTTCGATCCTCCTCGGTCTGAAGCGCGCCCAGCACGGGACGGTCTCGGTTCTCGGTACCGACCCGCGCTCGGCCATGGTCTCGGGCAAGGTCGGCGCCATGCTGCAAGTCGGCGGAGGAAGCGGACTGCCCCACGGCGTTCGAGTGGGGGACCTCGTAACGATGACGTCCCGGCTGTACCGCCGCCCGGCTTGTGTCGAAAGCACGCTGGCTCGTGCCGGCCTCACGCACCTCGCCGACCGGCAGACGCAGCGGCTCTCGGGCGGGCAGGCCCAGCGGGTGCGCTTCGCCCTCGCCATCGCCGGCAACCCGGAGCTCGTCTTTCTCGACGAACCGACTGTTGCCATGGACGTGGAGGGCCGCCGGAGCTTCTGGGCGATGATGCGTGGCTTCGCCGGCGAGGGTCGCACGGTCGTGTTCGCCACCCACCACTTGGACGAGGCAGACGCGGCGGCAGACCGCATCGTCGTGCTGCGAAAGGGGACGGTCGTGGCGAACGGTCCCGCCTCCACCATCAAGGCGACCGTGGCGACGCGACGTCTGCGTTTTGTCTGCGAGGGAGCCGACCCGGCCCAGCTCCGCGAGCTCGACGGGGTCGACGCCGTGAGCGTGCGCGGCTCCGAGGTAGCCCTCGACTCCCTCGACGCCGACGCCACCGTGAGGGCGCTCGTGGCCTCGGGAATTGCTTTCTGCGACATCGAAGTCACCGGGGCAGATCTCGAACAAGCCTTCGTCGCCCTCACCTGCGACCTTGCCGAGGTGCGGACTGTCGACGAGGCCATCGGCGGCCGGCTGCCGTCGCGTAGCAGGACGCCCGCATGACCGGGCTCGGCGCCTTCCTCCGCTTCGAGGTCCTCCGCCTGGTGCGCAACCCGCGCTATGTGGCCATCACGCTCGGCTTTCCCGTCGTCTTCTACGCCTTGTTCCTCCACAGCCTGCAGCCGGCGCGGCGCGTCGACGGCACCGCCTGGAACACGTACTTCATGGTGTCGATGGCCTGTTTCGGTGCCGTCGTGGCGGCCCTCAATGCCGGTGGCACGAGGCTGGCGGCCGAGCGGGCCTCCGGCTGGACGCGGCAGCTCAGCGTGACGCCGTTGCCGGCCTGGAGTTATGTCACCACGAAGATCGCTGCCTCGATGGTCATCGCCCTGCCCGTCATCTTCCTCGTCGAGATGACCGGGCTCACCGTCGGCGGGGTGCGCCTCGGACTCGGGACCTGGTTCGTGCTCACGGCCGTGCTGTGGGCGAGCACTCTCCCCTTCGTCGTGCTCGGCGTCCTCGTCGGGTTCGTCGCCTCGAGCGAGACGGCCTACCCGCTCGTCACCGCCCTCATGTTCTTCTTGAGCTTCTTCGGCGGGCTCTTCACGCCCGTTGCCAACATGCCGACGATGCTGCGCCATGTGGCCGCGTTCCTTCCGAGCTACCACGGAGCGGCGCTCGGGTGGTCGGTCGTGGCCGGGCGCGCTCCGGAGCTGCGTGACGTCGGCGTCCTCGTGGTGTACGCCTTGGTCCTCGGCCTCGCGGTCACCTGGCGCCAGCGCGCCGAAGAGGCACGCGCCTTCGCCTGAGCGCGGCCAGGGCGCGTAGCATCTCGACATGATCACGAGCGCCCACGTCATTATCTACGCCGAGCACGCCGAATCGACGCGGGCGTTCTTTCGAGACGTCCTCGAGCTGCCGTACATCGATGCTCACGACGGCTGGCTGCTCTTTGCGTTGCCGCCCGCTGAGCTCGGGATACACCCGATCGACGGCGGGAGCCGCCAGAGCGGTGACCACGAGCTGTTCCTCATGTGCGACGACGTCGAGGCCACGGTCGCCGAGCTGACGGCCAAAGGCGTGGAGTTCACGTCTCCGATCGAGAGCCAGGGTTTCGGCCTGGTGACGAGCCTCCGAATCCCGGGAGGCGGCACGCTCGGCCTCTACCAGCCTCGGCACGCCACCGCCTACGAGCTCTAGAACACGGGTGGAGGCAACTCGGGTGGACCGGTGGGTCTGGTCGATCCGCCTGTTCAAGACGCGGGCAGAGGCGACGGCTGCGTGCCGGGGCGGCCACGTCCGAGTCAACCGGGTCCCCGCCAAGCCAGCCACGACGGTTCGTGTCGGCGACCAGGTCGCAGCGTTCGCCGGAGGGCGGGAGCGGGTGGTTGAGGTCGTACGTGTCATCGACAAGCGAGTCGGAGCCCCGCTTGCCGCGGAGTGCTACGCCGACCACAGCCCGGCGCCGCCGGCGCCCGAGCTGGCGGTGCCCCCGCTGCTCCGGGACCCTGCCACCGGAAGGCCGACGAAACGTGACCGGCGCCAGATCGATCGGCTGCGCCGCCGGTGATCAGGCTGAGGTCTCGCTCAGTGGGGGTTCGTCTCGTGGCTGGCGTGCCCCGGAGGCTCGAGCTGGAACGTTGAGTGCTCGAGGTCGAAATGACCGAGCAGGCAGGCCTGCAACTCGTCGAGGATCCGGGGGGCGTGACCGTCGGCGAAGCAGTGCTCGTTCACCACGATGTGGGCCGAGAGAGCAGGCAGGTCCGACGTCACGACCCAGGCGTGCAGGTCGTGCACGTCGCTCACATGCTCTGCCTGCAGCAGGTGGGCGCGGACGTCGCCGAGATCGACGGCCGCCGGGGCGGCCTCGAGGAGTACACGTCCCGAATCGCGCAGCAGCCGGCGGGCGGCGAGCAACATGAGCGCCACGATGGCGAGGGCGGCGACGGCGTCGGCTCGCTCGATGCCCCAGACGACGATCACGACGCCGGCGATCGCCGTTCCGAGGAACGCCCACAGATCGGTGAGCAGGTGAGCGAAAGCGCCAGCGACGTTGAGGCTCGCCCGGTCGGCGCGGGCGATGGCGAGCGTGGCCGCCAGGTTGACGGCGATGCCGGCGCCGGCGACGGCCACGAGCACCGCCCCGTTCACCGGCGATGGGTGAAGCAGTCGTTCGATGGCCTCGAAGGCGATGAGGGCGCCCGTCAGCAGCAGGGCGATCCCGTTGAGAGCGGCCGAAACGATCTCGGCCCGCTTGAAGCCGAACGTCCACACATCGGTCGTCGGGCGCTCGGCGAGACGGCTCGCCCACAACGCCATGGCCAGGGCGGCTGCGTCGGTGAGCATGTGGCCGGCGTCGGCCAAGAGCGCGAGGGACCCCGACACGATGGCGGCGACGACCTCACCGATCATGAACGCCACGATGAGGGCAAGGGCGAAACCGAGGTATCTGCGGTCGGCCTGGCGAGAGGGCCGGTGCGAATGACGATGCGGGGTTGCGATCCGCAGTTCGTCACTCGTGTGGTGGCCGGGAAGTGGGGAGAGCCAGGTGCCGTGGACCTGCACGTCGCCGTCCTCGTGGTCGTGAGGACCTTGCGTCATGCGGGTCGTGCCGACGCCGGCCGGGATTGCCCGAGAACCGCGGGCTGCTGGTGGCCGGCGTGGTCGAGTGCCTCCGTCAGGAGACCGGTGACGTGGTCGTCGTTGGCGGAGTAGTACGCGAACGTTCCTTCCCGCCGTACTCGAACGAGCTTGGCGAGGCGCAGCTTTGCGAGATGCTGCGATACGGCCGCCGGCGCCGCTCCGACCAGATCGGCCAGATGGGCGACGGAGGACTCGCCGTGCAGCAGCGCCCAGAGAATCTTGATCCGGGTCGGGTCGGCCAGCATGCGGAACCCGTCGGAGGCAAAGCCGACCTGCTCGTCGGTCGGCATGATGAGGGCGCCCTCGGTCGCTGGCACCTGCCTAGCTGCGTTCATACGCAGATACGATAACACTGCGCCGGCTGTCGGTCACCGGCGGCGACGTCCCCGGTCAGCTGGGCCGGTCGATGACCGCCATCAACTCGACGTGCTCAGTCATGGGGAACAGATCGAAGGCCCGCAGGGCCGTCAAGGACCAACCGGCGTCGAGGAGCACGCGAAGATCTCGCGCGAACGAGGCCGGGTCGCAGGCCACATAGACGATCCGCCGCAGGCGCTCGAGGCTGGCGAGAGCCGCCGTGACGGCCTTGCCGGCGCCCTGACGCGGCGGGTCGAGGACGGCGAGGTCCGAGGCGCGCAGCTCTCGTGCGACGAGCTCGGGCGTCACGCGTCCACAGACCACGTCCACGTGCGCGCTACGCACGACGTTGCGGTAGGCGTCCTCGGCGGCCTGCTCGTCCTGCTCGACGGAGAGGACGTGGCCTCGCTCGCCGACGGCATCGGCGAGCAGCACGGTGAACAAGCCGACACCGGAGTAGAGATCAGCCACGGCGTCGCCCTGCCGCACATCGGCGACCTCGAGCAGTGCCTGGCCGAGGGCCGTCGCGGCTCCGAGGTGTACCTGCCAGAACACGCCGCCGCTGACGGCGAAGCGGTGCCCGAGCACGTGCAGCTGGAGCTCGCGTGGTTCGCGAATCGTGCGCCCGTCGACGACGAGGCCGCCGTCGAAACGAGGGACTTGCACCCGGGCGCCCCGCCTGGAGTCGACCATCACCGTGAGCTCGCCATCGGGATCCGGGGCGAAGACCTCGACCTCCTCGGCGCCGGTCCAAGTCATCTGCTCCGGAGCCAGAGCCTGGATGCCGGGGCCGGCGATCGGGCAGCGGTCCACCGGCTGCACGTCGTGAGAGCGATAGCGATGGAAGCCGAGGCGACCCCGCGGCAGCACGGTGTAGCGGACCCGTGTGCGCCAGGCCAGGCCGTTGTCGTCTCCGGGGACGGCCTCGACCGTCACCTCGCGCTCGATGCCGGCGAGGCGCTGCAGCTGCTCGAGCACGAGTGCCGCCTTCATCTCCCGCTGGGTGCCGAGGGAGATGTGCTGCCAGTCGCACCCCCCGCAGCGGCCGGGGCCGGCGTGCCGGCAGGGCGGTGTCACCCGGCTCGGGGAGGCTTCGCCGATCGTGACGGCATCGGCCCGGACGAAGGAGCGGGCCTCCTCGGTGATGCGGGCGAGAACGCGCTCGCCGGGAATGGCATGGCGGACGAAGGCGACTCTCCCGTCGGGCAGGCGAGCGACGCACCCGCCGCCGGCAGCGGGCTTGCCCACGACGAGCTCGACGAGCCCGTCGCCTGAAGCCCCGTCGGCGGCCCCGGGTACGTCGCTGCCGGGCGGGTCCTGGTCCTCGGTCACCGATCCATCTTCCCCCGGCCTGGAGGGATTCGGGGTCCTACTCAGTTGTCGGGGCGATGACGGGGACCTTCGGGGCGTCTTCGGCCGTCGAAGCGGGGGCCGGCGCCGGTCCTGCCGCCCCGACCCGGGCCTGCTTGGCAGGCACAAGGAGGGCAGCCGCGGCGGCGCCGAGGGCGATGACGGCACTGATCCGGAACGCCAACGTGTAGCCGTCGGTGAGGGCGAGCCGGCCGCTCACCGCGGCCGCCACGGCGTGCGTGCGTGACGTGGCGATCGTCGCCAGAGCTGCCAGCCCGACGGCGCCTCCGATCTGGCGCGACGTGTTCACGAGGCCGGAAGCCAGCCCGGCTTCCTGCGGAGGGATCCCGGCCGTGGCGGCGTAGGCCAGCGGCGTGAAGGACAGGCCGAGACCGAGGGTGATGAGCACGCTCGGCACGAAGAAACCCGACCAGTACCCGGTGTCGATCCCGAGGCCCGAGAACAACAGCAGACCGAGAGCCGACAGCAGACCCCCGACAACGAGGATCGGCCGAGGCCCGAGCCGCAGAACCAGACGAGACGAGACCTGGGCGCCGACGATGATGGCGATCGTCTGGGGCACGAAGGCGAAGCCGGTGCGAAGCGGCGTGTACCCGTGCACTTCCTGCAGGTACAGCGAGACGAAGAACCACATGGCGAACAAGGCGCCCGACAGGAGGAACATGACGAGGTTCGCCGTCCAGATCGACCGCCGGCGGAACAGCGGCAGCGGCATCAGGGGCGAGCGAGCCACTCGGCTTTCGTGGAGGAGGAACCAGCACACGAGTGCGACCGCGAGACCGAGGGCGACGAGCGTCTGCCACGAGCCCCATCCGACGCTCGTCGTCCGGACGACGCCGAACACGAGCGCAGTCAGGCCGGCAGTCACGAGCACGGCTCCGGGCACGTCGAGCGGTTGACGCTCGCCTTGCGCCCGACTCTCCTGCAGGTACAGCCGAGCGACGATGAAGGTGACGATCCCGATCGGGATGTTGATGAAGAGGATCCAACGCCACGACAGCTCCTGGGTGAGGATGCCGCCGAGCAGGGCTCCGGTGGCGCCGCCGGCGCCGGCGACGGCGCTCCAGACGCCCATGGCCCGGGCGCGGGCCTTCGGTTCGCGAAACGTCGTCGTGAGGATGGTCAAGGTGGTGGGGGAGAGGATCGCACCGCCAAGGCCTTGCACGGCTCGAGCGGCGATCAGCATCGCCTGGTCCTGCGCAAAGCCGCCGAGGAGGCTGGCGAGCGTGAAGACCGTGAGACCGAGCAGGAACACGCGTCGCCGTCCGAAGAGGTCGGCGATGCGGCCACCGAGCAGGAGGAAGCCGGCAAAGGTGAGCGTGTAGGCATTGAGCACCCACTGCAGCTCGGCTTGAGAGAAGCCCAAGCTGTGCTTGATGGACGGCAACGCCACATTCACGATGGACACATCGAGCAGCACCATGAACTGGGCCACGCAGGCAAGCGTGAGAATCAACCAGTCCGGGGTGCTGCGCGAGACCGCAGGCGCCGTCGCCGCATCGAGGTCGCGATCAACTCCCATGGGTGCGGCAACGAAATGGGGACCTCCCGCATTCCCGAGGCCGCTGCGAACGACGACGAAGTGCCGGACGTCGACGACGCGGGCAGACTCGACGCATGGAAGGCCGCTCTCTTCGCCGCCGGTTCGGCGTCGGCACCGTCGTGGGCTGTTCGGTCATCTGTCTCGGCCTCGCCGGCTGCTCCTCGGCGACGAGTGATCGGCCGGCCACGTCGTCCACCTCGACACCGGCGGCCACAACGACTTCGACCACGCTGGCCGCTTCCTCCGTCTCGATCGTGAAGGCTCCGGTGCTCGTGGCCCGCACGACCGACGGCACGGTCGGCTACCGGAGCGTCGGCGCCGGCCCGCCCCTCGTGCTCATCATGGGGTACTCGGGGTCGATGGACAGCTGGGAGCCGAGCTTCGTCGATGCGCTCGGCCGGAGGCATCGGGTCGTGATCTTCGACAACGCCGGCATCGGGCGCACGTCATCGTTACCGGCGCCGCTCACCGTCACGGCCATGGCTCAGCAGACGGCCGCGCTCATCGAGGCGTTGCACCTCGGCCCTACCGACGTCATCGGCTGGTCGCTCGGCGGAATGATCGCCCAAGCGCTCACCGTTCTGCACCCTGACCTCGTGCGTCGCCTCGTGCTCTGTGCCACGTTCCCCGGCAACGGCAAGGCCACGTTCCCGAGTGCGGCGGCGATCCGGGAGCTCGGTCGCGTCGCCAGTGGCAATGCGACGGGCCTGCTCAACCTGCTCTTCCCGGCGAACCAGGAGCGAGCCGAGCGGACCTTCATCAGCCAGATCACGGAGTTCCCGCACTTCTACGTGGCGTCCGCCGCGGTCGACACGGCGCAGAACGCCGCCCTGGCATCGTGGTTGACCGGCAAAGAGACAGCTGGCCGTCACCTCGGGAGCATCTCGGCGCCGACGCTCATCGGCGACGGGCTCGAGGACCGCCTCGTGCCGACGGCCAACGACCACGAGCTGGCGTCGGTCATCGTCGGGTCGCAGCTCGTGCTCTATCCGGACGCCGGCCACGGGTTCTTGTTCCAGGACGAGCGCACCTTCCTCGACCGCCTGGACGCCTTCCTCGGCGACTGAGGCTCAGGAGCGCTGTGACCACTGCTCGAGGCGCTGCTGGAAGTCCTCCACTCGGCGCAGCGTGCGACGGGACTGCAACGTCCGGGCGCAGGCATCGAGGGCGATGCGCCGCCCGTCCTCGAGGACGAGCACCACCGTCTGATTCGGGCTCTTCGCCACCGAGCTCTCTCCGAGCACGACCGTCTGCACGGCCGATGCTTCGATGCGGTGCGTGGAGAAGAGGTTGCGTGCCTGCAGCCGGTCGCCGCGCACGACGACGGCGAGATGGAGCAACCGGTAGAAGTAGGCCACCCACACGGCGAGGGCGCCGGCGGCGAGTACCGCCCAGATCGTGCCGCGGCCGATCAAGGCGATCGTCACGGCCGTGGCCATCACGGTCCCGAGCGCGAGGATGCCGGCGTAGGCCAGGCGCCCGCTCAAGGGCGCTCGGATCTCGATGTCCGGCATCCGAGCATCCCGGTGGGCGGTGATCACGCTCAACATGGTGACAGCATCACTGACTCGAGTGGTGGCTTTGGCGATCTCGGGAGAGGACAGGCTGCAGCTCAGCCCGGTGTGGAGGTCGGGGTCGCCGGCGGCGTGAACTCGCTCGCCGAGACGTTGGACGAGAGGTTCGTGAGGACGAGCTGTGAGCTGCCGGCGGCGTTCTGCGTGTTGGCTTCGGCGAGGACGCCGCTGTCGGTGACGCAGTAGGTCCACGAGCCGGTGGTGGCCGTTGCGTGGTAGGTGAAGCACGTCACAGCAGTGCCCGCGACCGAGGACGTCGACTCCTGTACGCCAGAGACCGACGAGTCCGCCTTGAGGGCCGCCACCGCCGCCTTCGAGCCGTAGAGGTCTTCGATGCCCGTGAGCGAACCGCTGATCGAGGCGCCGAGGGCACCGCTGAAGCACTGCCAGGCGCCCGACGACTTGGAGCAGATGACGGACTTCGAGCCGGTGGCGATCTCCTCGAAGGTGCCCGACGGCTCGGTGAAGCCGAAGAGCGAGTTCGATCCGTCGTGGGCGATCGTCAACGTCCCGTTGGTGGTCTTGCCGGTCGACTTCGACGTCAGCTTGTACGTGGCCACGAACGTGGCGGTCTGCCCAGCTTCGAGCTTCGACTCGATCTCACTGAGCGAGGCTCCGCCGGCGGCTGAGGTGCTGGTCGTGGTGCTGTTCCCGCCGGCGGCCGTTGTCGTCGTCGCACCCGAGCCGGCCGTCGTCGTGGTCGTGCTCGGAGACGACGAGGAGCTGCAGGCGGTGGCACCGAGGGCGATGGCGGCGAGGGCGAGCGACGCGGCGAGCCGGCTGGAAAGCCTCGTGGTCGTCTTCGGAGTCATCTTCATGGGTAGGACCTCCTACGCGAGCGCTCGTACCGCCGCGAGAACTTGTTCGGAACCGACCGTCCAGTGTCCCACGTTCCCGGACCGTGTCCGGTGACCGCCCCGACCCAAAGCGGCAGTGGGCGCTGCCTCAGCGCTCGTAGATGATGAACGACGTCCGGTGCCCGACGACGTCGTAGAGGGAGCGGGCAGGACTGTTGAACTCCTGCGTCTCCCAGTAGGTGCGGGTGGCTCCGCGCCGGTCAGCTTCCTCATAGACCGCCTCGATCAACCGGCGGGCGGCACCGGTGCCCCGCTCAGCCGGATCGACGAAGAGGTCCTCGAGATAGCAGTACGTGCTGTCCGACCAGGTCGAAGGGTGGAACACGAGGTGAGCGAAGCCGACCACCTGACCGCTCTCGGCGACCGCCGCCAGCCCGAGGAGCCCGTCGGTCCCCTGGCACAGCCGGCGGAAGGTCAACTCGGTCACCGCTGCCGGTACCTCGCCTCGGTAGAAGTGCAGATAGGCGTTCCACAACTGCTCCCACCCATCTCGATCTGCAAGCTCGAGCTGCCGGATCATCGGGCGCCTCCTGGGCCGCTGCGTTGTCGGAGCGTCAGTCTGCCGCGGGCGAACCGCTACCGTCGCACCATGACCAGCGGCCTCGGTTCCCCCCTGGCAACGCCGCCAGAAGTCGGCAAGGTGCTCGTCGTCACCGCCCACCCCGACGACGTCGACTTCGGCTCGGCCGGAACAGTCGCCATGTGGACGAACGAAGGGATCGAAGTCGTTTACTGCATCATCACCGACGGTGCCGCCGGCTCGTCGGACCCGGACGTGGTGCTGTCCGAGCTTCCCGCCCGCCGGCAGGCCGAGCAGCGCAAGGCGGCCGCCGAGGTGGGCGTGAGCGACGTGAGCTTCCTCGGCTACCCCGATGGACGCCTCGAGGTCAGCTATGGCCTGCGAAGCGACATCAGCCGGGTCATCCGCCAGGTGCGCCCGGACCGGGTCGTCTGCCAGTCGCCGGAGCGCAACTGGGAGCGAATCCGGGCGAGCCACCCCGATCACCTGGCGGCTGGCGAAGCCGTCCTGCAAGCGGTCTACCCCGATGCTCGCAACCCGTACGCCCACCCGGAGCTGCTCGGGGACGGTCTGGAGGCTCACGCGGTGGCGGAGGTCTGGCTGATGGCCTCGCCCCGCGCCGATCACTTCGTCGACATCTCGAACACCATGGAACGAAAGATCGCTGCCCTCAAGTGTCACGAGAGCCAGGTCGGCGACGCCGCCGGCCTCGAGGAGTTCGTCCGCCGGTGGGCGACGAGCACGGCCGAGCGGGCGGGTTTCTTGCCCGGCCACTGTGCCGAGGTGTTCCAAGTCGTCGATACGCGTTGAGCACCGGCGCTGCCGTTGCAAGGCCCGCAGGGCAACGGCGATACTTCGTCCGGGGCTCACGCCGGCGGTCGAAACGAACCGAGTCGAGGTCCAGGAGGTAGTTGTGGCGAAGATCATCGGGTTTCCCAATCCGGTCAACGAGACCTCGGCGCGAGTGGTTGCCGGCGGCGTCGTCGCCATGAGCACTGCCACGATCGCCCTCGACCAACCGTGGATTCTCGTCCCGCTGACCTACGGCTTCGCCGCCCGAGTGCTGACGGGACCAAAGCTCAGCCCGCTCGGGCAATTGGCGACCAAGGTCATCACGCCGCGGCTGAACGTCGAGCACCACTTCGTCCCGGGTCCGCCGAAGCGCCTCGCCCAAGGCGTCGGCTTCGCCATGTCGGCTGCCGCGCTCCTGCTGGCCGCCACGGGGCGCAAGCGAGCTGCCTACCGGGTACTTGCCGGTCTCTTGACGGCGGCCAGCCTGGAGGCGTTCTTCGGCATCTGTGTCGCCTGTCGCGTCTTTCCCCTCCTCATGAGAGCCGGCCTCATCCCCGAGGATGTCTGTCGCGAGTGCGGCGACCTCTGGCAGCGCGGCGAGCGCGACCGTGGCGAACCGGACGAGGCCGACGTCGCCTGACCGAACGGGTCGCCGGCGCCGGCGAACCCTCGGGATCGCCGCAGGCTGCTCGCTGCTGCTGGCGGCTTGCACGAGCGGCTCGACGAACGCAGCCTCCACGCTCGCACGCCACCACAGCCCGCCGGCGACGGCCTACGAGCTGCCTCGGGTCGTGCACCCGGTGTCGTTCGCCCGGCTCGCCGGCGCCGAGCGCTTCGCCTCCGCACCCACCACGGCGACATGCGAGGCGACGATGGGGATCGCCTGCTACGACCCGGCGCAACTGCAGGCCGCCTACGACCTTGGCCCGCTCTATTCGGCCGGCGATACCGGCAAGGGCGAGACGATCGTCATCGTCGACTGTTTCGGGTCTCCAACGATCCGCGCCGACCTCGCCACCTTCGACAGCGCCTTCCACCTGCCGGCGCCTCCGTCGCTCTCGATCGTGACGCCTGCCGGCTCCCTGCCTCCCTGGGACCCGTCCTCGGGAGGGCCGATGGTGTCCTGGGGCGAGGAAACCTCGCTGGACGTCGAGTACGCCCACGCCATGGCGCCGGGGGCTCGGCTTGTGCTGCTCGAGACGCCCGTGGCCGAGACCGAGGGGACGGCGGGCTTCCCGCAGATCGTGACGGCCGAGATCTGGGCGATCGAGCATGTCGACCCCTCCGTCATCAGCCAGAGCTTCGGCGCCACCGAGGGCACGTTCCCGAGCGCTTCCTCCATCCTCGGGCTCCGGAGCGCCTACGAGTTGGCGAAGAAGGACGACGTCACCGTTCTGGCGGCCACGGGCGACGACGGCAGCACGGACTTCTCGTCGGTTTCCGGCACGACGTTGTTCACGTCCCGGGCGGTCGACTGGCCGGGGACCGATCCGCTCGTCACCGCAGTCGGTGGATTGCAGCTGCACCTGAGTCGCAACGGCAGCCGCCTGCTGCCCGACAACGTCTGGAACGACACCAACTTGTATGGGACGCCCTCGGCCGGCTCGGGCGGGGTGTCGTCGGTCTTTGCGCGGCCAGCGTTCCAGGCGAGCGTCGCCGGCATCGTCGGGAGCCGACGTGGCGTGCCCGACGTCAGCCTCAGCGCGTCGCAGGACGGCGGTGCGATCGTCTATCAGTCGTTTCCCGGCGGTTCGACGGGTTTTGCCGTCATCGGCGGGACGAGCGAGGCCACTCCGTTGTTCGCCGGCATCGTCGCCATCGCCGACCAGGTGGCCGGCAAGCACCTCGGATGGCTCGACGCAGACCTCTACCGGCTCGGGTCTGATCACGCCGCCGGCATCATCGACGTCACGGTCGGTTCGAACACCGTGACGTTCCAGCAAGACGGGCACACCGTCACGGTGCCGGGCTATGAGGCGGTGCCCGGTTACGACCTCGCCAGCGGTCTCGGCACCGTGAACGCCACGTTGCTGGCGCGTGAGCTGAAGGCGATGAACGGTTGACCTGCGGGCCGAGCCTTGTACACTGGGAGTTCCGCCTGAGCGAAAGGAGGTCCGTGGAGATGACTGTTGACTGCCAACTGTCGGTACCTGCTGACCGAGCGCTCGGGTGTGCGACCACCTGATCCCGCAGCTCCGAGCGTCTGTTCTCGACGCTCCCAGTGTGCAAGTGATCCCGTGATCGATCCGTCCGTGCGCTCCCGTACCCGAGGAGCCACCTCACCGTGATCGAAGCATCTGCTCCACCCCCGGGCGTGCCGCCCGGGGAAACACCTGCTGCACCAACCCCTTTGCCGTCAGCCGCTCCGGTCGCCGGCCTTGCCGGACTCGGCTGGGATGACGGCTTCGCCGAGCTGTTCCGCGCCGAGGTCGACCGCCTCGATCCGTCGCTCCAACCCTCTGCCGTGGCCGGCCGCGTACTCCGGCGGGACCGCACCGTCTGCACGGTCGGCACTGACGCCGGCGACCGCCAACTCGCCATCGCCCAGCGGTTGCTCGCCTCCCCGCTCGAGGCGCCGACGACGGGAGACTTCGTCGTCGTCGCCGGTGGAGACGTCGTCGCCGTCCTCGAGCGGCGCACGGCGATGATGCGGGCGGCGTTCCGGGACCTGTCCGCACAGGTGCTGGCGGCCAACGTCGACACCGTGCTGGCGGTCTCCTCGCTCGCGAACCCGTGGCGGCCGCGACGCGTCGAGCGGCTGCTCGTGATCGCTTGGCAGACCGGTGCGTTGCCGCTCGTCGTGCTGACGAAAGCCGACCTCTGTGGCGAGGCGGCCGAGGTCTACGACGCCGCCCGGGCCATCTCGCCAGGTTGTGCCGTCCACGTCGTGAGCGCGCTCACGGGCCAGGGCATGGAAGGGCTCGCCGCCGAGCTCGCGCCGAGAACGACGTCGGTCATGATCGGCACGTCGGGAGCGGGCAAGTCGACGCTCGCGAACTTCCTCAGCAACGGACAGGCCGGACTGGCCACCCAGGAGGCCCGTGCCGACGGCAAGGGACGCCACACGACCGTCACCCGCGAGCTCGTGCACCTCTCGAACGGCGCCCTCATGATCGATACGCCGGGGTTGCGGGCCGTGGGTCTCTGGGACGCCGAGGAAGCGCTCGGCGATGCCTTCAGCGACGTCGAGGAGCTGGCGCTCGGGTGCCGCTTCAACGACTGCGCCCATGACCGAGAGCCGGGCTGTGCCGTCAAGGAGGCGATCGAGGACGGCCGGCTCGAAGCGGCTCGCCTGGAGAGCTATCGCCGGCTTCAGCGCGAGCAGCGGCGGCTGGCGGCGCGGACCGATGCTCGCCTGCGAGCCGAGCGGGCCGCCGAATTCAAAGCCTTCGGGAAGCAGATGCGCACGCAGTTCTACCGCTGACGGCCGGCGGCGGGCTGGGCCCGCCGTCTGTTCGAGCCGGAAGCGGCGAAGGTGCTTGAGGTTGTGCGTCATAGAGCCAAGCAACCTCACGCACCTTGCGGAACCCTCGGCCGGCGCGGACGTGCTGTCAGTCTGGGCTCGCCGGAGGCTCCGCGACTTGCGAGGCGCGGTGTCCTACGCTCGGAGCATCACCACGGCGTTCGATCAGCCGAGCAATGGTTACGCCTCCGACGACGAGGCGTATCTCGTCGCGGCCGCCCGCGAGGGGAATCGGGCAGCACTCGAGTCGCTGCTGCGGCGCCACTACGAGCGCTGCTTTGCCCTCTGCCGCCGGCTCCTCGGCGACGACGACGACGCCCTCGATGCCGCCCAGGAAGCCATGATCGCCATCGCCCGCGGCATCGGCGCCTTCGACGGGCGCAGCGCCTTTGCGACGTGGGTGTACCGAGTCACGACGAACGCAGCCTTCGACGAGCTTCGCCGTCGGCGCCGGCGTCCTCCAGAGGACTGGCGCGAACCGCCCGAAGGAGTCGATCCCGTCGACTTCTACCTGGCCGAGCCCGAGAGTGCCGATGTCGTCGGCGAGAGCGTGACGACCCGCTTGGCACTCGACCAGGCGCTGCACCAGCTGTCCGAGGAGCATCGGACCGCCGTGGTGCTGCGCGACATGATGGGCCTCGAATACTCCGAGATCGCCGAGGTCCTGCTCGTGCCGATCGGCACGGTGCGATCGCGCATTGCTCGGGGCCGTGCGGCGCTGGCGAGAGCACTTTCGAACGAAGCGCTCGCAGGGGACCGGCGCCAGACCGGCAACTCCGCCGACGCCGACGCCGATGACGAACCGACCACGGAGTGGAACTCGACACCCTCCGCCGACGTCGAAGCTCCTGGACCACGCCGATGACCTACCACTCCCAGACAACGCCCGAGAGCGACGACGTCGCCCATGCGACCGTCGTCGAGCTCTCCGCGCTCATCGACGGCGCCCTTGCCAAGGGGCAGGCCGCCGCCGCCAGCGCGCACGTCACCGATTGTCCCGACTGCCGTCAAGAGCTGACGCGCTTGAGGTCGGCCCGCGACGCCGTCGCCAGCGCCAGCTTCCCGGTGGCGCCGGCTGGTGCGGGCGACCGGGCCGTGGTGGCGGCCCTCTTCGTGACTTCGCTCTCCTTGGTGGCCCAGGCGGCCCGCGACTCCGGCGTAGCCATCGAGGCGCAGCCGGCGGCCGGGGCCGTTGCACTGCCCCCAGAGGCGTCGGCGCCGCAACCCGACTCCTCCACAGCGCCAGCGCTCGCGGCGTCACCGGTTCCCGGCTTCGTGGCGGGGCGGATACCGGTTCTGGCCACCGGCGCACACAGCGCCGGCCCGTCGGTTGACCGCCGGCGCACCGATCGCCGAGCGCCCGTGGCCGGCGCTTCAGGGTCGGGTCAAGAGCTCGGGCAGCGCCGTATCCGGTTCGTGGCGGCGGTGGCCGCCCTCGTGCTCGTGCTCGGCGGCATCGGTGCCGGCGTGGCCGCCCTGTTGAGCTCCTCCCCTCACCAGGCGTCCGCCCTTGACCATCACCCGACGCAGACGTCGGCTCCGTCCTCGCCTCACAGCACCACGACCGTGCCGGTCGTCAACGGCGGGAACGCCGGGCCCGCCGCCGTGGCCCTCAGCCTGCAACTGCGCCTCGACACCGGGCCGGCGTCGTGCGCGAAAGTCTCCCGTCACCTGGAGAACGTCCATGGCGTCCTCGTCGCCCTCAACCCGAAGGCCTCGTCCAGCGCCGTCTCCGCCTTGCCGGGCAGCGGGCCGACCGCCACGTGCGCGACGCTCGGCCCTGCCTTTGCCACGCTGTCGAGCGCGGACATCACCCACCTGTCGATACAACCCGTCAGCGGGACGCCGCCCTCCTCGGCGAACGCGAGCGGAACCCCGGTGGACGTCGTCATCGACGTGAAGCCGACGGCGTTCACGAGCTCTGCGACGCTGGGGGCGGCCGAGCGGAGCGGTTCCACGACCGAGGTGCTCGCCCAGGGCGCCGACCTCGGCACCGCCGTCGTCACGAACGGCACGGTCGTCACGCTCGCCGTCAGCTCCTCACCCGTGGCGAAGTTCCTCCGGGAGAACCTCCCGGTTCGCTGAGGCCAACCAGTCCGCTCGAGCTGGATCGGCGGCCAGGCGCCGTCCCATGATCGATAGGTTGCAGGCCCATGGCGGCGCGCCGACTGCTCGTCGACATCGAGCCGCTGCGGTCCTCGCCGCAGTTCCGGCGTCTTTGGACCGGGTACCTCTTCAGCGTCCTCGGCTCACAGCTCACCGTCGTGGCGGTGCCCTATCAGGTGTACCGCATCACCCACTCGTCGCTCGACGTCGGCCTCATCGGCCTCGCCCAGATCGGCCCTGTCCTCCTCGGCGCCCTTGCCGGCGGCTCGGTGGCCGATGCGTTCGACCGCCGCCGGGTCCTGCTCGCCAGCCAGACCCTGCTGGCCATGTGCAGCATCGGACTGCTCGTCAACGCTTCGGCCGGCCATCCGCTGCTCTGGCCTCTCTACGTGCTGTCGGGTGCCAGCGCCGGCTTTGCCGCCATGGATGTCTCGACGCGGGCGGCAGTGTTCGCCAACCTCGTGGAGCGCCGCCAGCTGGTCTCCGCCAACGCCTTGTGGCAGCTGCTCTTCCAGATCGGCACCGTCGTCGGGCCGGCGGTCGCCGGCGTGCTCCTCGCCAAGATCGGCGTGGCCTCGGCCTACGGGGCCGACTCGGCCACGTTCGTCATCTCGTTGGCCTCGGTCTGGAGCCTGGCGCCGCTGCCGCCGCTCGAGGGTGGCACGCGCTTCGGCTGGCAGTCGATGAAGGAAGGGCTTGCCTTCCTGCGCGGCCGGCAAGTCCTCCAAGCTTCGTTCGTGATCGATCTGAACGCCATGGTCCTCGGCATGCCCCGCGCCCTGTTCCCGGCACTGGCCCTCACCCGCTTTCGCGGCGGCGCCCAGACGCTCGGCCTGCTGTACGCCGCCCCTGGCGTCGGGGCACTCGCCGGTGCCGGACTTGCCGGCTGGGTGACCTCGGTGCGCCGGCAGGGTCGGGCCGTGCTCGTGTCGGTGGCGATCTGGGGCCTCAGCATCGCCGCCTTCGGCATCGTCCTGTGGCTCCCCGGCGCCCTCGTGCTGCTGGCCGTGGCGGGAGCAGCCGATGTCATCTCTGCGGTGTTCCGCGGGACGATCCTGCAGACCGAGGCGCCGGATGCGCTGAGGGGGAGGGTTTCGTCGATCCATACGGCCGTCGTGACCGGAGGGCCGCGGCTCGGTGACGTCGAGGCCGGCGTCGTCGCTTCGCTCGCCGGCGTGCCGACTTCGGTCATCTCCGGCGGGCTCGGGTGCCTCGTCGGGGTCGGTCTCGTCTGGCGCCTGATGCCGCGTCTGGCGGCCTATGTCGCCCCGAAGAGCGGCCTCGACGGCGAGCATGCGACGTGACGGGAGGCTTTGTGCAAGGTTGGGGAGCATGATCGTCGGCATCCTCGGAGGTACAGGCCCGGCCGGCAAGGCCCTGGCGGCCAGGCTGGCGTCGGTCGGCCTCGACGTCGAAATCGGCTCGCGCCAGCGGGAACGGGCCTCCGACATCGCCGCCGAGCTCCAAGGCAAATGGCCCGACCGCCAGCTGCGGCTGTCCGGCGTCGCCAACGAAACGGCATGTGCCGCCGACATCGTCGTGCTGGCCACCCCCTGGGACGGCGCCGCCCCGCTGGCGCGCTCGCTGGCACCGCACCTCGAGGGCAAGGTCCTCGTCTCCATGGTGAACGCCCTCGGCAAAGTGGGTGACGAGCTGCTCGCCCTCGTGCCACCGAGCGGCTCCATCAGCATCGCCGTGCAGCAGGCCGTGCCCGGTGCCCTCGTGGCGGGGGCGTTCCATCACCTGCCGGCCCGTGTGCTGGCCGACCTGGACCGGTCGCTCGATGCCGACGTGCTCGTCTGCTCGGACCATGCGCAGGCGACCGCAGCTGCCGTCGCCCTCACCGACCTCATCCCAGGCTGTCGGGGAGTCGACGCCGGGTCATTGTCGGCGGCGGCGGCCATCGAGGCCTTTACCGCTGTGCTGATCGGGATCAACATCAAGCACCGGGCCCACGCCAGCATCAAGTTGACAGGGTTCCACCCTGGCGGGGGATCGTGAGCATGCGGTTGTACGACACAGCTCGAGAGGCGGTCGTGCCCTTCGAGCCCGGCCCCGTCGTGACGATGTACACGTGCGGGATCACGCCCTATGACGCAGCTCATCTCGGCCACGCCATGGTGTATGTGACCTATGACGTCCTCCAGCGCCGCCTGCGCGACCTCGGCCACCGGACCGAGTGCGTGCGAAACATCACCGACGTCGACGACGACATCCTCCGCAAGGCACGCGAGCTCGGTGTGCACTACCTCGACCTCGCTGCCGGCGAGATCGCTCGTTTCGACCACGACATGCGGGCGCTCAACCTCCTGCCGGCGACGAGCGAGCCTCGGGCAACCTCGGCCATCCCCGACATCCTCGGGTTCATCGGCATGGTGCTCGATGCCGGACATGCCTATCGAGCGGGCGGGGCGGTGTACTTCGACGTGTCGTCGTTTCCCCGCTTCGGACAGGTGAGCCATTACGAGCGCGCCGAGATGTTGCGGCTGGCGGCCGAGCGAGGAGGGAACCCCGAGGACCCGTTCAAGGACGACCCCCTCGACTTCGTCCTGTGGCAGCCGTCCGCCGAGGACGAGCCCGCTTGGGACTCGCTCTGGGGCAAAGGCCGGCCGGGCTGGCACATCGAGTGCTCGGCACTCGCCTTGCGCGAGCTTGGCACGACGATCGACTTGCACGGTGGAGGGGACGATCTCGTGTTCCCGCACCACGAGTGCGAGGCCGCGCAGTCAGAGGCTGCCACGGGCGCCACGTTCGTCCGTCACTGGATGCACGTCGGCATGGTCCGCCTCGGTGGCGAGAAGATGTCGAAATCGCTCGGCAACCTCGTGTTCGTCCATACGTTGCTCGAGAGCCACGACCCCGCCGTGATCCGGTTGGCCCTTCTCGGCCAGCATTACCGCAGCAGCTGGGACTTCGACGGCTCTCTCCTCGACAACGCCGCCGAGCGCCTCGATCTCTGGAGGCGGGCCGGCGACGGTGAAGGCGCCCTGGAAGCAGTCCGAGTGCGCCTGGACGACGACCTCGACACCGCAGGAGCGCTGGCGGCCATCGATGCAGCGGCCGCGTCGGGCGTCGGCGTCAGCCGGGCGGCAGCCCTCCTCGGCGTGGAGATCTGAAGTTCCGGCAGGCCGGTTCTCGCCGGCTGACCGCCCCGCGCCCTCTAAATTGACTTGATGACCGCCGAAATCACCGTCGTCCTGCCCGACGGGAGCGAACGCTCCCTGCCTGAGGGCTCGACTGGCACGACGTTGGCGGCCTCGATCGGCCGCCGGCTGGCCGAAGACGCCGTCGCCGTCGACGTGAACGGGGATCTCTGGGACCTCGGGCGAGTGCTTCCGGACCGGGCCAAGGTCTCGATCGTCACTCGGGGGACCGAGGAGGGCCGGGCGGTGCTGCGGCACTCGACGGCCCATGTGCTCGCTCAGGCGGTGCTTTCGCTGTGGCCCGGGGCGCGTTTCGCCATCGGACCGTCGATCGCCGACGGCTTCTACTACGACTTCGAGCTTCCCGGTGGCGCTCATTTCTCCGACACCGACCTCGAGCGCATCGATGTCCGCATGCGCGAGATCGTGGCGGAATCCCAGCCATTCGTGCGCGAGGAGCACTCGATCGGCGACGGCCTCGAGCTGTTCGCCGACCAGCCCTACAAGCGCGAGATCATCCAAGGCGTCGCCGATCGCGCCGCCGACCCTGAGCTCCTCGCCGAGGCCGGTGGGGACATCGGGGAGGTCACCGCCTATCGCAATACCGACGACTTCGTCGATCTGTGTCGCGGCCCGCACGTGCCCAGCACGGACCGGCTCGGGCATTTCCAGCTCATGCGCGTCGCCGGCGCCTACTGGCGAGGCGACGAGCATCGCCCCCAGCTGCAACGGATCTACGGGACCGCCTGGGAGAGCGCCAAGGCCCTGGCGGAGCATCTGCACCGGCTCGAGGAGGCAGAGCGGCGCGACCATCGCCGTCTCGGCGCCGAGCTCGACCTCTTCTCGTTCCCGAACGAGATCGGTTCCGGGCTTGCGGTCTTTCATCCGAAGGGCGGCCTGATCCGCAAGATCATGGAGGACTACTCGCGCCGGCGCCACGAGGAAGCCGGGTACGACTTCGTCAACACACCTCACATCACCAAGGCCGAGCTGTTCGAGACCTCGGGCCATCTCGAGTGGTTCGCCGAGGGGATGTTCCCGCCGATGGAGCTCGACGAGGGGCAGAAGTACTACCTGAAGCCGATGAACTGCCCCTTCCACATCCTCATCTACCGCAGTCGCCAGCGGTCCTACCGCGAGCTGCCCATGCGGCTGTTCGAATTCGGCTCCGTGTACCGCTACGAGAAGTCCGGCGTCGTCCATGGCCTGACTCGGGTTCGCGGCATGACCCAGGACGATGCTCACATCTTCTGCACGCGGGAACAGATGGCTGCCGAGCTCGCCTCGCTGCTCACCTTCGTGCTCGACCTCTTGCGTGACTACGGTCTCGACGACTTCTACCTGGAGCTCTCGACCCGGCCGGACGGCAAGGCGGTCGGCACCGACGAGGACTGGGCGAGCGCTACTGAGGCACTGCGGCTCGCAGCCGAGGCGATGAACCTGGAGCTCGTGCTCGACGAAGGCGGTGGCGCCTTCTACGGTCCCAAGATCTCGGTGCAGGCCCGCGACGCCATCGGACGCACCTGGCAGATGTCGACGATCCAGCTCGACTACAACGAGCCCCTCCGCTTCGGCCTCGAGTACATCGGCGCCGACAACGGCCGGCACACGCCGGTCATGATCCACCGGGCGCTCTTCGGCTCGGTCGAGCGTTTCTTCGGCGTCCTCCTCGAGCACTACGCCGGCGCCTTCCCGATGTGGCTGGCGCCCGTGCAGGCGCGCGTCCTGCCCGTGCGCAACGACCATGAGGCGTATGCCGATCGGGTCGTGAGCGAGCTCAAGTCTGCCGGACTCCGCGTGGACTCCGAGGCCGCGAGCGAACCGCTCGGTGCCCGCATCCGCCGGGCCAAGCTCGAGAAGCTGCCCTACGTCCTCGTGGTGGGCGACACCGACGTTGTCGCCGGCACCGTCGGTGTGAACGGGCGCGGCGACGCCCCGCCCGAACGTGACGTTCCCCTGGCGGAGTTCGTCCTGCGTGCCACCGCCGAGGCGGCACCTCCGGAGCGGGCCGCGACGGCGTGAGCCTCGAGCGCCTCTGGGCCGGATGGCGGGCCGCCTACGTCGGCTCGACCGGAGCCTCCGCCGGGGATCTCGCCGCCGGCGGCGCCGAGCCTGCCGTCGGAACGGCGTCGGGCTCGGCCGATGAGGGTTGCGTGTTCTGCGCCATCGTCGCCTCGCCCGCGCCGGACGAGGAGCGCTACGTCGTGTGGTCGGACGAGACGACCGTCGCCGTGCTCAATGCGTTTCCCTACGCGTCGGGTCACATCCTCGTGATGCCCCGCCGCCATGTGAGAGAGCTGGAGGAGATGACCTCCGACGAGGGCACCCGCCTCTGGGCAGCGGTCCACGACGGTGTCGTCGCCGTCAAAGGGGCCTATCAACCGGACGGCCTGAACCTCGGCCTCAACCTCGGCCGAGCGGCCGGAGCGGGCATTCCTGCCCATCTGCACGTCCACATCGTCCCGCGATGGCTTGGCGACACGAACTTCATGACCGCCACGGCGGAGGTTCGGGTCCTGCCGGAGGCTCTCGGCGACAGTTGGCAGCGGCTGCGAGCGACATGGGCCTGTTAGGCCGCCGGGGCTCCGGCGACGACGAGCCCGTCGCACCGACGTTCGGTCCGTCCCGGCGGCCGCCGAAGGAGTGGGCGCGCGTGCGGGTCACCGACGACCTCCTCGTGATCCGCCTCGGCGGCTGGCGGGCGGTCTGGGCCACGACGCGGACGCTGCGAATCCCGATCGGCGCCGTAGTTGCGGTCGCCCATGACCCTGCTGCCCATCAGCGCGTCAACACCCGCCTCCGCAAGACCCGCGGCAGCCGGACCGCCCTGTTCAAGCTCGGCGCCCACCACGGACGGGTTGGCTGGTCCTTCTGGGCGTGCGGGCTGGCGAGAAACGCCGTCGTCATCGAGACCTCAGGCGTCCGCTACCGCTTCGTCGTCGTGGAGGTCGCCAACCCGAAGGACGTTGTGAAGGCCGTCCGGGAGGGCGCCGGAATCGCACCGCCGGCGCCAGCTCGCGCCCCGACCGTGCGGCCGATCACCGCCGCCCGCCGCTTGCGGCGGGATGCCGGCGAGGCGGCCGGCGGGCGATCCGGCTCGTCCGGCGGCGGCTCGGGCCGCAGGACGTCCGGTCCGGTGCCGAGTCCTGCTCGACCGCGACCGGCCTCGGGGTCGGCGAAGCGCAGCGCCGGCAGCTCGCCGGCGACAGAGCCGGGTCGGACTGCCACCGGGTCCGATGCCGGCAAGGGCGATGTGGGCAAGGGCGACGCGGGCAAGGGCGACGTGGGCGCCGACGACGGCGGTACGGGCGGGTGACTCCGACACAGCCGGCGCGAGGTGCCGCCGGTCTGGTCGAGCCACGATGGACACTGGGCATCGTTTGACCACGGCAGCACCGATGGACTTCGAGCGGTTCCTGGACGTGGTGCCGAGGGAGGCGGCCCGGCTGGCGGTCGTGACCGCCCCGCTGCTCGACGAGCGCGTCCCGAGCTGCCCGGACTGGACGGCGCGTGAGCTCGTCGGTCACCTCTGGCGGGTGTACTGGTTCTGGCACGCCCAGGTGATCGCGGCCGACCCGACCGATCGCGTCGATCCCGGCGATCGCCCGCTGGACCCTGACGCCGAGCCAGGCGACGCCCTCGAGCTAGCAGCTGCCGAGCTCGTGGAGGCGATGCGTGGCGCCGGGGCGGGGGCCTCGTGCTGGAACTGGTCCGGGGTGAATCCGACCGTCTCCTGGCTGGCGCGCCGGATGGCCCTCGAAACCGCAGTCCACCGCTACGACGGCGAGCTCTGCGCCGGCACTCCGGGCACGATCGACGCCGACCTGGCCGCCGACGGGATCGACGAGTACCTGCGCGTCCATCTGTTCGCCGACATCCCCGATGCGCCGACGGCAACCCTCGGGGGCACGCTCTGCCTGGCGTGCTCGGATACCGGGGACGCCTGGACGGTGGAGATCGGCATGGGACGCCTGCGCGTGCGAGAGGGGCGCGGGCCGGCCTCGGCCTGCCTGCTCGGGCCGGCATCGCACTTGCTGCTGTTCGTGTGGAACCGGATCGGGGTCGAGGGTCTCGAGCTCACGGGCGATCCCGCCGTGGCGAGCGCCTGGGCCGGCCTTCCCCATTGAGCCGCTCGGTGCCCCGACCGGGCGCCGCCTTACTCGTCGGGGTGTGCCGCCTTCACGATCCTGTCGACGAGCTGCGCAGGCACGACCTCGTACCGGTCGTGACGGAGCGAGAACCGCCCGCGCCCGCCCGTGAGGGACCGCAGGTCGGTGGCGTACCGCATCACCTCGGACGTCGGCACCTGAGCGATCACCACTTGCTCGTCCCCGGTGCCCGTCTCGGTACCGAGGACCCGGCCGCGGCGAGAGTTGAGGTCTCCGAGCACGTCCCCCTGGGCACTCGCCGGCACGGTGATCTCGAGGCGTGAGATCGGTTCGAGCAGGACCGGCCCGGCGGCGGCGAGCGCTTCTCGAAACCCGATCGAGCCCGCCATCTTGAAGCTCATCTCGGACGAGTCGACGGAGTGGTACTTGCCGTCGTACACCGTCACCTTGACGTCGACGACCGGAAAGCCGAGAGCTCCGCCCGTCGCCATGGCCTCCTGCACCCCTTTCTCCACGGCCGGGATGAACTGGCGAGGGATGGCACCGCCGACGATGGCGTCGGCGAACTCGAAGCCCATGCCGCGCTCGAGCGGCTCCACCTTCAAGTTGGCCACGCCGAACTGTCCGTGGCCGCCGGTCTGCTTCTTGTACTTGCCTTCGGCGTCCGCCGACTTCGAGATCGTCTCCCGATACGGGACCTTGACGGGCTCGGTCTCGACGTCGACGCCGAATTTCCGATGCAGCTTCTCGCAGACGATCTGCAGGTGGGTATCGCCCATGCCCGACAGGATCGTCTGGTGCGTCTCGTCGTCCCGGCGTACGGCGAGTGTCATGTCCTCCTCCTGCAGGCGATGCAGGGCCGTCATGAGCTTGTCCTCGTCGCCCTTGGCCTTGGGGTGAACCGCGATCGACAGCAGCGGCGTCGGCGCCGGGCGAGCCTCGATGACGACCGGGCTCCCTTTCGGCGCGAGCGTGTCGCCGGTTCGGGCGTCGGTCAGCTTCGGCACGGCGATGATGTCACCGGCCTGAGCCTCGCTGATGGGAGCGGCTTCCTTTCCCCGCAGCAGCTGTAAGGCGTGCAAGCGCTCCTCGCCGTGAGTGCGGGAGTTGACGAGTGTGGCGTCGGGCCGGATCGTGCCGGAGAGCACGTGGATGAGGGAGATCTTGCCGACGTACGGGTCGGCGATGGTCTTGAAGACCCGGGCGAGCGGCTGGCCGTTCGGATCGACGGCAACTTCGGTGGACTTGTCGCCAGCGCGGACCGCCACCGGGTGCCGCTCGAGCGGGCTGGGCCCGATCTCGCAGATGAGCTCGGCGAGGCGGTCGATGGCGATGGCCTTGGTGGCCGAGCCGCACACGACCGGGAACACCGTGCCGGAGGCGACGCCGTGGGCAAGGGTGGCCTCGAGCTCCTTCGTCGAGGGCGTTTCGCCCTCGAGGTACCGCTCCATCAGATCGTCGTCGGCAACGACGATGCCCTCCACGAGGGCGTCGCGCACGCGGTGTTCGATCTCGGACATGTCCTCGGGGATCTCCCCGGTGACGGGCGAGCCGGTGTCGTAGGTGATGGCGGTGTCGGTCAGCAGGTCTGCCACTCCGCGAAAGGCGGCCTCGTGCCCGATGGGCAGTTCGAGCGGGGCCACACCGGCGCCGAAGCGATCCCGCAGCTGGTCGAGCGTGCGTTCGAAGTCGGCACGCTCGCGGTCGAGCTTGTTCACGTAGATGAGCCGGGGCAAGCCGAGCTCGGCCGCGATCCGCCAGGCGGTCTCGGTGTTGACCTCCACGCCTTCGACGGCGCTCACGACCACGACGGCGAGGTCGGCGACCGACAGGGCGGCCTCCACCTCGGCGACGAAGTCGGCGTAGCCCGGCGTGTCGATCACGTTGATGCGAAAGTCGCCCACCGGCGTCGGAGCCATGGCGAGGGACACCGAGATGTGGCGCTTGACCTCTTCAGGCTCGAAATCCGACACGGTGGTGCCGTCTTCCACGCGGCCGGCGCGATTGAGGGCACCAGAGCACACGAGCAGGGCTTCGGCGAGCGTTGTCTTGCCCGAACCGCCGTGACCGACGAGCGCGACATTCCGGATCTTCGAAGACGGCACGTTGGCCACCGGACACCTCCTCGACACGTCCCGTGTTCGGACCCCCTGCGGGAACGACCGGGTCGCTCGGCTGCCGAGCCTACTTGCGGCGGCTGTGCTCGGGAGAGGGCGGAGGCGCCGGGCTCCACGTCTTCGACCTGCAAATCGAGGTCACTCGAGTGGCATTTGGTAACATCACGTGCATGGCTGGTGTTGCAGGCAGCGATGACGAACAGGGTTTGGCCAGCCCGACGACGTTAGGAACCCCATGATCGACGGCCGCCGCGGCCGCCCGGATGCTCCCTCCGACGAGGACGAGCACGAGCTCCCTGAAGCCACTGACTCGGACGAGCAGGGCGACCTTCTGCAGGTGACGCCACCCGGGCCCGATGCAGAGACGCCGGTGAGCGGTGCGGATCATCCTGGCGCCGGGTCTGGATTCCTGCGGACCTTGAAAGCGATCGGCCCGCGCCTGCACGCCATGGGCGTGAAAGCGGACCATGTCACGGTTCTCGGGATGCTGCTGGCCGGTGTGACGGGGGTCACGATCGGCCTCGGCTACCTGTACGTCGCCATCGTGTTGCTCACCGTCGGCGGGCTCATGGACACCCTCGACGGTGCCGTGGCCAAGGCGGCCGGAACGACATCCAAGCGAGGGGCCTTCTTCGACTCGGTCTCCGACAGGGTGGCCGACATGTTCATCTTCGGTGGCCTCGCCTGGTACTTCGCCGCCGGGCCGGGGCACGACCCGAAGATGGTGCTGATCCCATTCGCCATCCTGGGTGTCAGCAACACCATCTCCTACGAGCGTGCCAAGGCGGAGTCCCTCGGTTACAACGCCAAGGGCGGGTTGATGGAGCGCGCCGAGCGCCTCATCGGGCTCGGCGTCTGCCTGCTGCTGCACGTCATCCTCGTACCGCTGCTCGCCGTCCTGCTGGCACTGTGCGTCGTCACCGGGTGGCAGCGCTTCTTCAAGGTCTGGCGCCAGGCGAGCGCGCCTGCCGAGGCAGAGGCAGGACTGGCCGGAGCCTCCGGGCTGACGGCAACGCTGCGTCCGAGGCGCCCGCCCCGGGTCGAGTCGCGCTGGCGTGCCTGGCGCGATGCCAGCACCGCTCCCGAGCGCCGCCGGCGACGCGTCACCGTCGCGAGCCGGGCTCGCTCGCGCCGCCGCGACGAACCGCTCTCCATCCGTCTTCGCCAGGCCTTCCAGCCGGAGCGTTCCGGCACGAGGCCGGCCACCCGCACGGCCACTCGCGCCGGGCGGGCGCGGGCGGAGCGGCGCCGTCAAGGCGCCGAGTCGTCGTTCCGGCGCCGTCTCGGTTCCGGCCGCTGACCGCTTCCCCTCGCCGATAGGTGACGGGACCTCGCGACGCCGCCGCCAAGCGGTGGCTGGGTCATAGCACCGCCTACTGGACCTACCGCGGCATCTCGGCCGCCCTGCAGGGCGTACCGACGCCGTTGATCGGTGGCTTGGCGACCGTATCCGGCCTCACGATGGCTGAGGTCTGGCGGAAGAAACGCCCCATCGTGCGCGCCAACCTCCGTCGGGTCGTCGGTCCGGAGATGTCCGAGGCGGATCTCGAGCGGCTCGTCGTCGAGTCGTTCGACTCCTACGCCCAGTACTGGGTCGAGAGTGCGCGACTGATCTCGATGACGCCGGCGGAGGTGTTCCGGCGGTTCTCGATCGAGGGTTTCGCGCGGGTGGAGGAAGAGTCGGCCAAGCATCGCGGCATCATCCTCGCCCTGCCGCATCTCGGCTTCTGGGACCTCGGGGGCCTGTGGTTGACGTTGAAGGGCTACCCGATGACCACCGTTGCCGAGCCGCTCGATCCGCCCGATCTCTTCGAGTGGTTCCGGGCCCAACGCGAAGCCCTCGGCATGACGATCCACCCGCTCGGATCGGACACTCCGGGGCGGTTGTCGAGCGCGCTGAGAGCCGGCCGTCTCGTGGGTCTCGTCGCCGACCGGGATCTCGTCGGCAACGGTGTCGAGGTGGAGTTCTTCGGTGAGATGACGACGCTGCCCGCCGGCCCCGCCGTGCTGGCGCTTCGAACCGGAGCACCGTTGTTCCCGTCCATCGTGTACCAGCGGCCGCACGGCAAAGGTCACGGGGTCATCCTGCCGCCGCTCGAGATCGAGCGCTCCGGCAGCTTGCGGGCCGATGTGACCCGAGTCACCCGGATGCTGGCGGCGACGTTCGAGGACCTCATCCGCGAGGCGCCGGCGCAGTGGCACGTCTTCCAGCCGAACTGGCCATCCGACAAGGAACGCTACGGCTGAGCCGATATCCCGAGATCGCGGCGGCTGCCGCGGTGGCGTCGGCGGGTGCGTCGCACCATTGTTCTTGCAGTCGCCGCACTTTCGGGTCATTCGGCTCTATTGGCGTGCCGCCGATCCGTCGAATCACTCATCACCAAGACTGGTGGACAGTGCACCGCGGGAGCTCGTGGTAGGAGGCGACCGCGCCGGCCGAGACGTGGTGGCAGATGAACAGGAGTTCGCGTAGAACCGGGAGGACTCGGAGCAGCGGGGTGGAGCACGGCGACGATGGATTCAGCCTCGTCGAGGTGCTCGTGGCGATCACGTTGCTCACCCTCGTCCTGCTCGGGACGCTTCGCGGGGTCATCATCTCGATGTCTGCCGCATCTGTGGCAAAGGAGCGCGCCGTGGCAAGCGGGCTGATTTCCGGAGACGTGGCACAGGTCGTCGGGCTTTCGTTCGCCAGCTTGCAAGCCGGCCTCAACCCGACAGCGGACTCGCTCGGGAACGACCCTCGCATCAGCACGGTCGTCACCGGCGGCGTGACGAGCTATGTGTTCTCGTTGAACGGGGCCACGATCCCGGCCGTCAACACGGCAACGGCGTTGAGCCCCCTCGTGCCCCATACCCAAACCGTGACCATCGGCATCCCATACCGCGTGGCCACCTATCCCACCGTGAGCCCGGCGGCGCCGGGAATCGTGACGGTGACGGTCGTCGTGAGCTGGCGCTCCCCAGCCGGCGGGACGCTGACATCGGTCGGCGAGATCGAGCTGGCAGCACCGTGAGACGACCGACGCCGGGAGATGAGACGACGCCAGGCAGGCTGGCGCGCACGGGCCGGAACGACGCCGGCATCAGCCTCGTCGAAGTGCTCGTCACCATGGTCATCACCCTCATCGTGGTTGCCCTGCTGCCCCCGATCCTCGAGACCGTATCGGGGTCCACGTCGACCTCCGAGGCGATCTCGTCGGCAACGGCGCACGCCAGACTTGCCACGGACAACCTCGTCAGCCAGGTTGGTTCCGCCGTTCAGATCTGCCTCCCGACGACGCTGACGTCGACCGGCCCGACCGTCGCGGCCGGCTTTGCCGTGCGAGTGGAGAGCCTCGCCTTCGGCACGACTGAATGGGATCAGTGGATGCTCAACACGACGACCCACCAGCTCGAGGAGCAGAGATGGCTGGCGACCTGGACGACAGCGAGTCCGGTCCCCTCCTGGGTTGTCATCGCCGAGCCCGTCGTGAACACGACGGTGGTGCCGTTCTCCTTGCCGACGACGGCCACTGGCTCACCCCAGATCCTCGGCGTAGTGCTCTCGATGACGGGCGGGCAGAAGCACACGCTGCAGACGGTCCTCGTCCAGACGACGATCGCCGCCCTGGACACGCCGTACGCCCCCGGGCAGCCAACCCAACCATGCGCCACAACAGAGGACTGACGATGCTGAACCAACGGCGGGTGTTGCTTCGCGACGACAGCGGCCAGGCCCTGGTCATCGTCCTCGTGGTCTCGCTCCTGTGTCTGGGGGCCGTCTCGATCGCGCTCACGAGCGCGATCGGCAGTCTCAGCCTGTCGACGCGCTACGGCAACTCCTCGCAATCTCTCCTGGCCTCCCGCAGCGGGCTCGATTCCGAGCTGGCGGCCATCCGCAACACCGCCAGCGTGGCCGGCCTCCCGTGTGCGAACACCGGGAGCCTGTCCGTCGTCGGGGCGACCTCGGCCTTCTCGGTCACCGTGCAGTACTTCGCCGGCGGCGCGAGCATCACGTGCTCGGGCGCCGGATCGACGCTCGGTGGAACGACACCGCCCACCACAGCCACGCTCGTCTCCACGGGAACGGCGCCGGGATCGTCGCAGGCGGTCACGATGCAGGAGACGCTTTCCATCGCCACGGCCTCGGCAGTGTCGCAGGCGCTCAGCTACGCCATCTTCACCTCCTCGACGCTGAATCTCGAGAATGCCGCCACCATCAACAAGACCGGAGCCAGCGGACCGAGCCCGGCCCTCTACACGGGCCAAGCGCTCAACTGCGCCGACGGCACGGCCACACAGGGAAGCGTGACGTCCTACGGCCCCGCCTCGATCAGCGCCAATTGCTCGTTCGCGGGCAATGTCGTCTCGGCGGGAACGGTGACGATGGGCAACAGCGCCAATGTGGGTGGCAACGTCACGGCCTACGGCGGCGGCATCGCCATGACCGGCAATGTCTCGATCGGCGGGAACGCAACGGCCACAGCCGGCGGCATCAGCCTCGCCGGATCGAGCAGCATCGCGGGCAGCGCCGATGGCTCGAGCACGATCACCACCGCCGGGTCCTCGACGATCGCTGGCAAGACGACACCGTTCGACGGCGCCCTCGCGAGTCAGGTCATGCCGGCGGCCATTACCTTCCCGCCCCTCAACCCCACCGTGGCGAGCTGGCAGGCGACCGGATGGACGGTCGTGCAGGTGCCATCGGGGACCTATCCGACCTGCGCGAGCTACTTCCAGAACCAGAGCTCGGGAGCGACCGACCCCTTCATGAGCCAGCTCATGTCGGCTGTCGGCAAGATCGTGATCGATGCACCCACATGCGCCGTCGATTATTCGAGCGCCCACTCGTTCTACGTCGACGCCGACACGATCCTCGAAGTGCAGTCGCTCACCTTGCAGAACTCGAACGCCTTCTGCGCCGAGGCCTCTGCGGGCTCGATGACGTGCTCGAGCTCGACGAGCCGGGTGCACTCGCTCTCGATCCTTGCCAGCCCGGCCGAGGCGTGCACGTCGAATTTGCAAGTGAACTTTGCCGACTACTTCAGCTTCGCCAACAACCTCAGCACCTTCGTCTACACGCCCGGGCAGGTCAGTTTCGCCAACGCGCCGTACATCAACGGCCAGGTCCTGGCTTGCGGCGGCTTCATCGGAGCCAACTCCTTCACCATGACCTTCGACCCGACCGCCTCAGGTGAGCTCGCCTGGACGGGGGCAGTGCAAGGCATCACTGTCACGGTGCTCAGCAAGCTCGTGCTGAGGGGCTGATGAGCCCGGTCGGGAACTGCTGCAAGTCTCAGTTGCCTGTGCCCACCACCGCGACGAGAACTTGAGCGAAATGGGACAAGGGTGGCACGACGAGGTCGACGACCTTGGCGGCATCGTCCCACCGCCTCACCGCCACCGCATCGGCGAAGAACGACAACCGCTCGAACGCGGCCACCTCTGCGCCCGACATCGGGCCGCCCTGTCGCTCGAGGCTGCGCAGCGAACCCTCCGAGAGTCGGGCGAGGTACGAAGTGTCGGTGGCGCAGAGGTAACGTTTCGCCCGTACGTGCAGGGCGATCGGCCCCGTCACCGCCGGCGGGAAGAGCCGAGCGAGGTAGGCGGCACCGACGGCCTCGTGACGGAGATCGGCGGGCCTCGCCGTCGTTGCCTGGCCCGCGTCCAACTCGAGCAGGTGCCCGATGTCATGCAGGAGGGCGGCCGCTACGAGCTCATCGGGTGCGTCCGCGCCCTCGGCGAGGGCCGCTGTCTGCAGAGCGTGGGCACTTTGACTGATTGCCTCGTCGTAGTGATCGTCGCCGAAGCGTTCGTAGAGCGAGACGACTTCCGCCATGGTCGTTGCTCTCATGAGACGGGGCGGCCCTGGAAGTCCCCGATGAGCGAGAGCTGGACGCGGTCGGACGAGGTGCCGGCGGCGGCGAACTCGTCGAGCTTCTGCCGGTAGTACGCCTGGCGGAGGTCACCCTCGCTGGCGGCGTTGTAGGTGGGGAACAGGGCTCGCCGACGGTGCGGCGAGAGGTTCGGGCCACTGCGATGGGGCGTGCGCGAGTGGAACCACAGCGTTTCTCCGGCTCGCAGTGGGACGGGCTGCCAGTCCAAGCCCGCCGCCACGGTGGCTGGGACGCATCCGGCGTCGTCGGTGGCAAGCACGTGGGCGTGCATGCCGGACACGACCTCGAGGCAGCCGTTGTCGACGGTGGCGTCGTCGACGGCGACCATGCACGAGACGTGCGACTCGACGAAGCGATAGGCAGGCGCGTCCTGATGAGGGGCGAAACCTGCTCCGCCGCACAGCTTGTAATTGATCTTCTCCTTGTAGAGCACCGCCGGCTCGCCCAGGAGGTCCGAGGCGACAGCGAGCATCTCGCCGTCGGTGAGCAGGCTACGGAGCGGCTCGTGGAACGGGACGAAGTTCTCCGTTCGGCAAAGGGCGGGACCGCTGTCGGTCAGTTCCCGGTAGTGCAGCCACTCGCCGGCGTCGTCGGGCCACGCGGCCACCTCGTCCACCCAGGACTGCACATCGGTCACCGTGACCTCGCCGAGCGAGGAGGTGAGCACCCAGCCGAACTCTTGGAAATGCTCTCGGAGGTCGTGGATCGGCCGCTGGATGTCCACGACGACGACCCTACCGCCGGGCAGCCGCATCGATCCGAGGCAGTGCTGGGCCGCCGGGACAGATCGGGTCGTTCGCCTCTGGCGCTTGGTGCGCCTCCGGTGCACCCTGAGTGCGGGCGGGGCGTTCTCTGCCCAAGGTCACCAGGCCAGGTCACCATCCAAGGAGGTCGTGCGATGCAGCTGAAGGGTTCAACCACCTATGCCGCGCCCACCGATGCGGTCGTCGCCATGCTGCGCGACCCGAACGCCACGGTGTCAAAGTACGAGACCATCGGCCACCGGGACGTGGAGATGCTCGCCTGCGCCGAGACCGACGGCGTCCTTCACATCGAGTCGAAGCGAGTCGTCGACGTGGACCTGCCCGGCTTTGCGAAGCGGGTCCTCAAGCCGACGAACCGGATGCACCAGACCGACGAGTGGCGCGAGGGCACCGGCGGAACTTGGGACGGCACCTTCGACGTCGAGGTGCAGGGCGCTCCGATTCACATCTCCGGGACGATGCGGCTCACACCCGACGGGGACAGCACGCGGCATGACGTCACCATCGAGGTGATCGCGAACGTGCCCTTCATCGGCGGGCGGCTGGCCGACTGGGCCGGCAACAACGACGTGCGCAAGAGCCTCGACGGCGAGTTCGCCTGCAACGCCGGCTGGCTCGCCGAGCACGCGGCGCACGCCGCCAAGGCGCCGACGGCGCGGCGAAAGGCCCGTTAGCCAGCGCCGGCAGCTCGTCGAGCCAGCGAAGGATCCGATCGGACCATCCGTGCAGACTCGGTCCCCATGCCACTCGAGATCGTCAGGTTCTGAGCCGGCGAGCGCGATCCGTTGAAGCCGAGCAAGCCGACGAACACCGCCTTGACGGAGTAGGTGCCGGCACGGAGCTGGCTCGGCGTCAGCGTGCAGCTGCCGGTGCCCGAGCCGCTCAGCTCCGCCTTGCAGATCAGGTGCGTGCCGACGTCGACTTTGTAGATTCCCGCCGGCGTGATGCCGGTGGGGGCGTCGACCGTCACGAGGAAGTCGGCCGCACCTTCCGATCCGACCACGACGGGCGACGTGAACGACAGCGTTGTGGTCGTCGCCGTGGGCTTGACGACCATGGTGGTCGACACCGTCGTCGGTGCGTAGGTGCCGGCGTCACTCGGATAGAAGGTGGCACTGAGGCTGTCAGTGCCGACTGGGAGCACGGTTCCGGCCGCCGGGGCGTAGACGAAGGTGCCGAGCACCGAGGCGCCCGCGTCGAGCTGGCCGGCCCCGAGCGGTGTCCCATAGGCGACCGAATGCGGCCGGTGCCAGGCGGTCGTGGGTATCAGCTTGTCGCTGGCGGTGTCCGGCAGTGTTTGCGCGTCTTGGCCAACCGTGGTGCAGTCCGTCGTGTCCGTGCAGCTGACGCCGTTGAACTGGCCGAAGCCCTGAGGGGACTGCACGTCGGCGGGAGGGTTCCACACACCGGCCGACTCGCTGTCGTACATCGACTGGGCGCCACCCTGTTGTCCTACGGCGGTGCAGTCGGTCGGGTCGATGCAGCTCACGGCGCTGAACCCGCCGAATTGGTCTTGGGCGTTGACCTCGACGGCAGGACCCCAGCTGCCGCCTGACTCGATGACGTAGAAGGGGAGCCCATTGAAATCCCCGCCCACGGCCGTGCAGTCTCCCGCTTCGGTGCAGCTCACTCCCGCGTAGACACCGCCTCCTCCAGGGGCAGTGGTCTCGGTCGCCGAACCCCAGGTGTCGCTGGTCTCCGTGGCATACAGCGGCTCACCGTCGTAGTCCTCCCCCCCTGCAGTGCAGTCGTCGGCGTCGATGCAGCTCACGCTCGCGAAGAAGCCGCCACCGGTGATGGGCGTCTCGGTCGCCGAACCCCAGGATCCGTCCGACTCGATGCTGTAGAAGGGCTGGCCGTTGTCATCAGCGCCCACCGCGGTGCAGTCCTGCGAGTCGCTACAGCTGACGCCGAAGAAGACGCCGCCCGACCCAGGGGCCGGCACTTCGGTGGCCGTGCCCCACGAGCCATCCGACTCGATGTCGGAGACGGGTTCGCCGTTGCCGTCGCTTCCGACGGCCGTGCAGTCGCCGACCCCGGTGCAGTCCACCGCCCAGAACGCCCCGGCGTCGCCCGGCGTCGTCACGGCCGTTGCCGTCCCCCAGGTGCCATCGGAGTCGGTGGCAGCGATCGCCGTCCCGTTCCCGGTGTCGACTTCGCCGACGGCGGTGCAGTCGCCGGCACCGGTGCAGCTCACCGCGTTGAAGCCTGCCGGCTGCCCCGGCGCGGCGATGTCGACCGCCGAACCCCACGTCGTCGGAAGACCCGCAGCCGAGGCACCCTCGGGTCGCAGTAGCGAACCACCGACCAGGGCGGATCCGGCGAGTATGGCCACGCCGACGGTGGCGAACACCTTCTGAGCTCCCATGAGCTTCCCCCTCCAGGAACATGCCGCACGTCGGTAGCCGGCGGTACCGATCACCGCGTCGTGGACACTGGCAGAATTCCATACGCAGAGCCGAACATGCAAGGGCGCGCCGCCACGCCGCCACTTCCGCCGCGGCTGCTGCCGCTGCCTTGGTCGTGCCGAGCCGGGGCGCGGCAGCCCGGTAGCCTCGGACGATGCGCGTGGCCATGGTGTGCCCGTACGACTTGTCGGTGCCCGGTGGCGTGCAGGCTCAGGTGAGCGGGCTGGCGGAGGCTTTGCAACGGGCGGGCATATCCGTGACGGTCATCTCGCCCTCGCCGCAGGGCCTCGCCGAGTCCGGAGCTGGTTACGAATTCGTCGGGGTCGGCCACAGTGTCAGCATCGCTGCCAACGGTTCGAGGGCTCCGGTCGCTCCCGGGCCGCTCGCCATGGCCCGGACGCTCCAAGCGCTCCGTCGCCTGGCGCCTGACGTCGTCCACGTGCACGAACCTCTCGCGCCCGGATCGTCGCTCGCCACCCTCATTGCCGGTCCGCGCCCGATCGTGGGGACGTTTCACCGCGCCGGTTCCGACGCGCTCTACCGGGCCGAGGGAGTCGTGCTGCGGCCGGCGGCGCGGCGCCTCGACGCCGTCGTGGCGGTGTCGGAGGCCGCCGGCGCCACGGCCGGCGAAGTCCTTCGGATCCCGCCGGGATCGATCGAGATCATCCCGAACGGCGTCGATCTTCGGCAGTTCGTGACGCTTCGCCCCTCTGGGCCAGGCGCCGGCCGCACCGTGCTGTTCGTCGGGCGTCACGAGGAGCGAAAGGGCCTCGTCGTCCTCCTCGAAGCCTTCGAGATCCTTCGGAAGAACGGCCACGCGCACATCGCCGAAGGACTGCCGCGGCTCCTCGTGGTCGGTGAAGGACCCGAAACGACGGCGTTGCGGCAGCGTTTCGGCAATAACGAGATCGAGTGGCTCGGGCCCGTGGGCGACGCCGAGAAGGCCCGCTTGCTCGGGTCGACCGACGTGTTCGTGGCGCCCTCGATCCGGGGGGAGTCCTTCGGCGTCATCCTCCTCGAAGCCATGGCAGCCGGCGCTCCCGTGATCGCCTCCGATCTGCCCGGATACCGGCTTGCGGCCGGCGGTGCCGCTCGCTTCGTGCCCGCCGGCGACGCCCCTGCCCTGGCCGAAGTGCTGGCTGCGGTGCTGGCGGACGCGGGCGAGCGGGAGCGGCTGGCGGGACTGGCGGCGGAGTGGGCGACGGGTTTCTCCTTGGACTCCATCGCCGAGCGCTACCTTCGGGTGTACGCCAGCCTCGGCGTCCGCCGGCCCTAAGATCGACGGCGTGCCATCCTCGACGAGGTCCCGATCTCGTCGCGAGCGGCCGAGGCACGACCCCGAGGAGCGCATGCGGCGCAACCGTGAGGCGCAGGAGGCCGCCTACGAGACCGCCAAGATCGTGCTCGCCCGCTCCGCCTCCCGTCGGGATGCCGAATGGCGGGCGGCGGCCGACGCCAACCGCCGGAAAGTCTGGCTCGTGCTCTGCCTGCCGGCGATCGTGGGCGTCTTCGTCCTGCTCTGCGGCATCGTCGTGCCACTGCTGTTGGCGGTTGGCGCCGCCCTGCTCCTCGCCTGGATCGTCATCGCCGCTGTGACCTGGTCGCGAGCTTCCTCGTCGCTGCTCTCGCAGCTCGGAGGTACCGACCCCGCCGGCGCGGTGTCTGCGGGCCACATCTCAGACCTCGGGGCCGAGCGCTTGGCCGACCTGGCGGAGGGCATGTGCGCCGCGCTCGGGTTGCCGATGCCCGAGTTGCGGGTGCTGGCGGACGCGGTTCCGAACGCCATCGCCGTCGGGCGGCGCCACGATGACGCCGCCCTCGTCGTCACGTCCGGCCTCGTTGCCTCGCTCGATCGCATCGAGCTCGAAGCTGTCGTCGCTCATGAGCTGGCCCATGTGAAGCGGCTGGACGTGGCAGCCGCCGCCCTCGCCGCAACGGGGGTCGGTCGGGCGTTCTCGGCACTGACGGGGGAGCGGGGCACGATCTGGCTGGTGGGATCGGACCGCGAGATCCGGGCAGACCTGGCAGCTGTCGCCACAACTCGGTACCCGCCTGGCTTGATCGCCGCCCTCGAGCGGATCGGCTCCCCGGGCGACAACCGGCCGGCGAGCCTTCCTCCCGGCGTGGCGGCGCGGACGGCCGGAAGCTGGCTCGTGCCCCTGGTGGGGCCTAGCCTCGACGGGCGTCTCGAGGTGCTGAGAGAGCTGTGAACGCCAGCAGAACCCGTAGAATGGCACCATGGGCTCGCCTGCAGACGCTGATCGGAAGCCGTTGACAGAGACGCGGACGACCGGGACCGCCCGGGTCAAGCGCGGCCTCGCGGAGATGCTCCGCGGCGGCGTGATCATGGACGTGGTCAATGCCGAGCAGGCCAAGATCGCCGAAGACGCCGGCGCCGTCGCCGTCATGGCCCTCGAGCGAGTTCCGGCGGACATCCGTAGGGACGGCGGTGTCGCCCGCATGAGCGACCCGGCGCTCGTGGAAGGGATCCAGGACGCCGTCACGATCCCGGTCATGGCCAAGGCCCGCATCGGCCACTTCGCCGAGGCGCAGGTGCTGGAAGCGCTCCGAGTCGACTACATCGACGAGAGCGAAGTGCTCACACCAGCCGACGAGGCGTACCACATCGACAAATGGAAGTTCCAGGTCCCGTTCGTCTGTGGGGCCACGAACCTCGGGGAGGCGCTCCGCCGGCTGTCGGAAGGTGCCGCCCTCATCCGCTCGAAGGGAGAGGCCGGCACGGGCAACGTCGTCGAGGCGGTCCGCCACCTTCGCTCCATTCTCGGTGACATCCACAAGCTGTCGACGGCCGATTCTGCCGAGCTCTACGGCTGGGCGAAGAACCTGCAGGCGCCCATCGACCTCGTCGAGGAGGTGGCGGCGGCGGGCAAGCTGCCCGTGCCGTTGTTCTGCGCCGGCGGGCTTGCCACTCCGGCCGACGCCGCCCTCGTGATGCAGCTCGGAGCCGAAGCCGTGTTCGTCGGTTCGGGGATCTTCAAGAGCAGCGACCCGGCTCGGCGGGCGCGGGCGATCGTGGAAGCAACCGCCCACTTCGAGGATGCCGAGATCGTCGCCAAGGTGTCGCGAGGTCTCGGTGACGCCATGGCCGGCGCCGAGATCGGCACGCTCGAGGTGAAGCTGGCCGAGCGCGGCTGGTAGCCGGGTGCCGTCGACACATTCGGCGCACCCGACCGCAGCTGCTCGAGTCGGCGTGCTCGCGCTGCAGGGTGATGTGCGCGAACATCTCGCCGTCCTCTCCGGGCTCGGCGCCGTTGGCGTGAGCGTGCGCCGGCCGTTCGAACTGCAGGGCCTGCAGGCCCTCGTGCTCCCGGGCGGGGAGTCGACGACGATGTCGCTCCTGCTGCAGTCGTCCGGCCTGCTTCCCGAGATCGAGAAGCTCGTCGAGGACGGGATGCCGATGCTCGGCACCTGCGCCGGCATGATCCTGTTGAGCAAGGAGATCCTCGACGGCCGGCCAGACCAGGTCAGCTTGAACGGGATCGACCTGGTCGTGCGCCGGAACGCCTTCGGGCGCCAGCTCGAGTCCTTCGAGACCGAGCTCGAGGTGAGCGGCGTAGACGGCGGGCCGATGCACGCCGTGTTCATCCGGGCCCCCATCGTCGAGTCGGCCGGGCCTGGCGTCGAGGTCTTGGCGTCGGTAGCCCTCGACCGCCCGGGCGCCGCCAGCCAGACGGCGATCGGTGAACGACCCGTCGTCTGCCGGCAGGGAGCGGTCATCGTGGCGGCGTTCCACCCGGAGCTCTCCGGTGATGGGAGGCTGCACCAGATGTTGTTGGACCAGATCGAGGTCGAGGGAGACTGAACGATGTCGGGTCATTCCAAGTGGGCGACGACCAAGCACCGCAAGGGCGCGGTCGACAAGGCACGCGGCAAGCTGTTCGCCAAGCTCATCCGCCAGGTCGAGGTGGCCGCCCGCGAGGGCGGTGGCGACCTCAATGCCAATGCCACGTTGCGGGCCATGTTTGCGAAAGCGAGGGAGTCCTCCGTGCCCCTCGACACCATCGAGCGGGCGATCAAGCGCGGGACCGGGGAGCTCGAGGGCGTCCGCTACGAGCCGGTGGCCTACGAGGGTTATGCCCCGTCCGGCGTTGCCATGATCGTCGAGTGCCTCACCGACAACCGCAACCGCACCGGTGCCGACATCCGCTCGCTGTTCTCGCGCAACGGTGGGTCCATGGCAGAGCCGGGCGCGGTGGCTTGGCAATTCGACCGCAAGGGCGTGGTCGTGCTGCCGAAGTCCGTCGGTGAGGACGAGCTCATGGGCGTCGCCCTCGAAGCCGGCGCCGAGGACCTGGCGGACGAGGGCTCCGACTGGATGCTCACGTCCGACCCACACGACTTGCAGGCGTTGAAGACCGCTCTCGAGGAGGCGAAGTTCCCCGTCGAGAGCGCAGATTTGGAGATGGTGCCCAACACTCGCGTCGAGATCGACAACGAGTCGACGGCCAAGCGGATCCTGAAGCTCATCGAAGTGCTCGAGGACCACGACGACGTGCAGAACGTCTGGTCGAACTTCGACATCCCCGACGCGATTCTCGAGAGCGTCGAGCTGTGAGCATCCAGCTCTGAGCCCGATTACCGGCGCCGGCGGCTGCTCGGGGAGCATCCGCGTGCCGGGCGGCCGCCGGAGTTACGATCGAACGGATGTTTGTGCTTGGCATCGACCCGGGGCTCTCGCGGTGCGGCTACGGCTGTGTCACGCGAGCCGAGCGCGGGGGCGGTTACCGGACGGTTGCCGCAGGAGTCGTGACGACCTCGCCGGCCGATGCAGTCCCCGATCGGCTGGCGACGTTGCGGGCCGATCTCGACGGTCTCCTCACTGAGCTCCGGCCGGACGTTCTTGTCATCGAGCGCATCTTCTTCCGCTCCAACGCCCGCACGGCCATGTCGGTGGGCCAAGCGAGCGGCGTGGCCTTGCTCACCGCCGTCGAGCACAGCTGCCGCGTGGCCGAGTACACCGCCGCTGAGGTCAAGCTTGCGGTCACCGGCTACGGGAACGCGCCGAAAGAACAGGTCCAGGCGATGGTGGCACGGCTCCTGCAGCTCCCGGCGATCCCGCCTCCTGCCGATATCGCCGACGCCCTCGCACTGGCGATCTGCCATCTCGGTGCCGCCAGTTGGGAACAGGAGCGGGCGATGATGAAGGGGCTCGCCGGATGATCGGGTACCTGAGAGGCGCCGTCATCGAGCGCCGGCCGGTGGGCGACACCGCCGTCGAGATCGTGCTCGACGTCGGCGGCGTCGGTTACCGCGTGCACGTGTCGCCTCGGCTGGCGGCGTCGTTCGGATCAGTCGGAGTCGGCTCGGGCTTTGCGAGCTCGGGCTCGATCGGCGCTACAGCCCTCTCGCCGACGGCAGCGCTCTCGGTCCATACCCATGTACGGGAAGGTGCCATCACCCTCTACGGCTTTGCGGACGCCGACGAGCGGCGCGCCTTCGAACTGCTCCTCGGCGCCCACGGTGTCGGACCTTCGCTGGCGCTGGCCATCGTGGCGGTGCACGGTCCCGACCGCCTCGTCGAGATCGTCGCCGGCGATGACATCGACGCCCTCACGCTCGTGCCCGGCGTGGGGCGCAAGACGGCGATGCGGCTGCTCGTGGATTTGAAGTCGCGTTTCGGCGAGCTCGATGGAACGATCTCCTCGGCCGTCTCGCTGCTCGGCGGCACGCCCTCTCCCGCGAGTGAGGTGGCCGACGCCCTGACCCAGCTCGGCTACGGCCCCGACGAGGTCCGGGCGGCCGTGCGCACCCTGCCGGCAGAAGGAACCGTGGAGGAGTTGCTGCGCAGGGCCTTGCGAGAGCTGGCGCCGAGGCGATGAGCCCTCGCCGGGAAGTCATCCGCGACGTCCTCGCCGAGGACGACGCCTGCGCCGACGTCATGGACGGCGACGACCGCCCGCTCGACCCGACCGCCGACGAGAGCGAGCTGCAGCTCGAAGCCGGTCTGCGGCCCCGCCGCCTGGAGGACTTCGTCGGTCAGGCCGATCTGAAGGAACGGCTCTCGATCGTGCTCGAGGCCGCCCGCAAACGCGAGCAGGCGGTCGACCACCTTCTCTTCGCCGGCCCGCCGGGCCTCGGCAAGACGACGCTCGCCGGAATCGTGGCTGCCGAGATGGGTGCCAGCTTCCGCGTCACCTCTGGGCCGGCGCTGGTGCGCACTGGCGACGTGGCGGCCATCCTCACGGACCTACAACCCGGTGACGTGCTCTTCATTGACGAGATCCACCGGTTGGGCCGTGCGGTCGAGGAAGTGCTCTACCCGGCGATGGAGGACTTCCAGCTCGACATCGTCCTCGGGAAAGGCCCGACGGCCCGTTCCATCCGACTCGACGTCCCTCGCTTCACCCTGATCGGAGCCACGACACGCACCGGTCTTGTAACCGGTCCGTTGCGCGACCGGTTCGGTTTCGTCGCCCGGCTCGACCATTACCGCCCCGAAGAGCTGGAAGCGATCGTGCGGCGGTCGGCCCGTCTCTTCGGTACTGAGCTCACCGCCGGCGGCGCCGCCGAGATCGCCAGCCGCTCTCGGGGAACGCCCCGCCTGGCGATCCGGCTCCTGCGCCGAGTTCGCGACTTCGTCGAGGTGCGAGGCGAAGGCGTTGTCACGCGGGAGACCGCACGCGAAGGGCTCGAGACCTTCGGTGTCGACGAGCTCGGCCTCGACCGGGTCGACCGGATGATCCTCGAGACGCTCTGCCTAGCCTTTCCCGGCCGGCCCATCGGTCTGTCCCACCTCGCCGTCAGCGTCGGCGAGGAGCCAGAGACGGTCGAGGACACCTATGAGCCCTACCTGTTGAAAGCGGGGCTCGTGTTGCGCACGCCGCGGGGACGGATGGCGACACCGACGGCCTTCGAACACCTGGGCGTGGCCGTGCCGGCCCACTTCGACACCGATGGCGTCACCGGATCGGACATCCTCTACGGCCGCACGGCGCGCACGAGGGCCCGGCAGGGAGCGCTGGACAGCCCGAGCCTGTTCGATGCCATCGGCGAGGACGACTCCTGCCCGGAGGGAGGGCTCCACAAGGAGTAAGGTGTCGGTTCGATTCGAATCGACCCAGCGCAGGGAGCCGATGTCCGCGTACCTCCACCAGATGGGCCTAGCTGTTCACGGGCTCATACTGGCTTCAACATCGTCAAAGTCGACGGCCAAGACAAGCAGCTCGTCGCTCTCGCTGCTGCTCCTCGTCGGCTTCGGACTGGTGCTCTACCTCCTCGTGCTCCGACCCCGCAGCCAGCGCATGCGAAAGGCCCAAGCGCAGAAGAGCGCCGCCGGCATCGGCGACGAGGTCATGCTCACCTCGGGCATCATCGGCCGAGTCACGAGCATCGAAGGTGACCGTGCGACCGTCGAGATCGCTCCCGAGATCGAAGTCGAAGTCGTCCGCCGGGCGATCAGCCAGGTACTCAACCCGGCTCTCGAGGACGTCGACCTCGAGGTTCCGCCCGATCCGGGCAGCGAGGAGTACCTGCACGACCACGAGCACGACGACGACGAGCAGGACGACGACGAGCAGGACGACGACGGGAACGAGCAGGACGACTACGACGAGGACGACGACAGCCAGGATGACGAGCCGGCCGAGGACGACTCCCCGTCGGACAATGCCACCCACCCGCCCTCGGTAGCCGGTCCCGGGCAGTCCCTCGACCTCGGCTCGGAAGGAACGAAGCGTAAATGAGGCGCTCTCTGCTGACGAGCGTGATTCTCACCTTGCTCGTGTGCTTCGGGGCCTTCGCCGGCGTGCTCGCCGCCCATTGGCGGCCTGTCCTCGGCCTCGACCTCCGCGGCGGACTGTCGGTCACTTACGCTCCAAAGCCCCTCCCCGGCCAGAAGGTCACGAACGCCGAGCTGGAGGACGCCGTGCAGGTCATGAGCGACCGTGTCAACGCCCTCGGCGTCAGCCAGCCGAACATCTCCACCCAGGGCGGCAACGTCGTCGTGCAGCTGCCTGGGGTGAAGAACGCCAGTGAGATCCTGAAGATCGTCGGAACGACGGCGCAGCTGTTCTTCCGCCCAGTGCTCGGGGGAGCGCCCGACTACACGGCGCCGTCCAAGAAGACGACTCCCCACCCGAAGTACCAGATCCCGCCGACGCCGACCGGTGCCTACGCCTGGACGGCGCAGTACGACTCCGGCAGCGGGAGCAGCATGACCCTCAACGTGCCTGCGGCCAACATCGAGGACCCGATCTACGCCACGTACCAGACGACCCCGTCCGACGACGACCCGCTCTACGAGCACGACAACATCATCTTGAACGGCGGCACCAACTGCAATGGCGCCCTCCGCTGTGTGCTCGGACCGACCTACGCCACCGGCGTGATCATCAAGAGCGCGTACGCCTCGGACACCTCGAGCGGTTGGATCGTGAACTTCACGCTTACGGGCTCTGGCAGCCCGATCTTCAATGCCATGGCGAAGAAGTACTACGGGACGCTCGTCGCCAACGACCTCGACGGCGTCATCGTGTCGGCTCCGCTCATCCAGTCGACGAGCTTCAACGGCTCGGGTCAGATCAGCGGTGGGAACTTCGACTCGGCGAGCACGAACAAGCTGGCGCTCGAACTGAACTACGGGGCCCTGCCGATCGCGCTCAAGCCGCTCACGTCGCAAATCGTCTCCGCCTCCCTCGGTGCGGCCTCCCTGCACGCCGGACTGCTGGCCGGCCTGCTCGGGCTGTTGCTCGTCATGGGCTACACGATCTTCTACTACCGCGCACTCGGAGTGGTCGTGGTCCTCGGCCTGCTCTCGACCGCCGGTCTCGTCTATGCCATCATCGCCACCCTCGGCCACAAAGAGGGTCTCACGCTGGACTTGTCCGGGATCACGGGCTTGATCGTGTCCGTCGGGATCACCGTTGACTCCTATGTCGTGTATTTCGAGCGATTAAAGGACGAAGTGCGTGCCGGGCGATCGATCCGATCGTCGGTGGACAAGGGGTTCCGGAGCGCCTACCGCACCATCTTGTCGGCCGACGCAGTGTCGTTCATCGGTGCCGCCGTCCTCTACCTCCTCTCCATCGGCGCCGTGAAGGGCTTTGCCCTCATGCTGGGCATCTCCACGCTGCTCGACGTCGTCACCGCCTACACCTTCACGCGGCCACTCGTCATTCTGCTCGGTCGCAACCGGATGTTCACCGAGGCCCGCGGCCTTGGCGTGGCTCGCGGCCTGGCCGCCGGCCCGGCGACGGAGGCAGCGGCGTGAGCACCGGAACCGACACGGTCGCCGCGACCGGGACGAAAGGTTCAGGCCGCTTCCACCGCCTGTATTACGGCCAGACGAAGTTCGATTTCGTTCGGCGCCGCCGTCTCTGGTTTGCCATCTCGGGCATCATCATCCTGGCGGGCGTGGTGTCGCTGGCCACGCGGGGCCTCAACTACGACATCGAGTTCGTCGGGGGAACTTCCTGGACCGTGGCCGACCACAACGGCACGACGGTCACTCAGGCGCAGTCGGTCGTCGCCAACGCCGGGCTGGCCCACGCCACGGTCACGCTGCTCGGCACCGGTCACAACACCCAGATCGAGGTGGAGGCCAAGCTCACCAACGGCGGCGGCGGGGCGGTCAGCACGGGCCTGCAGGCCAAGGTGACGGCGGCGCTCGCCAAGCTCACGGGCACGTCCGCCGGCTCGGTCTCGGTGGAGGCGGTCGGGCCGACATGGGGCAGCCAGGTCACGCACAAGGCGGTCGAAGCCCTCATCGTCTTCCTCATCATGATCTCGGTGTACATCTCGATCTTCTTCGAGTGGAAGATGGCGCTCGCCGCCATCATCGCCGTCGCCCACGACATCCTCGTGACGGTCGGGATCTACTCGTTGACGTTCTTCCTCGTCACCCCGGACACCGTCGTGGCGTTTCTCACCATTCTCGGCTATTCGCTCTACGACACGATCGTGGTATTCGACCGGATACGCGACAACACCAAGGGGCTCGGGGCAACGGGAAAGCTGACGTTCACCGATGTCGTGAACCTGTCGATGAACCAGACGTTGGCTCGGTCGATCAACACGTCGCTCGTGGCCATCTTGCCGATCCTCGCCGTGCTCATCCTTGGCGCCGACATCCTCGGAGCGACGACGCTGCAGTACTTCGGGCTCGCTCTCCTCATCGGCCTCACGAGCGGGGCGTACTCCTCGATCTTCATCGCGTCGCCCCTTGTGGCCATGCTGAAGGAGCTCGAGCCGCGCTACGTCGCCATCCGCCAGAAGCTGGAGGCGCGCAACAACGCCATCCAGTTGCTCACGCCGGCGATGGTGGCCGGCGGGTACCTCGACGAGCGTGAGGATCGCGGAACTTCGAGGCGCCAGAAGAAGGGTCGGGCGGCTCCCATGCAAAGCGGCCCCATCCGTCCCCGAGGTGCTCAACGAGCACTGGAGCCGGTGCAGCCGATCAGCGGCGCCGACGGCGATTTTGACGAATTCGACGACGTGCAGGACGACCCCGGCGCCCCCGCGCCCGTCCGGCCGGCTGCCGGCGGGCGCGCGAGCGCACCCCGGCCGGCCAGCGCCCGGCCCAACGGCTCGCGTCCTCGGGCGCCGTCGCAGGCGAACCGCCAGGCGCCTCCCCGTCCGCGCAAGAAGAAGAAGCGGTAGCCCGCAGGCTGGTCCGTCCACGCCGGCGTCATCGGTGCACGCTCCGGACGACCCCTAGGCTGGGCAGCCATGATCGACATTCGGCTCGCCCGCGAGGAACCCGACGCGCTCCGACGCGCTCTTGCCCGCAAGGGCGCGGCCGAACTGTTCGACGAACTGATCCGGCTCGACTCGAGCTGGCGGGCACTGACGTCGCGGGTGGACGAGCTCCGAGCCCGCACTCGCCCGAAGGGGCGGCCGTCGCCCGAGGAGCTGGCGGCCCTCCAGCAGGTGAAAGAGGAGCTGCGGGCGGCTGAGGCCGAGCTCGCCGAGCTGGACGCGCAGCGATCGGATCTGCTCACGCGGATCCCGAACCCGCCGGCCGGCGACATCCCTGACGGCAGCAGCGACGAGGACGCCGCCGAGCTCCGCCGAGTCGGTACGCCACCGGCGTTCGCTTTCGAGGCGCGTGACCATGTGGAGCTCGGGGGTTTCGAGCTGGATCGTGGCGCGAGGCTGTCGGGTTCGCGCTTTGCCTACCGGCGCGGTGCCGCCGCGCTGCTCGAGCTGGCGATGTACAGGTATGCGCTCGATCAGCTCGTCGGCATGGGCTTCGAGGTGTTGCTGCCGCCGGTGCTCGTGCGTGAGGAGGCGATGTACGGCACCGGGTTCCTGCCGACCGAGGAGGCCAACCTCTACCGGCTCGACTCCGACGAGCTCTATCTCACCGGAACCTCCGAGGTCGCCCTCGCCGCCTTCCACCAGGGTGAGACCCTCGAGGAGGAGCAGCTGCCGGCTCGTTACGCCGGCTACTCGACGTGCTTTCGCCGTGAGGCCGGCGCTGCGGGCCGGGACACCCGGGGCGTGTTCCGCGTGCACCAGTTCGACAAGGTCGAGATGTTCGTCTACAGCACCCCGGAGGCGTCACCGGACGAGCACGAGCGACTCCTCGGTATCGAGGAAGAGCTGGTCTCGGGTCTGGGGCTGGCGTACCGGGTCGTCTGCACGGCCGCCGGCGACCTCGGCCCGTCGGCTGCCAAGAAATACGACATCGAGGCATGGATCCCGAGCCAGGGGCGCTACCGCGAGATCACGTCCTGTTCGAACACCACCGACTACCAGGCGCGCCGACTGAACATCCGTTACCGCGACAGCGAGCGCCAGCTCCGGGTCGTGCACACGCTGAACGGCACGGCGATGACCGCACGCTGGCTGATCGCCCTCATGGAGACCTATCAGGACTCCGGCGGCGAGGTGGCGGTCCCGGAGATCCTCTTTGCGCACGGGGCGCCCCACCGGCTGCCGGCGGCGGCTTCCTCCAACGACCTCTAGGCCGGCGCCGCTCCTAACCCGGCGCCGCTCCTAACCCGGCGCCGCTCCTAACCCAGCGCCGCTCCGAAGTGGTCGATGGGCCCGTGGCCGCCGCCGAGCTCCCAGCCGGCCGCCAGCACGATGGCGCGGTGCACGAAGGCTTTGGCGTTCAGCGCCGCCTGGAGCGGTCCTAACCCGAGGGCGAGGTTGGCGGCGATGGCGGCGGCAAAGCTGCAGCCGGTGCCGTGCACATTTCCCGTCGACACCCACGGGGAGCGCAGCAGGGTGACGGCGTGCCCGTCGAAGGCGACGTCGATGGCCTCGGAGTCGATCCGCAGGTGACCCCCCTTGACGACGGCGAGATCCGGCCCGAGGGCCTGCAGCTCCCGGGCCGCCTCCTCCATCGCCTCGAGGTCGTTCAAGGGCCGCCCGACGAGCAGTGAAGCCTCGAGGAGGTTCGGCGTGACCACGGTCGCTCCAGCGACGAGCTCGAGATAGGCGTCGCGCACGGCGTGGCCTTCGAAGAGTGGGTCGCCCGAGGAGGCGACGAGGACGGGGTCGACGACGAGGGGCGGCAGCGAACCGTCGTGGATCTTTGCGATGACGGACTTCACGATGTCACTCGTGGCGAGCATGCCCGTCTTGGCGGCTGCGGGGTGCAGATCGCTCATCACCGACTCGATCTGAGCGACGACCATGGCCGCCGGCAGGGTTTGCACCAGCTGCACACCGAGGGTGTTCTGTGCGGTCACGGCGGTGATCGCCAGCGTACCCATGACGCCGTGAGCGGCAAAGGTGCGCAAGTCGGCGGCGATGCCGGCGCCGCCGCCCGAGTCGCTGCCGGCGATCGTGAGCGCGACCGGAGGCGTGCCCCGTCCGGGCAGGACGGCGGAGATCATCCTCGGCCCCCGCTCGGTGACAGCTGCTCGGGCACGGGCAGCGGCGAGCTGTCGAGGACGAGCTCGGCCATGCTGTCGAAGGAGCTGGAGGCTTCAGCGTGGTACCGGCGCGGGATCGGGCCGGCAGTCCGGGCGGCGTGCCCTGCCTCGACGGCAAGCGCCATCGCCCTCGCCATCACTTCGGGCGCCCTGCACCGGGTGATGGCGGACGCCACCATGACGCCGTCGCAGCCGAGCTCCATCGCAAGGGCGGCATCGGAGGCAGTCCCGATACCGGCATCGAGGACGACGGGCACGCCGGCGCCTTCGGTGATCATGGCGATCGCATGCGGGTTGCGGATCCCGAGGCCCGACCCGATCGGAGCTCCTGCGGGCATGACTGCTGCGCAGCCGAGGTGCTCGAGGCGTCGCGCCAGCACCGGGTCGTCGTTGGTGTACGGCAGCACGACAAAGCCATCCGCCACCAGCTGCTCCGCCGCCCTCAACAGCTCGCTCCCGTCCGGCAGGAGCGTGATCTCGTCGCCGATGACCTCGAGTTTGACCCAATCCGTCTCGAGCGCCTCACGTGCGAGCTTGGCCGTGAGGACAGCGTCGGCAGCCGTGAAGCAACCGGCCGTGTTGGGCAGGACGCGGACGCCGAGCCGGGCGAGCACGTCGAGGAGAGAACCCGGGGCATTCGGATCGACGCGACGTATGGCGACGGTCACGAGCGACGTGCCCGAGGCGGCGATGGCCCGCTCGAGCACCGCCAGGCTGGGAATGCCGCCGCTGCCGAGGATGAGGCGGGATCCGAGGGTCTCGCCGGCGATGACGAGCTGGTCAGGCGACGACAACGGCGACGACGACGACAACGGCGATCAGCCTCCCTGGGCGGCGGTGAGCACTTCGACGCGGTCACCAGAGGAGAGGGCGGTGCGTTCCCAGGCGCTGCGAGGCACGACGTCTCCATTGAGGGCGACGGCGATCCCACGCCGGCTCGGCGCGACGAGGGCAACCACGTCCGCGACGGTAGTGCCGGACGGCAGGTCGTGCGGCTCGCCGTTGACGAGGAGCAATGAAGCGTCGCTCACACGGCCGCCGATGCCTGCTGGAACCGCCTCGGGTCGAACGCCATCGCCCACCCTGGCAGCTCGGCTACGGAGCCGGCGCTGGCGTCGGACATCAGGCCGGCGATGAGCTCGGCGGTGACGGGGGCGAGGAGGATGCCGTTTCGGTAGTGGCCGGTGGCGATGAGGAGGCCCTCGAGGCCGCCAGGCCCGATCATGGGGGCGTTGTCGGGGGAGCCGGGCCGAAGGCCGGCCGTCGCCTCGACGAACTCGGCCTCGAGGAGCATGGGGAGCACTAGCCGGGCATCGCGCATGAGCGAGTAGATCGCCCCGCCGGTCACACGGCGATCGGCCCCCATCTCCTCGACGGTCGCCCCGCAGACGATCTCCCCATCGGGTCGGACCACGACGTACAGCGAGGTGCCCTGCGAGATGGCCCGCACGGTGTGCCGGGGCACCGGCCATCCGCTGGGCAGGCGCAGGCGAAGGATCTGGCCCTTCACGGGCCGCACCGGGGGAAGCGCCCGAGCGGGCAGGCCGGGCAAGGCGGCCGACTGCCAGCCGGCGGCGAGCAGCGTCGTCGAGGCTGCGATGACTTCGCCTCCCTGGCAGCGCGCACCGACGACGCGCTCACCGGCGAGGGTCACCTCGGCCACGGCGTCGGCGACGAGGCGCACACCGGCCGCCCGGCAGGCTTGCGCGAGAGCCCCGACGACGCGCCGGGGATCGACGTGATGGTCGAGGGGTACGAACAGGCCGCCTCGGATGGCCGGGGCGAGCAACGGTTCGAGGTCGCGGCACTCGCTCGCCTCCAGCCACGTGCTGCCGAGGCCGAGCTCCTGCTGGAACTCGTACAGCTGGTGGAGAGCGTCGCGGTCGCCGCCGTCGAAGGCGACGGCCAACGTGCCGTCGTCCCGGTAGGCGACGTCGTGGCCGCTGACGGCTTCGAGCTCGTGGCGAAACGCCGGCCACGCCGCCGCCGCCCGCCGGTTGAGGCCGAGCAGGCTCTCCTCGCCGAAGTGAGCCTCGGTCACAGCGGCCAGCATGCCGGCGGCCGCCCAGGACGCACCGTGCCCCGGCGATGGGTCGAGCAGGACGACTTCAGCGCCTGCCTGGCGCGCCCGCCAGGCCGAGGCGAGTCCGATGACGCCCCCGCCGATGACGAGCAGATCACTTTGGCCCACCGGGCCAGCCTATTGAGGCCCGGACGATGGGCCGCCGCGACGTGAGCTGCTCGAGGTACGACACCCTCGCTCGGTGTCCGCCTGAACCGACAAACGGCGGAGCCGTGTAATCTTCAGGGACCCAGCAGGGCCAAGGATGTCCCGGGTGATGACCGGCCAGGTCGAGACGACCGGCCGACCGACCGAGAAGGGACGCCGTGGCAGTCTTGCCAGCTCCGGCGGGGTTGTACGACCCCGCCAACGAGCATGATGCATGTGGGATCGCTTTCGTGGCCGAGCTCCGGCGCGGGCCGAGCCATGCCGTCGTCGATCTCGGGCTGACCGCCCTCGAGAACCTCGCTCACCGCGGCGCCTTCGGCTCCGACGCCGAGACGGGCGACGGGGCGGGGATTCTCGTGCAGATGCCCGACGGGCTGTTTCGTGCGGTCGCCGGCGAGCTCGGCATCGACCTGCCGCCGCACGGTCGCTACGGGTCCGGCCTGGCGTTCAGCCCGCGGGATGCCGATGAGGCTCGCTGTGCGCGGGCCGCTTTCGAGTCGCTCGCCGCCGAAGAGGGTCTCCGCGTGCTCGGCTGGCGCGACCTGCCGGTTCGCCTGGAGGTGGCCGGCTCGGGCGCCCGCCAGGTCGCTCCCTCCTTCGCCCAGGTCTTCGTGGGTTGGGCCGACGGCAGCGAGCTACCCGCCGACGCCGGCGGCACCGTGCTCGCCCTCGAGCGGCGCCTGTTCGTGCTCCGCAAGCGGGCCGAGCACGCCGGCGACGCCCTCTACTTCCCCTCCCTCTCGGCACGCACGTTCGTCTACAAGGGGATGCTGGCGACTGATCAGCTGAGGGGTTTCTTCGTCGATCTCGGCGACGAGCGGTTGGAGTCGGCCATCGCGCTCGTGCACTCCCGTTTCTCGACCAACACGTTCCCCGCTTGGCCGCTGGCGCACCCGTACCGCCTCGTCGCTCACAACGGCGAGATCAACACGCTGAAGGGCAACCGGAACTGGATGCGGGCCCGCGAGTCGCTGCTCGCCACGGGCCTCATCGGGGGGGATCTCAGCCGCATCTTCCCGATCATCACGCCCGGAGCGAGTGACTCGGCGTCCTTCGACGAGGTCCTCGAAATGCTGCATCTCGGCGGGCGTTCGCTCCCGCACTCCGTCTTGATGATGATCCCGGAGGCCTGGGAGAACCACCAGGAGCTCGACGAAGCGAGGCGGGCGTTCTACGAGTACCACTCGTGCCTGATGGAGCCGTGGGACGGCCCAGCGGCGGTCGCGTTCAGCGACGGCAGCGTGGTCGGCGCCGTCCTCGACCGCAACGGCCTGCGCCCGGCGCGTTACTGGGTGACCGACGAGGGCCTCGTCGTGCTCGCCTCCGAGGTCGGTGTGCTCGATCTCGATCCCGCCCACGTCGTCGAGCGGGGCCGCTTGAAGCCCGGGCGGATGTTCCTCGTCGACACGGTCGCCGGCCGCATCGTCGACGACAACGAGGTGAAGTCCTCGCTGGCGGCCGAGCTCCCGTACCGGGCGTGGCTCGACGAGGGCCTGGTGCAGATCCGGGACCTCCCGCCCCGGCGCATGCTCACGCCCCAGCACGCCTCCATCGTGCGTCACCAGCGCCTGTTCGGCGTGACCGCCGAGGATCTGCGGACCCTGCTCGCTCCCATGGCGACCACGGGCGCCGAGCCGATCGGATCGATGGGCACCGACACCCCGATCGCCGTCCTCTCGGAGCGCCCGCGCCTGCTCTACGACTACTTCTCCCAGCTCTTCGCACAGGTCACGAACCCGCCGTTGGACGCCATCCGCGAGGAGCTCGTGACGTCGCTCCAGTCCACCCTCGGGCCAGAGGCGAACCTGCTCGAGCCCGGCCCTGCCAACTGCCGGCAGATCGTCCTGCACCATCCGGTCCTCGACAACGACGAATTGGCGAAACTCCTCTACGTCGGCGAGGACGGCGGCGTGGAGGGCTTCTCTGCCTTTGCGGTCGACGGACTGTTTTCCGTCGCCGACGGCGGCGCCGGGTTGGAGGCCGCCATCGCCCGCGTGTGCGCCCAGGTGTCGGAGGCCATCGCCCTCGGTGTGAACATCGTGGTTCTCTCCGACCGCCACGCCAGTGTCGAGCTGGCTCCCATCCCGTCGCTGCTGCTGACCGCCGCCGTGCACAACCACCTCGTGCGGGAGAAGGAGCGCACTCGAGTGGGCCTCGTCGTCGAGAGCGGCGAGGCGCGCGAAGTGCACCATCTCGCCCTCCTCATCGGCTACGGGGCTGCTGCCGTCAACCCCTACCTTGCCTTCGACTCCATCGCCGAGATGGTGCGCGACGGCGCCATCACGGGCGTGACGGAGCGCCAAGCGCTTCACAACTACGTCAAGGCCGGGTCGAAAGGCGTCCTCAAGGTGATGTCCAAGATGGGCATCTCGACGATCGCCTCCTACACCGGCGCCCAGGTGTTCGAAGCCGTCGGCCTCTCGGAGGCCTTCGTGGCCCGTCACTTCACCGGGACATCGTCACGGCTCGGGGGCATCGATGCCGACGAGATCGCCGCCGAAGTCGCCCGGCGCCACGCGGCTGCTTTCGGCGAACGCACGAGCGTCCCGGGCAACCTCGAGATCGAAGTCGGCGGCGAGTACCAATGGCGCCGCGACGGCGAGTACCACCTCTTCAACCCCCGCACGGTGCACAAGCTGCAGCACTCGACGAGGGCCCGCCGCTACGACGTCTTCAAGGAGTACACCGAGCTCGTCGACGCCCAGTCCGAGCAGCTGGCAACGCTGCGAGGATTGCTGGGCTTCCGCCAGCAAGGGCGTGAGCCCGTGCCGATCGAGGAGGTCGAGCCGGTCTCCGAGATCGTCCGGCGCTTTGCCACCGGGGCGATGTCCTACGGCTCGATCTCCGCCGAAGTTCACGAAACCCTCGCCGTCGCCATGAACCGCATCGGAGCCCGCTCCAACACCGGCGAAGGCGGCGAGGACCCGGAGCGCTACGTGCCGGACCCGAACGGCGACTCGCGGCGCTCGGCCGTGAAGCAGGTGGCGTCGGGTCGCTTCGGCGTCACGAGCGAGTACCTCGTGAACGCCGACGACCTCCAGATCAAGATCGCCCAGGGAGCCAAGCCCGGCGAGGGCGGCCAGCTGCCCGGCCACAAGGTCTACCCCTGGATCGCCCGCACGCGGTTCTCGACACCCGGTGTCGGACTCATCTCGCCCCCGCCGCACCACGATATCTATTCGATCGAGGACATCGCTCAGCTCATCTATGACCTGAAGAACGCCAACCCGCGGGCCCGCGTGCACGTCAAGCTCGTGGCCGAAGTCGGCGTCGGCACCGTCGCCGCCGGTGTGGCAAAGGCACACGCCGACGTCGTGCTCATCTCCGGGCACGACGGCGGCACGGCGGCGGCGCCCTTGACATCGCTCAAGCACGCCGGCGTGCCCTGGGAGCTCGGTCTTGCCGAGACTCAGCAGACGCTCGTTCGCAATGGGCTGCGGGACCGCATCGTCGTGCAAGTGGACGGCCAGATCAAGACGGGCCGCGACGTCGTCGTAGCCGCCCTCCTCGGAGCCGAAGAGTTCGGCTTTGCCACGGCCCCCCTCGTCGTCTCCGGCTGCGTGATGATGCGCGTATGCCACCTCGACACCTGCCCCGTCGGGATCGCCACCCAGAACCCGGAGCTGCGCAAGCGTTTCACGGGCCGGCCGGAGTTCGTCGAGACGTTCTTCGAGTACATCGCCACCGAGGTCCGCGAGTCGGCCACGTCGAGTACCTCGACACGACACGGGCGGCCGACCACTACTGGAAGGCCCATCGCCTCGACCTCGGTCCGATCCTGCAGGCCGCTGCGGCGCCCGTTGGAGAAGGCGGCGGTAGGGCGACGCCGGCGCTGTCGTGCACCCGCGAGCAGGACCATGGGCTCGCGCAGGCACTCGACCACCAGCTCATCGCCGCCAGCATGGGGGCGATCGAGACGGGCGAGCCGGTGCGGTCGTCGTTTCGCGTCCGCAACGTCCATCGCAGCGTCGGCACGATGCTCGGCTACGAGGTGACGCGGCGCCACGGCGGCGCCGGCCTTCCGGACGGCACGATCGACATCGCCCTCACGGGCTCGGCCGGTCAGAGCTTCGGCGCCTTCGTCCCCCGAGGCATCACGCTGCGGCTCGTGGGCGACGCCAACGACTACTTCGGCAAGGGCCTGTCGGGAGGGCACCTCGTGCTGCGGCCGCATCCGACGTCTCCCTCGCCGGCCGAGCGCCAGGTCATCGCCGGCAACGTGGTCCTGTACGGGGCGACTGCCGGCGAGGCCTTCATCCGCGGCCAGGTCGGCGAACGCTTCTGCGTGCGCAATTCGGGGGCCACGGCCGTCGTCGAGGGCGTCGGCGACCATGCCTGTGAGTACATGACCGGCGGAACCGTGCTCGTGCTCGGAGCCACGGGGCGCAACTTCGCCGCCGGCATGTCGGGCGGCATCGCCTACGTGTACGACCCGGAGCGGCTGCTGGACCGGCGCTGCAACCCCGACATGGTGACCCTGGACGAGCTCGACGCCGAGGATCTCCGCCTCGTGGCCGACCTCCTCGCCCGGCACGTGCTGCTCACGGGCTCCGAGCTGGCAAAGCGCCTGGTCGCCGACGGCCCAGCTGCCCTCGCGCTCGTGCGCAAGGTGATGCCGATCGACTATCGCCGCGTGCTCGAGGCCACCCGCCTGGCGATCGAGACCGGGAGCGCCGTCGACGACGCCATCATGGCGGCGGCACATGGCTGATCCGAAGGGTTTCTTGCGGTTCGGCCGGGTGGCGCCGACTCGACGCCCCGTCGCCGTTCGTCTGCAGGACTGGCGGGAGGTGTACCAGCCGTTTGATCCCGAGCTCGTTCGCCAGCAGGCCGCTCGGTGCATGGACTGCGGCATCCCGTTCTGTCACGAGGGCTGCCCGCTCGGCAACCTCATCCCCGAGTGGAACGACCTCGTGTACCGGGATCGGTACGCGGAGGCCGCTTTACGCCTCGAGGCGACGAACAATTTCCCGGAGTTCACGGGGCGCCTCTGCCCGGCACCGTGCGAAGGCTCCTGCGTGCTCGGCATCAACGCCGAGCCGGTGTCGATCAAGCAGGTCGAGCTCGAGATCGCCGAATGGGGCGCCTCCCGCCTCGAGCCGCGGCATGCGCGGGTCGTCACGGGCAAGCGGGTGGCGGTCGTCGGTTCCGGTCCCGCCGGCCTGGCGGCCGCCCAACAGCTCACTCGCGCCGGTCACGAGGTCGTCGTCTACGAGCGGGCAGAGCGGATCGGCGGCCTGCTCCGCTACGGGATACCCGAGTTCAAGATGGAGAAGTCGGTGCTGGACCGCCGGCTGGCTCAGATGCGGGCCGAAGGCACAGTGTTCCGCACCCAGGTGTCCGTCGGAGCCGACGCCGGCGAGGTGGCGGGGGCGAGCGCGCCCGGCGGGACCGTCGTGCCGGCGGCGGAGGTGCGGTACGAGTTCGACGCCCTGGTCCTTGCCACCGGCTCGACACGTCCCCGTGACCTCGAGGTGCCCGGCCGTCAGCTGGACGGCGTCCACTACGCCATGGAGTTCCTGAAGCCGTCCAACCAGGTGTGCGAAGGTACCCTGCAGGCCTCGCCGATCACGGCCGCCGGCAAGCACGTCGTGATCATCGGCGGGGGTGACACCGGGGCCGACTGCCTCGGCACGGTGCACCGGCAGGGAGCCGCTTCGGTCCACCAGCTCGAGATCCTCCCGTCGCCGCCGGCGGTGCGCGGGGCCGACAACCCGTGGCCTACATGGCCGCTCATCTTCCGGACGTCGTCGGCACACGAGGAAGGCGGGGAGCGGATCTTCGCCGTCACCACCGTCGAGCTGCTCGGCGACGGGGAAGGGGTCGGCGTCGGCCATGTGCGAGCGCTGCGCCTGCAGCAGGTCTCGTCGGAAGTCGTCGACGGGCGGCCGCAATTCCTACCCGTCGCCGGCACCGAAACCGAGCTCGAAGCCGATCTCGTCCTGCTGGCGATGGGCTTCAGCGGGCCCGAGCGCTTGGGCGTCGTGGCCGAGCTCGGACTCGAGCTGGACGCTCGGGGGAACGTCGCCGTCGGGAAGGGTTTTGCCACGAGCGTCGACGGCGTCTTTGCCTGCGGCGACATGGCACGTGGGCAGAGCCTCATCGTCTGGGCGATCGCCGAGGGCCGATCGGCCGCCGCCTCCGTCGATCGCTACCTCATGGGCACGACGGGCCTCCCGCAGCCGATCGTTGCGGGGCAGCTGGCGCTTCGCTGAGGGTCGGGGCGCCGGTGCGCCGAAACCGACCTCGCCGGCGCTTGGCCGCCGGCGCCGGCGCGACCGAGTCCAGCGGCGCCGGCGCCGGCGCCGGAACGAACCTTGTGCACAGAGTGACCGCACGACCCCCT